>JBBAKF010000006.1:0-64243 GCA_040403635.1 Polynucleobacter sp.
TAATGCTTTTGTTAAACAGTCCGCTACCACACATGTTGGTGCGATGATCGAATAACTTAAATCATCTTCTATACACTTCCTGGTTCTTGGATTTATCAAATAAGATATGCCCCCTTTCTTTGTAGTTCTACCAAAGCGGGTAGACGAAGTTGCAATTGCGCCATCATTTAAATCTCCTAAATATATGTAAGCGTTGCCAAAATCACTTTCTTTCAAATAAACGGCATGGTGATTTTTTCCTATGACACGCATGTCTCCTCCAGCATTGATTGAGGCATTTTCGATGCCAAAGTTCTTTAAAATCTCTATACCGCGATCTACTGCATATCCCTTTGCTATCCCTCCCAGATCAAATCGGATTGGCCCCTGGATCATGATGTGATGTGTATCTAAAAACTCAATCGACCTTATACCCAACTCATCCCACTTTTGACTGTTTTGATGTTTAGCATATTGACCAATCCCACAATCAAAGAGTCCATCTGTCTCCTCACAAATCT
Organism: Polynucleobacter sp.; assembly: GCA_040403635.1. GTDB lineage: Bacteria > Pseudomonadota > Gammaproteobacteria > Burkholderiales > Burkholderiaceae > Polynucleobacter. Next base: position 501 of record JBBAKF010000006.1, read on the forward strand.
TTTTCGCAATCAAGAGCACTTCATATGTCCAAGGATGAATTTTGCGTTCAAATTTTTTATCTGCCTTCGATAATCGATTTAACTTCGATATTTCGCTTTCAGCGGCATGTATCGACATCAGATCCTGTACTTTTTTAATTTCATGAAACACCACATTACATATTTCTTGATAAAAGAAATTTTGTTGAACATTTTTTTCATTAAGTTCCTCAATCCAAATTTCTACATAAGTACCTAGTAATGGTTGGTTTCTGCGCATATTAAACTTTACTTAAATACTCTCGATATAAAACCATTAATCTTTGAACACCATTAGTGACATGCTTTGAAGATAGAGTGGCGCCACTAATATTTTTGATATCTTCATTAAAGCGCAATGTTTCATTAGCATGCTTACCCTTAAATTGTTGTAACCACTTCTTCTCTCTGATTTCATCCCCATAAGTTTCGTTGTATTCGAGTATTTCTACACCTTGAATCTTTCCCTCAGCATTGATTCCTAATACATAGGTAATCATTTCGTGTTTACCAACGACTTCATCTGTAATGAGCCATGAACCACTTGTAGACTTCCAAATCATTTTTTGATTAAATGCATACCTTACTCCAGATTCTTTGCGCATTTGCTCTCTAACTTTTATAGGAATATCCAGCTCTATTTGCGTAAATACTTCTCCACTAAACATCACTTGTTTGACTTCATCAATACTGATGTATTTTTTAGCGCAAACCAAACCCATAGGTGCTTGGCTCGCTACACAAATAACGGCTATATAACTGGCTGATTTCCATTGCATTAGAATGGCATCCCAAATTTAATGATGTATTCATTACGGCCATGACTATCCCAGACTTTGCCACCTGAGCACTCTGCAGTTCCGGGATCCCAGCACTTTCCGCCAATCTGGGTTCTCATAGCAGCTGTTACCCACCAATCTTTTGTTGCGTAGTGAATATTCGGCCCCCAAAAATGGGCTCTTTGCGTCTGCCGACTCAATGTATATCCGTCAAAATCATTATGGAATCGGTACTCTAAACCTATATTGAGATTAGGTATGATCCGGTAGGTTATCCCACCCACAAAATCTATGATCGTCTCCTCGATCGGTTCTTCGTCAAACTTTAATTTTTCGACTTCATAAACGAAGTTTCCGGCAAGAATCAATCGGTCATCAATAAAGTTTGATTGCAAGATGATTCTTGTCTCTAATGCATTTTTTAAATACCCGATGGTTGGTTCTATATATAGTCCTACTCCAATAGGTGATGTCACTGGATTTGTAATGCGCCATATTCCCTCTATAGATACTCCATCAATACCTATTTTTGAATAAGAATCATTTAAATTCGCACTACCCGGCACCCCATATCCTCCAGTACAAGGACTTCTTCCTTGGTCACAAAAATCTTGATTGGTATAGTTTCTTGCTGCATTAATCGAGTAACTGTTGAGATATCCAGCGATTTGAAAATTATTGGTGAGTCCATACTCAATTTCGGTTCTCCCTTGCCATAAATCATAGGAGCCACTGGCTTGACCTCTTGTCAGCTACAGTCGTTGTTCAAATTCCCATTTACCCTGAGGCTGTAAGTCCAGTCCATAAACCCAGCCAAAATAACCCTCTCCAGCCTGAACACCAATCGAAAGGATACTGACTCCAATACAGATACCGTGTTGTATCCATTTTTTTATATTTAGTTTTTGCTGATGCAAAATGACTTCCTTTCTTAATAATAATTTAACAAAAACAAATGATAATCATTCTCATTTAAAAAAGAAAGGCATTTTATGAGCAGGGATATTTCATCCCCAGTCACAAAGTATTTACTTCAAAAGTAAGTCTATAGAGTCAAACTATAAGCCGCCATGAGCAGGCTTCCCAACAATAAGCTACGACTTAATCCACCTTTAAATTTAGTCATATAGACCAAACAGACGCAACATACAAAGAATCGATAGTAGATAGGTACTTGGCCTAAAATTCCAATCGGCAATAAGATGAGTTTAAATGTCAGTGCACCTACTAAAGCATATGTCACGCAAGATAACCATTTAAATATCTCGCTGTCCTGAGAAACATGCCCCGCTAATAAGACCCCAAGGCCTCGCCAAAAATACGTTGCCAAAACAACAAATGCTAATACGGACCACCATCCGTATTCTGACATCGCCTTATCAATCAAATCCATATTTATTGAATCCTTTTTCTTCGAAAGTAATCCACTAAATACACTAAGCTTCCAAATCCTAATCCCGAAATTAATAGAGCATTTTCAGGATAAATTTGATAAAAGACCGCCCCGGCGATACCTCCAACGATAATTGCAATCCGGTTGAGGATAGCCACCACATCAACAAAAGATAGTAAGAAAAACAAAGGGTTCACAAAGACCAGAGGAATCGCCACCCAAATTGGCACGTACTCAGAAAGGATGTAACCAAAGATCGTCCCTGGTATTGCCAATGACCAACAAACTAATCCTATGCCCAAAAAATAACCATACCTGATCTCTGGCTTCATTTTTGGAAAATCTTTCATGCAATATGCCCAAGAGCTCATGGATACCAAATGCACGGATAATAATCTGGCAGGTTCATTTTTAGCTTTTGGCATTTGTGGAAAAAGTGTCAGTACCATCGTCAAAAATCGTGTCGATGTTAACGCAACTGCAATCGCCACTACGCTAGAAGCAGCCCCCATCGACATCATTTCAATAAAAACAATTTGTCCAGGTAAGGCATACATGAAAAATGACACTGCTGTCGTTTGTAATGCACTGAGTCCAACGCCATGACCCATAGCACCAAAACCTACCATACCAGAAAACAAAACGAGACCTGGACCATATAAACCCGACTTGATTCCTATTCGAAATGCTTTTGCAAAAGTTTCTACACTACTGAGCTCTTGTAATATTTTGTCCATTGCGATATTGTAATCCTCTAGATATTCAAAGCCCAAGCAATGTGCTCATCAACGAGTGCATTGATGCGTTGATACTGATTTTTTAAAACATGTCTGACTTGATATTTAAGTTCTGTATCCGTCTTCTCGTCACGTAGTAAGTTCCCGAGGCCAATGGCAACATTGCGCATCCACTGCTCATATCCAGTGCGATAAATAGCACTCCCTTGAAACTTCTGATCAAAATCATCTTGAGTCCAAGTGAAGATTTCTATTAAATTTAAATCACCTAATTGGTGACGCTCCTCAAAATCCCCAATATGTGATGGGCTAGCAAACTTATTCCATGGACAAATCAATTGACAATCATCACAGCCGTAAATACGATTCCCGATAAGTGGGCGCATTTCAATCGGTATCGCTCCTTTATGCTCAATCGTTAAATATGAAATGCATCTTCGAGCGTCAAGTTTGTAGGGGGCTAGTATCGCTTTTGTGGGACATATATCGATACACGCTTGACATTGGCCACAATGATCGCTAATCGGCGGATCGATAGGCAATGGCAAATCGAGCAATATCTCACCCAAGAAAAACATCGATCCTGCATCTCGGTTCAAAGCCAAAGTATGCTTGCCTCGCCAAGCGATACCTGATTTTTTTGCAAACTCAACCTCTAATAAAGGGACAGAATCTACAGCTACCCGGTAGTGCAGTGGCGCTATCTGAGTTTCAATTTTTTGGGCAAGTTGCCGTAGTCGACCACGCATCACTTTGTGGTAATCACGCCCCCTTGCATAGACGGAAATGACTGCCGATTTTGGATCATGGATTTTTGACCATTCTTCCTTACGCCAATCTTGACCTGCCTGAAAGCGTTTCAGGGGTAAATAATTCATTCTAAATGTCAGAATTCGGATTGCTTGAGGTAATATGTTTTCCGGATGCGCTCGCAAATGTTCGTGCTCAATCATATAATCCATATCACCATGATGACCTTTTTCCAACCAATCGCGCAAATACGGCAGGGCTTGGCTCACATCCAAATCTGTGACACGCATGTCACTAAAACCCAAAAGTTCTGCTTGGGTTTTGATCCAGTGACTCAATTCTTGATGGTTAGAGGTTTCCATTAATGGACATTGTAGGCAAAAAATATCCTTTTGAACTAGATTCCGAATCCGCTTGCGAGAATCTAGCAAAAAGTATTGCAGATTTAATTAGATCACTTCCTGTCATGAATGCGGGTTTTCAGGTCTGGTTTGATGGTGATTTGGGGAGCGGTAAAACAACCCTCATCCGCTACATACTGAGGTCTTTAGGATATTTAGGAAAAGTAAAAAGTCCGACTTATAATTTATGTGAATCCTATTCCATATTAATTCACGGTCAACCTATGCCACTGCATCATTTTGACTTGTATCGAATGAATCACCCACTAGAGTGGGAGGAAGCTGGCTTTAAAGATATTCTTTCTCTTCCCGGCATTAATTTTATCGAATGGCCAGAAAAGGCTGAAAACACTCTACCCCCCCCTGATATGAAGATTCACCTCATGTATGTTTCTCAATCTGTAAGAGAAGGATACATACAAGCACACTCACCTTTGGGGCAAAAGCTGATGGATAATTTTGTTTAATATGCTTTTTTCTAAAAGAAACGCTTTAAAGAAGATTACGCATGCCGCATTACTGGCCCCTTGGCTGATTCTTTTAGGACCTAAAAGCATTGCCTTTGGCGCAACTCTTCTAGGTGTGCGTGTGTGGCCTGCAGAAGATTACACGCGGGTTACCCTCGAGTCCGATGAAACATTACAGATTACTCAGCAACTCCTGAAAGATCCTAATCGTCTTGTAGTCGATATTCAAGGGATCGAGTTAAATAACAAAATCAAAGAAATTGTTGCCAAAATTGAAAATGATGATCCTTACATCTCGGGCGTTCGTGTCGGACAATTCCAGACTAAAGTGGTGCGTTTGGTATTTGATCTCAAAGAGGAAGTTTTGCCACAACTGTTCACCCTCGAACCCGCAGGAAATTACCAACATCGTCATGTTTTAGATCTTTATCCCAAAAATCCGCCAGATCCAATGACGGTGTTTTTACAAAAAAATCTCAAAGTGGAGGAAGATGATCCAATCGTTTCCATCGCTAAAAAAAATAGCGGTCCCACTCCGCAAGCAAATGCAAAAATTGAGGCTCCTGCGATTCGGTCAAATAAATTTAAGCGTATTGTTACTGTAGCTATTGATCCTGGTCATGGCGGTGAAGATCCTGGGGCTATTGGTGCGCGTGGCTCACGTGAAAAAGATATTGTCCTGGCAATCTCCAAAAGACTACAAGGTCAACTAGGGGACTTACCCGAGTTTAGAGTCCTCATGACGCGAGATGCAGATTTTTTTGTGCCACTTGGTGTTCGTATACAAAAAGCCCGTAAAGTACAAGCAGATTTATTTATATCCATTCATGCAGATGCCTTTGTATTACCTACGGCTAAAGGTGCCTCGGTTTTTGCTCTCTCACAACAAGGCGCCACGAGTACCGCTGCACGCTGGATGGCGAATAAAGAAAATTCATCCGACTTAATTGGGGGTCTGAATATCAAGACAAAAGATGCTGATATGGCAAGAGTATTACTTGACATGGCTACTACAGCACAAATCAAAGATTCCTTAAAATTTGGCAGCGCTGTAGTAAAAGAAATAGGTGGCTTTGCCCATTTGCATAGTAAATCTGTTGAGCAAGCAAGTTTTGCGGTTTTAAAAGCCCCAGATATTCCTTCAATATTAGTTGAAACAGCCTTTATTAGTAATCCTGATGAAGAGTTAAAACTGTTAGATGAAGCCTATCAAAACAAGATTGCTCGGGCTATTTCTAATGGACTTTTTAATTATTTAGAAAAAAATCCGCCAATTGTGCGTCAATCATAAAAGATTATTGCTATAATAGCTGTTTACCTTATTTGGGACGGTAGCTCAGTCGGTAGAGCAGCGGACTTTTAATCCGTTGGTCGCGAGTTCGAATCTCGCCCGTCCTACCAAATTTATCAATGGCTTACAAAAGAAATTTTGTGAGTCATTTTTCTTTTTTTCCGTTATGTATTTACTACTGTAGTATCCCCCATCAAGCTGACGGTTTAAGAAGATGCTTGACTTTTGTATCCAATTAGATACAATGAATAAATGCCTTACTTTATTCAACAAACAGATTAATTTGAAAAATGGCATGAATCCGTTAAAGATCTTAGAGCCAAAATCGCTATTGCAAAACGCATTGAAAGAGCAGAGCATGGCAATTTAGGTGATGCTAAGACTTTAGGTAGCGGTATTTCAGAGATGAGAATTGATGTCGGAGCTGGTTATAGAATTTACTTTACAGTACGTGAGAGAGTTATCGTTATTTTATTGGTTGGAGGAATAAAAAGTTCTCAACAATCCGATATTAAAAAAGCGATTCAGTTAGCCAAGGAGTTTTAAATCATGAACAAAACACAAAAACTAAAAGTATTTGATATCACACGCTATTTAGATAGTGAAGAGGCAATGGCTGAGTACTTGTCACAAGTTTTAGAAGATGGTGACAATGCTGAGCTCATTCGCGCTCTTGGTCACATAGCCAAAGCCAAAGGTATGGCGACAGTTGCCAGAGAATCTGGTTTAGGTCGTGAAAGTCTTTATAAAGCTTTATCAGAGGGTTCTCAACCAAGATTTGATACTATAACAAAAGTAATAAATTCACTAGGTTTAAAAATAAGTGTTCACGCTTAATTTTTTTACATTTTATTCCCAACCTTCAATAAAAATCAAAGAGACCCTATGACACCTACCCCATCAATGCCAAGACTTCCGGTTCCAACTTTAGAAGTTAAAACGGTAAAAGGAACTACTTTTAATTTAAGTTCTTCTGGAGCAGAAAACTTTACCCTAGTTGTATTTTACAGAGGCTTACATTGCCCTATCTGTGCTAAATACCTCATAGAGTTAGAAAGACTTGCTCAAGAATATAACAATCGCGGTGTAAAAATTATTGCTATTAGTACTGATAATGAAGAACGTACGAAAAGTATGGCTGAAAAAGTGAGTGCTAATTTAGTTGAGTTTGGCTATGGTTTAACTCTTACAGAAGCTCGTAATTGGGGTTTGTATATTAGCTCAGGCCGTGGTCCTACTTCAATTGGTATTGAAGAGCCAGCCTTATTTGGTGAGCCAGGTGTATTTTTAGTAAGGCCTGATGGAACACTCTATTACGGCTCTACTCAAACGATGCCATTTGCACGACCTTCTTTTCAGGATCTGCTTGCTGGTGTTGATTTTGCAATTACTAAAAACTACCCGGCTAGAGGTGAATATTCTGGGGCGGTTTGAAAAAAGTTAATTTCTTAAGTTTTCTGTAACAAGTTTCAAGGATTTAAACTGCTCCCCGAAAAGTTATACGAAATGTCTAACTTTAGGGGATTAGTTTAATGCCAAAAAGCCATTTAAGTAAACTAACACCAGCTACTCAAAAGTTAAATCAAACCATTTTGTTAGTCCACTTTTCCAATTTTTTCTAAAAGATTAAGAATCCTTTGAGAGTCCTCAACAATAAAGGCTTTGAATGCTGGAGTATCTAAAAAACTCACTTCCATCGACTGCGTATTGAGCTTGCTAAGATACTCAGGACTTTGTACGGCAGCCAAAATAGTTTCTCGTAATAGATTGGTAATGGCGGGAGGTGTTGCTTTGGGAACAGCAATACCGGTCGAAAATGAAAATTGCGCTTGATAACCCGCTTCTTTGTATGTTGGAATACTAGGCAAAGATTTAATTCGTTTAGATCCTGAAACCAATAAAGCTCTTGCCCTACCCGAGTTAATTAGTGGTATGGCAATCGATGGTGGTGCCACGGAAAAATCAACAGTACCTGCGAGCATTGCAATATTTGCTGGGCCACCACCATTAAATGGAACCTGCGTAAATTTTACGCCTGCAGCATTTGCTAACATTTCAACAGATAAATGCGCTGGCCCAAAATTTCCGGATGATCCATAAGTCAATTTACTAGGATTTAACTTTGCCTCATTGATTAGATTCTGATGGCTTTTCCATCTAGAATCAGTTCGGACAATGAGTATTGTTGGATCATCGGTCACCTGCACAATTGGCTCTAATTGATTTAACTCATATAACGGCTTTTTACCTGAAATTCTTTCAGCTTCTGGATATGTGAAAGTCCCTGATTGCGTCAATAGCAATGTGTAGCCATCAGGTTGAGAGTTTACAACCTGCGCTGCACCAATTGCTCCAGCAACACCAGGCTTGTTTTGTACGATAACCGGCTGCTTAAGAAGCTTACTAAGAGACTCAGCGAGTAATCGAGCATTGATATCAGCAGAACCCCCTGGGGCTAGGCCAACAATAATATTGATGGGTTTCTCCGGATAGCTCTCTGAGAAAGCATTTGATGAAACCATACAACTAAAAAATAATGCAATTAATATACGCAAGAAGTTATTCTTCAAAGATTTGTCCCCTAAGTTTTTATATTTGAATTTACTTTAACATAGTGTTTAATGATTTAGTATAAAAAATAATTTATTATGAATTAAGAGAATAATAAAAAACTTGGAGAAAAAATGGCGAATCGTATCGATGAAAATTCTTATCCTTTAGCTTTTAAAGTAAAGGAAGGTGACTTTTCTACGGGCTTTAAACGCGGCCTTCGTGGCGAAGAAATTATTCAAGTAGAAGCTAGACAAATGTTTACGCATCAAAAAGAGGCTATTACTACCGAGGGTAGTAACGGAGATATCTGGCGACTTCCTTCGGATGAAGGGCTGCATCTGCACGGCACCGATTTAGCACCTTTTCCTCTCGGATTTTTTAACGCTGGTATACAAGGCGACTTATTCCATTTGATCTATCAGTTAGCAAGCCTTGAAGGTATAGATATTTACAATATTCATATTAAATTATCAAACCATTATTGGTTAACCGGTTCATTTATTCTTGGAACAGGTGAAGGTCATGCTGAACCTACACATATAACTATCAAGGTGGATAGTTCTGCATCTCAATCTGACATGAACAAGATTATTCATCAAGCCATTCAATTATCGCCAGCATTGCAATTCCTTAGAGATCCACTAAAAAATAGTTTTGCCCTATATATCAACGGAAGACGAAGATCAATTATTGGCTTATTAGAATGTACAGATAATGTAGTTGATCCTTTCATATCTCACAGTAAAGCACCTAGTCCTTTATCAACGCACTCAAATCAGGGTTTACTGATTAAATTGCCGATAAAAGAAGAAGGTGAAATTAAACTAGCCCCTAAAACAATTGACGGGAAAATGTTGCGTAATGTCTTGGGTACTGGTTCATGGAAGCAAGGTGATCCATATGCCCAAATTAGTACCTGGCTTGAGATGCCCGGTACAACACATTTTGCCTATAAAGCTGATGTGGGTGGGCATCGAATAGCGCCATCGGGTCTTAGTCTGCTTTCTTCTGGTATTGCATTTTGTTTTATGACGCAATTGGCAAGGTACGTTGAAGGAATGAAAATGAATATTCATGGCATTCGACTTGTACAAATCAACCCCTTCCAACTCAATGGAGAGTTGGGTAAGGCCTTACCTATTCAAACACATCTTTTCCTCAATGGCGATGCTCCAGAAGAAACGCATACCAAACTTCTCGAAATTGCAGAGCGGACTTGCTATTTACACGCAGCAGCTTCAACTGCTAATGAGCCTATTATCAATATCATCAGTGATTAATATCAAACAACACAATTCATAATCCTTAAAGAAACTTTTTTGCCCAAGCTCAATCAAACCATGAGACTTTAATCATGCCCCAAACATATTCTTTCAAGATACGAGTCATTCATTGGCTCACTGCCTTGCTGATTATCGCTTTACTCATATTGGGTTTTTGGATGACTAACCGATCGTCAGCAAACCTATGGGATGAACTAACGAATATGCTTTACGGTTGGCATAAGTTGATTGGATTTTTTGTTCTTTTGATTACCGGACTGCGCATTCTAATCAAGCTGAATTCTAAAAAACCACCATACCCGCTTGGACTAGCTCTTTGGCAAATGCAATTGGCACGATCAGTACAAATTGCCATGTACTTACTATTAGTACTCATTCCTTTGTTTGGCTGGGCTGGTGTTACTGCATACCCAGCGCTGATTTCGGTAGGTGGTTTCCATCTTCCAGGATTACCTGGTATTCCAAAGGATCAGAGCTTAGCGAAGCAATTATTTGAGATCCACGGCTACCTAGTCATTGCGCTTATAACACTTATTTCGTTGCATGTTATTGCGGGTCTTGGCCATTTGTTACTTAAAAAAGATGGCGTGTTTGAGCGCATTTGGTTTAAGCGCTGAACTGATTGATAGTTGAGCTTCTAAACCCTAGAAAAAATGCCCGCTTTTAGTTGCCTTCACATTCAGGTAATCTTCATTATGCTTATTTGAAGGATAAATATGCGGTACGCGCTCCACCACTTCAATATTGCAATTGCCTAAAGCAGCCACCTTCGTTGGATTATTGGTCATTAACTTCACTCGATTGACACCAAGCTTTTGAAGAATTTGCGCTGCTGGTAAATAATTGCGCTCATCAGAGTCAAAGCCAAGTCTTAAGTTAGCATCTACTGTGTCAAAGCCAGCATCCTGTAATTGATAGGCGCGTAATTTATTGACTAGACCAATGCCACGGCCTTCTTGGGCGAGATACAGAAGAATACCACTGCCAGCCAAAGCCATTTCACCAATAGCGCCACGTAATTGATTGCCACAATCACACCGCAAAGAACCTACTAAGTCGCCGGTAAAGCACTCCGAGTGCAGTCTTACTAAAACCGGTTCTGCAGTATTAATTTCACCAACAATAATTGCCAAATGCTCTGTACCGCCGTCGCGTGGACGAAACGCTACTATGCGCACATTTTCAGCATTTTCTAAAGGCACGCGCGCTTCACTCACCTGCATAAGCGACTCTGCTGCAATCGTAATATACGATTGAATTGAGCTCGCTTGAACTGAAAAAATATTAGAATCGCCAACACCTTCTACGATGAGTGCAGCCGGCAAAAGACGTGATAATTTGGATAAAAGAACGCAGGCATTTGCTAATGGGTCTGCATCCTTTACTTCCAGATTTGCCATGTGAGGTTGATCCCTCATAGCTGAAAGAGGATTTGCTAAATATTCGATTAAATCGAGAGGTAGACCCTGAGGATTTGAAACCATACTGACTGGGCGATCTGATTGATCAATACCCAAAACATGCATCCGGTTACCGGTCAATAGCAATCTAGGTGCTGTGGTACCCGATTGAGTCAATATATTAAGAGAATCAGGAGTTAAAGCATCGACTGCTAAAGCCAAAAAACTCATGTTTGTATCGTAAACACGCACCATAGCGCCCCGACGTAACTCCGAGATAGCGCGGTCAACTTCAATTAAAGGATCAGTTATCATCATTCTTCAAAATCGAGTATTAATTTAATTCAAAAAGGCATTTACTAGAAAGCGCACTAAAAATGACAAGCGTGCATATTTAACTAGTAAACTAAGAGTGTATTATCTCACCATACGGTAAATACTTTTGTGAGATGACGAGATTCCAAAAATATTGAATAAGGCCTTACGATTGTGACCTCACCCAATCTGCAGTCAACTAAAATCATTCAAAATTTAGCCGCTGAGCCTCATCCTGAGTGGGATCAACTTTTAGTCAATTTTTTTAGTAAAGAGCAGCTTCCAATTTCACCCTTACAGGCTATATTTGAACCATTACGTCAGCCGACGGTGGATAGTATGGTCGTCATAGGTCAAATCGGTCAAACGATGGACGGCAGAATTGCCACAGCCTCAGGTCAATCGAAATATGTCAATGGACCAGCAGGCTTAACCCACCTTCATCAACTAAGAGCGCTTGTAGACGCGGTTGTCGTAGGGGTTGGAACAGTTCTTGCAGATAATCCCCGGCTTACAGTTCGAATGGTCAATGGAAAAAATCCTGCGCGTGTGGTGATTGATCCCCGAGCACGGCTTGCACAGCATCACTTGATTTGGCAAGATGATGGCGTACAAAAAATATGGGTCGTTGCCGAAGAAACTAACGTTACCCCTCCGCCCCAAGTGAGTTTAGTTAAACTACCCGCAATAGACGGTGCGATTGATCCAAAGCTCATATTAAAAAACTTATTTGCTCGAGGGCTAAAGCGCGTTTTAATTGAGGGCGGTGCACAAACTATTTCACGCTTTATGGTGGCTAAGTGTCTTGATCGCCTGCATCTGATTGTCGCGCCCATTGTAATGGGCTCAGGTCGACACAGTTTTGATTTACCCCCGATTGAACATATGGATCAAGCTTTACGACTCGACGTGAAGACCCATCTTTTAGGTAGTGATGTACTGTTTGATTGCGACTTACGCAGCCAAAGAGTTGCCCTTATGACGGAATAAAGTAATTCAGCGCAGACTCAAAATTCTGGATAGACTCCTCCCAAGTCGGCTGTAAGAATGCTGCTTGCAGAGCACCAGATGAGAGTTGAGCACGATAGGGTGTATCTTGTATGAGAGTTTTCAAGGCAGACGTTAAAGCAGGCACATCGCCAGGTGCAACGAGTAAACCGGCCTCCTTTGGCACTGTGTCCGGAATTGCACCGCCCGATGTTGCAACAATAGGCAAGCCATGGGCCATTGCCTCAGCATATACCATGCCATAGCCTTCAAAAAGCGACGGCAATACAAAGATGTCTGCTTTGGTATACAGGTTTTCGAGCGTCTCATTTGTTACTACACCAAGCACCTTAACCCGATCCTCTAGATGATAGTGTTTGATGTCCATCGTCAAGCGTGCATAAGCCTCTGCGTGGCGTGAGAAATCCCCTGCAATCGTCAGAGTCCAAGGTAAATCTATTAAGGGTTCCAGTGCAGGGATCAAATCATGAAATCCCTTGCGGGGAATAATAGACCCCACGGAAAGTAAATTGACTGGACTAAAGTCATCGACATTTTTTTGTATTTTAGGTTCAAGGCGACGAGCGCGGTCCGTACCTGGCAAAACAACGTGCACTCTCTTTGCATTGACGCCATAGTGCTGATTTAAATCGCGGGCAGTCGTCGGACTATTTGCGATAACGCCTACAACATGCTTGAGTGCTTGGGTTTCGCTGTGCCTCAGGAGTTTTATTTCAGAATCTTTTAAGCCATATTCAAATGCTAGTGGATGGTGAATCAAAGCGATCACGGGATGTCGATTTGCAATTTCCGAGACAAGTTCTGGAAGCGCACCTAGGGCTAAACCATCGATCACCATCGGCACACCTTGAGTCAAGTTCAGTAACTTACCTCTTGCAAAGTCATTTTGAGTGGGGTCTAAAAAAGGATAGCCATCTCCAAGACTCACTAACTGAATCTGCCAACCAAGACGTTCCAGTCCCTCAATCATTCGCCGATCATACGCATATCCACCCGTAGGACTGGTTAAGTCCCCTGGATAGACAAAAATCAAGTCTTGCATTGTACGCTACTAGATTTCAATGAATTGCGGCCTCATACCAAGCACGGGCGATGTGGGATTCTGAAATCGTCACGCGAATCGCACTGAGTTCCGCACCCTTGCGGCCTAAGCCATCTGCACGTGCAGCTGCTGCTAGCATGTCAAAGATATACTTCGTCAAGTACTCAGTTGTGGTGTTCACACCCTTAAACGCCGGTAAATCATCTAAATTGCAATAATTGATAGGTCTGAGCGTTGCCTTTAAAACATCAAGTGCAAGCCCAATATCAATCACAATGCCATTTGCATCCAGCTCTTTTGCTATAAAAGCAGCATCAACTACAAATGTTGCTCCATGTAAAGCCTGTGCCGGGCCAAAGACTTCGCCACGAAATGAGTGGGCAATCATAATGTGATCACGTACTTCTACTGTAAACATCTTAACTCCTTAAGGATATCGAATCAAACAACACAGCGCATTACTACGCGCACCAAGAAGATCGGGTAACCGATCGGGTAAATCAGCAAAATTAACAGCGGTTTCGAGTAAAACATCGAGTCTTGTATCAGTCAACATTTGCAGTGCAGCCTGTAATCTACGACGATGGGTCCAGCGTGGTCGATGGGACGTGGAGACATGTCCAACTTGACTCGACTGTAAGCGAATTTGGCGGCTATGAAACGCTCCTCCAAGAGGCGCTTGAACTAGATTATCCCCATACCAACTCAACTCTAAAACAGTTGCTTCATTGCCAGCAGCTGCGATTGCTGTAGCTAGTCCTGCGACGCTCGCACTACAGTGAAATACGACATCGCAATCAGACGGCGCCACCTCTGGCAGAGAAAAATTAACCCCTAATGATCTTGCAATCGCAGCTCGCTCAGGATTAATATCGACCAATGTCACTTCAGCGCCTGGTAAGTGTCCGCATAAATAGGCGACTAAACAACCAACCACACCACCACCAATGACAGTAATTCGGTCACCAGGTCCGGGAGTCGCATCCCAAACGGCATTTAAGGCTGTTTCCATATTCGCTGCGAGAACTGCTCGCTCAGGACTAACTCCCACTGGCAAAGGCACAATATCTTGAGGGATGGTCTGGTAAATCGTTTTATGCGGCTGAAGCGCAAAGACATACTGACCAATCCAATCAGCTGGCCCAGCCTCAACGATGCCTACATTGGAATATCCATATTGCACTGGAAATGGAAAGGCTCCTCCCATCCACGGAGCAGCCATTCGAGAATATTCCGACTCTGGCACGAGCCCCTGGTAGACTAAGGATTCAGTACCCCGGCTCAGAGCACCAAAAAGAGCGCGCACACGAACGCATTCATTTGTCATTCGCGCTAAGGGCTCAGAGCGTATTTCAGCACACCCAGGTGCAACATACCAAAGTGACTGGCTGAAGATTGCATTTGGGGTATTTGTTACATTTTGTGACACAAATTAATCCTTGGTGTTAAGTGAGAAAGTGCTAGTTAACCTATACTATACAAGCGTTTTGCATTGTATAAATGAGCTAGAGCGAGTAATTTGAATCCCCATGTAAATATAGCCTCTGATGCGACTGTCACTGTCAGGCGAGTGATTTTTTATGTACTGTCCCTAGGTACGGCCCTATTGATGTTGTACTTATTTCATCAAACCCTTGAAGCCACCATCCCATTAGTCATTCGAATCACACTACTTGCACTATTTGCACTCACCTTACCTTGGATGGTCGTTGGATTTTGGAATGCCATTATTGGTCTCTTGATTTGCCAATGCGTCAAAGATCCTATTACTGTGATTCTTCCAGAAAACATGCGTGTGAGCGAGCAAACTCCAATCACTCACAGCACCGCGATTCTGCTGTGTATCCGCAATGAATCGCCAGCGCGTTTGATTCGCAATCTTCAAGTGATGCTAGATGGTTTAGTAAAGGATCAACTAGGTTCATTTTTTCATATTTATGTACTCAGTGATACCAATGAAGCCAGCATTGCCGAGATAGAGAAAACTTCCTTTGAAGAAATGCGTGCAAACTGGAGTGAACAAATCCAAATTACTTACCGGCGTCGCACTGATAATACTGGCTTCAAAGCAGGTAACATCGCAGATTTTTGCCAGCGCTGGGGTAAAAATCACGATTTTGCATTAGTACTTGATGCCGATAGTTTTATGGGAAGTAGCGCTATTGCTCGACTAGTACGTATGATGCAAGCTAATCCACGCCTTGGTATTTTGCAGGGCTTAGTAATAGGTCTGCCCTCTAGTAGTGCATTTACACGCTTATTTCAGTATGGCATGCGTCTAGGTATGCGCTCTTACACCATGGGTTCAGCTTGGTGGCAAGCTGATTGTGGTCCATACTGGGGACATAATGGTTTGATTCGGCTGAGTCCATTTATTGAGTTCTGTGATTTACCCACTTTAAAAAGTCGCTCTGGTGTGCCTAATCCGATTTTAAGTCATGACTTGATTGAAGCCATCCTCATGCGCCGCGCGGGTTATGAGGTCCGAATTTATCCCCAAGAAGATCTCAGCTGGGAAGAAAACCCGCCTACTCTGACTGAATATATTCGTCGCGACTTACGTTGGTGTGAGGGTAATTTACAGTATAGGCATTTACTAACTCTTCCTAACCTGCGGCCAGTCAATCGTTTTCAGTTGGTGCTCGCAATCGCTATGTTTTTGGGTTCTCCCGCATGGATTGTATTAATTTTATTTTGTACAGTTGCTATCGGGCTGAGTGTTACTCCAGGGTCTTTAGTAAATATTGATAATTTCTCAACCCTCATGCTAGTGACTCTAGTGATGTGGTATTTACCAAAAATCACTGGCGCAATCGATGTTCTATTACAAACTTCGAAAAGTAAACGCTTCGGTGGTCGCCCTCGCTTCTGTATCAATTTAGTACTAGAGATCATATTTTCCTTACTCATGACGCCCATTACTTGGTTGAATCACACAATCTTTATATTTAGTCTAGCATTGGGAAAACGCGGGGGATGGTCTGCGCAGACACGCGATGATCATTCCATTTCTATTGCAAATGCTCTCTATCAATTTTGGCCACATACCCTCCTTGGCTTTGCACTCACAAGTGCGCTGTATTTCTCTCACCCAGAGGCCCTTCCCTACGGAATACTTTTTTTCGGTGGTCTACTATTTGCTATTCCGCTTGTTGTAATAACATCGCAGCCAGGGCTGGGTCGCTTCATGATACGTCATCGACTTTTATCCTTGCCTGAGGAAATCATGCCTACTCAAGAATTACTCCCTTTGCAACTTAGCGCCCTTAAAGTCAGCGCAAATATCCCACATAATACCTAATGGGCTTTTTCCACCTTTACTACCGAGCGGTCAAATTACTGGGCTCTGACCAGCGCCTCGGATGGATATTATCGTTTGCAAACGTTGCCCTAGCCTGTGTACTTTTTGCAGAGCCTATCTTATTTGGTCGGGTGATTGACGCCTTAACACAAGCATCTAACTCAACAGGATCAGAAACTTGGAATGCGGTTTGGCCACTTTTGATGCTCTGGATTGGGTTTGGTCTTTTTACGATTGCATGCTCTACGACCGTAGCTTTATTTTCAGATCGGTTAGCCCACCGCAGGCGACATTTCGTATTGGGGGAATATATTGAACATGTGCTTCATTTACCTCTAGCACAACAGACCAAAACCCACTCGGGACGGCTGATGAAAATCATGCTTCAAGGGACTGATGCCCTTTGGTGGCTTTGGTTGAGTTTTTTTCGGGAGCACCTTGCAGCAATTATCTCGCTCATCATTTTAATTCCGATTGCACTTTATATTAATTGGCGACTTGCACTTGTTCTCATCACACTGTGCCTCGTGTTTAGTTTTTTAACACATTTTGTACTGCGTAAAACCCAAGTTCTTCAACAGCAAATAGAAAGTCATCATTCTGATTTAGCGGAACTTACATCAGACACCCTGAGTAATATTGGTTTAATTCAAAGCTTTGCACGTATACAGATCGAATTAAAGTCCTTAGAACAAATTAGTCAGCGTGTTTTAATGGCGCAATTTCCGGTTTTGTCATGGTGGGCGATAGTGACCGTACTATGTAGAACATCGATCACGATAAGCATTTTATGCATTATCGTTCTTGGAGTTTGGCTGTTCACACAATCACTAATCACTATCGGTGAAATCGTGACCTTTGTTGCCTTTGCTGGCATCATCTTTAATCGCCTAGAACAGGTAGTCGGATTTGCAAATAAGCTATCCACTGATGCGCCGCGATTAAAAGAATTTTATGATGTGCTTGATACCGCGCCAGAAATTAAAGATAGTCCAGATGCAATCGATCCTGGCAGGTCTCGTGGCTTAGTTGAGTTTCATGAAGTTTGTTTTTCCTACAATCAGCAGCAATTGGCTGTTGATCGTGTGAGTTTTGTTGTGAAGCCCGGAAAAACTATTGCCTTGGTAGGTGCTTCGGGAGCAGGAAAATCGACTGCTCTGAGCCTACTCTATCGAGCCTTTGATCCTACAGCTGGATCTATCACGATTGACGGGGTAGACATTCGACAATTTCAGCTTACCGCGCTCAGACGCAATATCGGCGTTGTCTTTCAAGAGCCACTATTGTTTAACCGCTCGATTGCAGAAAATCTCCGAATCGGCCGACCTGATGCGAGTAATGAAGAGCTCCGCGCTGCTTGTGTTCGTGCTCAAGCACTAGACTTTATAGAACAGCAACCTGAAGGCTTTAATACTATTATTGGTGAGCGTGGACGGACTCTTTCGGGTGGGGAACGTCAACGATTATCCATTGCGCGCATCCTGCTAAAGGATGCGCCTATCCTTATATTGGATGAGGCTACTAGCGCTTTAGATACTCTCACCGAGACAAGCCTCATCATGGCATTACAAGAGGTAACACAATTTCGAAGTACTCTGGTAATTGCCCATCGTTTAAGTACCATTCGTGATGCCAATCATATTTTAGTTATGGATGCCGGCAAGGTTGTTGAATCTGGGAGCTTTGATGGGCTCTATCAACAGGGTGGTAGGTTTACCAAAATCATGCAGCAACAATATGGTATGTCAACACTTTAAATGTATTTAGTCCACAATATACAAAGCGAATGGAAGTCTCATGAGTAAATTTTCACCTGAGTGGCTTAGTTTAAGAGAGCCTATAGATCACCGATCACGCAATCAAGATCTTCAGGCGCAAGTCATTAACTACCTTGCAAAGATTAAAACTGTTTATCCCGGTTCAGTGCGTTTAACAGATTTAGGCTCTGGCACTGGGTCTAATCTGCGTGCACTAGCTCCCCACCTGAGTGCAGTTCAACACTGGACCTTAACTGATTATGACCCAGAGCTCTTACACACGGCTCGTACCAAGCTTCTTGCTTGGGCGGATAGTGAAATAGCTAACCATGTCCTTGGATCTACAGTTGCCACTTCAGCAGAAATTAAACCCCTTTCCATCATCAAAGAAAATAAAAAAATTATTGTAGAGTTTAGATGTGTGGATTTAAATAAAGACTACCGAACTATTCTGGATGAACCCGCCGACATCATTACTGCTGCTGCTTTCTTTGACTTAGTAGCTGAGCCTTGGCTTTCCCAATTCTGCGCCTATTTATCCAAACCTTTGTATACCGTTCTCACTTATGATGGCATCGAAAAATGGAGCCCCCCTGAAATCATGGATGTTGATATTTTGAAAGTTTTTCATCAACATCAAATTACTGATAAAGGTTTTGGTTCTGCCCTAGGACCGGCTGCATCAAATCGTATGCAATCACTTTTGCAGGATTCTCACTTTAATACTGTTTGCGCTTCTAGTCCATGGGTTTTGAATGATCACGACCATAATTTAATTGAAAAATTAGCAATCGGCACTGCAGGGGCTGTTCGAGAAATCAATACCATCCCAAATCATTTAGTGGATCAGTGGGAGCAGAGTAGGCGCCAAGCCAGTAACTGCGAAATCGAGCATATGGATCTATTTGCTTACAAGTGACTTGGGACTAAAAATTACTATAGTTTTTCCCATATTCGTAAGACTAGATCTCGCTAAGGTTGCTAAATAAAATCAGCTCTTATCAAAACCTTATTCTGCAAATAACTCTTGAAGAGTACCTAACATAGCGCTTAATGTTTTAGGTGAAACAGTTCCCATCTTTTTAGTTAATCGAATTTGGTCAACGGTTCGAATCTGATCTAATAAAATTAAACCTTTTTTTCCTGCATGAGTGAGCGGTATCCGAAAAGGGGCTGCAAACCCTTTAGAGGTCATTGGTGCTACTATTACTGTTCTTAAGTGTTCATTTAATTCAATTGGAGAAGCTATTACACATGGGCGTGCTTTTTTGATTTCACTTCCAATTGTAGGATCAAGGTTGATTAACCAAATTTCTCCTCGCTTCACCAAGCTAAATCCTTATCTTCAGAATTAGCAAATTCCCCTAAGACAAGTAGATCCCCATCCACGGCATTCAAAGCTTGGGCAGCATCACTCCACCCAGTCCGCGCCGCTTTAGATGGCTTTCTTAAAATAATTGCTCCATTCTCGATGGTTATATCAACGATAGATTGATCTTCTAACCCAACCTGCGCAAGGATTGGCTTAGGAATTACCACTCCTTTACTGTTACCAATTTCTCTTATATTAATTTGCATATGACCTCCAGTATAACAATGTTATTACACTCAATTAACACAGTCAAGTATCTATTAATAGAACTTGAATATCTTTTGTTAACCATTGGATTAATGACAGTAATTTTAAATTTGTTATTTAATTTTTTAGCGCTGTGATTACACAAGGAAATATATTTTTAAATTATCTTGTATGCAGTATTTTTATTAGGGAGTATGTGAAATCTAACTAAAGGGCTTCTTATGAAACTATTAATTTATCTTATGGCTCTACTGATGGTATGCGGATGTGCCGTTGTTGCTGTTCCACTATAAATACCTAAC
The DNA here is from genome assembly GCA_040403635.1 of Polynucleobacter sp. Lineage (GTDB taxonomy): Bacteria > Pseudomonadota > Gammaproteobacteria > Burkholderiales > Burkholderiaceae > Polynucleobacter. Next base: position 20,877 of record JBBAKF010000006.1, read on the forward strand.
TTTTCTTACATTTTCTATACAGTTGCTTTTTAAGGATTTGATTAGCGTTAATAAAAATATAGTTCTTAGGCCCAAACCTTATGATCATGTTTGGTTCTTTATTTAAATATCTATTAATTTTTTTTATTAATACATAATCAATTTTTACTTTAGGTTCAAATAAGAATCTATTTTAATAATAAGACTGTCATTAGCCGTATGAGTTGTGTCCTTAATGTACGCTATCGCACTGATTATCTAAATTTTCTGGCTTACTCTCTATGCTTCTAGGGACTAATTTACTCACCCTAGTCATATCGGGCAAAGCTCATAACCATCAATTTTCAAGGAATTTATTTATGCCGAAGTCATTCACTAAGAAATTAGTTGCAACAGCCACTTTATTGTTCGCATTTTCAACTGTCCATGCAGCAGATATTGTTGATACTGCAATTGCTACGGGAAATTTCAAAACATTGGTTACCGCCCTTAAAGCTGCGGATTTGGTTGATACCCTTAAAGGTAAGGGGCCTTTCACAGTTTTTGCACCAACTGACGAGGCTTTTGCGAAAATACCTAAAGCCAAACTCGATGCGCTATTAAAAGACAAAAAAGAATTAAAAAAAATCTTAACGTACCACGTCGTTTCTGGAAAAGTGATGGCAGCTGATGTTAAGCCTGGAATGGTTAAAACTGTAGAGGGTAATTCTCTTTCAGTAACATCAATGAATGGTGTAGTTAAAGTTGATAATGCAACTGTCACTAAGACTGATATCGTCGCTGACAATGGCGTCATCCATGTGATTGATACAGTTATCATGCCAAAGAAATAATTTATTACAATTATTTTATCAAGCAAAAAAGGCGCTCAGGCGCCTTTTTTATTGTGTAAATCCAGAATATTGCTTAACTGATTTTAGAAATAATTTGGTCTAGTTCTGAGTAGGTTTTATAACCAACGACGGGCATGAAACTTCTTGGAGAGAAATCCCTCTCACCGATTTTCATTGCTGGAATAGCTTGGAAGCCTAAGACCTTAAACTCTTTTTCATCAAGAAGAACTTTTTTTGTGTAAATTGCATCGTCAAGAACTTCATTCAATACCTTGCTATTTAAGCCAATACTTTGACCAATGCGAATAATTTCCTCTTGATCACTGATATCGATGCGGTGATTAAAAAATGCATTAAAAATTGCATTTGCCATTTCTAAAGAGAGGTTTTCCGTATCTGCGTAATAAATACTCTCCTGAGCAAGTCTTATATTTGGCAGTGTTTTTGGCTTTAAGAAATTTAAGTGGTTTTCCTTGGCGATTAATTCCTCAGAAGCAATTTCCAGGTTTTTTAGATATTCCTCCGAGGGAGCCGTAAAATGTTCACGGGTGTTCATCTCGACTGATTTCCAACAAATCAGTAAATTTTCCTGATATTTTTCTTTTAGCTTCATTAAAACAATCGTTTGAAGGTAAGAAAATGGGCACTCGAAATCACCCCAGATTTGTAATTCAACCATAATTCCTTAGGTAACAGTTTATATAACAGGCTACAGTATCCTCTAATAATTAAAACAATGGGTTATTGTGCTCAAATTCCCTTAATTACTATAGTTGTTTGTTATGTTCATTTGTAAATAGATGCTTTAGACTCATTTAAAAAGGTTTGAATATTAAAAGATGTTAACCATTCCTCAAGTAACTTCAATTTAAATTTAAAAATCTATATTTTCCGTTCGCTATCCAACTGATCAAATTTTTTTAATTATGTTGTCTATCAGACATTGGCAGATGAATTTAAAATATATATTAGTAAGTATCTGATACTAATTTCTACTCTGTTAAGAGTTCGTTAAAAATCTGATCGACTTAAGTTTTAGAGATTTGGAAAGAGTTGCTACTCAATCAATAACAACTATAAAAAGGAAGTTGATATGCTAGTTACGATTGCCGTCATAACCCTGATTCTTAGGGGATTTGACTGCATGTCGTTAACTATTTTTGGGTGGTTTTATCAACTAAAAATAGAATTCTAGTGATTTATTGCAGTAAATTGGTTAGCTGTTTAATTTCAGACAAGGTTGAAAATTGTTTCACGTAGCTGATGATTTCTTGAATCGTTGCAATCGGATATCTTCTCTGAAGTTCTAAAGCGGCATTTGTTTGAAAGTCTTCGGTGCGATATGGGCGCGATGAACTCCCCTTTGGAGCATTTACTTGAGTTGAAACAATTTCACCACTAGCAAGTTGGATTGTTAGTTTTGCGCTGACGGACTCATTCGAGCTAGTTTTTTCGACTTCAGGATCCAATACACATTGGACCAAGTGACAGAGCCTCATGACCTCCGGATTATTTAAGCCAGCCTCTACATCATCGACGTTAATGGTGAATTCGGGAGACTGAGCCGACTTAAAAATACTCAATGCCACACAAAATGGTGCGCTCATTTGAGCTGCCTGAATATCCTTTGGTAGGTTTGAAGTCAGCCGACCTTGTATAACTTGAGGAATACCCAAAGTAATAGCAACTATTTGTTCACACTGAATAGCATTTTTAACACAAAGCAAATTTGCAGCCTCTATCCCTGATAGAACGCGAGCACTCGTTGCGTGAGGCTTAATCGCAACCTCAGTCATCTTATACTGCTCTCCAATACCTTCAAGAGCTTGTAAATTCACCGTATCTGCGTAGGCTCTAGCAAATCCGTCCTGCCCTTCAAAAATATCAACGGGCCCTGAAAATCCTGACTCCACTAATAAAGCAGCTTTAACACCAGAACTTGCTGCTTGCGCTGCATGAAGTCTTTTGACAGTTGAGCCGGAATGAAAGAATTGCACAAGCCCTCCAGAAAATGATGCTGCAACACCTAAAGTGTGTGCAATTTTAAGTGTTCTAGTACTCAGAGACTCTCGAGCGAATATAAGACTTGCGGCTGTGACGGCTGAACCTAAAACACCTATCGTGGATGTGCTTTGGAACCCACGCTTGAAATGACTAGGCTGAATACATAGACCTAGTCGAATCATTGTTTCATAGCCCGCTATTACCGCAGCTAAGATTTCTTGTCCACTAAGATTACGACTTTTTCCAACAGCAAGAGCACTTGAAAAAATAATGCATCCCGGATGCAGCATGGCACCAACATGGACATCATCCGCATCAATACTTCCAGCATATATTGCGTTGATAAAACTAGCGCTAACTATGTCAAAAGATTTTTTGGAAAAAAGGATGTTGGCCAATCCTGGCGCCGCTGTTTGATTTGCATATTGCTCTGCCCAGTTACTCCAAGGCATGCGCTGACCAACAGAGGCAACGCGCAAATAATCTAAAAAAAGATCTGTACTCAGCTCTCTAATAGGACTAGGAATTTTTTCGTAAGATATCTTAGCAACAAAATCTGCTAAGTACATCGTGGATTCAGAGTAATTCAACATCATTACACAGCTAATGGTTTTAGCGCAAGGAGCGGACTAATAGTTTTTAACTCAATTGTATGCATCGCGTTGGCTAGCCACTCATCACAATCATTCTTGCCAAAAACAGGCTCGGCAACACTCAGGAACCGCTGAGTAACTTCTAAAGCTGAAATAGGATTTTGAGGACAGCCTTTCGGAAATTCTATAAAATGCTCCAGACGTTCACCATTTTTCAGGATACAAACCACTCTCCCTGGAACCGCCTCCGCTGTAGTTTTTGCCTCTACTTCAGCGTCCACAATACATTCACAAAGTGTTGCTAGATTTTTGATTGCTGGATCTGCAAATGATTGTTCATAATCATCAATGGATAAGGCTAAGGGCCCTTTTCTCTTTGGTGATAGCGTGAGCGCCATAGCCACGGCAAAAGGTGTACTGAGTTGTGCTTGTTGAAAATCAACTGGCCGATTGCTGGCTAATTTTCCAAGCATTGCACCATGAACTCCAATTTGAATAGACTGAATATCTTTTAAATCAGTAATTTTATTTGCTAAGAATGCTGCTGCCTCTATTGCAGCCTGCATCCTAACGCTACTTGCATGGGGCTTTAAGGATATCCAAGATGTTGGGAAATAGCTTCCTAGTCGGTCAATCACTTGTTCTGGATTAAACCGGTCTGAAAAAGCTCTAGCAAATCCTTGGACACCCTCAATAGCGTCTGCTGGACCAGTCAAACCTGCATGCGCTAATTGTGCAGCTTCAATACCGTTAGCTGCTGCTTTACCCGCATGAAAACGTTTAATATCTGATCCAGAAACAAAGAACTGCGAAATTCCACAAGCAAAAGTAGCTACGATCCCAAGAGCATTTTGAGTTTGAGGAATCGATAACTTAAGTAACTTCGCACATGCTGCAGCGGCACCAAAAGCACCGCAAGTAGGTGTTCCCTGAAACCCTCTAAGCGAATGTTCTGGCTGAATACTCATACCAATCCGTATCGCAGTTTCATAGCCTGCTAGGACAGCTAAAAAAAGCTCCTCGCCAGTTGCTTGAGTAATTTCTGCCATCGCAATAGCTGCTGGCCAGATACAAACTCCAGGGTGAATAATTGCAGCCACATGTGAATCATCCCAATCTAATCCACCACAAGCAACCCCATTAACAAATGCAGCTTGATTGATATTAATTGCATTATTTGAAAACCAGACATGGGAATTCGTCTGTGATTGATTTTTTAAATATAAATGATGAATAGACTCAGTCCAAGGCCTTTTATAACCGACTGTTGCAGCCCGAAAGATATCTACTAATAAAATAGGCATTAATTCTTGAACATTTTTGGGAACATGGTTCCACTGAAGTTGAACAATGAATTTTGCTAATTCTGCAGTGACGGGTATTTGGTTAGGCACGATGATTTGATCAGGGATCTTGATTTAATTTTTAAACTGGCCAGCCTGAATGACTTTGCCCCATTTGTTGTAATCATTACGCATGTAGTTTGTTAAATCCTCAGGCTTACCACCAAGTAATAAAATGGACTCTTCGGCAAATCTTTTTTGTATCTCTGGAAGTTTTAATATTTTATTAACTTCTGCATTAAGTTTCAGAGTAATTTCTTGGGAAAGGTTCGCAGGTCCGTAAAGCCCCCACCACTGATTAGATTCGAAACCATTCAGTCCAGTTTCGTTTAAGGTTGGAATATTGGGTGCTATGGAGATTCTTTTTAAGCTAGTGATGCCAAGAGGCTTTAGCTTGCCAGCTTTAATCATCGGCGCAACACTCGCATACGCTGCAAATAAAGCATTTACCTGTCCACTTGCCACATCAACTACTGCAGGCGCTGCCCCTTTGTAAGGGACGATTACAAAATCAACCTGAGCAGCTTGTTTAAATAGATCGCCGGTGAGATGACTTAAAGTTCCAGCGCCATTAGAAGCAAAATTATAAGCCCCAGGTTTTGTCTTTAAAAGTGCAATTAACTCTTGGGTATTTTTAACCGGAAATTCTGGAGAAACTACTAAAACATTTGGCGAATAACCAATCAACGAAATTGCCGTAAAGTTCGTGAATGGATCATAGGTCGCCTTTTGCATTTGATGAGGGTTGATTGCCATGGCACTGCTTGATGTTAACAAAAGTGTATAGCCATCAGGTTCAGCAGCCATCACGAATTGAGAGCCAATCGCCCCTCCCGCACCAGGTTTATTATCAACAATGAAATTAATTTTCATACTTTCTGATAACTTTTGACAAATTAAACGTACAACGACATCAGCTGCACCACCCGGGGGGAAAGGGCTAATTACCTTAACAGGCTGGTTAGGATAGCTTTGTGCAAAGCTAGAGAAATTAGAAAGTGCTAAGAACAAGATAGTTACTAACTTGATTCTCAGAGTGCGTGTATTAAGTGATTGGAGAATAGTCAAAGGATGCTTTCAGTTTTTTTGATTGAGAAAAGATTAAGCCGACTTCATTGATGAATAGTCGATAAATAAAAATATCGCTTCTAACTTTTGAAGTAAGAGAATTCTTGCAGCAGGACTCCAATCCTCATTAGTGTTTTTTAATACATTATTTTTGGCAACCATAGCTTTGTATGCCATTTTGTCTCCTTATAATTTTTTTATTGAATACTATTCACTTTTTCTTGTCAAAGATGCTGAATTCAACGCACAGTTTTGATAATCAAGATCTAACTCAGTGATGTGACTTTATTTTAACTCCAAAAAAAATCCCAACAAAAATACTCAGGAAGCTAAGCGATATTTGAGTTTTTTTCTAGTGTTATCAATGATAAAGCAGGTATTTCCCTCATCATGGAGCTTCAAATTAAGTTTTCCTGAGTTAAATAGATATCGGTTTACGCGAACACTCCAGGAGCTGACTATGCAAGTGTTACCAATTATCTATTGTTCATGGATTCCGATAAATACTATTTATATAAAAATATACATCCCCAGTCTCTATCGAATCTGACATAAGTTAATAAGTTGTTATGGTGGCCAAAGTAAAAGAAATTATTATCTTAAAGAGATTGGCTTGGGATCTCTGTATTACCCCTAAAAACCCAGAACTTAAATAGAATAATCGCGCATATGGCGCATATTCCCGAGAATAAAAAGGCATAACTTGATCCAATCGATTCATAGATTTCACCAAAGATAATCGATGCGGGAAGTATCATAATTCCTGTAATTAAATTAAACCAGCCAAAAGCCGCACCTGACCTGCCCAGAGGTGCCATGTCTGCCACTAGTGCTTTCTCAACACCCTCAGTGGCGGCCTTAAACAAACCATACAAGGCAAATAACCCACATAAACCATAAATAGAAATCGAAGGTAATCCCATACCAATGTAAAAAATAGCAAAGCCAATCCAAGCAATAAGAATAAACTTCTTACGCCCATAGCGATCAGAAATTGCTGATAGAGGTGCTCCAAATAGGGTTGTCACAAGAGATACGGATGCCCACAGAATTGGAATTTGCGCCTGGGGAACTCCGAGTTCGCGCGCTCTGAGCAACAAAAACATATCCGAAGAATTGCCTAAAGCAAAAAGGCCTGCTACTAATAAATAGCGCTTAAACTCCGGCGACATTCCATCAAAGCTCCATTTAAATTCATTGCTCTCAATATTGATGACTGTTTTGGTTCTTTGAAAGAGAGTGCTAAACCGACGGCAATGACTGCAGGAATGATGGCCCAAAAAAAGATGTCACGCAAAGGCACCTCGAACCATAATAAAAGTGCTGCAATTAATGGGCCAATGACTGCTCCCGCATTATCCATAGAACGATGAATACCAAATACAAGTCCACGTTGATTTTCTGGCACACTTTCAGCTAACAGAGTGTCCCTAGGTGTAGTACGTAGTCCTTTGCCGATTCGATCTGAAAAGCGAATCAAGAGTAACCACCCCCATGAGTTGACGAACGCAATTAAAGGCCTACTAATCCCCGCGATCAAATAACCAATAACAATCCATGGCTTGATTTTCTTTGTTTTATCAACAACAACCCCGGAAACTAACTTTAATAAAGCGGATGCTGATTCAGCGATACCTCAATGAGGCCAATAATCTTTGGCCCAGCCATGAGCACCGTAGTGAGAACAAAGGCAATATGGGATAGAGCATCTCGCTGGCGGAATCATTAATCAAGCTGATAAGCCCAATTAACCATACTGTTCTGGGGAGTGCTCGAAGAGTTTTGTAAAACTGCAGCATTTTCATAGCGCTGATATCAGTTTAGAAGCACGATTTAGATATTAAAATTCATCTTAGCACTTCTAGGCCATGCCATGTTACAAATGATCTGCCTATGACAGAACAATGGCATGCTATCCATCGTTCTAAAAAGGTAATCATTTAAAAATTGGTTGATTATTGACTAATTGCCTGCATTTCTTCTTCAATCAATTTCTTAAACCAAATATGTGATTGCTGACGGTGCGTTCTCTCATGCCAGTAAAGCGCTATTTTGATCTCTGGAATACTTAAGGGAATCGGTCGAATTTGAATCGGAAATTTTTCTTTTACTTCTTTCGCAATTTTTTTTCCCGTACAAGCTAAAAAGTTCGTTTCAGAAACTGCTTTTGCTAGATTAAAAATCGTTTGTACTTCTAGGGCTATCTTGATTTTTGCTCCAGACTTGAGTGCGGCCTGATCAATTACCATCATGGATACACCATTTCGCGGTGATTGAAGACGTACATGTCCAGTACTTGTAAATTCATGTAAAGACATTCTTTGATTTGAAAGATGATTTTCCCGTGAGAGACAAACTAACTCGTCTCGAAAAAGAATTTTTGTACGTAACATTAAATTAGGTTTAGGCCACCATCCCAAACGAAAATCTAAAATACCTTTATCTAGCATATCAAGAGCATCATTAGGATTCGATGTTTTAAACTCTACCTTCATATTGGGGGCATCTTTGTCTAAGCGCGCAGCAATGCGAGGCGCCAAAAAATACTCTAAAAACTCGGGGCACATAATAGAAAACTTCGCCTCATCTATCTTCGGGTCAAATACGGTCTTAGATTGATTAAGCAGATTGACTTTATCTAAAATTTCACCAATGTCGATTTCCAATTCAAGCGCTCTATTGGTCGGTGTCATATGCCCATTTGTTCTCACAAACAATGGATCATTAAATTGGTCCCGTAACTTTTTAAGTGCCAGGCTCACAGTTGGCTGACTCATGCCGATTGCATTGGCTGCCTTAGAAACATTCTGATGCTTGATCAAAGCCATAAAACATTCAAGTTGCTGTATGTCCACATTATTCATAATTTAAATAGTAATTATTTATAAATAAAGTATACAGAAATATAGATTCAGAATAAGATAAATCAAAATATTAATTCCAATCATTTGTTGTTCACGTGGGGGAGACACTATGTTACGTATTCAATTACGATTTTTTACCTTGGTAATTTTGTGCCTAGGCTTGCTTCCAATGTTGTCATGGGCTCAAGCCAACACATGGCCTAATCGTCCTGTCAAACTTGTTATTCCTTTTGCTGTGGGTGGCGCTACCGATATTGCTGCACGTATCATCGCTCCGGCTTTAGGCGAAATTCTGGGGCAGCAATTTATCGTTGAAATTAAATCAGGAGCCGCGGGTAATATCAGCATTGAGTATGTCGCTCAATCTGCACCTGACGGCTATACACTCATGGTTGGTAATGTTTCCACTAGCTCAATTAATGAAACTTTATATGCATCCACATTAAAAGTTAAGCCCTCCGTTGCACTTAAACCCGTTTCATTAATCGCTTCTATTCCCAATTTAATTGTTGCTGGAGTGAACTTTCCGCCAAATAACATGAAAGAGCTAGTCGCTTATGCAAAAGCTCGCCCAGGTGAACTCAATTACTCTTCGCCACTGGGTGGTTACTCCCATCTTGATATGCTCGATTTCAACAATAAGGCTGGCATCAAAATGGTTAATATTCCGTCAAAAGGGGCTGGGTCCTCTACAGTTGGCCTGGTTGCTGGGGATATTCATTTCACCATATTAAATGCCGCCTCGAGTCTTACTCTGATTAAAGCAAATAAATTGAAAGCCATCACAACTACCCATGCGACTCGCCTTCCTTATCTGCCTGATGTACCAACTTTAGCCGAGAGTGGCTTTCCTGGTGTTGGTACAGATCAATGGAATGGCATTTTTATTCCTGCCAATACTCCAGCACCAATCGTAGATAAACTTTTTAACGCGATAACACAAGCTCTACAAAAACCTCAAGTCAAGGAGGCCTTTGCTACAGCAGGGATGACTGTTATCCCTAGCAAATCAACGCAAGAAGCTGCAGCCTTTATAGCCATGGAAACTAAGCGTTGGCCAAAAATTATTAAAGAAAATAATGTCAGTGTAGATTAATTTTAGGAGGAGTAATGACAGCGATATCAACAGCAGTTTCTGCAGATACTTATGAAGGTCCAATTTCAAAACCAAAAGAATGGGGCATGATCATCGAGCGTGATGTTGAAATTCCGCTTAGAGATGGTGGCGTATTGTTCGCCGATATATTCCGACCAGATACAACTGCTGAAAAGTTTCCGGCCATCATGAATATTAGCGTTTATCAAAAAGATAAGCTTTGGATTCCCCCCGATGATTTGGAGGAAGCACCTAATCCACATATGAATTGGGAAACAGTCAACCCCTTATGGTGGGTTCCTCGTGGTTATATATGTATTCGTGTTGATGCCCGCGGCACTGGTAAATCACCAGGCAACTGTGAGCCAAGCTCCTATCAAGAAGCAGTAGATTTTTATGATTGTATCGAGTGGGTCGGAAAACAAACGTGGTGTTCTGGTAATGTGGGCACCCTAGGTATTTCATACCACGCCAGTTCGCAGTGGCGCGTTGCCAACTTACAGCCTCCTTCTCTAAAGGCTATTATTCCATGGGAAGGTAGAGCAGACCAATATCGCGATCAGGCCTATCATGGCGGTATTTTTTCTAGTGGCTTTATGGTCAACTGGATCGCAACACACACAGCACATCATCTTTTAGGTCGCGCTCGTAAAAGAAATCCGGATGCGTTTTCTAGAGATATGCTTTGGCAATACTTGAGTCACGATTTGGACTCCGAGTGGTGGCGGATGAGTAGTGCCCGTTGGGATCATATTACTGTGCCTATGTATAGCGTAGGAAATTGGGGGGGATGGGCTTTACACCTCCGCGGCAATACTGAGGGATATGTTAATGCCGCCTCAAAGCATAAAAAATTACGGGTGCACACTGGAACGCATTTTCACCCTTTCCATGCGGAAGAAGGTAGGCTTGATCAGTTACGCTTTTTAGACTACTGGTTAAAAGGGATTGATAACGGGATCATGAATGAGCCTCCAATCAAGTTAGAAATTCGTACTGGAGGAAGCACGAAGCCCTACCCATTCCGCTATGAGCATGAATGGCCACTAGCAAGAACAAATTGGACTAAGATGTTCTTAAACATTGAACGAGAACTCTCTGAGAGCGAGTCTCATCCTGAAGGTTCTTTAGTTCAACAATGTCCTGAAAAATGTGGTCAATTAACATACTCGACCAGTGGTGCCACCAAAGCCGGAGTAGCGTCAAGTTCTTCATTAGCTACTACTCACGGAAGTAGCGCTAGAACAGGAGTTTCTTTTGTCACCGCACCAATGACAGAAGCGCTAGAAATCACCGGACCACTGATGTGTAATCTATGGGTATCGAGCACATCTGAAGATATGGACATTATGATTACCCTGCGCAATATTGGTTCTGATGGTAAAGATGTATTCGAAGTAGGACAACATGGCCAACCGATTCCGCTAACAAAAGGTTGGTTACGGGCTTCACACCGCAAATTGGATGAAAAAAAATCTTTACCATATCGCCCCTATCATGCCCATAACGAAAGACTATGGCTAGAGCCTAATGTACCCGTAGAGTGTCAAATTGAAATTTGGCCAACTTGTATCGTTCTTCAAAAAGGTCATTCTTTAAGGGTTGATATTCAACCTCGTGACGGTCTTGGTAGCGCTCCGTACACGCATTTTCATTGCGATTACAACGCCGGTGCTAAAAATACGATTTATTCGGGTGGCGATATGCCGTCTTATTTATTGCTGCCAATTATTCCGGAGAAGGCGTAATCTAAAGATTATTTTTTGATCCTCTTGCAGCACTATTCAGATCAATCTATCAATTTTTTAGATGAACTTTGATACTATCTCTTCAGGAGGAGTGAGAAACCATCCTCATTCTTTCTGAAAGTTAATCAAGGGAAGGGCATACATGGAGAATTCTAAAACTCAAAGCACCGTTCGAGCAACGTATATGCGCGGTGGTACCAGCAAGGGTGTATTTTTCAATCAAAAAGACTTGCCTTTGTCATGTCAACAGTCAGGAAATGCGCGAGATCAAATGATGTTACGTGTGATCGGTAGTCCAGATCCTTATGGCAAGCAAATTGACGGCATGGGCAATGGTACTTCTAGTACTAGCAAAGTCGTTATCATTGGTCCGAGTACCCGAGATGATTGTGATGTTGATTATCTTTTTGGTGCAGTATCCATAGAGGCTCCCATCGTAGATTGGAGTGGTAATTGTGGCAATCTATCCTCCGCCGTTGGGCCGTTCGCTATTTTAGAGGGCTTAGTGGACTCTGGTCCTGATGGTTTAAAAACGGTTCGTATTTGGCAAGTAAATCTTGGTAAAAAAATCATCGCTCATGTACCCGTTAAAAATGGTCAAGTACAAGAACTAGGTGATTTCGAATTAGATGGTGTCACCTTCCCAGCCGCACAAGTTGAGCTAGAGTTTTTAGATCCTGGCGCTGATGAGCCTGACGCGACTATGTTCCCAACAGGTAATATAGTGGATTTTTTGAATATTCCAGGCTCTGAACCCATCGAGGTAACACTGATCAATGCGGGTAATCCCACAATTTTTGTCGACGCGCAAGCTTTGGGCTTATCGGGCATCGAACTACAACAAGACATTAATCAAAGAACTGCTTTACTAGATAAGTTAGAGCAGATCCGCGCGCATGCAACAGTCGTCATGGGGATGGCTAAGACCCCTGCCGAAGCTACAGAAAAACGCCCCCATACTCCTAAACTATCTTTTGTATCAAGACCACAAACTTATACCGCCGCAAGTGGTAAGCTCATTCCTGAAGATACTGTAGATATGGTCGCACGCATCATGTCTATGGGTAAATTACATCATGCTATGACCGGAACAGGCGCCATCGCAATTGCTGTTGCTGGCGCAATTCCGGGAACAATTGTTAACCGCTTGATGGGTGGGCAATCACAATCAAAAATCAAGTTTGGTCATCCGTCCGGTACATTAGAAGTGGGTGCGCTAGCAAATAATGACTCAGGAGATTGGGTTATCTCTAAAGCGATCATGAGCAGAAGTGCGCGACGCTTAATGACGGGAGAAGTTTGGCTTCCTGACGCATTGATTCAATCAACCTAAACCACAAATATTTAGTTATTTTTTTTATAATGAATTAATGTGGAATTTTGCATACGTATGCAATTACGATATACTTTTATCATATTAAAAAATTCTCATAACAAATCGGAGCATACCCATGATCAAATATCTCAAACGCAGTAAAGATGCCAACATTCGTTTGGAAGACGATGCCAAAGTTCGGCACACAGTAGAAACCATCATCAAAGATGTCGAAGTACGTGGCGATGAAGCGGTAAGAGAATATAGTAAAAAATTCGATAACTGGGATCCATCCGATTTTCGTCTGACTCAAGCTGAGATTGAAAAAGCTAAAAAAGCACTTTCACCAAGAGAGATCGAAGATATTACTTTTGCCCAAAAACAAGTCCGCAATTTTGCTCAAATCCAACGGGATTCCATGAAGGATGTCGAAGTAGAAACCTATCCCGGTGTCATCCTCGGTCATAAACATATTCCCGTAAACGCTGTCGGCTGCTATATTCCCGGCGGTAAGTATCCTCTCCTAGCATCAGCTCACATGAGTGTTCTGACAGCCAAGGTAGCAGGGGTAAAACGTGTTATCTCTACAGCACCTCCTTTTCAAGGTGTTCCCCACCCTGCGATTGTCACTGCTATGTCGATGGCCGGTGCTGATGAGATTTATGTTTTAGGTGGCGTACAAGCTGTTGTTGCTATGGCCGTTGGAACACAAAGCATCGCTCCAGTAGATATGCTCGTTGGTCCTGGCAATATGTTTGTAGCTGAAGCAAAACGCCAGCTTTACGGCAGAGTTGGAATTGATTTGTTCGCAGGACCTACAGAAACACTCGTGATTGCCGATGACTCCGTCGACGGAGAAATGTGCGCAGTTGACCTTTTAGGTCAGGCTGAGCATGGTCCAACATCACCAGCAATTTTGCTAACTAATAGCGAAAAATTAGCTAAAGAGACTATGGCCGAAGTAGAAAGACAGTTAACGATTCTGCCAACAGCTACGATTGCCAAAGAAAGTTGGGCAAATTATGGTGAAGTGATTGTTTGCGACACCTTAGAAGAGATGCTCCAAAAAGCGGATGAACTCGCGTTTGAACACGTGCAAGTGATGACTAAAGATCCCGATTACTTTTTAAACAATATGACCAATTTTGGCGCGCTCTTTTTAGGGCCTAGAACCAATGTGAGCTTTGGCGATAAAGTAATTGGCACCAACCATACTCTACCTACTAACCGAAATGCACGCTACACAGGTGGTTTATGGGTCGGCAAGTTTATTAAAACATGTACCTATCAAAAAGTCCTGACCGATGAAGCAAGTACTACGATGGGTGAATATTGCTCACGCTTGTGTCATATGGAGAACTTTGCGGGTCATGGTGAACAAGCCAATATCCGTGTCCGCCGCTATGGCAATCGTCCAGACTTGCCTTGGTATCAACCTGTTACTGCACAAGGCGAATAAAGATGCTTGCGCCTAATTTTCGAGTCGACGGGCAACGCGCCCTAGTTACTGGGGCGAGTCGTGGTATTGGCTTTTGTGCCGCTATGGCTCTCGCGCAAGCGGGGGCTCATGTCACCCTCGTAGCCCGCTCAATTGATACCCTCAAGTCTGCGCAACAAGATTTAAAGTCTGCTGGTTTTGATAGTGAAATATTGCAGCTCGATGTGACAGATCCTATTGCTGTAGATCAAGCACTGCAAGAGCGCCCAGCATTCCAGATTCTTGTTAATAATGCTGGCATGAATCGACCTAAGCATCTTGTTGATGTTAAAAATGAAGACATTGACGCTGTTTTTGACCTCAACATCAAAGCTGCTTTTTATGTCACGCGCAAGGTCACGCAACAACTTCTTGCCGCAAAACTTCCCGGTTCTATCATTAATATCTCCTCACAAATGGGATTAGTGGGTAGTCCGCGCAGAACCTTGTACTGTGCCAGTAAACACGCACTCGAAGGTATGACTAAAGCACTCTCTTGGGAACTTGGTGCTGCTAATATTCGTGTCAACACGATATGTCCGACATTTATTGAAACTGATATGACAGCTCCAATGTTTGCAGATCAAACTTTTCGGAATTGGGTGGTCGATAAAATCGCTCTTGGTCGCCTTGGTCAGCCAGAGGAAATTATGGGGGCGATTGTTTTTCTTGCCAGTCCAGCATCTAGCTTAATTACTGGTAGTGCGCTGGTGCTCGATGGAGGTTGGACAGCCGCGTGAAGTCACGCCCCACTGCACAAGACGTCGCAACTCTTGCCGAGGTGTCTCAATCAGCCGTAAGCAGGTGTTTTACGCCTGGCGCAAGTGTTTCAGAGAAAACGCGCGAGAAGGTCCTGCGCGCTGCAATTAAATTAGGCTATCGCCCTAATGCTATTGCAAGAAGTCTATCAACCAAGCAATCCCGCATGATTGCTTTAGTGATGAGCTATCTAGACAATCAGTTTTATCCTCTGGCAGTTGAATATCTCAGTCAAGAACTCCAAAAAAAAGGCTATCATGTCCTACTTTTTATTGGTGAAAAAAATAATTTTGATGCAGATGCTATTTTGCTAGAAATTTTGCAATATCAAGTCGATGGTATCGTTATGGCTTCAGCCACTCTATCGCCTAATTTAGCCAAAAGTTGCGCTAGTTCTGGTGTGCCTGTAGTTTTATTCAATCGTTTGTCTGCGCTTGGAAAAAATAATCTTTCCAATACTAGCTCAGTGACATCAGATAACTATTTGGGTGGCAAAATTGTTGCCAAGGCACTCGCAATGAGAAGGTATAAAAAGATTGCTTTTATCAGTGGTCTTGAAAACTCATCTACGAGTATTCAGCGTGAACAAGGCTTGATGGATGGCTTGAAGGAACACGGGCTAAGCTTGTATTTGAGATCCGTCGGTCATTATGATTTCAAAAAAGCACAAAAAGCCACCCGAGTATTATTTTCATCATCCACAGTGCCAGACGCTATTTTTGTAGCCAATGACCATATGGCTATTGCTGCCATGGATACGATTCGTGATGAACTACATCTCAGAATTCCGGAGGATGTTGGCATAATTGGATTTGATAACATACCCCAAGCTGCTTGGGCGAGTTATCAACTGACCACCATTTATCAAGATATTCATCAGATGGTCAATGCGACTGTTCAAGTCCTTCTCAATCAAATACAACAACCGATTAAACCAGAACATATTCTGATTCCCTGCGATATGATTGAGCGCAAAACTCTACGACCACTCTAATTTGACGCTGAAGTTTTGACTTGCGTAAAACATCATTGATGCCCCATCTCAAAATTAATCTAAGCTACTAGGGCTATTTTTTCTAGTGCTTGCTCAACGGTAAATTGCGGTTCATAGCCAAGTTCACGATAAGCCTTCTCGATATTAATTGTTAAAGGGTAACCTGTGATTCTTACCATTTCTCGCGTCAGTGGGGGATTACCTTTTAGGGGTAAACACTTCCAGCCATTTTCGGTAAATTTTGCTAATGCCCAAGCTAATGGATTAGAGACCGAAAAAGAAGGGACTGGATAGCCACCCGCCCGTAATCTTTTTTCCATGAACGATCGATATGTTATCGCTTTACCGTCACTAATAAAATATGCCTCATTAGACCGTTCGGTTTGCAGAGCTTTACATACCGCTTCTTGTAAATTTTCGATATAACACGTAGCGTAAAGATATTCTCCTTGGTTAAACCAACCAAACTTTCCAAGGCGGGCTGCCGCACCAATTTGTCGATCAATAATATCTCCCTTTCCCCATAAAAAAGCAGGTCTTAAAGCAATCGTTTTAAACTCAGGGGATCCCGCATCAAGCACGATTTTTTCTGCTTGCGCTTTTGATCTTGAATAGGGAAATTCTGGGCGGTGACACATTGGCATAGCTTCATTGATATCAAATAAACCTTGTGGTTTATCCATCACAACCGATGCACAACTCATGTGAATGAATTTTTTCACTCCTGCATGTTTAGCGGCCTCAATCAAATTTTTAGTGATCCTAATATTGGTGTCTTGAAAGTCTTTCTCTAAGCCCCATGTACTTACCATCGCTGCGCAATGTATCACAGCATCTACGCTAAATAACTCTCTTTTAAGAAGGTCTAAATCTAAGAAGTCCATAGGTTGTGATTGCCTATTTTCAAACTCCCGTGACTGATCAGTTCTTCGCAAAGGTGCAATGAATTCATGTCCTTGCTTTTCTAAATACTTAATTAAATTGGAACCTACAAACCCTGATGCTCCAGTCAGAAATATTTTCATGAGGTAATGTTATTTTTTCGCATAAAATGATCAATGATAAAACTATAAATAAGATGAATCGTCTATTGCTTTATATCCCATTATTGCTGATTCTTTTCTTGTGCGCCTTAATTACATTGTGGTGGAGGCCTGATCTTGATTCAAACTATCTCGAGAAAAAATATGCGCAAGAGTCTAGTCGATTCCTTAGTATTGACGGAGTTCGGTTACATTACAGGGATTCAGGAAACTCTGATCTACCAACCCTCGTTTTCATTCATGGGTTTGGTGCGAGCCTGCACACATGGGAGGCTTGGTCTCAAGACTTACAAAAAGATTTCCGTGTGATTCGTTTTGATTTACCGGGTTTTGGCCTCACGGGTCCAGAACCTACGGGAAATTATTCAGACGATCGTGTGAATGAAATTTTAATCAAGCTCCTAGATACTGCCAATATTCAAAAAGCAACGATTATTGGAAACTCGATTGGAGGTAGAATCACATGGTATTTTGCGGCTAAGCATCCTGAACGTACTGAAAAATTGGTATTGATTTCCCCTGATGGTTTTGAAAGCCCTGGGCTCCGTTATAACAATCAACCGGAAATTCCTTGGTACTTGAATGCTATTAAGTATATTTTTCCGCAATTCTTATTTAAACAAAATTTAGAGTTGGCTTATACCAATCCGTCAGTTTTGACGAAAGATTTATTTGAACGTTATTACGAATTAGCTTTATATCCTGGTAATCGCCAAGCGATGCTAGACCGTATGCGTGAAACCGTTCTAAAGGATCCGCAACTATTTTTAAAGAGTATTAAATGTCCAACCCTTTTGTTATGGGGAGAAAATGATCGTATGATTCCGTTGAGTAATGCTCAAGATTATTTAGGACTCATGCCGCAAGCCACCTTACAAGTTTTATCCAAGATTGGACACCTCCCCCAAGAAGAGTCACCGAACATGAGCCTGCCTTTTCTGAGAGCATTTTTAAAATAATATTGTGTTAATTTTGCTTGTTCAATTTAATGTATTTTGTTGTTATCAATGAATGTGCATCATGATGAGGAGTTTGGTATGAACCCAGTTGAAGCACCCTATCGATCACTTTGTACGGATTGTGGAATTTCTCGGACAAGTAATCCTAGGCGCTGTGGCCAAGCTTGCCAATTTATTAAGCCTAATTATCCTCTCCTCGAGACTCAGGTGCATGGCAGATCAAGAGATCCTCTTCGGCCTGATGAACTGCATTTCGGTCCTTTTACAAAGATGCTACGTGCGCGTTTAAAACAATCTCGCGAGGGTGCGCAGTGGACAGGCATCACAACGCATATTGGCGAGCGACTGCTCGAGACGCGTGCTGTGGATGCTATTTTGACCATGACTCAAGATCAAAATGACTCTTGGAAACCGCTTCCTATTTTGATCGATCGCGCTGAGGATATGGCAAAGTGTCGGGGTATGCGAATGGGCTATGCCCCATTACTTTCGCTGCTGGAGCCTGCGATCGCGAAAGGTTATAAAAAGATTGGTGTGATTGGCATTCCTTGCCAAGTGTATGCCTTAAGAGCTCTCGAAAAAGAACTAGGCCTCGAGAAATTATATGTGATCGGAACACCTTGTTCGGACAATACAACGTCAGAAAATTTTCATCATTTTTTATCACTCATCAGTACTGAACCTGATGAAATCAACTATCTTGAATTTAGAGCAGACTATCATGTTGAGGTTCGCTTTAAAAATGGCAAAAAGAAAGAGATTCCTTTTTTAAAATTACCTCTTTCTACCTTACCCAATGATTTCTTTCCTTTGACGTGTAAAACCTGTGTCGATTACACCAACGTTTTATCTGATATCACAGTGGGTTATATGGGCGGCCAAGGCGAACAATGGCTGATTGTCCGTAATACCCGCGGTGAAGAGCTTCTTCAGCTTTTAGGTGATGAGCTTCAGACATCAATCCCCGGCTCAGCAGGCAAACGTCATTCTGCGGTTATGGGCTTTATGAAAAATGTGGAACTAGCAGCCGGTGGCTTGCCCTTAAGAAAAATGCCGAATTGGTTAAGACCGATTGTTGGTTGGTTGATGCCTAAAGTCGGCCCTCGAGGTCTTGAGTTCGCAAGAACTCGCGTTGAAATGAAGGCGATTGAAACAGTGCTTCACTTAAGGAGAGAGCATCCTGCTCGCATGGCTTCTATGGTTCCACAACATATTTGGCCTTTAGTCCGTGCATACGGCATCAAACCTACTGAGGAAGAAATAGCTCCTGCTCAAAAACCTCAAGATTTCAAACCGTCTTAGTGCGATCCAGTGCTATCTCATGCAAACCGATGGCACGATCAGACTTACTTCTTGTCCCGCACCACATTAATATGATCATATGGACAATGCCGACAGGCACATCCACAACATGCCCCTCTTTTTACATGTGCAATTTTGGTATGCACCACATATCCAGTGATGGGATCAATGTAGGTATCCTCATGACGCTCACATGCCTTTTGATGCAACTCCTCGAAGGTGTTTGTGGGCATTTCTTAGAGCTTATTGGATGGCGTTTTCGAGCTAGCTTGAACGATCTTTAATAATCGAGGTCCGATGGCGTGAGAGATCGCATGCCGATTTTTGGCAAATAATCGGTAGGACCAATCCAACAAGGGAGCCAAAATTTTTCGAGAGAAAATCCACGCAAGGATTGGTAAGCGCGCTCTGCGATAGGCTTCAGGGAAAACACTGGCGCCATGAATCACCGAGCCATCGGCGTATTGACCGTACATCGACGCTAATGCCTGCTCACAAGACACCCCAGTTACTTCTGGGTTATAGCTGGCTGATTGAACGTCAACAAACCCCAGTAAACCAGCTTCATTGCGTCCACCTAAAAAAAGTATCTCAGCCATACATAATGGGCAATTACCATCGTAAAACAAGGTTAGTTTTTGTAATTCGCTCATGAATGTGCAGTGTGGTGACTTATTGAATAGAATGAATGTTTAAACATTATTTTAAGTTCATTATGGCAACTCTGCCGAAAAGCTTTCGTGCACTCGTTATTGGCAGTTCAGGAACCATTGGCTCTACTTTTGTAGAGTCTTTGAAGAATCATCCTGACTGCACAGAGGTCATTGGTATTCACCGTCAATCTGAATCGGCAATCGATTACACAAACCCAGAGTCTATTGAATCAGCAGCTTTGGCATTAGCCAATCACGCCCCATTTCAGTTGATCATCATTGCTACGGGAGTCTTACATTCAGATCAGTGGCATCCTGAAAAGAAACTTGCTGACCTCAATGCCCAACAACTTTCTGATCTGATGCAAATTAATGCTATCGGCCCTGCATTAACACTCAAATCTTTTGCGCCACTTCTAGATAGCTCTTGTGGTATCTTGGTGATCCTTTCCGCTAAGGTAGGTAGTATTGAAGATAATCGCCTCGGTGGTTGGTATAGTTATCGCGCCTCCAAGGCTGCTTTAAACATGCTCATCAAAACCTCCGCCATCGAACTTAAAAGAACTAAACCGAATTTAGTTGTGATTGCTATGCATCCCGGCACAGTCAATTCGAAATTATCAAAGCCATTTAAAGGTGAGCAAATCGGCAGGCCCGCTATCGATGCGGCACAAGATATGTTGCATGTTATTGGGGAATTGAATCAAGAGGACTCAGGAAAATTTTTATCCTATTCCGGAGAAGAACTTCCCTGGTAATAGTCCTCGAGTTAAACTTTCTTTGAAGAGGATTTTTTTCTACAAGCTTGTGAGCAATACAAAATCGATTCCCAGTTTTTTTCCCAAGCTTTTCGCCACACCATCTCCTTTTTACACACCGTGCAAATCTTTGTTGGTAAATAGCTTTTATTGCCTTTAAATCCTGTTTGCATCGCGTTAAATAGTATCTAAATGATTCAGGATATAGCTAGCATGGGCAGTAATCTCTTCCTGCTCTTGCTCACTCATTTTCTTCAAGTGCGTCGTCATCAACCTGGTGCGTGGACTACCCTCTAATTCCTGACGATGCTTTAATAAAAAATTCCAGTACAGGGTGGTCACCGGACATGCACTCGGGCCATAACGTTTTTCTGGTTGATATTGACAACCCTGACAATAGTTACTCATACGCTTAATATAAGCGCCACTGGCAACATAGGGTTTGCTTGTAAATCGACCACCGTTGGCATAAAGCGCCATACCGGCCGTATTGGGTAACTCGACCCATTCAATAGCGTCCACATAAATGGCCAAGTACCAATCACACACTTCAGAAGGTAGAATCTCAGCTAGTAAAGCAAAGTTACCCGTGACCATTAATCGTTGTATGTGGTGCGCGTAGCCATATTTTAATGTCTGCCCAATCGCATCTTGCATACAGCGCATCTGCGTATTTCCAGACCAGTACCATGCGGGTAGTTTTCTTTGATGCTCATAATGGTTAGCCGTTGCCATACCTGGCATGTCTAAAAAATACATACCTCGAACAAATTCACGCCAACCCAGAATTTGCCGAATAAACCCCTCAATGGTTGATAAATCTAGGTCTAACTCTCGCCATGCTTCAATCGCCGTATGAATGACCTCTCGCGGATTGAGTAACTTTAAGTTGAGCGAACTCGATAGCATTGAATGCCAGCCAAAGGGTGTGTTTGTCCACATAGCATCTTGATAGACGCCAAAATTTCTCAGTCGATATTGTTTAAAGTGATGCAGGACTTCCAAAGCCTGTGATCGCGTTACTGGGAAATTAAAGTGTTCGACAGATCCCGGATGATTCGGATACAAAGTTTTTACTTCCTGAATCACTTTTTGGGTGGTGTGATCTGGCAGAAAACTCAAGGGATCCTCAATCAATCCAGGGCCTTGTTTGGGGTAAGCCTTACGATTATCCTGATCAAAATTCCATTGACCACCCTCTGGTTCGCCTTTTTCATTGACTAAGACATCATGCCTCTTGCGCATGAGTCGATAAAAATATTCTAGTCTCAGCTCTTTTTTATCCGCAGCCCATTCTTTAAATTCAGCTGGCGAACAAAAAAAATGGTCGTCATCTCGGATCTCTATGCTGATCTTTATGTCCTCGACTACTTCTAAAATAGCTTGCTTTAGTCGCCATTCACCTGGCTCTATGCAGACGACCTTTGTCCATAAGCCATTTTGTAACTCATCTCGCAAAACCTCTGAAATCGATTGGGTAGAATGCTCAATGTAGATGAGTGGGTATTGAAGATCGCGTAATTCTTGTGCAAAATGGCGCATCGCAGATAAAAATAAAACAATCTTCGCTTGATGTGACAAAACATGGCTCGCCTCAGCCCTGGATTCAACCATCAGAATCGTATCTGTTTGTCGATCAAAGCCGTCCAATGCGGCGCTTTGGAGACTTAATTGATCACCTAAAATTAATACCAATCTTTTAGCGGTCTTCATGATTTTTTATATTGGGTGGGGCAGTATGCGCGCTGCACTTCTTTACTTCTTAGAGCGCCATGTTTTGTGGCCCGACCAGTCACTCTCTCACGCCATAATTCAAATGAAGAGCGCTTTAATTCTTTGCGCATGAGCGCAATCACTTCAGACTCACCCAGGCCATAAGTACTCTTTATCGCATCAAAAGGCGTGCGATCTTCCCAAGCCATTTCAATTAAACGTGATTTATCGGCTTCTGAAAGTTTTTGCTCATGTAATTTAGGCATTCTGCAAGTTTAAAACTTTTTTTATAAAATGGTGAGAATCTACTCATTTTTAGCTTTGTGATGATTGGCAAAATTCGAAAAAAACTTCTCTCCTCTCAAGAGTCCACTATCCACGGGGAAGAGGTCTTAGTCTGCCCTATTTGTGAGAGACCGATCCCTAGCTCAGAAAAAGATGCGCATCATCTGATTCCTAAGTCTAAAGGAGGTAAGAATACGCAGTATTTACATCGTATCTGCCACCGACAAATACATGCTCTATTATCCGAAACGCAACTTGCTAAAGAATTTAACACCGCAGCCGCCCTAAAAGAGCATCCTAGTATGCAGAAGTTTATTTCTTGGGTAAGAACTAAACCTAATCATTTTTATGAAAGAACCTCAAAAAGTACTACTTTGAAAATGCGGTAATCTTTTTTGAGGTTTAGATTACGGGGTCGTTTTAGAAATAAAGTAAGCCTTATTGACCTCTGTACTCCAGACCACGCCATCGCCGATGAGGCCCGTCTGGCATATCGCAACAATCTTATCCATCAGAACTTGCGCAATTTCATCATTACAGATAATTTCTACTCTGATTTTTGCAGAGTAATCAGTGAGCTCATCTTTAATGGTTACTTTATTCACTTTTGTCGGGGCACTACATCCCTCTACTTTACTCACAGTCATCCCTGGGAAATCAGGAATCTCCAAAAGTGCGGTTCTCAAAGTAGCTAATTTATTGGGGCGAATAATCGCCTTCACTTCCATCATGCTTCTACCTCTTTTTCTTCAAACCAGCGGTATAACACGGGTAGAACTAGTAATGTCAGAGCCGTGGATGTAATTAAACCAGAAATCACAACTGCGGCTAATGGGCGCGTCACCTCTGAACCCGGTCCACCCGAAAATAACATCGGTACTAAGGCAAGCATCGCTACAGTAGCCGTCATCATAACTGGTCTGAAACGGTGAGAACAACCGTGGACTAAGGCATCTTCCATGCTATATCCATCCTCTCGTAATTGTTTTATGAATGATACCAATACCACCCCATTGAGTACCGCAATTCCCCACAAATTGATAAATCCAACCGCTGCAGGAACGGATAAATACTCTCTTGCTAAAAATAACCCAAAAACTCCGCCAATGGAAGCAAATGGTAATACTAAAATAATAAGACTAGCTAAACGTAGGGATTTAAACAACATAAATAGCAGGAAAAATATCGCTAAAATTGTCAATGGAATAATGATGATTAAACGTTCCATCGCACGTTGCATATTTTCAAACTGCCCACCCCATAGCAAGGTATAACCCTTAGGTAATTCGACATTACTCGCAATTTTTGCCTGTGCCTCTTGAACAAAACCGCCCAAATCACGTCCCTCGACATTCACGCCGACAACTAGACGTCGTTTTCCAGATTCCCGAGAAATTTGAGC
This sequence comes from Polynucleobacter sp., assembly GCA_040403635.1. Taxonomy (GTDB): domain Bacteria; phylum Pseudomonadota; class Gammaproteobacteria; order Burkholderiales; family Burkholderiaceae; genus Polynucleobacter. Next base: position 45,065 of record JBBAKF010000006.1, read on the forward strand.
AGGGCCTTCAACGATCGAGATTTCTGCTAAATCGCGCAGTAATACCTGTACCCCGTTGGGGGAATACAAGATGATGTTTTGTATCACTTCAATATTATTTCTAAAATACGATGGGTATCTCAAAACCAAAGGAAAGCGACGCTCCCCTTCAAAAATCAAGCTGGCTTCTTTTCCACCGACAGCCGTTTCAATCACCTCGTTGACATCAGAAACATTAATGCCATACCTTGCAATAGCATCTCGATCAATTTTAATGTTCAAATAGTTTTGTCCCGATGCTTGTTCAATGCGTAAGTCATTACTGCCTTGCATCTTGACCAAAATTTGCCCAATTTGTGATCCCAGTTTTTGAAGCTCCGCTAAATCCTCACCAAAAATCTTGACGGCGACTTGAGACCTAACTCCTGAGACCATCTCATCAACACGGGCTGCAATCGGTTGCGAAATTGCCAGTTCGATACCGGGTAAGGTTTTAATTTTTTCACGAATCTGTTGTGCAATTTGCTCCTGACTCAAGTCACGTTCGCCTAAAGGTTTTAGGGTCACAATCGGATCTGATTCATGCGGTTGCCCCGGATCTGAGGGAGATTCACCTCTTCCTAGGCGTGATACAACCATCTCTACTCCAGGTATGGTCATAATCCTCTTAAGCGCTTCAAACTCTAACTTAATCGATTCATCCAGAGAAATATTTGGTGCACGCACAATCACTGGTGTGATAGATCCTTCTTGCATCACTGGAATAAATGATTTACCAAGAAAGGCAAAACCTGCAAAACTAATCAGTAGCGCAAAGATTGAACGCTTCACAATCGTCTTGGGATTGTCTAAACTCCAACGCAACCAACGGTCATAAGGTGCGCGTAGTTTTCTGACAAGCGTCGTATCATCTTCACTACCGCCTTTTAGGATATAAGAACATAATACGGGTGATAGCGTAAAGGACAAGATCAAAGAAATGGTCAAAGCAATCGCGATGGTAATTGCCATCGGCCCGAACATCTTACCCTCCATACCCTCTAGGGACAGCAAGGGCATGAATACTAAAATAATAATTCCAACGCCAAATAACACGGGCTGACCCACTTCAAATGCCGCTTCTAAAATAATCCGGTTTTTAGACTCGCCTGTTTTTAATCGCTCCCCTAATTTTGCATAGGTATTTTCTACTACGACCACCGAACCATCCACCATAATGCCTATGGCAATAGCTAGCCCTCCGAGGGACATCAAGTTCGCTGATATGCCATAGCGATTCATGACCACAAAGGTGATTAATGGTGTGAGTATCAAAGTCGCCACCACAATCAGGGAGGAACGTACATCTCCTAAAAATAAAAATAGCAAAATAATGACTAATATGACACCCTCTACAAGAACCTTAGCCACGTTAAACATGGCTGCATTGACTAAGTCAGTTCGATCATAAAATGGCACAATTTGTAGTCCATCAGGCAATAATTTGCCTTGATTGATTTCTTCTACCTTCAGTTTGATCCGGCCGACGACATCTCTTGCATTACCGCCACGGATCATTTGCACAATACCCGCCACACTCTCGGTATAACCATTTTTAATCGCCACACCCTGACGAATTTCGCTACCCATCCTCACCTCGGCAACGTTTTTCACATAGACCGGAATGCCATTGACTTCTTTGAGAATAATTTTCTCAATATCCTCAGGTTTGGTGATTAAACCTATTCCGCGAATTAAATACCGCTCAGAATAACTTGGCAGTTGCCCACCACCTGAGTTGGCATTATTACTGGCTAGCGCGCGAAAAACTTCAGTGAGGTTGATTTGGTAATGCCGAAGTCTTTCTGGGTTAACCAATACTTGATACTCTCTGGAAAATCCACCTTGTGTATTAATTTCTGCAACCCCTGGAATAGTGCGTAACATGGGGCGTACAACCCAATCCTGAATCTCCCTACGCTCTTTTAACTCCTCTACTGTTAGCTCTCTTTGGCGATCGGATGGATGATCTAAGGTATATTGATAAATTTCACCTAAACCTGTTGATGGTGGTGCCATTACAGGTGTAATGCCTACCGGCATTCTAGATGCCACTTCAATCAAGCGCTCAGTCACTAATTGACGGGCAAAGTAAATATCTGTTTTTTCTGTGAAAACAAGGGTAATAATCGAGAGCCCATTCCGATTTAAAGAGCGCATTTCAATTAAACCAGGCAATCCAGTCATCCCGAGTTCAATCGGAATTGTAATAAAGCGTTCCACCTCTTCTGGAGATCGTCCTGGCGCCTCAGCCGCAACTTGCACCTGTACGTTAGTAACGTCAGGAAAGGCATCAACAGACAGTCGTTTAGTAGCTAATAAACCTGCGATGAGTAAAACGCAGGCAATAATAACAACCAATAATCGTTGTTGGAGGGATAGGCGAACAATTCTTTCAATCATAAAAGTTATTGGCTATTCAGTTGACGTTTGCGTTCGGTATTCAAATGATAGGCTCCGTTAAGCACAATTTCTTGGCCTTGAGTTAATCCCGAAATAACAGGACGATACCCCTTTCCTTCTGGCTCAAGTTTCACAGTAATCATGCGGTATTTATCATCGTTCAGACGAATAAAGACATGGTCCTGATTATCTTCACGAAAAACTGCACTGACAGGTACGACTAATTTCTCAGTCGCTTGACTCTCAATCAGCATAGTCGCTAACATCCCAGGTTTGATTAGGCCTGTTCTATTCATAATCTCCATCCGCACGACGACTGTACGTGTTTGCGGATTAACAATCGAATCTACATGCTTGACGATTCCCTCTATTTCTTGATTACGCAATGCTGGGATGATGACTGTTGCTTTTTGCCCCTTACGTATAAAGTAAGAATTACTCTCAGGGACTTCTGATATCGCCCACAAGGTACTTAAGTCTGCAATTGTAAATAACCCATCTGAGGGCTGAACAACTTGCCCCTTATTAATTTTACGTTCTACGATTTCACCAGGAATCGTCGCCTTAACCTGATTGATCGATTCAATCACTCCTGATTGTGACAGGCGATCAATGCTAGCTTGATCCATACCAAAGACGCGAAGTTCATCATTCGCTGCACGGTACTCTGCTCGCGCACTTTTCGATTCTGCTTCCCGTCTTTGTAATTCCGCCAGCGCAATGACATCTTCTTTAAATAAAATTCGCGCACGATTAGCAGCTTGGTCTGCTAACTGACTCATACTTTTTGCCTTCAAGTAGACAAGCTGTGATTGCGTTAATTCAGTCGATATAATTCGCGCAAGAACGTCCCCTTGCTTAACAGTCTGGCCAGGTATGGCAAGGATATCTGTGACTCTTCCAGTTACATTCGCACCAATCTTTGAAAGAAATAGCTCATTAAAATCAATCCTACCTGAAGCTCTTACTTCTTCAACAAAGGGTGATATTTGGACCGTACCATCGACAATCATGTTGCGTAAATCTGGGCTAACTATTACGACATTGGGATCTTGAACCGACTTGATCACCTGAGTTTTATCAAAGAAATTCAAATAATTAAGTACTAAAAGACCACCGATGATCCAAGGGAGTACAAATAATATTCGCTTTAAAAAACGCGGTAGCTTATCGTAAGTTTGGCTCACAGCTGGAGCATTTCGCTCTACTTGATCATGGAATGATTGATACAACTTACCCTGATTTGCAAACACCTCGCCAAATGTTTTTTGTCGAGCACTACCCATAGCACTTATTATTTTTTTTAAAAACATACTTAATCGGTTCACAATAGACTCCATTGATATTGCATTATTGGTTCACTTCGATTTGCGCAAGCCAGTCTGGACTGGCCCTAAGTCTTTGTATTTCTATAATCACATTCGCTAAGTCAAAACGCGCCCTGATCAAATCGTTACGTGCGGCACGAAACGTTCTTTGTGCATCTAAATACTCCAACATCCCTCGCTCACCATAACGATAGGAAATCTCTGCAATCTTTCCTGCACTTGCCGCAAGCGCAACCACCTCTTGATCGAGTATCTTGACCTGATTACTGATGAGTTGATATTGTTGGTAAGTATTTTCTAGTTGCGCCTCTAAGCTTTGTATTTGGATATTGAGTTGATTTTTAGCTTTAGAGCGATTTGCCTCTGCTTCAGCAATTGGACCTTTTTTCCAATCCCAAATTGGGATTTGTACAACGAGTCCGAAGAGCCTATCTGTAAAGGCAGGATCGTTGTTTTGATGAGCTTTCAAGGATAATTTAGGTAAGCGTGAATTTTGTTCCAAACTTAACCTACTCTCACTTGCCTCAACATCTGCTCGAGCTCTTTGTAATTCTGGACTTTGTTTATGTATTTCGCGTATGAGTTCTTCTAATGGCGGCATAATTTGCGTCTTCGGCTGTTCTGTCACTACCGTAAAGTTAGTTGGCAGTTGATGTCCGACGACTTGCCGTAATTGACTCCGTGCTTGTTCAACACGCAAGTTACTCGATTCAGCATTAATTTTGGCATTCAAAAATTCTGTTTGTGTTCTGATAAATTCGAACCTTGCAGTTTCTCCTTGGTCATAACGTATTTGCATCCGATCTCGGATTTGCTTCGTTAAATTCAAATCTTCCTCAGCAGCTCTGGCCTGGGCAAGACTTCGCATTAATTCATAAAATCGTTGCTTCACACGCGCAATTAACTCTATCTCAAAGGCTATGCGTGTTGCATTTGCAGACTCTAAATTTGCCTGTGCAGCATTCACTCTGGGGCCACGTGTATAAGGCATATCTATCGGCTGATTGATAGTCCATGTAGAAACATTACCTGCTGGCAAAGATCCTGTTGCAGAGCGTTGTTGTCCTGTATTGACCTCAAACTCTGGATTAGGAATTGCTTTTGCAGTTGATAATTGTCCTTTTACCGCTTGATATTGATCTCTTGCCGCCAATACCTGTGGGCTAGCCTCTAAGGCCATAGTAATCAACTCATTTGAAGTTAATGGCTTTTGATTCTGAGAATATACAGGTGGACCTATCAATCCCAATATCCAGACTACAGATATAGATTTAACGAGCCACGGCTTGGTTACCCAATATTTAACTTTTTCATTCAATAGAACAAGAAGGAACATCATCAATCTAAATTGATTTTTTTTAAAACTCAGTAGGTGAGAACGGGAAAGCAAATTCATGATTGGCCATAAAAATTGGTCTCGCCTTAAAAAATTTACCTATGCACCGGACTTTTCAGTCGTGTTGACGATACATAAGACCTATGAATAGGCAGGCTACTCCCCGAAAAAACTATACTAGCATATCTTTTTGAATTGCTCTTGTTCTTTAAAATTTTTGATTGTTTTATTTTGACCTAAGGTTTTTATGTATTTAAGTTAATGATGGACTAACAATCATGTTAAAAAGACCACTTTTTAGTGTGGTCTTTCTATCTACTTTAAATACTCATTAGTAATGCAGTTGCTATGTCTACTTATAGCCCACTTGATCTAATAACTTTTGAGCCGTAATTTGATTCTTTCCCATATCCGCTACAGAAACTTTTTCAACCTGAAAATTTCCCATATTTTTTAGCGCTATGTTATCGATCTTTACTGTTGCAACCGCAGGCCATTCATTATTACCATTCGCAAGATAGGCTTGGGCTGAATCTGTTGCCAAGTACTCTAAAAACTCTAGCGCTTCTTTTGGATGTGGTGCATTACGTGCCATACCTCCACCAGAAATATTAATATGCACCCCGCCCGCATTTTGATTCGGCCAAATAAATCCTATTTTAGAAATTGCACTAACATCCTCAGGCTTAGTAGAAAGTAACATACGCGCATAGTAATACGAATTTGTTAAGGCGACTCCGCACTCTCCAGAAGCAACTGCTTTAATTTGATCTGTATCACCACCTCTAGGATTTCTAGCCATATTCGCCACCATGCCTTTTGCCCAAGACTGCGTTGCCGCCAAACCGTTGCGTTCTATCAGTGATCCTACTAAGGACAGCATATAGGGGTGTGCTCCAGAGCGCGTACAAACTTTTCCGACAAGAGTCGGGTTAGCTAATTTTTCGTAGGTATCTACATCACCTGGTTTTAAAGTAGCTTTGTTGTACACAATGATACGTGCGCGTGTTGAGAATCCATACCAAGGTACCCCGCGAGATTCCGGCGCTGCTTTAAGATTAACTGGGATTCTTTCTTCTAAATATTTGGACTGGATAGGTGCAAAATAATTTTGCATTTGTGCTCGCCATAATCGTGAAGCATCCACCAATAAAATAACGTCTGCAGGACTTTTATCACCCTCACTTTTTAAGCGCTCAATAATGCCATTATCGTCGGCCTCAATCCGGTTGATCTTAATCCCCGTTTTTTTCGTGAAATCACTATATAAAGCTTCATCCGTTTGATAATGTCTTGCCGAATACAAATTGAGCTCTTTTTGAGCCTGTGCCAAAGGTATATTACTGGCACATAATCCTAGCAATATGACACTACCGATCATCCAATTCAACTTAATCACAATTATTCCTTTTATACATACCCAAACAACAAACTATTTACTGATGATTTCAGTAAACCGCACTTTTTTCTTTAAATAATTTTTTAAAGTAATACTTCTTTGATATAAATTATTATAGAACAAAATGAGAATCATTATCATTTGCAACGTAAATGGCACTTTTACAGTTAGGTTAAATTTTTTAGTTGCTACTGGTAAAGTCTGTTGACTATGACTGTCTAGAGAAAATTTTAGATAGGAAATATACAGGTATTAAACCTGCTAGTACGATTGTGAGAGCAGGTAAGGCCAGTTCAGAGAGTCTTTCATCGGCCGCAAGCTGGTAGGTCGCAACGGCTAAGGTGTCAAAGTTAAATGGGCGCAGTAGCAAAGTAGCAGGTAATTCTTTCATCACATCCACAAAAACAAATAATCCCGCAGTGATCAAACTTCTTCTCAGTAAAGGAATATGAATACGTTTTAGAATTTGAAATGGGGATAGCCCAAGTAATGCCGCGGAACCATCCATCGATGGAGTAATACGTAATAAGCCAGTTTCAATACTCTGTAAACTCGATGACAAGAAACGCACTAAATAGGCATAGATGAGTACCAGCATACTCGCTGAAATCCACCAAGCTAACTGAAAAATTTCTAGGAAAGATAATATTCCAATGGATAAAACCGCTCCCGGAAGTGCATAGCCAAAACCTAATAACTGCGTTACCCACTTCATGTGACGATTTAACCTTACTGCATACGCAAAGAAAAGCGCCAACACAACCGAGATAATGGCAGTAGCAAAGGATACAGTGAGTGAGTTTCTTAACCAATTCCAATAACGCATATCAATACTTAAGCCCTGCTGATACATCAGATTAATGAGACCTATGGCGGGCAATAGAAACCCAAGTAGCAGTGTCAAACCACACACTAAAAAAGCGCAGATCGCCTTTTTACCACTTAATAATTTACTAGAGGATGCGGATGGTAGCGAGCTAGAATAACGAATCCGAGAGCGGCTATTTTGTTCTATCAAAAAAATCAAGAGTACAAAGCTTAATAGGGTGAGTGATAATTGCACCGCAGAGATGCGATCACCAAACGATAACCAAGCCTTAAAAATTCCTGTGGCTAGTGTCTGTACACCAAAATAAGAAACTGCACCAAAGTCGGCAAGTACCTCCATCAGTGCCAAAGCCATACCCGCAAAAATTGCAGGTCTAGCCATCGGTAGCACCAATTTAAAAAAGGCTTCTAAAGGACTGTACCCCAATGTTTCTGATACTTCGATCAAACGCCGACTTCGCTCTATAAATGCTGCGCGAGTAATTAGATAGACATAAGGATACAGGCAAAAAGAAAAGGTCCAAATTGCACCAAACAGTGATCTCGGATCAGGGAAAAACCACAATTTCTCCATCCCTAGCCAAGAACGTAAAGCCGATTGTATGGGGCCCGCAAACTGGAGCATATCCACAAAAAGGTATGCCATGACATAGCTTGGTACGGCGAGCGGCAAAATTAAAGCCCACTCAAAAATCTTCTTACCTGGAAACTCATAACTTGCGATAATCCAAGCGTTTCCCACGCCAAGTATAAAAACACCGATGGCTACACCCACCATTAATACGAGCGTAGATCTCAAATAGGCACCAAGAACATAATCCCATAAATGCTGTAAGGTATCGCTCGCAACTTGGCCTGCGTTACTTGAAAGCGGATCTGGTGCTCCTGGTAAAAAAAATGGCGCCACCAAACCCACGAGTGGTAAAAATAATAAGAGGGACAAAGAAATTAAAATTTTATTCATATCAAGAAAATTATTTTGATACTTTGTCTGTGTATAGAAGTATTGACATTAGTGAGATAATTATAAGGATGAACTCAATTCCCAACCTACTTTCTATAAGAAACATAGAAGTTGCTTTCTCCAATCGCGATGGGCAAGAGGAGATGATTGCTGTCAAGGGTTTAGATTTAGAACTCGATCAAGGAGAAATTGGCTGCTTACTAGGCTCTTCCGGTTGCGGTAAATCAACGATATTAAGAGCTATTTGTGGGTTTGAACAAGTTAAAAATGGTGAGATCCTTTTACGCGATAAGCTTGTAAGCTCCTCAAGTGTTCATTTATTACCCAACCAAAGGCGGGTGGGTATGGTGTTTCAGGACTTTGCACTTTTTCCACATTTAACTGTTCTAGAGAATGTTGCTTTTGGCTTGCATCATCTCCCCGCTTCGCAAAGAGCAGGTGTGGCTATGGACTGGCTAAAACGTGTGGCACTGGCAAATAAAGCAGATGCCTACCCCCACGAACTCAGTGGTGGTCAACAACAACGGGTTGCCCTAGCCAGAGCGATGGCCCCTGAACCAGATTTAATTTTGTTAGATGAACCTTTTTCGAGTCTGGATGCTGAACTGAGAGATCGCCTAGCCTCTGAGATGAGGGATATTCTGAAAAATAATGCCATTACAGCCCTCCTTGTAACGCATGATCAATTTGAAGCCTTTGCAATCGCCGATAAAATTGGTGTGATGGCCGATGGGAAGATTATTCAATGGGACGCACCCTATGAGATCTATCACCAACCCGTAAATCGTTATGTTGCAGATTTTATTGGTCGTGGAGTGTTTGTTAAAGGTATTATTCAAAATGGGTCAAAGGTCAAAATTGAACTCGGTGAATTAGATTTAGATCATGGCCAAAGTGGAACTGTTGGTCATGAAATTGATGTCTTACTGCGTGCGGATGATATCCAACATGATGACGCTAGCCCTATTCAAGCAGAAGTGATTCGGAAAACGTTTCGGGGTGCAGATTTTTTATATACTCTCAAACTGGCTTCAGGCATTGAGGTCTTTGCTTATGTGCCAAGTCACCACAATCATGCCATCGGAGAAAAGATTGGTATCTACTTAGTTGCGGATCACGTCGTGACTTTTAATCAAGCCTAAGTGCTTTGAGTTGATCATCACGCAATGAAATCTTTCACTTTGTGTAAGTTATCAGGATGCGTTTTTAACTCGCCCTTTTCAATCAATTGATTGATTTGAGTCACCGCTTTGTTAAATGGTGTCGGTATACCCATCATTTCACCTTTTTGCACAACTAAGCCATTTAAATAAGAAACTTCAGTTTTTCGTGATTTAGCATGATCTTGTACTACGGCATTTCTAGAGTTCTTTCCTAAATGTTTTAAAAGCGTATGTAATAGCTTATTAATTACATCCGAACTAGACCCTAAAAAATCTTCCTGCGTCAGACCAAAGATTGGCTCAACCTCTATACCCATGGCGCGACCCACCTCGTAAGTTTCCTTACCTACTTCAAAAGCCAACTCAAAAAAACCCGATAATTGACCCGCCTCGTAGGATTTAATCCCTAACATCCCAATGGGTCCCTGTGTCATCGTGTTCGAGATTAACTTTGACCATTTCGCACCCCAAATATTCGAAGTCATTTTGGTCGTTGCACAATGGCTAAATAAGTCTTCCAATGCTTTTAATCTTGGTGTTAATAAGCCATGTAACTCACCAGGACTAAACCAAGTCGTTGTTCGCGTCGTGTTTCTAACCACATAGCCGGGCTCAATTAACTCACCAGATAATTCAATGACACAACCAATGCTGTTGGGATAACCCACGATCGGCGCAATCACTTCCTCATTTAAACTATTTTGTAAACCAACAATTACCCCGCTAGGCTTCAAATACGGTTTTATAAAATGTGTCAGCCAAGCACAGTCATACGATTTTGACGCGAGCAAGACCAAATCAAATTGCGGTTGAAGCGTGTAGATTTCATGTAAATGATACGCCTTGACAGGTATTTTTAAATCCAAATCCGTCATCTGAATCCGCAAACCCTGCGCTTTCATTGCCTCAACATGTTGTGGCCATTGATCTATCAGAGTTACATCCAACCCCGCGTCCGTTAAATCTGCGCCCACACTACTGCCAATCGCACCACATCCTAAAACAGCAATTTTATGAAACACCCTAGCCCCCGGAAGAATTTTTAATTTTTTTGAATAAGTTATATACTAATACCATAATAAAATGCACATGATGCTTTTAAAAAACTTTATAGGAGACAAACCATGAAATTTTTTTCTAGGTGTTTTAATTTTTTTCATTTTGCTATTTTGTCGCTGATATCCATAAGTATTTGCTCTTTAGCCAGCGCGCAAAGTAAAGATCCGAGCGCCATAAGCTCTTACCCAAACAAAACTGTCAAGATTGTGGCGCCAGGGGCTGGATCTGGAACCGATATTACAGCTCGTATTTTGGCAAAATATCTCACCAACTCTTGGAAGCAGTCGGTCATTATTGAAAATAAACCTGGTGCAGGTGGCTCAATTGGTATTAATGCTGTTATTACCTCTGCGCCTGATGGATATACCCTACTGGCGAATTCAGCTACTTACGCTATCAACCCTGCTGTTTATAAAAAACTTCCTTATGATGCGGTGAAAAGCTTAGCTAATGTGAGTTTTCTAACTTCCACTCCTTATGTGCTCATTACAAGTTCAAGTGGTCCCCACAAATCTCTCAATGAACTTGTTCAAGCGTCTAAAAAACCGAATAGCACACTCACCTTTGGCTCAGCTGGAATCGGTAGCTCTACGCACCTAGCCTCGGAGTACCTGCACCAAATGACGGGTATGAAAAACAGTACGCATATCCCTTACAAGAGCTCACCAGAAGTGATCCAAGACGTTCTCGCTGGAAGAGTCGATTATTTTATGGCGCCATTTGAAACAGCTGCACCTTATATTGCTAATGGCAAACTGCTATCTTTAGGAATAAGTTCAAAAGAAAAACTGGGTCTGTTCCCGCAATTTGCGACTATCGCGGAACAAGGCTACGCTAATTTTGATATTGAATTTTGGGTAGGGATTTGGGCACCCATTGATGTTCCTCCTGAAATCTTGAAGAAAATTAATCAGGATATTAATAAAGCCATGCAAGATCCTGAAATTAAATCCACCTTCAATAAATCAGGTATCCAAGTACGCGAAATGGATCAACAGCAATTTCACCAATTTGTGCAAAACGAAATGAGTAAATACGCAAAGATCGTAAAACAAGCTGGCATCACTCAAAACTAATAGGCTGCGAGGCAGCCTATTTTAAGTCGTAGCTCAGTTACTCTAGTTTGGCGCCAGATGCTCTCGAGGCTTTAATGAGAACTGGCGCTTCGGCTTTTAATAAATTCAAAAATTGCTCTGGACTTCTTGATAAAGTTAAATCCATGCCTTGACTTGCTAAGCGGTCTATAGCAGCGGAGTTTCGCAGCTGTACTTGACATGCCTTATTGTATTGCTTGAAAGATTTTCTGCACAATCGGTGCAGATTTTCCTACTGGTACATCAATCACACAACGTTAGTTAGTGTTGCCAATATTAACTGCGTAGGTCTAGCAACCGTTTAGACTACAACAAGGCCACTACCCTTGAAGCGATTTGTAGAAAACTTAACATTGCCGCATTGCTGCAAAAAAAATAGAGCCCCGGGGGGCTCTTCAAATTTAGGTCATAGACCGCTTATTCGTTGTCGATTCTGCAAGTCTGGCCCATCTCTTGGATCAGCTTAAGACTCTTATCTAAGGTTTGCAATGTTTAACGCGTTAGCTCCAAAGTCTTCTAAATACATCACATAAACTAGCCCCGCCCGAATCTTCGTCAAATCTAAAACGAGAAGGTGGGCTGGGCTTTTAAAGCCTAAACTTTACTACTAGTTGAGTTTACCAATCTGTTTTACAGCCCTTACCATGCGGTCACCGTCTTCTTTTGCAAAACGTCTAAACTCATTCATATCCAAATATTCATAGATCAAGCCACGCTGTTGCATCGCTGCTTCTAGTTCACCAGAGTTAGCGGCAGTACGAACAGAGTCACGCAAAGTTTTTACAATCGCATCTGGGGTTCCTTGCGGAACAAATAAGCCGTTCCAAATGTTATATTCAGCGTCGTAACCCGACTCGCGATAGGTAGGTACATTCGGTAATGCTTTGATTCTTTTGGATCCTGATACTGCAATCGCTCTCACCTTACCAGACTGAATCTGGGGCAGAGCTACTGAAGGAATCGCTGTCGTAATTTCTACTTGATTACCTAATAAAGCCAACATAGATGGCCCACCACCACCAAATGGAACTTGTGTCAATTTAATCCCAGCTGCATGTTCAAACATGACCACGGATAAATGGATCGGTCCAAAATTTCCTGATGACGAATAATTAAATGCACCTGGTTTTTCTTTTGCTGCTTTTACAACATCAGCAAGCGTCATCCATGGTGAACTTGCATTCACTAACATCACCATCGGGTCATTTGAGACCATCGCTACTGGCACTAATTGATCAACTTCATACAAGGAAGTTTTACCTTGGACACGCTCTGCATCAGGCGACACCATAATGGATGATAAGCCCATAAGTATGTTGTATCCATCTGGCTTTGACTTAGCGACAAAAGAGTTCCCAATCTGACCACCAACCCCTGGCTTGAAATTGACAATTAACGGTTGTTTTAACTGTTTTTGCATAACTTCACTCATCACACGCGCATTGGCATCCGATGAGCCACCTGGTGGATTTGGCACAATTAAGTTAATAGGTTTATTGGGATACGGGTCTTCAGCAGAAGCGGTGCTAACAATCAAACCACACAACATTAACGCAATTAAACGACTGATTTTCATAAGATTCTCCAAATTAATTTTTTTAAGATTTTTATATTCTATAACCATTTAAAAAAGCTGGCTATTCACTTGCTAGTTTACCAAATCGCTGCTCTAAAAGCCCCCACAAAACTGGGCCTAACTGCTCTTTCCATGTGGCATAAAAGTTTCCTTTAAGACAATCTCTGAAAGTTTGGATATTTGCGTGATTAAACACCATCCCTTTTGTCTGCAAGTCTTTCTCTAAGCTTGCATTGAGTGCAATCGTATGCTGTCTTTGTAAGGCAACAAATTTGGTAATATTTCTTTGTACAATCTGCTGTAATTCTACTGGCATACTTTGCCAAAATGCAAGATTGCCAATTAAATTAAATCCTGACCACATATGGTAAGTCATCGATACATAAGTACAAACTTCGTGTAATCGTAAGGAATCTAATATCGCTAATGGATTTTCTTGGGCAGTGACCTTGCCTGTTTTTAAGGCCTCATACAAATCTAGTACAAACAGAGGCACTGGATTTGCTCCCAATGCTTTAAAGGTATCTTCAAAAACTTTTCCCTCAGGAATGCGTATCGATACGCCCGCTAAGTCAGAGGCTTGATGAATCGGCTGATCAGTGCAAACAATATGCCTGAAACCATTTTCCATCAATCCATGGGGAAATAAATAAATCCCATGAGGCATCAACTCTTGCTGAAGATATTGACCGATTTCGCCATCCATCGCACCATATACATCTGCGTTACTGCTAAAAATAAATGGCAAGCTTTGCACATTCATCGCTGGCGCAATCGGACCCAAAATACTTCCCATGAGGGCATAAAACCCTATCTTGCCTTCAATCAGTTCTTGGACGATTTCTAAATGGGATTGCTTTGATCCCCCATTATTGGGGAGTACCTCAATCTGAACAGCACCATCAGTCTCAATCGCGACTTGGTGCCACAGATCTACTAAGAAAGGATGTACATGACTTTTTTCCGGTTGATAGTGGTATTGGTAACCACTAAACCGAGTTTTAAGTACGCCTGACATCCTGTCTAAGTTGCCAAGGATTGAGATGAATTACTTCTCAGGCTCAATCTTTGCTTCTGTAACAATACGATTGAATTTTCTCATTTCAGCTTGGAAGTAGCTCTGGAAATCCTCAGGCGATCCACCTTTTGGATAAACCCCTCTTGCTTCCAACTTTGCTTTGATCTCAGGATCAGAAATTGCTGCTTGAAACGCTTTATTCAATCGCTCTACGATTGGTCTTGGTGTATTAGGTGGCAAAAACACGCCGAACCAAGTATCAATTTTTATACCTGGATAACCTACTTCAGCCATCGTTGGAACATCTGGAGCATCAGCTAATCGATTCGGTGCCGCAACTGCTAAACCACGCAATTTGCCAGCTTTCATTTGTGGTATCGCTAAAGATGTCGTCTGAAAAGTCACTGAAGTTTGGCCAGAAATCGCTGCAGTCAATGCCTCTGGAGAAGTTTTATAAGGAATGTGTGAGAGACTAATTTTTGCTTCAATATTAAGCAACTCAGAAGCTAAGTGACCCATACCACCTGCACCCCAAGAAGAGTAGTTAACTGTTCCCGCTGGCTTAGATTTAACCATATCAATAAATTCTTTAAAAGTGGTTACTTTTGATTCATTACTGGCTAATAGAACTAAATATACGTTCCCAAGATAGATCACTGGAACAAATTTTCTTGGATCATAATTCGTTTTACGCAAAAAAGGGTTTGCCGCTACAGACGCTGATGAAAAAATCAAAGTGTATCCGTCTGGCTTGGCATTAAATCCTAAGTCCTCACCCAAAACACCGTTCGCTCCAGGTTTGTTCTCCACGATCATTGGTTGGCCTAAGTAATTCGCCATAAATGGTTGGATCGTTCTTGCAAAAACGTCAGAAGTTCCACCAGCACCCATAGGGACAATCCATGTAATTGGACGATTTGGATAGTTAGCATCCTGCGCTTGTACTAGCTGACTTAAACCAAGGGCAATCACTGCAAAAGCTTGTATTAGACGACGCATGTTTTCTCCAGTTTTTTCAGAATAAATTAAGGTAAATCTTATCAGTAAATATCGTCTTTTGCATCGATAGGTAATGCAACAGGACGTTTGAGACGTGCCGACAAATCAAATGCCTTTGTCATCATCAGGTTTTTGTGGGCATCCTGGACGGTTGCCGCTGGCGTCGGGAGGCCTAATGAAACACGATTGAGCCATGAATCTGTTTCTTCGCGCATCGGCCCACGGAGTTCACCCAAAGCCATATCTCCAGGAGGATAACTACCCATAAAATCTACCCGTCTTGTTGAATCTGGCGCATAACCTTCGCCCTGAAATTTTGAAGTCGCAAGAACGATGTCGCGGTGGGTATCGTCAATCGTTAGTACCCCTTCAGTCCCAACAATACCAATATCCAAGCTATATACCGCTCCAGGCCAAACAACTGGTAGGGCCCAAGAAATAGTTGCTTGATAGATTGTGCCATCTGAGAATGTTACGACTCCACTCGTAGCATCAATCCCTTTGTATTCTGGTCCAAGTGCTTTATCGATCGCACGCGCATAAACTTCTACCGGTGTCTTGCCTTGCATCATCCACATCACGATATCAAGGGCATGCGTTCCAGAAATCACCATCGGAGAGATTTTCTCAGGATGGGTCGTTCTTTTATAGTTGTCTATTGCCACCAAGCGATTCATAAACGCTCTTGATGAGACTAACGTTATATCGCCGAGTTGACCTGCAGAAACTTTTTCTTTGGCGGCTAACCAACGTCTTCTAAATCGCTGTGTGTAGCCAACAACCGCATCTACACCAGCTGCCTCAATCGCTGCAAGGACTCTTGCTGAATCAGCTAAATCAATGGCCAAAGGCTTTTCAATCAACATCGGAAGACCACGCTCAACAGCCTTCATGATTGGGTCAACGTGTAGATGTTCATCCGTCGCAATAATCGCAGCATTAACCTCAGGGCGATTGAGTAACTCTTCATAACTGTCAGTTACAAAATCTGCCTTGAGTTTTTCTGCGACTAATTTTGCACGCTCAGGATTTTTTTCGGCAATACCGATCCATCCTACTTGGGGATGACGCGCTGCGACTTCACCTCGGAATAAACCTACTCGACCTGCTCCAACAATGGCTAAGCCGAGGTTTTTAGCTTGACGATCACGCATCTTTTATCCATTCACCGCACGAAGTTTTTCTTGAGAAATCGGCAAATAAACTGGCTCTCCAGTTTCCGCTGAGATATCTGCAGCCATATAGACTTCCATCACCTGTCTAGCCTGCTCGCCTGTGACTAGAACATCGCGGTCTAGGGCAACTGCTTCCAAGAAATGAATCGTTTCATAGGCCATCGGACCAGCATACACATGGTCAACTTGCTCGCCTGGCATGGTAGACATTGGCAGTTGCATACCATTTTTCATCGTATTAAGTACAACATCTTTATGACTATCATCTACTAACAGGGCTCCATCACTTCCAATAAACTCGATCCAAGTAGATGAGAAATTAGGGTAGCCTGGGGGCAAACTCCAACCACCACCGACCACAAATGTTAAACCTGTATCCATCGTGACCATAACCCATTGTGTATCCGGAATATCGTTACCAGTAGATTCACGCATCGCGCCGTAGTTCACTTGCGAATACACTTTAACTGGCTTGGCAGGCTCTAAACACCAAAAAACAAAATCTAAATCATGTGTAGATTCCATAGCAGCTGGCGATAATTTCACACGACCACTAATTTTTTTCCCAAGGCTGCGGGTGATGTGTCTGCTCACCATGATACTGACAGGACGACCAATTGAACCATCATTAATTGATTTCTTGACATACGCATACTTAGGATTAAAGCGCTGTGAGTAACCAATTGTAAATTTAAGGTTCTTTTGCTTAGCTATTGCAATCAATTCATCTGCCTCTTCGAGTGCAATCGCAATCGGCTTTTCTAAAAACACATGTTTGCCGGCGAGTAAAGAGTCTCTTGCGATCGGAAAATGCGTTGTCTCTGGAGTTGCAGAAATCATCACCGCATCAATATCAGCAATTTTAAGTAATTCGCGATAGTCAGTAGTTGCAATCACCGGCTTGACTTTATCCGCCATTTCCTTAAGACGAATTTCATTCGTCTCGGCAATGTAAAGGTCTTTAACTAAGGGGTTTTTGTGAGCTGTTTCGGCACGAATACCTCCGCACCAACCAGTACCAATAACAGCTACATTGATTTGTTTCATGCAAGTCTCCTTTTGAATGAATTGTCTAAATAATTTTTATCAAACTAGTATATTACAAATAAATTGCTAAATTCGTGAATTTACTTTTTTATTGCTATAGGTACCGCGCTCTGAATGCCGGCATTTTCAAGTATTTCTTTAAGTTGATCTTTACCCATAAATTCTTCAATCCATTGATTTATTTGGGGTAAAGTTTCAGCTTTTGCTTTAGGTATAGCAATCGCAAGCAACTCATAACCGATTACGTCAGGCATAACCCGCGACCCGGGAATTGTTTCAGCCATTTCATGTAACAAGGCCTTATTACTAAAAAACGCATCGAGTCTTCCTGCTCTCAACATCGCCGCTGCACTTATTGCTGAGGATGTTGTAATGACTTGTGCGTGCTTGAGCGTTTTTTTAAGTTCTTTTTGAGAACTACTTCCTTCCATTACCCCGATTTTTCGAGTTGGAACATCCACATCAGATAGACTTCGGATCCCCCGTTGACTGCCCACAAGATATGATTTTTCAAGTTGCACAATTGGCTTAGAAAATACTAAGTCGTCAATATTGTCATCCCCAGAGCTAGTAAAGATCATGTCTACCCTACCTTTTTTGAGGGCGCCGATAGTATCTGCATTCGTTTGAAAAATGACTGGTACAAAAGCGAAATCAAAATCCTTTGCAAGGGTTTGCCCTAGTTCTAAGCCCACACCCTTAGAGTCCGACAATGTTTTACCCGGCAAAATAGAGGTTGGCGATCCCCGGTAAAGCCCCATCCGTAATTTACCCTCAGATGAAATAGGTTGTGGTGGTTTAGTTGAGCACCCCACAGCACCCATTATTAAAACTAGGAGCAGTAACCATGGTAATTTTTTGATCAAGATTTTCTCCTATTAAAGATAATTAGCTACAGTGTGCCCTTTGGATTACAAACTAGCAAATACAAAATTGCAAAGAAAAACTTCTATCCTTATCAAGGTAAGTTACACCCCCTGATTAAACCACTTTTGTGATGATAGGACTCCAGTTTTATTTTAAAAACATTTGATTCATCCGTCGCACAAAAGAAGCTGGATCCACCACATGCCCGCCCTCAGCAAGCAGTGCCTGATCAAAAATCAAATGTACCCAATCCTCGAAATGATCTCTATCTCCTTCAATTTTTTGAATCAAGGGATGACTAGGATTGATTTCTAAAATTGGCTTTGTTTCCGGCGCTGCTTGACCAGCTGCCTTTAACATTCTCATTAAATTACTAGAGAGTTCGTTCTCATCCGCCACCAAGCAGGCAGGTGAGTCAGTCAGTCGGAAAGTCACTCGCACATCCTTTGCTTTATCGCTTAGGGTTTGCTTCATCCGCTCAATCAAATCAGCATATTGCTTCTCAACCTCCTGATGCTCCTGTTTTTCTTTTTCATCTTCTAAACTTCCTAAATCAAGCCCGCCTTTGGCTACAGATATCAGCGTTTTTTCATTAAACTCAGTCAAGAATGAGAGCATCCATTCATCAACACGGTCAGTGAGTAATAAAACCTCAATCCCTTTTTTCTTAAAAATTTCTAAGTGCGGGCTATTTTTGGCGGCTAAATAGGTCTCAGCAGTCGCATAGTAAATTTTGTCTTGCCCCTCTTTCATGCGTTCAACATACTGCGCAAGAGATACATTTTGCACATCAGAATCTTGATGTGTGCTAGCAAACCTTAATAACTTAGATAATTTTTCGAGGTTGATCGTGTCCTCGCCGATACCTTCTTTTAAAACTTGACCAAACTCATTCCAAAACAATT
>JBBAKF010000006.1:64253-73048 GCA_040403635.1 Polynucleobacter sp.
TGATACTCACCGCGCTTAGTTTCATCTTCATGATTGGCTAACTCTTCGAGCATCCCAATCACGCGCTTAGTGGAGCTCTCGCGGATGAATTTAACATCGCGCGACTCTTGCAAAATTTCTCTTGAAACATTCAGAGGCAAGTCTGCTGAGTCAATCACACCGGATGCAAACCGTAAATATGTAGGCATCAGTTGCTCTGAATCCTCCATAATAAATACGCGTTTGACATATAACTTAATGCAACTGCGCTTAGTGCGATCCCATAAATCAAAAGGTGCTTTTTTCGGCAAATAAAGAAGTTGTGTAAACTCACTTCTACCTTCAACGCGGTTGTGCGAATAGGCTAATGGGCTTTCAAAGTCCCGCGAGATACTTTTATAAAACTCGTGATATTGCTCCTCAGTAATGTCCGCTTTATTTCTCGTCCATAGTGCACTTGCCTCATTGACATTTTCTAGCTCAGTCGTTGTTGCCATTGCCTTTTTTTCTTCATCCCACTCCTCCTTGAGCATTTGAATCGGAATTGAAATATGGTCTGAGTATTTTTGGATGACTGACTTTAATTTCCATTGTGATAAAAATTCCTCTTCACCTTCTTTAAGGTGCAAAATAATCGTTGTACCTCGTGCTGATCTAGTCATTGGCTCAATGGTAAAGTCCCCTGCACCAGCGGATTCCCAACGAACTCCATCTGCATGTTCTGAACCAGCTCTTCGTGTTTCCACAGTAATACGGTCAGCCACAATGAAACCAGAATAAAATCCAACGCCAAACTGCCCAATCAAAGATGCATCTTTTTGCTGATCCCCAGACAGTTTAGAAAAAAACTCTTTTGTTCCAGATCGTGCGATAGTTCCTAAGTTAGCAATCACCTCGTCTCGGCTCATCCCAATACCATTATCAGAAATACTAATCGTTTTAGCTTCGGTATCAAAACTGACTTGTATACGTAATTCAGGGTCTGTCTCGTATAAGCTATCTTGATTGATAGCTTCAAAACGTAATTTGTCGGCGGCATCCGAAGCGTTAGAGATTAATTCCCGTAAAAATATTTCTTTGTTTGAATACAAAGAATGAATCATCAAATGCAATAATTGTTTAATTTCCGCTTGAAAATCAAGGGTTTGCTTTTGTTCAGTTGTCATTTTTTTCCTCTATGTATCAGATAATAGCAATTGTTATTTATGGGTTCAATGGAAAATTTCAAGGGAAAGGAAGGGACTTTTTATCATGAATACTTTTGTGAAGTCCGCCACGACTGTATTTTAAAAACAGTCGGGCGAAGATCTTCTTTGCCCGACTGTTCAAAATACTTGTTCCTATACCGGATGTATAAGGGATAATTTTTAAAGCTTAGCGGTAATTATTCCCGGGTCTTTAAAATGTCTCAAGACCCAATGTTGCTCTAAAACGGTTTTTTAAAAATATCCCATCCCTTGCCGGTAAGGCTTTAGGATATTCATGGGCTTGTATTAATACATTGGCTAAACCAGGGCCATTTTTAGCATTGACATGCTGGGCAATCAATTGCACCGCAGATAAATCCTGAGCCGTTATTGCCCATGCTAAAGAGCATGACTTAGCTATACCTACGAGATCGGTACCAAGAGATGTATGGCTCATTTGCATGCCAGTTTCAGCATAATGCCCATTATCAAGAATCACTAAGGTCAGGTTTTTCGGCTGTTGCGCGCCAATAGTTGCAAGACTCCCCAGCCCCATGAGTTGCTCTCCATCGCCGGTAATCACAAGAATTGATTTATGGGGTTGTGCAATCGCTAAACCCAAAGCCATCATGGCAGCGCCACCCATGGCTCCCCACAAGTAAAAGTTTTCAGGTCGATCACCAGCTGCAAATACATCGTAAGAAGTAGACCCTAAACCACTAATAATGAGTGCATCTGGGCATGCAGCTATCAGTTCCTTAACAAATTGTCGGCGGTCGATGGTGCCTTGTTGTGTGCGTACGATATTCATTTCAGATCCCATTGCTTGCGGCCAATTAAACTTTGCGATAACAAAACAGCCACTGCATCGCCCCCACGAAATGCCGCATCAAGACCAGCACTGACCACATCACCTACGGTCTCAGGTCGTTCTGCTCTTAAAACATTAATGCCCATCATCTCAAAAGATGTTTGCGTCGCTTTACCCATCGGTGTTTGCCACTGATTAAATTCAGCCCACTCACCGCGCATTGTCACCAATGTAAAAAATGGAAATCTACAGTTATTGATTAATGAAAACATATTCACACAATTTCCAACGCCACTACTCTGCATCAGTAATACTGCCTTTTGCCCACCCAACCAAGCACCACAGACACTTGCCACACCCTCTTCCTCTGTAGTTAAGGGTATGCCGACCATCTTAGGGTCAGAATGCACGCGCTGTATTACTTGCGCATGTCCTGCATCTGGAACATAAGCGACTTGATTGATTCCCGCTGCTTTGAAAGATTGGAATATCTCATCTCGCCAGGGATGCGCCAAAGTTTGTTCTTTTGAATCCACTTTTATCTCCATCTATTTTTAGATTGCTATTGAAATTAATCATAGCACCACTTTTTGATCTAAATTCTCTGAATCCCTAGTCCTCAATCTTTTTTTTAAAAAAGCGGAATTTTGTTCATACGCTTTAAAATAGCTAAAAGACGGCCTAACTTTTAAGGTAAATAACTCCTTTTAAAATTACTTTTTCTCAATCCCTAACTTGTTAATAGCTATTACCCATGACAGATTCTATTGCTCCCCCTATAACCGCTGATGAAGTGGCTCACCTTAAAACGTGGATTGGTAAAACAGAAATCCATCATGATGAAGTCAGTCTGTTTCCAGTCAAAGCGTTAGCAGCGAGCTTTAACCAAGCGACACTTTATCAAGTTGGTGACGTTCTACCAGAACTATGGCACTGGTTGTATTTTTTACCCCATGCCCAACTTGCAGAAGTCGGACCAGATGGTCACCCAAAACGTGGTGGCTTTTTGCCTCCCGTTCCACTTCCTAGAAGAATGTGGGCAGGCGGTCGTTTTACTTGGCATCACCCCTTAAGGATTGGTGAATCTATCACGCGTCAATCCACTATTACCCATGTTGAACATAAAGCGGGACGTTCTTCCGGCGATCTAATTTTTGTTACTGTCAAGCACGAAATCTCAAATCAAGATGGTCTTGCTCTTATTGAAGAGCATGATATTGTTTATCGTCCAGTTCCAGCCGCTCAAGATCAACTCGCTGCCCCTGTGATTGTTGAGACTCCTCCCGACTGGCAAAAAAAAATTATTCCAAATGAAGTCCTTTTATTTCGTTATTCGGCCCTGACCTTTAATGGTCACCGGATTCATTATGATCGTAAATATGTCAATGAAGTCGAGATTTATCCCGGTCTGATTGTGCACGGCCCGATGATCGCCACCCTGTTGATCGAACTTTTACACGAAAATCTCCCTAACCGACGGTTAAGTGCGTATGAATTCAGGGCAATTCGTCCACTATTTGATATCCACCATTTTGAGGTCAACGGCAAATTGCTAGATGACGGTAAAATATCCCTTTGGACTACCAACTACGAAGGTTTTGCGAGCATGAAAGCAACTGCACGTCTAGCCGATTAACCTCTCTATATATGAACAACATTCCCGCACCTGATCAATACCAAGAAATCCGTGAAGCGTTGCGCGATTTAAGCGCCAAATTTAACTCTCATTATTGGCAAAAAGTTGACGAGGCTAGAGGCTATCCAGATGCATTTGTGGATGCTTTAACGCAAGCAGGTTGGCTTGCTGCTTTAATACCCGCAGAATACGGTGGCTCTGGTTTAGGCTTGGCTGAAGCGTCTGTGATTATGGAAGAAATCAATTTTGGTGGGGGTAACTCTGGAGCTTGTCACGGCCAAATGTATAACATGGGTACGCTTTTACGCCATGGCTCTGATGCTCAGAAAAAGTTTTATCTGCCGAAAATTGCGAGTGGTGAACTACGTTTGCAATCGATGGCTGTGACTGAACCGACAACAGGAACTGATACCACAAAACTAAAAACGACTGCCGTTAAAAAAGGTGATCGTTATGTGATTAACGGCCAAAAAGTATGGATCTCACGGATTCAGCATTCAGATTTGATGATTCTTTTAGCAAGAACGACGCCCTTATCAGAGGTCAAGAAAAAATCTGAAGGGATGTCGATTTTTATCGTTCATCTCAAAGATGCCATAGGGCATGGGATGACAATATCTCCCATTTTAAATATGGTTAATCATGAGACGAATGAAGTCTTTTTTGATGAACTTGAAATTCCAGCAGAAAATCTGATCGGTGAAGAAGGTCAAGGTTTTAAATATATTCTTGATGGGCTTAATGCCGAACGTGTTCTGATTGGTGCCGAGTGTTTGGGTGATGCTTATTGGTTTATTAATAAAGCCCGTCACTACGCCAATGAGCGGATTGTCTTTGACCGCCCAATCGGTAAAAACCAAGGTGTGCAGTTTCCTATTGCCGAAGCTTTTATTGAAACTGAGGCCGCTAATCTCATGCGCTTTCGAGCATGTGAGCTCTTCGACCAACATTTGCCCTGTGGCGCTGAGGCGAATATGACGAAATACTTAGCGGCCAAAGCTTCTTGGGAAGCCGCTAATATGTGTATCCAAACTTTCGGTGGCTTTGGCTTTGCCTGTGAATACGATGTCGAAAGAAAATTTAGAGAAACACGACTTTATCAAGTAGCACCGATTTCAACAAATCTGATTCTTTCTTATGTTGCTGAGCATCTCCTAGATCTGCCAAGATCGTTTTAGTTCATGATCAGACCACTAGACGGTATTACCGTGATATCTCTTGAGCATGCGATTGCAGCTCCTTTTTGCACGCGACAACTAGCTGATTTGGGTGCTCGGGTGATTAAAATAGAACGTCCAATTACAGGTGATTTTGCTAGAAACTATGATGAGCGTGTAAAAGGGATGTCATCTCATTTCACGTGGACCAACCGATCTAAAGAAAGTCTATGTCTTGATCTCAAGAATGAACAGGCTTTTGCAGTTCTTTTAGAGCTTTTAAAGACAGCGGATGTATTGGTACAAAACTTGGCTCCAGGCGCAACTGAACGTATGGGTCTATCTTCTGCGCATCTAAAGAGTCTTAACCCAAGATTGATTGTCTGCGATATCTCAGGGTATGGCAATGACGGCCCCTACAGAGATAAAAAAGCGTACGACCTACTTATTCAAAGTGAGGCTGGTTTTTTATCCGTGACGGGTACCCAAGATACTCCCTCTAAAGCAGGTAATTCAATCGCTGATATTGCTGCTGGCATGTACGCCTACACCAATATCTTATCCGCATTAATTTTGCGTGATAAGACGGGTGAGGGCTCTCATATTGATATTTCTATGCTCGAAGCACTTGGTGAATGGATGGGCTTTCCTATGTACTATGCCTATGAAGGCGCCACCGCCCCGCAACGATCTGGGGCCTCACATGCAACAATTTATCCCTACGGCCCTTTTCCAGTGGGTGATGGCAATACCATTATGCTCGGCCTTCAGAATGAACGTGAGTGGTTAATCTTTTGTGAAAAAGTACTGGGCAACCCTGCACTTGCTAAAGAAGAAAGATTCTCACTCAACTTCAAACGTCATGAAAATCGTATTGAACTCGAAAAAATCATCATCACTTGCTTTGCGCATCTCAATATCGAGCAAGTCACACAATTACTGGAAGATGCACAAATTGCTAATGCACGGATGAACGATATGCAAGGTCTGTGGAACCATCCACAACTCTCGTCCAGAAATCGCTGGTCAACCATTGATTCTCCTGTTGGCGAAGTGCCTGCTCTGCTCCCCCCAGGTGTTAATAATCAATACGCTTATCGGATGGCAGCCATTCCTGCCGTTGGTGAACATACTGAAGCCATCTTAAAAGAGCTTGGGCTTAAAGCCGAGGATATTCAAGTTCTGCGTGATGCAAAAGGTATCTGATGAATGATAGGCTAACTACCTATTTAGGATTGGCGCAAACTTTTTTATTTGCCCCCGGTCACCGCCCTGAGTTTTTTACTAAAGCTCTCAATAGCTCATCTAAGGCCATTATTATTGACCTCGAGGATGCGGTGCCCCCTGAACAAAAAACACAAGCGCGAGAACATATTCGCGCGTTTTGGCAAAGTTGTAGTGCAACGAGTCGTCAAAAAGTCCTCATTCGAATCAACCCGATTGATAGTTCGTTTACGGACGATGATGTCGCATTTTTAAATACTCTTTCAGGCGAATTACAAGTCGTGGTTCCCAAGGCTGAGTCTTTTGCGCAGTTAGAATGGCTCGCCAAAAACGTACCGCATTTACACATTATCATTCCAATTATTGAATCTGCGCATGGCATCGACCGTGTCAAAGAAATTGCTGCCCACCCACTGACATTGCGATTGGCGCTAGGTAATATTGATATGCAGGCTGATTTAGGACTGAGTTGTGATGCGCTGGAGTCAGAACTTTTACCAGTCAGGTTTGCAATTACCGTGGCTTCACGCCTAGCCAATATCGCCCCGCCAATTGATGGCGTAACAACCGTAATCCACCAGGCTGATCTTTTAATGCAAGATACTCACCGTGCAAAAAGACTCGGATTTGGCGCTAAATTATGTATTCATCCCAAACAAGTCGACCAAGTCATCGATTGCTTTTTACCATCAACAGAAGAGATTGAGTATGCGCAGCGCGTTATTGCAGCCGATCAATCCGCTCAGGGAGCAGCAGTGCAACTCGACGGCAAAATGATTGATCGTCCCGTAGTTCTTTTAGCAAAAAGAACTTTACAGCTTGCTTCCTTATCTTAAAAATCCTTAAGTATTCTTTCTTTCGAAGGGAAGTCAAAAGAGTGCATGATGATCGATAGTAGAATAGTTTTTGTACTGCCATAAGCGTTTTGTATGCTTAAAGACTAACCCTTTTTAGAAAGATTCTTGCATGACATTTCATTGGGATAATCCTTATCCAACTACCCGTATTCCGGTGTTTGCCAGAAATATCGCCTCAACATCTCACCCACTTGCATCTCAAGCGGGTCTCAAAATCCTGCAGCAAGGTGGTAATGCCGTGGATGCGGCAATTGCTACAGCCGCAGTTTTGATGGTTGTTGAACCCGTGTCCAATGGACTGGGTAGTGATATGTTTGCCATTGTTTGGGATGGTAAGAAATTACATGGTCTGAATGCATCTGGAACCGCTCCACAATCTTGGAGTCCTGAGTATTACGAAAATAAATACGGCATTGGTAGCAACGGTCTTGCTAACCGACCCCTACGCGGCTGGGATAGTGTCACAGTGCCTGGTGCTATTGCAGGTTGGGGTGCTTTGCAGGAAAAATTTAGCAAATTAAGCTTTGCGGATATTTTGGCACCTGCCATTAATATTGCCACTAGAGGTCATGCGATTGCGCCCATCGTTGCACATAAATGGGCTGCCGGTATACCTGATCTCAAAGACCAACCTGGGTTTGCACAGATGTTTATGCCCAAAGGTCGAGCCCCTCATATTGGAGAGTGTTTTCAAGCTTTAGGGATTGCAAAAACTTTCGAGCGTATATGTCAGTTGGGTATTAGAGATTATTACGAAGGTGCTATTGCTGACGATATTGTGAAGCACTCAAGCGCTAATGGTGGCTCTATGAGCCTGCTAGATTTAAAAAACTATCAGCCCGAGTGGGTTGATCTGATTTCAACACGCTATCGTGGTTATGACATCCATGAAATCCCTCCCAATGGACAAGGTATTGGGGCTCTCATAGCTTTAGGTATCCTAGAAAATTTTCGTATCGAAGATTATCCTGTTGATAGCGTTCTAAGCCAACATATTCAAATTGAAGCCATGAAACTAGCTTTTGCTGATGTCTACCAGTATGTGGCAGACCCGAGGAGTATGCGCGTCAAACCTCACGAGATGTTAGACCCTAGCTACTTACAAGAGCGCGCCAAGTTAATCAACCTTAAACAAGCAACTCATTTCCCATTTGGTATGCCCCCAACAGGTGGTACGGTTTATCTCACTACAGCAGATAGCTCTGGCATGATGGTCTCTTTTATTCAGAGTAATTACATGGGCTTTGGCTCTGGTGTGGTTGTGCCGGAATTTGGTATTAGCCTACAAAATCGTGGTGTTGGGTTTTCTTTGGATCGCCAATCCGTCAATATAGTTGCTCCAGGTAAACGCCCTTTCCATACGATTATTCCTGCATTTATGACTAAGCAAGTAAATGGTAAAACTTTTCCGCAAATGAGCTTTGGGGTGATGGGTGGTGATATGCAACCGCAAGGACACTTACAGACTGTCGTACGTATGCTGAGCTACCAACAGCAACCGCAAAGTGCTTGCGACGCTCCACGCTGGAAAGTCAACCGCGACTTCACGCTCGATGTGGAATCACAACTAAACCCAAGTACTGTATCTGGCTTAGAAAAACTAGGGCATGAACTAAAAAGTATTGCCGACCCCTATATGGATTTTGGTTCGGGTCAATTTATTTGGCGCCAATCAGAGGATTTAAATGATGGCTATGTCGCTGCGAGTGATTCACGTCGTGATGGTCTTGCGGCCGGATTTTAGGAGAGTTAAATGCGTACTGAACTGATCACTATTGAAACAGACTCGATTCCTATCGAAGGACTGTATTACACCCCATCCGGAAAAATAAAAGGCGCTGCTTTATATTTTCATGGCAACACAATGAACTTTTACACAGGTGCGGCTAAATTTTTAGCGCCACATCTCACAGAGGCTGGTTTGGCATTTTTTGCGTTTAATCG
>JBBAKF010000007.1:0-71296 GCA_040403635.1 Polynucleobacter sp.
GTAGGCTCGTGTGCGCAAATCGGTAAAAATGTCCATCTATCTGGTGGCGTTGGGATTGGTGGTGTTTTAGAGCCCGTTCAAGCAGGCCCTGTAATTATCGAAGATAACTGCTTTATTGGAGCCCGCTCTGAAGTTGTCGAGGGTGTTGTCATTGAAGAAAATAGCGTGCTTTCTATGGGTGTTTATATCGGTCAAAGCACCAAAATTTATGATCGCGAAACTGGTGAAGTCCATTACGGGCGTGTGCCTGCAGGTTCTGTCGTTGTCCCAGGCTCGCTGCCCTCGAGTGACGGTAAATATAGTTTATATGCTGCTGTCATTGTGAAAAAAGTGGATGCCCAAACACGCTCGAAAACTGCTATCAATGAACTTTTAAGAGATTAAACATCTGTTATGCCGATTACTCTGTACGGAATTCCAAATTGTCAGACTGTCAAAAAAGCCCGTAACTGGCTGGATGAGCATCAGATTAATTACCAATTTATGGATTTCAAGAAAACAGGCGTTACCCAAGAACTCATCCGTTCTTGGCTCACGCATCATAATGTGACACAATTAATTAATCGCTCAGGAATGACTTTTAGAAATCTTTCCGACGTGGATAAAAAGAAGTCTTTAATCATTGATGAAGCAATCCAGCTCATGATTGCCAATCCATCAATGATTAAACGTCCCGTCTTAGATGATTCCCAAAATATTCATCTGGGTTTTAAAGAAGATTTGTATCAAACTATTTTTATGACATCATGACAGAACTCACGCAGACTCAACTCTTGGCTCAAGGACTGATTGCCCACCCCTCAGTGACGCCTCAAGACGGCGGTATTCAGGATCTCATCGCAAGTCGCCTAAAAAAATTAGGTTTTATTTGCGAGACGATCTTAAGTGGTCCAGATGATTTTCGGGTTACAAACCTCTGGGCAGTTCGTCAAGGAAAAGGTGTAAGCCAAAGTCCGTGCCTTGTTTTTGCGGGCCATACCGATGTCGTTCCACCAGGCCCCCTAGATAAATGGGATTCAGATCCTTTCATACCGCAAATTAGGGATGGCTTTTTGTATGGTCGTGGCGCTGCAGATATGAAAAGCTCCCTAGCCGCGTTCGTGGTAGCAACAGAAGAGTTTGTCGCGTATCATCCAGATCACGATGGAACTATCGCCTTTTTACTCACCAGTGATGAAGAAGGACCAAAAAATACAGATGGTACTGTTGTCGTGGTGAATCTGTTGCAACAACGACAGATTAAACTCGACTATTGCATCGTCGGTGAACCGACCAGCTCCGAAAAATTTGGTGATATGATCAAAAATGGTCGTCGAGGCTCTCTCTCTGCAAAATTAACGGTCAAAGGGATTCAGGGTCATGTGGCCTATCCCCATCTTGCCGAGAACCCAATCCACTTGGTGGCGCCGGTGATTGCTGAACTCGCATCCATGAAATGGGATGATGGTAATGATTATTTCCCTCCTACCACTTGGCAAAGCTCTAACATTCATTCCGGTACAGGCGCTTTAAATGTGATCCCTGGGGATGCAACCCTAGACTTTAACTTCCGCTTTGCAACTTCAAGTACTGCTCAAGGATTAATTAAACAAGTCGAAGATATCCTCAAAAAACATGAACTCAAATACGCAATTTCTTGGAATCAAGCCGGTGAACCTTTTTTAACTCCCGAAGGCACGCTTTGTAAAGTATTAAGTCAAGCCATTACCGCTGAGGTTGGCATCACCCCTACTCTGTCTACGACTGGCGGAACAAGTGATGGACGTTTTATCGCCAAAATTTGTCCTCAAGTCGTTGAGTTTGGCCCAATTAACGCCTCAATTCATAAAGTAAATGAGCATGTTCGTTTGGCGGATATTGAATCTTTAAAGAATGTTTACTTTCGAACCCTTAAAGAATTAGTCCTTGCCTAGTGTCTGATTTTCAATATTCATTGAATGATGCCTGCGATGCCTTGAGCGATCTGCTTACTCAAGGTAATTTATCCTTCGGGCACGGAGCACCAGATGCTGATAGTGAAGCACTATGGATTTTGTCGCACTGTGTCCATATTGCACCTATTGATGCCCTAGAACGGTTTAATGAGCCCTACCCGCAAATCGCTTTTGTTCAAGCACAAAAAATCGTCCAAGATCGAATCGACTCCAAAAAACCTTTAGCGTATCTTTTGGGGGAGGCGTGGTTAATGGGTTATGACTTTATTTGTGATGAGCGCAGTATCGTGCCACGCTCCTATATTGCTGAATTAATCGTCGATGAAACACTGGAAGAGTGGCTTCCACCTAACGGACGTGCCCTAGATTTATGCACAGGCAACGGTTCTCTCGCCATTTTGCTAGCCTTAACTTGCCCAGATCTGCAAGTCAGCGCCACAGATATTAGTCCAGATGCCCTAGAGTTAGCCCAATTGAACCTTGAGAAGTACCAACTGACTGATTCAGTTCAACTTTTTTGTGGCGACCTATTTAGCGCCCTACCAATTCCAGGCATGCATGAGCTTTTCGATCTCATTATCTGTAACCCACCTTACGTCAATACGCAATCCATGAGTCTTTTGCCTCAAGAATATTTGCATGAACCATCTATCGCCTTGGCAGGAGGAGGCAATGGGATGTCGATCATTAAGCGTATTTTTGAACAAGCAAAAAGCTATCTCGGCGAACATGGCGCGCTTGTTTTAGAAATTGGCAATGAATATGAGAATTTCATCCAATCCTTCCCAGAGCTACCCGTTATCTGGCTTGAAGTTTCTTCAGGAAATCAACAAGTTCTGCTCGTTTTGTCTCAGGACTTACCATGATGCCTTTTTCTTGGAATTTAGATTACAATCAATTTTCCTTAACCTATATTTGAAAAAAATGATCAAAATGAACCGTGTACAAAAAGTAATTTTTGCCGCCTCTGGAGCGCTTATTTTGTCTGTTATGAATCTAGCTCACGCAGTTGATTATCCAACAAAACCAGTTACTATCGTAGTCCCCTTTGCTGCTGGTGGTCCAACTGATCAAGTTGCCAGGTTGATTTCAGTGCCTATGACTAAGTTTTTAGGACAAACAGTGATCGTTGAAAATACTGCTGGTGCCGGTGGCACAATTGCTGCAAATCGTGTCGCTAAATCACCAAAAGATGGCCACCTCGTGTTGCTACACCATATTGGTATTTCAACTGCACCTGCACTCTACTCTAAACTTCCTTATGACACGCTCAATGACTTTGAATATATTGGTCAAGTAGCCAATGCGCCAATGACTTTAATTGGTCGCAAGAATTTACCAGCGACTAATTACAAAGAACTTATTGCCTATATTCAAAAGAATAGAGATAAAGTGACTTTAGCCAATGCAGGTCCTGGAGCTGTTTCACAATTGTGTGGCATGTTGTTCACTAGCCAAATTGGTATTCCATTGACGCAAGTTCCCTACAAAGGTACCGGTCCAGCAATAACAGATCTTTTAGGTGGTCAAGTTGACTTGTTATGCGATCAAACCACGAATACCCTTCCACACATCAGAGCGGATAAAGTCAATCTGTACGGTACAACGACTCCAAAACGCCTCGTAACTTTGCCTAACGTTCCAACCTTAGATGAACAAGGTCTCAAAGGCTTCCAAGTAGTTGCTTGGCATGGTATGTACACTTCTAAAGGTACGCCTCCTGACGTTCTGAATAAGCTAAATGCCGCGTTAAAATTTGCACTTACCGACGCCGATGTTAAAGCACGTTTTAATGAATTAAACGTTGAAATTGTTGCTCCTGAAGATATGACCCCCGCTAGCTTAAAGCGTCAAGTGGAATCAGAAATTAAGAAATGGGCTCCAATTATCAAAGCCTCTGGTTCTTACATTGATTAATACGTATTTTTAGTTTGTATTTTAAAAAGGAAGCTTCGGCTTCCTTTTTAACTATTGATCATCATAGATTCAAAAAGTGCTCTTGTTTTTTCTGGAATCGAGACCGGTCGTTGAGTCTTACGATCTACATAGACGTGTGTATATGATCCTAGAGCGGATAAAGACTCTTCATCATTTTTAAAAATTCCTAAGCAGTAAGTGACACTGGAGTTACCAATCTTTTCAACATTGATACCAACATGAACTTGATCAGGAAAGGTTATTGGGGCAAAAAATTGACATTGATTATTGACCACAAGTCCGACGATGTCACTATGCTCGATACTCAAAACACCCTGCTCCAAAAGATTTTGATTGACCGCAGTATCAAAGAATGAAAAATAGACAACATTGTTTACGTGTTGATAGATGTCATTGTCTGACCAACGCGTCGAAATGGATATCGTTTTAGAAAAATGGTGTGGCTTTAAATCAGGAACTCTTGACATCTTACATGTCTCTTACAATCTGTAAAGCAGTTTCAATACGATCAATACCAATGAGCTCCATATTTTCAAATAAGGCTTGCTTAGGTAAATTTGCTTTAGGAATAATTGCTCTTTTAAATCCCAGCTTGGCAGCTTCCTTTAAGCGTTCCTGTCCACGTGGACAGGCTCTAATCTCTCCAGCCAAGCCTACTTCTCCGAAGACAACTAAATCACGTGGCAATGCTTTATTTTTGAGTGAGGATTGAATGGCTAATAAGACCGCGAGATCTGCGGCAGGTTCAGTAATTTTGACTCCACCCACTGCATTTAAAAATACATCTTGATCAAAGCATGCAATCCCAGCATGGCGATGCATCACCGCTAACAACATCGCTAAACGATTTTGCTCCAAACCAACGGCGAGTCTTCTCGGATTGGGGACATGGGACTGATCTACTAATGCCTGAATTTCAACTAATAAAGGTCTTGTTCCCTCTTGGGTAACTAGTACACAGGTTCCTGGAACACTAGCATTACCTTGCGATAAAAATAAGGCTGAAGGATTATTAACGCCTTTGAGCCCTTTATCTGTCATCGCAAATACACCTAATTCATTGACCGCACCAAAACGATTTTTGATCGCTCTGACTAATCGGAATGATGACTGCGTATCCCCCTCGAAATAAAGCACGGTATCTACAATGTGTTCTAAAACTCGAGGCCCTGCAATACTGCCCTCTTTGGTCACGTGTCCAACTAATAAAATAGAGATACCCGAAGACTTCGCTAATCGCGTTAACTGTGAAGCACACTCTCTCACCTGTGCTACTGACCCTGGAGCTGAGGATAATGCCTCGGAATAAACCGTTTGTATCGAGTCAATGACCGCAACTCTCGGCTTAATAGTCTCTAGGCTAGGAATGATTTTTTCTAATAGGATTTCTGGATAAATCTCAAGATCAGGGGCAAAACAGCCAATTCGCTGCGCCCGAAGAGCAATTTGTGCAGCCGACTCCTCACCACTGACATACATCACAGATTCCCCCGCTAAACTTAAACTCGCGAGTGTCTGTAAGAGTAATGTCGACTTCCCTATTCCTGGGTCACCGCCTATGAGAACTACACCGGCAGCCACTAAGCCACCACCTAAAACGCGATCAAACTCAGGGATCAATGTCGAAATCCGACCATGCTCCTCGAGGGCAATTTCCGCCAATTTTTGTGCTGGACTTGCCTTGGTAATACCAATATAGCGCTGACTACTCGATTTCTCAAGAAACTCCTCTAAAGCATTCCATTCTTGGCAAGATGGGCATTGGCCGCTCCACTTCGGGAAGCTCGCGCTACAACTTTGACAGACATATTGCGATTTGACTTTAGACACGTTTAATCGAGCGGTGAGGTTTTACGATTTTCTTGAGCACGCTTACTAGCATCTTTGCGACGCTCCTCTAGTTCTGCTTCTCGCTCAGCACGAAGACGCTGCTTTTCTTGATAGTTTGCTCTATTTTGAGCCCGCTCAC
This sequence comes from Polynucleobacter sp., assembly GCA_040403635.1. Lineage (GTDB taxonomy): Bacteria > Pseudomonadota > Gammaproteobacteria > Burkholderiales > Burkholderiaceae > Polynucleobacter. The sequence continues at coordinate 5,842 of JBBAKF010000007.1, forward strand.
TCACCTTTTTAGGGTCTTGGTTCTCTGCTGAGCGCTGCTGGTCTATTTCATCTTTGAGGATTTCATTGATCTGTCTTTGACGATCATTTAATGCGATTTCTTGTTCACGGACTAGTTTAGTTTCTCTTAAGAACTCAACTCGCGCTTTATCCTGACATCGCTGCATCCAAAAAGACTCATAACATTGAGCCTTCGCTTGATCATAACGATACTTAATCCATTGCTTTTGCGTACTTAATTTTTCTTCAATCAACTCTAAATTTTGCAATTCTTTCTCCTGCAATATTCCCGCAGAAAGAGCGCAACTCACAGTCAATAAAAAGACTGAAAGTCCTTGAAATAGATTTCTATAACGCATTAACCTAGGCTAATCGCTAAATGATACAAATTCGTTGAACGCGCACCACTGCGACAAAATGCCAAAATAGGTTTTGGTAAGTTTTCGATTAAATCAGCCATTTGTCCAACTTGCTCGGGTGTAATTGCACCACTGATCACTGGGAGATACGCGAACTCCATTCCACTGGCTCTGACAAGCTTTTCAATATCGGCATGTAACGGCTGATCATTTCCGCCTTCCATGTCAGGACGATTATCAATGATACTTTTATACCCCAGAGCCGCAACTTCACTCACTTGCTCAGGATTTAATTGGCCCGTTGTCGAGAATTGGGGGTTGTGTTGTGTAATATCGATGCTCATAAACAAAGCCTTTCTATGTTGTGATGAGAGACAAACCTCGAGTAAGGTCATTTTTTAAATCTGAAATATGCTCCAAACCTACAGATAATCGAATCAATCCCTCGACTAAACCCGCTTTTTCACGATCTTCTACTGGCATACGTCCGTGAGTTGTTGTGGCTGGATGCGTTATCGTCGTTCTTGTATCACCTAAATTGGCAGTAATCGAGCATAACTGGGTTGAGTCGATAACTTTCCAAGCATTCGCTCGTCCACCCTTCACCACAAATGAAACAATTGCGCCACCTTTTTTCTGTTGCTGCATGGCTAAGGCATGTTGTGGATGCGATGGTAACTGCGGATGATAGACTCTCTCGACCATGTCACAAGTCTCAAGCCATGATGCCAACTCAAATGCTGTATCACTTTGCTTTTCAACTCTCAACGAGAGAGTTTCAAGACCCTTGAGTAATATCCAAGCATTAAAAGCCGATAAAGTCGGTCCCGTAATACGGTTAAAACCAAAGATTTTGGTAATCAACTCCTCAGAGCCAAGTACCGCTCCACCTAATACTCGTCCTTGTCCATCAAGAAATTTAGTCGCCGAATGAATAATCACATCCGCACCTAGCTCTAAAGGCTTTTGTAATGCTGGCGTACAAAAGCAGTTATCAACCACAAAAAGAATTTTGGCAGCACGACAAATCGCACTAATAGCTGGAATATCAGCAATTTCAGTTAAAGGATTGGATGGACTTTCAATGTAAACCATCCGAGTATTTGATTGTATCGCTGCAGAAAACTCCTCTACTGAACAAAGATCTACATACGTTGTCGAGATATCAAATTTTGACAGGATGTTACTGAACATTTGTATCGTTGAACCAAAAACAGCTCGCGAGCAGATGATGTGATCACCCGCCTTTAACACCGTTAAAGATAATGCAAAAATAGCTGCCATGCCTGATGCTGTTGCGATACATGCTGGCGCTCCTTCTAATGCAGCCAAACGCTCCTGAAACATGGTCACTGAGGGGTTTGTAAAGCGCGAATAAATAAAACCGTTTTGCGCATTGGCAAATCGATCAGCCGCTATTTGTGAGTTTTCGTAGACAAAACTCGATGTTAAATACATCGCCTCGGAATGTTCATTAAACTGTGATCGAACAGTCCCTGCCCGAACAGCTAATGTATCAGGATGAAGACCTTCTAAAGGATTATGGTCCGACATATATGTACTTTCTAATCTAACTCTGTTAACTGTAAGTTTAATTGTGAGCGAGAAAAATCACCAGTCTCCTCCCCGCGATCATCCATTGCTAAGGGAGACATCCGAGAAGCTTCAAGGGCATCTAGAAAAGAGTTTGTAATGTTTCCAGTAATGTAATTTCCATCAAAACAGGAAGCCTCAAACTGATTAATAATCGGGTTGATATCTCGAATCGCTTGTTTTAAATCTTCAACATCTTGATAAATTAATTGATCCGAACCTATTAGTACATTGATTTCCTCTAAGGTTCTGCCATAGGCTACTAACTCGCCACGCGTAGGCATATCAATACCGTAAACATTCGGAAAACATACAGGAGGTGCCGCAGAAGCAAAAACCACTTTTCTGGCACCGGCATTTCTGGCCATCTGCACAATCTCATAAGAAGTAGTTCCTCTGACAATCGAATCATCCACAATCAGCACAGATTTACCCTGAAATTCAACGTGCATAGCATTTAATTTTTGCCGCACAGATTTTTTACGTACAGCCTGACCAGGCATAATAAAGGTTCGGCCGATATAGCGATTTTTGAAGAAGCCCTCTCGATATTCAAGGCCTAATAATTTCGCAACTTGCATTGCCGCTGGACGACTTGAATCAGGAATAGGCATGACAACATCAATATCACTTACATCAGTTTCACGCTTGATTTTTTGTGCTAAATAATCACCCATTTTCATGCGCACATCGAAAATAGATATTCCGTCCATATAGGAATCAGGTCGAGCCAAATATACGTACTCAAACACACACGGATTTAAGTCGGCATCAGCCACAATTTGACGACTTGCAAAATTTCCATCTAAATCCACAAAAATGGCTTCTCCAGGAGCAATGTCACGAATTAATTCGTAACCAATTCCCTCAATTGCCACAGACTCAGAACTGACCATCCACTGTGATTTACCCTGACCAACGTCCATCCTACCAATACACAAGGGACGAATACCATGCGCATCCCGAAATGCTAATAAGCCATGTCCAGCAATCATAGAAACAACCGCGAATGAACCCTCCAAGCGCTCATAAACAGCTTCTAGAGCATTAAATGCAGAAGTAGCGTCCATGACAATGCCATTGGTTGCATGGTGTAATTCATCAGCTAATACATTGAGTAATACTTCCGTATCAGAACTCGTATTGATATGGCGACGATCACGATGAAACATTTCATCGCGAAGTTTAGCTGCATTCGTTAAATTGCCGTTGTGCGCAAGCACAATACCAAACGGTGCATTTACATAAAAAGGTTGCGCCTCTTCTTCACTACTAGCCGATCCAGCGGTCGGATAACGCACTTGTCCAATCCCGGAGTTCCCAACTAATCCACGCATATTGCGGGTCCGAAAAACATCACGAACTAAACCATTTGCCTTATGCATATGGAAAGAAAAACCATTATGTGTAGCAATCCCTGCTGCATCCTGACCACGATGTTGAAGTAATAACAAGGCATCGTAGATCAATTGATTTACAGGTTCATTTGCAACAACCCCAACAATTCCACACATAAGCTATCTTTCGATGAATTAAGGTACTTGACGAATATCTGTTGCATTTTTTAATTGCTCTGCCCAATCTGGTGGTAACCAGTTACGGATGAGGCCAACCGCTGTTTCAACAGCAGGTTTAGTGAGTGCATCTTTCCACTCAGCACTTTTAGGTATATCAGTTAATGCAAACAATGTCGATAAAACCACAACGATTAAAGCTCCACGCAAAAAACCAAAAACTGCACCCAATAAACGATCAAAGAATGAAAGTCCAATCGTGCTAACTACACGCGTAAATAAACTAGAAATGATTTTAGATAAGATTAAAACCACGATAAAAACACCTACAAAAGCGAGTACATTTTGTCCTGTTTTTCCTCCAGGAACAGTGGTTAGCCATTTTGTAGCAATCACACTAGAAAATGTATAAGCGATATACATCGCCAATAAAAAGCCTGTCAGAGATAAGGCTTCTCGCGTCAAACCTCGTATTAAACCCAAGATCGCAGAAAATGCGATGATGCCAATCACAATAAAATCAACAGTTGTAAATGCAAATGTATTCATCACTGGGCTGTTTTCATCTCAATTATTTTAGGCGTTAGCTCAAGCTCAGCCATTTTTTTGACAGCAGCTTGAGCTTCTTCACGATTGGTAAATGGACCAGCTCTGAGAAGGTATAAAACACTCCCTTCTGCCTCTTTTTTTCTTTCCACAATATAACTGGAGATTTTTAATTCTTTTAACTTGGAAGACATTTTTTTTGCACGCTCATTCGACGCATAAGCCGCTACTTGAATATAAAATTTAGCTGTCGATTTTTCAACTACCTTAGGCGTTGATTCGGCAATAACTACCTCACCATTATCGTTAGCTTTATTTTTGTTGGTCTTCGAAGGCGGTACAACAGCCTTTGTTGAATCAGTGACTGGAATACTCTCCTCTTGGACTTCTGGCACAACATTAGCTTGCTTTTTTTCTACCGGAGTTTGACTCGGGTCACCTACGGGATTGATGATCTGGATACCAACACCATGATTAATTTTTTTTGGTTCAGAATCAAATATTCTTGGTAAACCAATAATGGCAACAAGCAACAAAAAACCTGCGCCTAACAGGCGATGACGTGCACGCTGTACTTCAGGGTTTTCAGTCGTAACATCAGGTGCTTCTTCAGCCGAAACTTTTATACGAGATTTAACAGTCGGTTCTAAACGCTCTTGATTTTCATCAGAATTGTTCTTGTCCTTGAATTTAAAAAATGAAATCATTAATTTTTTACTTACTCATTTAGAGATTATTCAATGCTTTTATGCGACAAATTTCAATGTCTTTGCAATTTACGCAAGCTCATTACAGCACTTACCGTTAAGAATGACCCGAATACTAGTATTCTATCATTTTGACTGGCGCTTTCGATGGTTTTTTGATAAGCACTAGCTACGCTAGCACATACCTCAACTCCAGATTCAGTCGTATTTTTGACGCCTAAACTTTCTAAGATGCCCATCAGTTGCTGGGCTTTTACGGCTCTTGGTAATGGTAAATCGACACAATGCCAGTAATCAACGACACCTAACATTGGTCGGATTACGCCCTCGATATCTTTATCACTCATGATGCCAAAAATAGCGTGTGTGAACGGAAAATACCCCATCTTATCTAGACTAGCGGCTAATGCACTACTGGCATGCGGATTATGAGCAACATCCAAGACGATGGTTGGCTGACCTGCAAGTACTTGGAATCTTCCGGGTAAATCAACCATCGCAAACCCATTACGAATCGCTTGCACACCTACAGGTAAGACTTCGCGAAGACTTATCAGAGCAGCAATCACTGCCGCAGCGTTAATTAATTGATTGGCCCCTCGCAGGGCCGGATATGCTAAACCATGGATACGCTTCGTCCGCCCTGACCAACCCCACTGTTGCTGATCACCAGAAACATTAAAATCTCGCCCATGCAACCATAAATCTACTCCCAATTGTTGTGCATACCCAATCAGTGACATGGGTGGTATTGGATCAGCACAAATAGCAATCTTACCGGCTCGCATAACTCCTGCTTTTTCAACAGCAATTAACTCACGGGTGTTTCCAAGCAAAGCGGTATGGTCTAAATCAATACTTGTAATGATGGCGCAATCTGCATCAATGATATTTACAGCATCAAGGCGACCCCCTAAACCCACTTCCAAAATGACAACATCTAATTGCGAGGCAGCAAATAAATGCATAATTGCCAAGGTTGTAAATTCAAAATAGGTCAAACTAATTAATTCATCTAAAGATGCTCTCGCTTTTTCGACCGCCCTAAAATATTCAAGTAAAAGTTCCTCAGAGACATTCTGTTGACTAACTCTCGCTCTTTCTGCAAAGTCTAAAAAATGTGGTGACGTATGACAACCTACACGATATCCGGCCTCACTAAAGATTGACTCTAAAAATGCACATGTCGATCCCTTACCATTAGTTCCTGCAACAGTAATCACTGGACAAGTAAATTGAAAATTAAGTGCCTGCTGCACTTTTTTGATGCGATCTAACCCCATATCTATGCCAACAGGGTGCGCACTTTCTAAAAATGCTAACCAAGACTCTAAATCTGGAAAATAGTGTGGCTCTTGAGAAAACACTTGCAATTTATACAACAGATTCTGAAGCTTGCTTTTGCAATATGGCTAATAATTTTGCAATCTGCGCCTTCATTTGACGGCGATCGACAATCATATCAATGCCACCTTTTTGTAATAAAAACTCTGAGCGTTGAAATCCCTCAGGAAGCTTTTCTCGAACAGTTTGTTCGATCACTCTGGGTCCTGCAAAGCCAATTAAAGCTTTTGGCTCTGCCATGACAATATCACCCATGAAGGCAAAACTCGCAGAAATACCCCCCATCGTTGGATCGGTAAGAACACTGATGAAAGGTAATTTCGCCTTAGATAATTTAGTGAGCATGGAGTTCGTCTTCGCCATTTGCATCAAAGACAATAAACTTTCTTGCATCCTCGCACCACCAGTAGCACTAATACAGATAAATGGTACCTTTTGATCCAGTGCAGTCTGTGCGCCTCGCACAAATCTCTCACCAACTACCGACCCCATTGATCCACCCATAAATTCAAATTCAAAACAAGCAATCACAACTGGCAACTGATGGATTGAACCACCAAAAACTACCATCGCATCTGTCTCACCTGAACTATCCATCGCATCTTGTAATCGATCAGGATATTTTTTTGTATCTTTAAACTTCAACGGATCAATCGGCAATATTTCTTGGCCAATCTCATAACGCCCTTCTTGGTCTAATAAATAATCTAGGCGCTGTCTGGCACGAATGCGCATATGATGATCACACTTGGAACAAACATATTGGTTGGCTTCTAAATCTGTCCGATACAAAACTTCCTCACACGATACACATTTGACCCACAATCCCTCTGGGACAGATTTTCGTGAACCTGGATCACTTTGTTGTATCTGTGGAGGTAATAATTTATCAATCCAACTCATATCATTCCTCTATCTGTTTACCTGTGTTCAAGCAATTTTTTTTTCGTCTAATGCACTGCGAATTTCTTGAATGAAGTGCTTCAGTGATTGTAACCGCGTATCTGGTTCAGACTCTTCCAAGATTTGTACCAATTTACTACCAATAATCACAGCATCGGCACTTTGACTTAATTTTTTTGCAGATGCCGCATCACGAATCCCAAAGCCAATCGCAAGAGGTGTTTGTGTTTGCGCACGAATTTGATCGGTTATTGAAGCAACTTCCGTGGTATTCACATGACTAGCCCCGGTAACTCCTTTTAAAGATACATAATAAATATAACCACTCGATGCTTGTGCCACATGCGCAATGCGCTCAGGAGATGAAGTAGGCGCTAGTAAGAAAATAGGACAGATACCAGCATTTTTTAAAATACTGGAGAACTCTTGACACTCTTCAGGCGGATAATCTACAACAAGCACACCATCGACTCCGGCTTCGCGGGCCTTTTGAGTAAATAGCTCAATCCCCATATGTTCAATCGGATTTGCATATCCCATAAAGATTACAGGTGTGACCTGATTTGTTGACCTAAACTCTCTCACCATCTCTAGGCACTTTAAGAGATTCATACCATTCGCAAGTGCTCGCTCTGAAGCCCGCTGAATCACGGGTCCATCTGCCATCGGATCAGAAAATGGAATACCTAACTCAATCATGTCAGCACCAGATTCAACAAGGGCATGCATCACTGGTACCGTTGTCAAAACATCTGGATCCCCCGCTGTAATAAACGGGATTAAGCCTTTTTTCCCATGCGCTTTAAGTTGTTTAAAAACCTCTTCAATTCGCCCCATGTCCTATGATTCCTTATGCTGGAGAAAGTTTTAGCTTGTCAGCTAATGCTACTGTGTGCATATCCTTATCACCGCGTCCCGATAAATTGACAAGAATTGTCTTATCTTTTGGCAAGGTCTTTGCTAATTGAAAGGCGTAAGCAATGGCGTGACTTGTTTCTAATGCAGGAATAATTCCTTCAATTTGACAACAGGTATGAAATGCTTCTAGAGCGTCATCATCTGTCACAGCAGTGTAAGTCGCGCGTTGAATATCTTTTAACCAAGCATGCTCCGGTCCAACACCAGGATAATCAAGGCCCGCGGAAATCGAATGCGTTTCACTGATTTGACCGTCTGCATTTTGGATTAAGTAGGTCCTGTTTCCATGAAGTACCCCGGGTGTTCCTGCACATAATGCCGCAGCATGCATACCAGTAGCTATTCCAGAACCCGCCGCTTCAACCCCAATTAATTTAACATTAGGGTAATTAATGTATGGGTAGAAGATACCCATCGCATTAGAGCCACCACCAACACATGCTAAAACATAGTCCGGCTGAGCCCCAGTCATTTCGGGCATTTGTTCAATACACTCCAGTCCAATGACACTCTGAAAATCTCTGACCATCATGGGATAAGGATGCGGCCCAGCAACGGTACCTATAATATAAAACGTGTTTTCTACATTGGTTACCCAATCACGCATCGCTTCATTTAAGGCATCCTTGAGCGTTTTAGAGCCCGATTCCACGGGCACAACTGTCGCACCCAAAAGTTTCATTCTGTAGATATTTTGTGCTTGCCGTTCAACGTCAACACTTCCCATATAAATCACACACTCCAAACCAAAGCGCGCACATATTGTTGCTGTTGCCACACCGTGTTGACCAGCCCCAGTCTCAGCAATAACTCTAGGCTTACCCATTTTTTTTGCTAATAAAGCTTGACCAATTACATTATTAATTTTGTGAGCGCCAGTATGATTTAAGTCTTCCCTTTTGAAGTAGACTTGCGCTCCACCGACTTGCTCACTCCATCTTTTCGCATGATAAATAGGACTTGGACGACCCACAAAATGCTTTAATTCACGATGAAACTCCGCCTTAAACTCCGGGTCATGCTGATATTTAGCATAGATTTGTTTGAGTTCTTCAAGAGCAAATATCAAAGTTTCTGATACAAATACCCCACCATATGGACCAAAATGGCCTCTTGCATCTGGAAAGTCATACATAATTTAACCTTTTTAACTAGTTCAGAATTTGATCTTGCTTCCTGACCTGCATTACAAAATTTTTCATTAACTCAGGATCTTTTTTCCCTTTGGAAATTTCCACCCCACTCGATATGTCCACGGCTAGTGGCCGAAATTGCGTAATAGCCTCAGCTACATTGCTTGAGTTCAATCCACCACTCAAAACGACCCGATGCGCGTTTTCTTTGCTCCATAAATCTGGTATTAACTCCCAATTAAATTTTTTTCCACCACCACCATAACCGTCCACTACCGCATCTAATAACCAAGCACTCGCATCCCTATATTGTAGGCAAAATTGATCAATTTGGAATTTTTCATCAATTCTTGCTGCCTTGATCCATTTTTTGGTCCCAGCAATGGCAGCACAACGCTCGGGAGTCTCATTCCCGTGAAACTGCCATAGGTCTACTTGGCAGTATTTTTTGATATCTCCAATAAGCGTATCACTCGCATCGACTACAAGCGCTACATTTTCAAGTTTTCCCTCATGCAAATGCGATAAGGTCTTCGCTTGCTCTAGCGTTATATTTCTTGGGCTAGGCTCAAAAAACACTAAGCCAATCGCATCAATGTTGAGCTGTACCGCAGTGTGCACATCGATCTCAGCTTTTAGTCCACAGATCTTAATCTTTGTCTTTTGTGGGTCAAAGTCTAATAAACTCATGGCATCACCAACTGATGATTCTCATGACTAAATGCCTCTGTCAGATAATTATTCGGAATTGCCACATGCTCAAAACTAGGTCGTGGAATTTCAAAATGACTAGGGTAAGCCACTTGAGCTAAATATAAACCATCTGCTGAAAATGTCGGAGCAGCAAGGGATCGATCTTTTTTCGTTAAAAGTTCATCAAACCATTGGGCAGGATGCTTGCCAAGACCGACATGTAATAGTCCACCAATAATATTTCTAACCATATGATGTAAAAATGCATTAGCCCTTAAAAAAAAGAAGTACTTTGACCCCTCTTGAATAATATCAATTTGATAAATTGTTTTCACAGGGGTCTTACTTTGACACTCCGATGATCTAAAACTTGTAAAGTCATGTTCACCAATCAGGTAATTTGCCGCTTGACGCATTTCGTCTAACTGTAATGATTTACTAGTTGGTAGCATGTAATAACCTGCTTTTTTATGTAACAAGGCTGTTTTCACAGGTGATGTTACTAAAAAATAACAATAGGCACGTTCATAAGCGCTAAATCGTGCATCAAAATCTAGTGGTACCTCTTTTGCCCATTGGATTGAAATAGCTTGAGGTAAGAAACTATTTAAACCTCTGACCCATGACCAATCTGGACGCTCAATGAAAGTGTCAAAATGGGCAACTTGACCTAAAGCATGCACACCCGTATCAGTCCTCCCCGCAGCAGTCAATCGCACAGTTTGTTTTTTAAATCCGCCAATGAAGTGGCTAATGGCAGCTTCGATATGGTCTTGTATAGTAGCTTGATTCGTTTGACTTTGCCAACCACAGAAAGGCGATCCGTCGTATTGGATTCCTAGAGCAATCCTTCGTAACTCATTATTGATACCTTCTGGCGCTTGAAAAATCACGAAATTTCCAAGAGTAATGAGGAAGCCTGCGAAATAACTTCTTGATCTACATTGGCTCCTTGCTCTATTAAATCGCTCAATAAAATACGGGCTGTCTCAAAGTCTTTTATTTTGATATACGAACGCGCTAAATTTAAACGCACTTTTTGTTCGTCAGAATTTAATAGCACTTTTGATAAGGTGGCAGAACTTTCAATCGGGTTTTCAGACTGAATCAAATCAACAGAAGTCTGATCAGGCTTCACTGGACTGACTGATGATGGGCCTAAGTTGAGGTCAATACTAGAAAAAAGCGCCTGAACATTTTTCGGCATCGCATGCTCAGCCGAATGGGTAACTTCAGAGTCCAACAAGACTTCAGGATCTTCGGTGGACTTATCTTTCTCATCAGGCCGCGTAAATAAAATCGTTGCAACGGCTTCCATATTTTTCTGGCCTTGCATTTCCTCTACAGCCGCCTCTGACTTCATAGGGCGAGCAACATCAACCTCATAGGGCTTTGAACGGCGCAATATGCCGTAAAAGAAAATTCCAGTCAAGCTTAGGATACCAAAGAGGATGCCATACTCAGCCGCATCCAGTTTTGGTAGGCCCAATATTTTATTGGAGTTTACTGCCTGAAGGTCTGCAATATTACGCTCTAATTCTGAAATCCTTTGTTGTGCCTGTTCAAGCATTTTTTGCTGGGCAATAAAGTCCTCATTAAATTTTGCTTGGGCAAGCGCTTGCTCAGACTCGGTCTGTGATGAGCCAATTTTTAAGCGGTCTTTAAAATCGTCTTTAAATATTGCGTTTGGATAGGTCCTATTATTATTTTTTAAGGTAGCATCTGAAGATCGATTCAACTGACGCTCACGAAAATCCTTTGCTGCAGAAACTGCAAATTCTTGAGCTTCCCCGGCAGGAATCGAGGCAACCATCGAAGCCGAAGGTAATGTTAATGTTTCACCTTGCTTTAAACGATGGATATTACCCGCATAAAAAGCCTTTGGATTTAAACGATATAGGGCGACTAAAACCTGATTAAACTCGACACCAGCAAGTTGCGGAGCAATTTGGCTAGCAATCCCCTGCAGACTATCACCCTGTTGCACTTGCATTTCTTGAGCTTGCGTATTCAAAATCGTGTACACGCGCGTCAATTTTCCACTAGACCAACTTAGCTCAATAACTAAGTCATTAAAGGCTTTATCTATTTCAAGAACGTTTTTGGAGAATTGAATTTGTATGGCAATAGGCCTGCCCGTACCATCTTTCTGTATGGATAATCTTGGCAATAATTCATCATTTGGTCTTGTAATTAAAAACTTCTCAAAGGTGACTGAATCTGCTAACTGCGCTTCTAATTTACCTAATGTCTTGACTTCTTTTGCACTCATCAAAATCATGATTTTTGCTTCAAGACGCTCCTCTTTAGCCGATGTAATGCTCAAAGCTCCCAAAGAAATAGCCAGTGTGGCTTGGCAAAAAAACAGGCTACACAAGACAAAAACGAGCTTTGCAGGAAGCCTAAATGCCATTATTTTGCTTCCAGTAAGATACGCAGTATTCTTCTTAAGGGTTCTGCAGCCCCCCATAACAATTGATCACCCACCGTAAATGCGCCAATATACTCTGGCCCCATCGCCAAATGGTGCAATCGTCCGACAGGAATATTTAAGGTGCCTGTAATAGCAGCTGGCGTGAGCATTCGTTCTGTCATTTCACGTTCATTAGGCACAACTTTTACCCAGTCGTTAGCTTGATCAATCATTTGCTCAAGGTCAGCCAATGGAACATGTCGCTTTAATTTAATGGTTAATCCCTGAGAGTGGCATCGCATTGCCCCAACTCTGACACAAATACCATCAATAGGAATGCTACCTGTTTGTCTAAAAGGAGCTAAGCCTAGGATTTTATTGCACTCGGCACCACCCTTCCACTCCTCTTTGGTTTGACCATTTTCAACAGGAACATCAATCCAAGGGATTAAACTTCCGGCTAGTGCGGTATTCCTAAAATTCGCTTTAGGGTAGTCCTGCCCTTGTAAAGACGCTGTCACTTGACGATCAATATCTAAAATTGCTGAACCGGGATTTGCAAGATCAGTCTGTACACTGTTATGTAAATAACCCATTTGCTGCAAAAGCTCACGCATATTTTGCGCTCCTGCACCTGAAGCGGCTTGATAGGTCATGGCACTGATCCACTCCACTAAACCCGCTTTAAATAAGCCATGCAAACCCAAAAGCATTAAGCTCACTGTACAGTTACCACCAATCCAATTGAGATTACCATTTGTAAATGCTTGATCAATTACATGTCGATTCACCGGATCAAGGACGATCACAGCCTCTTGATCCATGCGTAAAGTACTAGCCGCATCGATCCAGTGACCTTTCCAGCCGCTGGTTCTCAAAGGTCCAAAAGTAGCCTTTGTGTAATCACCACCTTGCGTTGAAACGATGTAATCGCATTTTTTTAAAGCGCTAATATCATTGGCATCTTGTAAAAAAATCTCATTTTTTGTTAAGACTTGACCAGCAAATGCAGGAACTTTACCTCCCGCATTACTCGTACTAAAAAAAATGGGCTCTATGGCATCAAAGTCATGTTCCGCGAGCATCCTCTCCATGAGGACACTGCCGACCATTCCTCGCCATCCAATTAAACCAACTACAGGAAGTGACATCACCAAACCTTATCAAAATATAATTATTTAAGGCTCTATTTTATTACTTCTTATCGCTTGGGTATATTTTCTTGCATCAATCGAGTGCGGATAACACGGCTTTACCCATTTCAACGGTACCAACTTTTTGGGTTCCTGGTGTATAAATATCCGCAGTACGTAGTCCCTGAGAAAGAACCTTTTGAACTGCTTTTTCAATTCTGAGTGCCTGCTCTTCTTTACCTAAAGAGTAGCGCAACATCATCGCTGCAGATAAAATCGTAGCTAAAGGATTAGCAATCCCTTGACCTGCGATATCAGGAGCAGAGCCATGGCTAGGCTCGTATAAGCCTTTATTATTGAGATCCAGAGAAGCTGACGGCAACATACCTATAGAACCTGTAAGCATTGCTGCCTCATCAGACAAAATATCACCGAATAAATTACCAGTCACAACCACATCAAAAGCCTTGGGAGCTTTAACTAATTGCATCGCAGCATTATCAACATACATGTGAGTTAACTCAATATCAGGATAAGACTTGCCAAGATCCGTCATGACTTCACGCCAAAGCTGAGAAGTTTCTAAAACATTCGACTTATCAACGCTACAGATTTTTTTATTTCTTTTAGCTGCAGCTGCAAACGCAACTTGTCCAATACGGCGAACCTCTGGTTCGCTATATCGCATCGTATCAAAACCCTCGCGCGCACCAGGAAAAAGACCATCTGTTGCAGTCCGAATACCTTTAGGTGAACCAAAGTAAACATCGCCATTTAACTCGCGCACAATCAATATATCTAAACCCGATACGATATCTGGTCTTAATGAGGATGCCGCAGTCAGTTCCGGATAACAAATAGCGGGTCGTAAATTAGCAAATAACTCCAAGTGCTTTCTTAAGCCCAAAATCGCTTGCTCAGGTCGTAGTTCCCTCGGTAAAGTATCGTACTTAAAATCGCCAACAGAACCAAACAAAATTGCATCGGCTGCTTTAGCCAAGGCCAAGGTCTTAGGCGGTAATGGATGACCATCAGACTCATACCCAGCACCTCCAACGGGCGCCTCTTCCATCTCAAAAGACTCCCCAAGAGCTTCTAAAATCATTTTTGCTTGTGCAATGATTTCAGGACCTATACCGTCCCCAGGTAAAACTGCTATTTTCATAAGTAATCCAAGAGTTAAGGAAGCTTCGTATCCAACCAAGGCATTTTTAATAAACGCTGAGCTTCAAAGTTTTTGATTTTATCCGAATGTTGTAATGTCAATCCAATATCGTCGAAGCCATTGAATAAACAATATTTCCGAAAAAGCGTGATATCAAAATCATAAGACCGCCCATCGGCAGCGATTACAACCTGTTGATCAAGATCAATAGTTACCTGATAGCCGTTAAATGCAACAGTTTCATTAAATAAGTGATCGACTTGCGTCTCAGTAAGTACGATGGGTAATAATCCATTTTTATAGCAGTTGTTCATGAAAATATCAGCAAAACTCGGGGCTATGACCGATCGAAAACCATACTGAACAAGTGCCCACGGCGCATGCTCACGAGAGCTACCACAACCAAAGTTTTTTCTCGCTAGTAGAATGCTAGCTCCTTGATACTTGGCTTGATTCAAAACAAAGTCTGGGTTTACAGGACGGCTAGAACAATCTACCCCAGGCTCACCATGATCCAGATAACGCCACTCGTCAAATAAGTTTTGGCCAAATCCTGTTCGTGCTATTGATTTTAAAAACTGCTTAGGAATAATTGCATCCGTATCAACGTTTTCTCGGTCCAAAGGGGCGACTAAACCCTGATGTAGTTTAAATGCTTGCATGGTGATTTATTTTATCGGGGTAACTACAGCACCAGAAGGCTGTTCAATCGGCTTGGATTCCTCTTTCTTAGTACTTGGACCAGCTGTTTTTTCTATGCTCTTACCCAAGCTTTGGAGATCTCTCCCCATACCCTCAAAGGTGCCGCATGATACTAAAGAAAAACTAATGAAACTCAATGCTAATAATTGAATCAATTTCATGATCATCCTTTCAATCAAATGAGATTATGCAATTTTACGCACATCTACAAAATGCCCTTCAATTGCGGCAGCAGCTGCCATTGCAGGACTCACTAAATGCGTTCTTCCACCAGCACCCTGACGCCCCTCAAAATTACGATTTGAGGTGGATGCGCAACGCTCTCCAGGCTCTAAACGGTCTGCATTCATCGCCAGGCACATCGAACACCCTGGCTCGCGCCACTCAAATCCTGCCGCGATAAAAAGTTTATCTAAACCCTCTTTTTCCGCTTGCGCTTTGACGAGTCCCGAGCCAGGAACAACCATCGCTAATTTAACATTTGAAGCTACTTTTTTACCAATTCTTTCGACCACCTTAGCGGCCGCACGAATATCCTCAATGCGACTGTTCGTACATGATCCAATAAAGACTTTATCAATCATGATTGAATCAATACTAGTATTAGGGGTTAATCCCATATAAAGTAAGGCTCGCTCCATAGCTAAACGTTTATTGGAGTCTTTTTCTTTTTCGGGGTCAGGGATACGATCATCAATTGATAAAACCATCTCTGGTGAAGTGCCCCAAGTTACCTGAGGCTTGATATCCTCAGAACGCAGAATAACCACTTGATCAAAAACCGCATCAGTATCTGAATACAAACCCCGCCAATATTGAATTGCTAAACTCCAAGCTTGACCCGTTGGCGCATAAGGACGATTTTGCACATACTCTATCGTTTTCTCATCGACGGCAATTAAGCCAGCTCTTGCTCCTGCTTCAATAGCCATATTACAGACTGTCATGCGACCTTCCATAGACAGTTGGGCAATCGCCTCACCGGCAAATTCAATCGTGTGGCCAGTGCCTCCAGCCGTCCCGATTTTGCCGATGATTGCCAGCACAATATCTTTAGCAGTACATCCCGAGGGTAATTTACCATCCACCCGGATTAACATATTTTTACTTTTTTTCATGAGCAATGTTTGTGTAGCCAAAACATGCTCTACTTCCGATGTGCCAATCCCAAACGCTAAGGCACCAAAAGCACCATGTGTACTTGTGTGAGAATCGCCACAAACAATTGTCATTCCAGGAAGAGTAGCCCCTTGCTCAGGGCCAATAACATGCACAATCCCTTGTCGCAAATCATGCATTTTGTATTGTGTAATCCCTAAACGATCACAGTTACTATCTAAAGTATCTACCTGTAGTTTAGAGATTGGATCACTAATCCCCTCACTTCGATCCGTAGTGGGGACATTGTGATCAGATACAGCTAAGTTAGCGGAGTTACGCCATAGGCTTCTTTGCGCAAGCTCTAAACCCTCAAAGGCCTGAGGACTTGTTACCTCATGCAGTAACTGACGGTCAATATATAAAATGGCAGTGCCATCTTCTTCCGAATAGACCACATGGTCGTCCCAAAGTTTATCGTATAAGGTACGAGCCATGCAATCTCCTTAATTAGCGTTGTGATAAAGGTGCAAGTGTCCGTGTCGGATAGCCATTAAATAATTGACGTGGACGACCAATTTTATACTCAGGGTCAGTAATCATCTCTTCCCACTGTGCAATCCAGCCTACTGTTCGCGCAAGTGAGAAAACACAAGTAAACATATCTGTTGGAATCCCTAATGCACGCTGAACGATACCGGAATAAAAATCGACGTTTGGATAGAGCTTACGACTCACAAAATACTCATCTTCCAGGGCAATCTTTTCAAGAGTCATGGCCAATTTAAAGAGTGGGTCATTTTCTAGACCAAGCTCATTTAAGACCTCATAACATGTTTCACGCATTAATTTAGCTCTTGGGTCAAAGTTCTTATAGACACGGTGTCCAAAGCCCATTAAGCGGACACCCGAGTCTTTATCTTTGACCTGGGCAATATATTCGCCAATTTTTTCAACACCACCCATTCTTTGAATCGACTCAAGCATTTCTAGACAAGCTTCATTTGCGCCACCATGAGCAGGACCCCACAAACAGGCTACCCCAGCAGCAATGGCTGCAAAAGGATTAGTACCAGAAGAACCTGCCAAGCGAACAGTTGATGTTGAAGCATTTTGTTCATGATCAGCATGCAATATGAAAATTCTGTCTAATGCACGAACTAATACTTCATTGACCACATATTCCTCACAAGGATTGGCAAACATCATACGCATAAAATTTGCCGTGTAAGACAAATCATTTTTTGGGTAAATGAAAGGTTGACCAACAGAATATTTATAAGACATTGCAACCAAAGTAGGCATCTTAGCGATTAAACGTATTTGAGCAATTTCTCTTACTTTTGGAGTGCTGTAGTCAAGGCCATCATGATAGAAGGCCGCCATTCCGCCAACTAGTCCAGTTAATACCGCCATCGGATGTGCATCACGACGAAAACCTCTGAGGAAAAACTGCATTTGTTCGTGAACCATCGTGTGATGCATAACAAGGCTATCAAATGACTTTTTCTCATCAGCATTGGGTAATTCGCCATTTAAGAGTAAATAGCAAGTCTCAAGAAAATCACAGTTTTCTGCCAAATCTTGAATCTGGTAACCGCGATAGAGTAACTCCCCTTTATCACCATCAATGAAAGTAATTTTTGAATTACAAGAGGCAGTCGACATAAAACCAGGATCGTAAGTAAATTTTCCTGTTTGTCCATACAGTTTACGAATATCGATTACGTCAGGTCCGACACTACCTTTATAGATCGGCATTTCAATAGCTGGGGATCCGTCAGAAAAAGAAAGGGTAGCTTTGATATCAGAGGGTGTCATTTGGGATTTCCTTCCTATTATTTCATTTAATTAATTGGTTACAACGCTCTACTTTTTCATCTTATAGGATTAATTTTACAACTGACGCAACATCTGTAATATTTTAATTACCCCCGGATTGGCTAGAGGCCCATCCGGCTCTTTTCTTTTGAGCAGTAAATCCAATAAATCATTATCACTCAAATCTAATAACTGATCCATGGAATACACATCTTCCACCGTCAAGGTCTCAATGTAACGGTTAAAGAACCTTTCAATAATCAAGTCATTCTCAAGCAAACCCCTTCTTGCACTCCACCGCAGTCTCGAAAGGGTTTGTGCATCAGCAATCATACCGAACGACGAACCATTAATTCCTTGATTTTACCGATCGCTTTAGTCGGATTGAGTCCTTTTGGACAAACATCAACACAGTTCATAATCGTATGGCAACGGAATAAACGATAAGGATCTTCTAAGTTATCTAGGCGCTCACTAGTGACTTGATCACGGCTATCCGCAATGAAACGGTAGGCTTGAAGCAGTCCTGCTGGCCCAACAAACTTGTCAGGGTTCCACCAAAATGATGGGCATGCGGTGGAGCAAGAGGCGCAAAGAATACACTCATACAAGCCATTTAATTCATCACGCTCTTCTGGAGACTGCAAACGCTCTTTTTCTGGAGGAGGCGTATCGTTAACCAAATATGGGCGAATAGAATGATATTGTTTGAAAAAGTTGGTCATATCCACAATCAAATCACGCACTACAGGCAAACCTGGCAATGGTCGCAAAGTGATTTTATTAGGCAATGTCAACATATTGGTTAGGCAAGCTAATCCATTTTTACCATTGATATTCATGGCATCGGAACCGCAAACACCCTCACGGCAAGAGCGTCTAAATGTTAATGTCTCATCCATCTTTTTTAACTTCATGAGCGCATCTAATAACATTCTTTCGCTACCATCAAGCTCTAATTCATAAGTTTGCATGCGTGGTGCTGCGTCCTGATCTGGATCGTAGCGGTAAACTTCAACAATTCTTGTTTGACTCATCATTAACCTCTTAGAATGTTCTTACTTTAGGTGGAATAGATTCAGCAGTTAAAGGCTGAAGATTGACTGGTTTGTAATCTAGGCGATTATTTTCCTTAAACCAAAGAGAATGCTTCATCCAGTTTTCATCATCGCGGTCTGGGCAATCATCATGTGCATGAGCACCACGACTTTCCTGTCTTGCTGCAGCTGAATACATGGTTGAATTAGCAGCCTCCACTAAATTAGCCAACTCTAGAGCTTCAACCCTAGCGGTATTAAAGGTCTTAGACTTGTCTTTTAAATGAATATGCTTAGCGTTCTCTGTCAACTCAACCATCCTAGCAACGCCTTCATCCATAATCTTTTGCGTTCTAAATACGCCACAATGTTTTTGCATTGTGTTGCGGATATCATTCGCCACATCTTGCGTATAAGCACCAGAAGTAGAGCTATCCAGAGCTGCAACCCTTGATAAGGCGTAGTCTGCCGCATCCGCTGGTAATGGTTTATGCTCTTTTTGCTTGATCGCAGTGGCAACAATATGGTTACCAGCAGCACGACCAAAAACTAATAAGTCTAATAAAGAGTTTGTACCTAAACGATTAGCTCCATGAACAGAAACACATGAGCACTCACCAACCGCATAAAAACCATTAACGACAGCATTTGGATCGCCATTTTTAGGCGCTACCACTTGCCCATGGATATTTGTCGGAATACCACCCATTTGATAATGGATTGTTGGCACAACCGGAATCGGTTCCTTAGTGACGTCGACGTTAGCAAAATTAATTCCAATTTCGTAAACAGAAGGCAGGCGCTTGTGGATAGTTTCAGCTCCAATGTGTGTTAAATCTAAGACCACATAGTCACCGTTAGGGCCACAACCACGACCTTCTTTAATTTCTTGATCCATCGATCTAGAGACAAAATCACGTGGTGCCAAATCTTTCAGAGTTGGAGCATAGCGCTCCATAAAGCGTTCTCCGTCTTTATTGCGCAATATGCCACCTTCACCGCGGCAACCTTCGGTCAGCAATACCCCAGCACCGGCTACACCCGTTGGGTGGAACTGCCAAAACTCCATATCTTCCAAAGGAATACCCGCACGAGCAGTCATACCCATACCATCACCAGTATTGATGAATGCATTGGTCGAAGCTTGCCAAATACGACCTGCGCCACCAGTTGCAAACATGGTGCACTTAGCTTCTAAAATATGAATATCGCCGGTTTCCATTTCCATGGCTGTAACACCGAGGACATCACCATCAGCATCACGAATCAAATCCAAAGCCATCCACTCCACAAAAAATTGTGTACGTGCACGAACATTTCTTTGATATAAAGTATGTAACATGGCGTGACCTGTTCGGTCGGCTGCCGCACAGGCGCGTTGAACTGCTTTTTCGCCATAGTTAGCTGTGTGTCCGCCAAATGGACGCTGATAAATTGTGCCATCCGCATTACGGTCAAAAGGCATACCAAAATGCTCTAATTCATAAACGACTTTTGGCGCCTCACGACACATAAACTCAATTGCATCCTGATCACCTAACCAGTCAGCACCTTTAATAGTGTCATAGAAATGATAATGCCAATTATCTTCGCTCATGTTACCCAGGGATGCACCAATGCCACCTTGTGCTGCTACGGTATGTGAGCGTGTTGGGAACACTTTCGACAAAACTGCAACATTAAGTCCAGCCTCGGCTAATTGTAAAGATGCTCGCATACCTGCACCGCCCGCTCCAACGATGACGACGTCAAATCGTCTGCGTGGAATCGCTGATTTTATAGCTGCCATTTAAACCCTCCAAAGAATTTGAGCAGTGTAACCAGCACAACCCACTAGCCACAACACAGTAAAAGTTTGCAATGCTATACGTAAGCCAGCAGAACCAATGTAATCCATCCAAATATCACGTATTCCAACCCAAGCATGGTAAAAAAGGCTCAATAAGGTCAAAAATGTGAGGATCTTCATGATTTGATTAGCAAACAAACTCGACCAACCTTCATAACTTGCGTTGCCATACATCAGATAGACACCGAATAGGATTGAGGTATAGATGACCATAATGACTGCAGTAACGCGCTGTAAAAGCCACTCCGTTAAACCGTAATGTGCACCAACAACTAAGCGGTTTGCACCAATATTATTTTTTGACATATCGACCTCAGATTACGTTAAAGAGCTTTGCGCCAACAACAGCTGTCAATGAAAGACTAATCACTAACACTGATACGGCGGTTTTTTGAATTTGAGTTTTTTCAATTCCCTTATGCAGATCAAGCATCAGGAAACGAATACCAGCGCAGAAGTGCTGTAAAAAAGCCCAAATTAAAGCTAGTAAAAATATTTTTAATAAAGGGTTGCCTGCGATTTCTGAAAAAGTGATAAAACTTAATTCAGAGGTCAGGCTCTTATCTAAAAGATAGAGAATAAAAGGTAAGGAAAGAAATAAAAGAGCACCAGTGACTCGGTGCAGAATAGAGACTTTTCCTGACCAGGGTAATTTGTAAGAAGTAAGTATTTGACCGTAGCCAATATTCTTGAATTCGCGGCGAGCTTTGCGAGGGCTCGTATCGACAGTTTCAGACATGTTGTACCTTTTGTTGTAGTTGCTGAGTAAATCGAAATTAATAGTTATTATGACAAAACAGTATGTAAATTTAATTTACAACAAAATTTGCATAATGTAATTTTGTCATATTCTAAGATTTCTTGATTTTTTTTCACCAAAACTTGAGTTAATTCATCAATTAAAACTAGTTCAAATGATTTAAGTAATGATAATCCCTAGTAATGTACTGCGCTTGCCTCACCTCTACAGGCTTGTCACCGAAAGTGTAAGCAACTCTAAAAATATCCAAGACTGGCATGGATCCCTCAATCATCAAGTATTCAGCGGCGAGATCTGTTGGTAATTTTGCAGAAATACGCTCTTTTGCATGCGTCATATGGACGCCAAAATGACTTTCAAATAAACCGTAAAGACTACCACTCCAGGTTTGAAGCATTTCTAAACTTAAACCCTGAAAGAGTGGACATGGTAACCAAATATCTTCATAAACAATCGGTTGTGCCTTAAAACTCATTAATCGACGAATATGCACGAAAAGATCATCGACATGCATTCCCATCTCAACAAAAACTGCCGAGGGTGCGGGTTGATGCGTACATAATAAAATTTTATTGATTGACTCCTCAACATGACCCGATGCATTGGCCAAATGTAAAAAACGGTATTTACTTTGCTCCTCTTGATGCGTTGCTACAAAAGTCCCACTGCCTTGCTTGCGAATTAAAAGATGTTGTGCCACCAACTCATCGATTGCTTTTCGGACAGTTCCTTGACTCACTTGATATAAAGATGCAAACTCTAATTCACTGGGAATTAGTTCCCCAGATTTCCAAACTCCATCTTCTAAAGCAGTTAAGATTTTGCCCTTGATTTGGATATAAAGCGGTGCATCTAGGTGTTTTTGTAATGAATTGTCATGATTGGTTTCCATAATGGATATCATATATGCACTATGAGATAAAAATAATATGTGAGATTTTATCTTTTAGCCCTTATTTTTAATTATTTTGGAGCAAGTTATGTCAAAAGCACCCATACGTGTTGCTGTAACCGGAGCAGCTGGTCAAATTGGATATGCCCTTTTATTTCGTATCGCTAATGGCGATATGCTCGGTAAAGATCAACCCGTCATCCTTCAGTTATTAGAAATTCCAGATGAAAAAGCCCAAAATGCCCTTAAAGGTGTGATGATGGAACTCGATGATTGTGCTTTTCCCCTACTTCACAGTATGAGCGCGCATGGTGATCCAATGACTGCGTTTAAAGATATTGATTATGCTGTTTTAGTTGGTGCACGTCCTCGTGGCCCGGGCATGGAAAGAAAAGACTTACTTTCAGCAAATGCTCAAATCTTTACCGCTCAAGGCAAAGCTCTCAATGCCGTGGCCAAAAGAACTGTTAAAACTTTAGTTGTCGGTAATCCAGCCAATACGAATGCGTATATTGCCATGAAATCGGCGCCTGACCTTCCTGCAAAAAACTTTACAGCGATGTTGCGCTTAGATCATAACCGCGCATTGTCGCAACTTGCTACAAAATCAAATACTGCCGTAGCCGATATCGAAAAACTCGTTGTTTGGGGTAACCATAGCCCCACAATGTACCCTGACTATCGTTTTGCTACCGTTAGTGGTAAATCCATTAAGGATTTAATTAACGACGAAGAATGGAATAAAAATTCGTTCTTGCCTACAGTTGGCAAGCGCGGTGCGGCGATTATCGATGCACGTGGTTTATCTTCAGCTGCTTCTGCTGCAAATGCTGCGATTGATCACATTCATGACTGGCACCTCGGCACCAATGGTAAGTGGGTAACTATGGGCGTTCCTTCTGATGGTTCTTACGGCATTCCTGAAGAAGTGATGTATGGCGTACCCGTGACCTGTGCGAATGGCGAATATACGGTCATTAAAGATCTACCCATCGATGCCTATTCTCGCGAACGCATGGACTTTACTTTGAAAGAACTTTTAGAGGAAAGAGACGGCGTCAAACATCTTCTGTGAGATGATTGCACTGATGAAACCTGCTCAAGCATTATTCAAAGGTAAGGTGCCAAAAACCTTACCGGTTTGTGATCATTACTGCGGTACCGAAACTCGTATGAAAAAAGCCCTCTCCTTACAACAGGAGTTAGGGCCATGTTTCGACATTACCTTCGATTGCGAAGACGGTGCTCCAATGGGTAAAGAAGAGGAACACGCCAAACTAGTTGCCCATTTAATCAATTCACCAGAAAACCAATTTGATCGTGTTGGGGTTCGGGTACATGATCCACAAAGTCCGTTCTTCACCCAAGATATAGACATCCTTCTCAAAGAATGTTCACAAAAATTAGCCTACATCACGATTCCCAAAGTAGAATCAGCTACCCAAGTAAGCCATTTAATCGAACAAATTAACTCCAAAGCTGAGCAATATGGCTTTACCCATCACCTACCGATTCACGTCCTCATTGAGACACATGCCGCTCTTGCCGACGCATTTCAGATTGCTGCTTTGCCACAAATTGAATGCCTGAGTTTTGGTTTAATGGACTTCGTTTCTGAACATTTCGGCGCTATTCCTGCAAGTGCTATGAGTGTCGATCAATTTAATCACCCTCTAGTAACGCGCGCCATGCTCGATATCGCAGCAGCCTGTCATCGTTACGCAAAAATCCCATCACATAACGTATGTACTGAAATCAATGATGTCAGTCGCATCCGTGATGATTGTCTAAAAGCAAAAAATTTATTTGGCTACACCAGAAAATGGAGTATCCATCCGCAACAAATTTCTGTCATCGTAGATGCCTTTAGTCCGCATATCGATCAAGTCGATTTGGCAATCAACATTTTACGAGCCGCTCAAGATGCGAATTGGGGTCCAATCCAGTTTGATGGTAAATTACACGATAGGGCTAGTTATCGGTTTTACTGGATGGTCCTTCAGCGAGCAAAAAACTCTGGAAAACAATTTACGCAACTTCACTCTTTAGATTGGTTTGATGAATCATGCTAGATCTCCTCTTTAACCCTAGACAGAATTACTTGCCACCTCAGAAGACGCGCTTATTGATTATCCTTGCCCTTTTGTGTGCGTGTTTCTTAGCTTTCTCATCCGATGCCCATGCGCAAAAGAGAGTCAATAAACCCTCTTCTAGTGGATCACCATCTGAAGATGAGAAAAAGTTTGATATGCTCAAAGCAGGTAATGAAACCATTTGGACTTGTGAAAATAATATCAAAGTTAAAACAGCGCAGTCCGGTAGTTACTATTTATTTCTTCACAATAAAAAGCTCTACACCATGAACGGTGTTGAGGCACTTAATGGAATTTCTCGTTTTTCAGACATCGTACACCGCGTCGACTGGTTCATTATTCCCGGAAAAGCAATGCTCTTCGATAGTAAAGCAGGCCAGCGTTTACTCGACTACTGTAAACATGCCGAATTGGCGTCTGCGGATAATTCGAAAGAAAATGATTTAATGAAATAGTAGTTGTTGTGCTGGGGTATCTTCTGGCATTTCTGCATGGACAACCTCTGCAGAACGATTGGGGAATAAAGGCACGCCACAGTCCTCGCACATTTCTGGAGTAAACAACATTGCATGTTTGAATACATCACCCACACCAGCCCCGTGTAGCGTGTCGGATATTAATTCAATCGTTGTATTACCACCTCCCCCATTCTCAATATCGTCGATCGATACTGTTTCACGGTCGTACAAGGGCCAGACAACACCATAAATAATCTCGGGATGACCTTTAATCGCAAATGAAATTCGAAACTCATCTGTCATTTCATGGCCAAAGGGTGCTATGACACAAGATAATTCTGTTGGAGTAACCCCAAGAGTCGACTCTAAAAAATTGACCGCAGCAGACAAACTCAAAGGCCTGACACGCTTATCTGCTTCTCTACAGTTTGTAAAAAAAGCATCTGGCAACAAGACTTCAAACTCGCATCCTGGCAATAACTCTGACAACACGGAATGCATTGCTAATTGCCACTCCTTTAAGGCAACTCCTCGCTCCACACGTAAAGGATCATCAAGTTGCCAAACAAACATCGGCTGACCTACCTCAACAGCGACTGCGCACAAAATAAAACGCGGATCAGCTAAAACAGGAATCGTTTCTGGCATTTCTTTTAATTGATAAACCACATCGGCTTGTTCAACCGCTGACTTTGCCATTTTTTCAAGCAATAAACGCGTTTGACTATGCGACTGTGGAATTTGATCAATACTATATAACCACGGAATAATCGATAAATTGATTTGCTTAGCGCAGATCAATTCTTTAACGTACTCCACCACCTCGGCCATTAAGCCATTTCTAATAGGACCAGATGGAATTGCATACCGAGTTTGCGCGATAATTGGAATAGCGAGCAATAATACTTCATAAGATTTACCAGCAAACTCATAGCTCACCGTTTCAGAAGATGTTTCAATTGCATCCGCCAAGATTTCAAAAGCAGCTGTCTGTGATTTAAAAGTTTGATCAAGTGCCAATTCCAAAACAGTTTGATTTTGATTGCTTAACAATCGATCTAAGCGATCGAATAATTTTTTTTCCCAAAAGTTATCTTCAACTTTGCTACCAGAGGCGGCAAGAGCTAAAACTTCAGTGACAAGTTTTTCAACCTCTGGAGAATTTCGTGACTTTGAGGCAAGTCGCGAAGTATGTAGTGATTTAGGAATAGATTTTGAAATTGGCATTATGCACGCTGTTTTCTTTGAAATACGGGCTGATGGGTGTGAGATAGTTCTGCAACATATTGGTATCCTTCAAGATTAAAGCCTTCTAATTTCTTTGGATCTTGTATCGAATTTTGAATAACATATCGAGCCATCAAACCCCGAGCTCGTTTGGCGTAAAAAGAAATAATCTTAAATTTACCGTCTTTTTCATCCTGAAATACTGGCGATATAACCGGATACTCCAAAGCTTTGATATCAATTACTTTAAAGTATTCATCAGAAGCTAGGTTCAGAAGAAAGGGTTTTTTCTTCTCGGCAAGCTCTGCCCGAATCGCTTGCGTGACATTCTTATTCCAAAAAGCGTATAAGTCCTTTGCTTGAGATGTCTTTAAACGCGTTCCCATCTCTAATCGATAAGCTTGCATAAGATCTAATGGCTTAAGTACACCATAGAGTCCAGATAAGATTCTTAAATGCCCTTGCGCAAACTCTACTTGTTTTTTTGAAAGTGAACTTGCATCTAGGCCCTCATACACATCACCATTAAATGCAAATAATGCGGCTTTACTATTTTTCTCAGTAAAGTTTTTACTCCAAGTGGCATATCGCGTGACATTCAATGCGGCGAGCTTATCGGACAAGGTCATCAAAGAAGCAATATCTTGTGTAGAGTACTTTTTTAATTCACTGATTAATTGACTCGCCTGAGGGATAAACTGAGGTAAGGTACTTGGCAAAGACAATTTGAATTCATCAAAATCTAAAGTCTTTGCTGGAGATAAGATGATTAACATGTTTGAATAATAATATATTTAAATTAATTGTATGTATACCAACGTTTTTCAAAACTTGCAGTAATACATCCATGTGCCGTTTAAACTTACATTCAGTTTACAATTATTCAATTGATATTAGGGGGATTTTGTGGATTTTACATATTCAAGCAAAGTAGAAGACTTAAGACAACGACTTTTAAGTTTTATGGAAGATCATATTTATCCAAATGAACATCAATTTTATGCAGAGATTTCTGCCAACCGTCAAGCAGGTAATGCTTGGATACCTACTAAATTAATTGAGACCTTAAAACCTAAGGCACAAGCAGCAGGACTATGGAATCTTTTTTTACCGCGATCTGCCCGTGCTCCACAAGGTCTCAATAATCTTGAGTATGCGCCTTTGTGTGAGATCATGGGGCGCTCTCATATTGCCCCTGAGGTCTTTAATTGTAATGCTCCAGATACCGGCAATATGGAAACGATTGAGCGATATGGTACCGATGCCCAAAAAGATACTTGGCTTGAACCCCTTTTGCGCGGCGAGATTCGTTCCACTTTTTTAATGACTGAACCTGAAGTTGCTTCAAGTGATGCCACAAACATTCAATGTAGTATCCAACGCGATGGTGATCATTACATTATCAATGGTCGTAAGTGGTGGTCCTCTGGTGCTGGTGATCCAAGGTGCGCCATCTATATCCTGATGGGTAAAACTGACCCTGATGCTCCACGACATTCTCAACAATCGATGATCCTGGTGCCTGCAAATACTCCAGGGATCAAAGTACTTCGTTCACTGTCTATTTTTGGCTATGATGACGCCCCCCATGGACATATGGAAGTTATTCTTGATCAAGTACGTGTGCCAGCCAGTAATATACTTCTTGGTGAAGGTCGTGGTTTTGAAATCGCCCAAGGCCGCCTAGGGCCAGGCCGAATCCATCACTGCATGCGCTCTATTGGCGCTGCTGAGCGTGCTTTAGAGTCTATGTGTAAACGTTTAAAAGAACGTACCGCCTTCGGTAAAACGCTTGCAGAGCAAGGTGTGTGGCATGAGCGTATTGCTGAGTCAAGATGCATGATCGATCAAGCGCGCCTCTTAACTCTTAAAGCTGCCCACACCATGGACGTTGCTGGGAATAAAGTTGCTAAAGCTGAAATTGCAATGATTAAGGTAGTTGCTCCGAATATGGCTGCCAAAATCATTGACTGGGCGATTCAAGCACATGGTGGTGCAGGCGTTAGCCAAGACTTTGAGCTTGCGTACCACTATGCTTGGCAACGTATTCTACGCTTGGCCGATGGTCCTGATGAAGTTCACCGCGCAGCGATCGCTAAGATCGAATTATCAAAGCCATCTAGACCTTAAATCTCTTTATTGAAAAATCACCGTACTTTTACCATTGAGTAAGATACGGTGTTCAGCATGCCAACTCACCGCGCGTGCAAGGACCATCGATTCAACATCTCTGCCAAGAGCTGCTAATTGATCAGGATTCAGCGCATGATTAACCCTAGATACTTCTTGTTCAATAATGGGTCCTTCGTCAAGATCCGTAGTGACGTAATGCGCCGTTGCCCCGATTAATTTAACACCGCGCTGGTGTGCCTGAGCATAGGGTTTTGCCCCCTTAAAGCTTGGCAAAAAAGAATGATGAATATTAATGACTTTCCCCGCTAAAGCTTCACATACTCGCGGTGACAAGACTTGCATGTAACGCGCTAAGACAACTAGCTGAATTTTCTCTTGTGCAATTAAATCCAGTAAGCGATCTTCCTCTTCGCACTTACGCTCATCCTGAGCACTTGAAATAGGAAAATAATGGTACGGGATTTGATAGCTGGTGGCCAGATCATAATAATCGTGATGGTTCGATCCAATTCCTGCTATTTCAATTGGCAAACTGCCTGATTGTGTCCGAAACAAAAGATCATTTAAACAGTGTCCATACTTGGAAACCATGATCAATACTTTTGGCCGATGCAACAAATTATAAAAATTCGCAGCCATCTGAAAACGATTGATAATTCCTAAAAATTCATCCTCTAAGTCTTTTAATGAAAGTACTTTTTCAAACTCTTCAAAATGGATTCGCATAAAAAAACCTCCCGAAAAGTGATCGGTAAACTGTGCGGAGTCTATGATGTTGCAATGGTGTTCAAATAGAAACTGACTCACCGCATAAACAATCCCTGGTCGATCAGGACAAATAATTGTCAATATATAGCCAGGATGTGATTGCGCTGGGACGATTGTGGATAATGTATTCATACGGATATTATCCTGTAATTTAAAAATGGACTCCATTCTCAACTATGTCTGCTAATCCGGCAGTTGATGCAATCAATATTTGGCCTCAAAAACCTTTGGCGGAACTCTTGCGCCCCCAAAAAATTGAGGACTTTGTCGGTCAAGAGCATATTTTAGGACGTGATACCTCTTTATACATAGCTCTTTCTTCCAAGAAAATCCACTCCATGATCTTATGGGGGCCTCCAGGAGTAGGAAAAACGAGCCTTGCACGCTTAATAGCCCAATCTTTTGATTATCATTATATCGCCCTATCTGCGGTACTAGCCGGCGTGAAGGATATTCGGTCAGCGGTTGAGCAGGCAGAAGATTTTCATCGTTTAGGGAAAAAAACGATTTTGTTTGTTGACGAAATTCATCGCTTTAATAAAAGTCAACAAGATGCCCTGCTTCCCTTTGTGGAGTCAGGACTTTTAACTTTTATTGGTGCCACTACCGAAAACCCTTCCTTTGAAGTGAATTCAGCCTTACTCTCTCGTGCACAGACCTATTTATTAAAACCTCTCGAATCTAAAGATCTCAAGCAGTTACTCAATCGCATTCCAGAAATCACCAAGCATTCCTTAGAGATTACAGACGAAGCCTTCTTGACCTTAGCTAATTATGCTGATGGGGATGCTAGAAGATTTTTAAATATCATCGATCAAGCACTGAGTAGCCAACTCTCTAATGAGAAATACGAGATCCAACAAAGTCTTGTTGAAAAACTACTTCAAACACGCAACAGAAGATTCGATAAATATGGCGAACATTTTTATGATCAGATTTCCGCTCTGCATAAATCAGTGCGTGGCTCTCATCCTGATGCCGCATTATATTGGCTCTGTCGCATCTTAGATGGCGGTGCTGACCCCGTTTGTCTTGGTCGTCGCCTTATTCGTATGGCCTGGGAAGATATTGGTTTAGCGGATCCTCGAGCACTACAAATCACGCTTGACGCAGTACAAACCTATGAACGTTTAGGATCACCCGAAGGAGAGCTCGCATTAGGTGAGGCCGTTATTTATTTATCCATTGCCGCCAAAAGTAATGCTGCTTATCAAGCCTTTAATAGGGCTCGCGCTTTTGTTGCTTCCGATACTAGTCGTGATGTACCTCTCCACCTCAGAAATGCACCAACGCAGTTGATGCAACAAATGGGCTATGGTCAAGATTATCGCTATGCCCATGATGAACCGCAAGGCTATGCAGCAGCTGAGTCTTATCTACCAACAGGACTAACCATCCCTGAGTGGTATACGCCAACAGATCGTGGTTTGGAAATACAAATTAAAGAAAAAATGGCAATCTTAAAAAGTCTTGATGAGCAAGCTTTAAAAAAGAAAACTTTTAAGACTTAATAAAATGTACAAACTCATTCACGGGCGTTCTCTCCGTGATCAACTGATTTTCAGGAGCAGTCGTATTTTCATATCCTAAAGAGATACAACAAACCAATTGCTCATCTTCAGAAAAACTAAGATGCTGAGCCACAATTTTATGATAGGAAATAAATGCTGCTTGCGGGCATGAACCAATCCCGCGCGCATTAGCTGCAATTAAGATATTTTGTAAAAACATCCCATAATCTAACCAACTACCCTGCTCCATCATTCTAGGTATAGAAAAAAAGAGGACTACTGGGGCCCCAAAAAAATCAAAGTTTTTTGCATGCTGCTCATGCATTTTTTGACTTTCTCCGCGTCCGATACCCACTAATTTATACAAATCAAAGCCTACCTTACGACGCCTTGATAAAAACGGCTCCACCCAATTCTTTGGGTAATAAATATACTCAGGGCGATGCAAAGCGCGTGCGGCAGGATCGTTAAATACATCTAGTACCGCCAGCGTTAATCGTTGTTTGGCATCACCTTCCAAAACATAGACTTTCCAAGGCTGGATATTTGATCCAGAAGGAGCTCTGCTTGCGACCTCTATCATGTCAAGAATTGTCCCGTGAGGAATCGGTGTCGGTAAAAAAGACCGCACAGATTTTCTCGTACGGATCACTTCATCAACAATTGCGCTTGAATCAAGATTTTTCATCAAACCGTTTTAAAAATTCTATACACGTTCTATGATCATGGCGATACCTTGACCAACCCCGATGCACATCGTACAAAGTGCATAACGTCCATTTTTTTGTTCCAATTCATGTAAAGCTGTGGTCACTAGTCTAGCTCCACTCATTCCTAAAGGGTGACCCAAAGCAATTGCCCCCCCATTTGGGTTGACACGTTGATCATCATCTGCAACTCCCAACTCACGAAGTGTCGCAAGACCTTGAGCTGCAAAAGCTTCATTAAGTTCAATCACGTCCATCTGCTCAATGCTTAAACCCAATTGTGCTAGAAGTTTTTTACTTGCCGGTGCCGGACCAATACCCATGATTCTAGGCGCAACACCTGCAGTGGCCATACCCAGGATTTTTGCCCGAGGTTTTAATTGATAAGTACTAAGCGCAGCCTCGGACGCAATCAGCAATGCACAGGCTCCATCATTAACACCCGATGAATTACCCGCTGTGACACTACCATCAGGGCGGACAATCGGCTTAAGTTTTTGTAAAGCTTCTATAGTCGTAGACCTTGGATGCTCATCCAAAAGAATCGTCGACACCTCGCCTTTTTTCGAAGTTAAATGCACAGGCACAATCTCTTTACCCAAACGCCCACTATTTTGGGCAATCAAAGCCTTTTCTTGACTTCTCAAGGCAAATGCATCTTGATCCGCCCGTGAAACACCAAAGTCGTCAGCTACGTTCTGGGCCGTCTCCGGCATGGAATCTACCCCGTACATTTGTTTCATTAAAGGATTAATAAAACGCCAACCAATCGTTGTGTCATAGACTGCATTACTTCTTGAAAAAGCTGACTCGGCTTTTGGCATTACAAAAGGGGCACGGCTCATACTCTCAACTCCTCCCGCAATTGCTATTTGAATCTGACCACTCGCAATTGCACGGGAGACAACTCCAATGGCATCCATCCCTGAGCCGCATAAACGATTAACCGTCGAACCAGGTACTTCAATAGGTAGGCCCGCTAGCAAAGAGCTCATATGGGCTACATTACGGTTATCCTCACCAGCTTGATTGGCATTACCAAAAACAACCTCATCGAGTTGAGTCCAATCCACTGTGGGATTTCGACTCATAAGAGCTTTGATGGGGATTGCACCCAAATCATCTGTTCGAATGCTAGATAAAACGCCGCCATAACGTCCAATTGGCGTACGAATTGCATCACAAATATACGCCGTAGCGATTGGCTTGGACATGTCTACTCCTTAGATTAATTGTGCTTTTGTTACTGCTTGCACATCTTCAATACGCATGCCGTTAAACAATTCTTTGACTAAAAAACCAGCAGGAGTAATTTCAAAAATACCCAAGTCTGTAAAGACCATGGCCACGCACGCTATTCCAGTTAAGGGATAAGTACATGTCTCTACCAATTTGCTCTCGCCCCCTTTAGTGAGATGCTCCATCATGACAAAGGTTTTTTTTGCACCAACAGCAAGGTCCATAGCACCACCAACCGCTGGAATAGCGTCAGCCTCTCCGGTATGCCAGCTGGCCAAATCACCTGCCTGGGAGACCTGAAAGGCGCCTAAAACACAAATATCTAAATGCCCACCACGCATCATTGCAAAAGAATCAGATTGACTAAAAAAAGATCCACCTGGAAGAAGGGTAACAGGCTGTTTTCCAGCATTAATTAAATCCCAGTCCTCTTGACCTTTCTCAGGAGATGGTCCCATCCCCAAAATACCATTTTCGGAATGTAAAAATATATCTTTGTCTTGAGGCAAATAATTGGCTACTAAAGTTGGCATGCCAATTCCTAAATTAACGTAGGCACCTTCAACAATATGCAGAGCAATTTTTTGGGCAATTTCATTTCTAGTAATTGGCTTTAATGAACCGTGACTCATTATTTCTCCCCCACATGTGCAACATGCTTTACAAAAATTCCTGGAGTCACCACAATTTCAGGATCCATATCACCCACTTCTACGACCTCGCTGACTTGTGCAATCGTTGTCTTTGCTGCCATAGCCATGACAGGGCCATAATTACGCGCTGCTTTTCGGTAGACCAAATTACCAAAACGATCAGCCCGTAATGCCCGAATCAAAGCAAAATCTGCGGCTAATGGCGTTTCCAACACATAATTTTTACCATTAATCAAACGGGTTTCTTTGCCCTTTGCGAGTAAGGTTCCATAAGATGTTTGGGTAAAGAAACCGCCAATACCAGCTCCTTGGGCCCTTATCCGTTCTACTAAATTACCCTGAGGAACTAACTCTAGTTCAATCTGGCCAGAGCGGTACAAAGTCTCGAAATGATGCGAATCAGCCATACGGGGATAAGAACAAACAATTTTACGCACCCGACGTGCTTTCAATAATGCAGCAATTCCAGTTTCCCCACTCCCCGCATTATTCGTAATAATGACAAGCTCTTTAGCGTCTTGCTCTACCAAGCAATCAATCAAATCATGGGGTATACCTGAACCTCCAAAACCACCAATCATAATGGTGGCACCATCATGCAGTCCGGCGAATGCATCGGACATCGTATTTACAATTTTATTTATCATTAATGTATTGAAGTTATTATTGTTGTGGTCCAATGTGGAGTTCAAGTGTGCCTAAACCATCAATCGTACCGACTAAATGATCGCCTGACACCACAGGACCAACACCTTCTGGAGTTCCTGTATAAATTAAATCACCTGTATTGAGATGATAGTACTCTGATAAGTTTGAAATAATTTCTGCGACGGACCAAATCATATCCTTTAAATCAGCTTTTTGTTTAATCTGACCATTCACCGTAAAGTCAATATTTCCAGCGTTGAGTAAACCAATCTCCGATTTTGGAACTAAAGGTGTTATCACTGCAGAATCCTCAAAGGCTTTACCAAAATCCCATGGACGCCCTATCTCACGACTTTTAATCTGTAAATCACGTCTTGTCATATCTAAACCACATGCATAGCCATAAATATGATCTTGAGCATTTTCAACAGAAACTCGAAAAGCCGGCTTGCTAATGGCAATTACCAACTCCATCTCGTAATGTAAATTTTTGGTTCCCAATGCATAAGGAATTGTTGCCCCTGATAATACAAGCGCATTAGCAGGTTTTGTAAAATAGAAAGGGGGTTCGCGATCTGGATCAAAGCCCATTTCTCGGGCATGTGCTGCATAGTTTCTCCCCACACAGAAAATTCTTGAAACTGCATAATGCGATTGTGAGCCTCTGACAGGCACACTTGGAATATCTTCTGGAGCAAAAACATAATTCATCAGTTCGTCACCTTTCGTATTTTTGTATTTTCTTCACAAGATGATAAACCAAAAGAAAAAAACCTTGAACAAACTAGGGCTTGATATTAATCCTCGTTTGAACTCACAGGACTGTAAGTAAATTTAGCATCATTAATGACAGCAGGGTTAGTGTTATCCATATTGGCATTCAACTTAGCGGCTGTTAGAGTATTTCCTGAACTTGTTTCAAGATCTTTAATGTCAGCGGGTTTACTCACAACAATCGTTTTGGCCGGCTCTGTACGAATGTGCATCGGTAATTCTTTGAGTTCGATACTTTGTGTATTTAACGCCACATTAATCACTTTCCAACCTTGATAATAAGTATCTACCGCTTGCAATTGATAACCCAAAATTTTAAATGGTCCTACACCATTAACTACTTTATTTTGACCAGGAGTAATCTCTACCTTTTGGGATTTACCAAGGCCATCTACTAAGCAAATCGTTTGCAAAGTTTTACTCGTAAAGACGATAAAGTTACCGGCAAAATTCGCTGTAGTAGGAACAAAGGTAGTTGAATTTTGCGTCTGAATTGAACATGGATCATTAGTTTGGATAAGCACTTCTGGTTCTTTAGCTATTACTTGATCATTTTTTTCTTTTGGTGTGTCTAAATCAGTTTTAACACTTGCATTAGAAGAACTGTTAATAATCGCATATAAATTTTGATCAGGAGCAAGATATTCATAAACCCCGTAGCTGCCTAAAAGGGTGAGTATTGCTACCAGTCCGAAGGAACTACTGAATGAAAATTGACTGGACCTTGAGATTTTTTTCTCATTTTGAAAATCGTCTAAATTTAATGCCGATTTGAGTTCAGGGACTGCACCTAAAAAAGCTTGATCCTGATTTAATCCGAGTATGTTGGCTAATTTTTTTGCAGTATTGAGTTTTTGGCTTTCCATATAAAAAGCCGATTTACCGCCTTCTTCAATTTCTTCTATCTGAAGAACAGAACAACAGGCTTTTTGTGCCAAACTTTTACGTGATAAAGACTGCGACTCCCTCGCTTGCTTAAACTTTTCGCCTTGAATGTATAAATCGATTTCAAAAGATTGCACAATATAAACTTATAGATTTGTAGTTGTAATGATGAATAGTTCTAGATTTTTAAAAATATAGAAACTAGACAAGCTGATAATATCAAAAATATATGACAAATCTCACCTTTTGATTGGGTTATTTACATAGGTCTACCATCCATTACCTGGTTCAGATCCATATTGAATTTAACGCACTTCAATAACTCTGTGGGGAATGTAAGAATCTCGGCATACAGAGACCTTTATTCATTACGGATCGTGGCCTGTAGCAGCAGGCATCTTGGCTAAAGCTTACCCAAATGCAAGATTTACGATATTTTAAATTTGATCAAACCCCTTTAAATTCCACAAAGTTATCTGTCAGACAAGTCGCCCAAATTTATACAGAGAACGAATGCGTTGGTTTAATTGCTATTGGCAAAGGCTCACCCATAGATTGTGCTAAAGAAGTTGCAATTCTCGCCTAGCATCCTGGTACTCTTAAAACTTATGCCACTATCGAGGGTGGTGTACTCAAATCACATCAAAAGTTGTCCCACTGTTTGCCAGTTAGCAACGTTAGTGATTGCAGAAAATAGAATTTTAAGAATAGTCAAGGCTATCGGCTTGACTTCTGCGGATGATGTTGCGGCTGGAATCACAGCGATGAATCAACGCCTCGGCTTACCCAATGGCCTAAAAGCCATAGGTGTTTGATCAGACCAATTTCTGCAAATTATTCAAGGGGCTTTGAATGATCATTGCCATCTCCTGAATCCAAGAATTGTAGATGCCTCCGATGATGAAAACATGCTACATGGAGCGATGTAGTTTAAATAGGTTAGAATAAAAAAATAATTTTTAGACCTTTAACCATAAATAAGTTTGTTTGTCTTTTAAACAAATTTAAACGCGAGAAAAATGGCCTATCTTAAGAAATACGTGATTTTGATTTGTTTGAGCTTTTTAAGCTCTTTCATCATTTTACAAGCTCATGCTTTAATTACTCAAGAAATCATCACTGGCAAGGTCATTGGTGTTTCAGATGGCGATACAATCACCTTACTCAACGAACAACGAGAGCAAATTAAAATCCGTTTGACGGGTATTGATTGTCCAGAAAAATCACAAGCATTTGGTAACCGTGCAAAAAAAGAGTTGAGCGACAAAGTATTTTCACAAAATGTCAAAGTAGAAGTTCGTGGCAAAGATAAGTATGGCAGGTCATTAGGTATCATCAAAATTGGGGATGAGGATGTTAATGAATTTTTAATTTCCCAAGGTGTCGCATGGCATTATAAAAAATATGCCAAAACGCAACCTGCTGAAGAGGCTAGTCGCTATGCACGAGCTGAAGAACTTGCACGCCAGAACAAAAAAGGTCTATGGATTCAGGATCGACCCATACCGCCGTGGGAATTTCGAGACCAAGCTAAGAAATCTAACAACAAATAAGTTCACATAAAGAAAAAATACTACATATGCCAACCTTTTCAGCTAATTTAACGATGATGTACCAAGAGGTCGACTTTATTGATCGGTTTGGTCTTGCCGCCGCCGATGGCTTTGAATATGTAGAATTTTTATTCCCTTATACCTATCCAGCTCAGACAATTGTTGATCAACTGACCAAGCATGGACTTAAACTACAACTCTTTAATTTACCCCCTGGAGATTATCAAGCAGGTGAAAGAGGCATAGCCATATTGCCTGATCGTCAAAAGGAATTTGATGATGGTCTAGCTTTAGCCATTGAATATGCTCAAGCAATGGATTGCCCAAACCTGCACCTCATGGCAGGCATCATTCCAGAGGGCTATTCTGCGCAGGAGTTACGCGCATTTTATCTAAAGCGCATTGAACAAGCTGCCATTGCTTGTGAGCCCTACAATATTGACATTGTGATTGAACCTATCAATACCATCACGATGCCAGGCTATTTTTTAAATTATCAGGCCCAAGCAATCCAAATCATTCAAGAACTTCTTTTACCCAATGTAAAACTGATGATGGACTTCTTTCATGCCCAACTCATGGAAGGTAACTTAGAAAATCACCTGAGGCAAAATCTCCCCTATATAGGTCACATCCAAATTGCCGGAGTTCCAAGTCGGCATGAACCTGACGTGGGCGAAGTCAATTACCAATATCTTTTACCCTTACTTGTTTCATTAGGCTACGAAGGTACCGTCGGCTGCGAATATAAACCACTCAAAGGGACTTCAGAAGGCCTGAAGTGGATGGATTTTTATCGTTAACCCAAATGCTTATTGCTTGGTATGGAGTTCAATCACATCTTCCACTGAACTGGGAACACCTGTGGTGTAACGTGTCGTTAAATCACGTTGTGGTATTTTTTCGAGTTGATAGTCTTGACAGATTTGCTTGCCATCAATGACGTTGTAGAGCTTACAGTCTTGATCTGCAACTCCAGAAACCACATGCTCAGTGACGCCTTTACCCGTTGTGGTGTAACTCACACCATTGATCGCTGTCGTTTGTACGAAAGTAGATGTCGTCACAAAGGAAAACGTTGAACTTAAAAATGGCGCGGCTGCGCACCCCGATAGGTAAATGGTTGTTGTGCAAAGGATGAAAACATTACGCATCAGAATATACTGCCATAAAATTTGGATGCGTACTTAATTTCCAATTGATCTCAGTTCAGTACGCGGTATCCACGACCCGACAAACAGCGGCGAATGATATTTTGTTTTTCAGCATTTCCGGAATACAAACCTGAAGCACCACCAATCACACCACCTACCCCCGCAGCTTGGGCAATACCAGTGCTATTAGAACCCCCAACAAGGCCTATTAAAGCACCAACTACCGCGCCACCAGCTGCTTTTTTTGCACCATCGGCACCAGCACCCTGAGCTTCCGTAGAAAGATTTTGACATTCTGCCAAGTCCCGCTCGTATTGGGCTTCATCTATACCCTTTTTATCAATAATTGGGGAGTAATTGGAACCCATATTAGAGCAGCCGATTAATAAACTGACTGCACCAATAATGATCACATGGTTTTTTTTAAACATGAAAGTTTCTCCCTCTGATGATGTTTAGGTATTAATATAACTAACAATTCTTACACTTTTATATTATCCCTTTTATCGCGATGAAAAGCCCTCTTGCAGTCTGCTCGGATTGTGGAAACCCCAGAAATTTATTGGCACCAAATTGTCCATTCTGCGGCTCACTAGAAACGATGATCGATTCAGATTCTCGCTGGAAATGTCAAAGTATTAATCTTAAGTCTAATATGCCCCTTGTAGATGAAGCCTTAGAACGGTTTCATGATCATCTAGAAAAATTGCGTGGCAAGGGACTGCGCGCATGCAAAGTCATTCATGGTCATGGATCTTCAGGTCGTGGGGGTAATATTCGTCGTGAATTTCGTCTCGCTATGGATTACGGCCGCTGGGGCGATGCCATTATTGCAGTGTACTTCGGTGAAATGCTTTTACCCCACCTACCTGATTACCAAGAAATGTTAAATATCTATCCAGGACTTAAAAATGCAATTACTAAAGATATGCAAGGTAATCCCGGAATTACCCTTTTAATCCTGGATAAAAATTATTAGATTTTTACAACAATGCGTCCTGTGACCTGTCCAGCCATCAATTCGGCGGCATATTGTGTCACCTGCTCTAGACTAATTTCCTGAATCATCGACTCTAGTTTGCTAAGCTCTAAATCACGCGCTAAACGGTCCCATGCGGTCTGTCGTTTTGCAATCGGCGCCATCACAGAATCTATACCCAAAAGTTGCACACCCCGTAATATAAATGGCATCACGGTCAAAGATAAATCGGCCCCTTGGGCAAGTCCACATGCAGCAATCGGTGCCCCGTATTGCATTTGCGCACAGAGATTAGCTAGAGTGTGCGATCCCGCCGTATCAATCGCTGCTGCCCAACGTTCTTTTTGAAGTGGCTTACCTGCAGCCATGAATTCTTGACGATCGATCACGCGACTCGCCCCTAAGGTTTTTAAATATGCCTCCTGCACCAATTTACCCGTCACAGCTACGACATTAAATCCGAGACGACTTAAGAGTGCAATGGCAATACTACCTACACCACCGGTCGCGCCTGTCACTACGACTTCACCTTGGCCTGGTTTGGCGCCGCCTTGTTCAATAGCCATCACACATAACATCGCCGTGTACCCTGCCGTGCCAATCGCCATTGCTTGCCTAGGCGTAAATGCCGCCGGCAATTTCACTAACCATTCACTTTTTAAATGCGCCCTCTGAGCAAGACACCCCCAATGGGTCTCACCAACACCCCAGCCATTATGGATAACAAGGTCACCAACTTGCCACTGTGGATGGCTTGACTGCAATATACGACCTGAGCCATCAATACCCGGAATCATCGGCCATTGACGCACAACAGGCCCTTTATTAGTAATAGCTAAGCCATCTTTAAAGTTTAATGTGGAATATTGGACCTCTAACGCAATGTCAGTTTGCGGTAAAGTCGCCTCATCAATATTCTCAATTGTTGCGGAAAATTCTGGCTCTTTATTGAGTACAAGTGCTTTAATCATCGTTTCTTTACCTTCTCATTGATCTATCAATACAAAAATTTTATACATGTGCAATGACATTTTATGACTCGTCTTGCCAGTGCATCATATCCTCATCTTTTTCTTCAGAAAATATACGCAGCACTTGACCAGCTTGAGTAAAAAAGTGCTCAATATCGGCGTGCGTTTTAACCTGTGACAATAAACGATGGTCCGAGAGTTGCTGACGCCATAAACGTGCACCGCCTATGCCGTGTGCTAAGCCTAGGATATGGCGTGTGATTGCAGCCAAATAAAATGGTTCCCCACGCACTTGACATTGCTCTAACCAATTTTGCGTATAGCTAATAATTTTTGCTTGAATCTTCAGCCAAGTTTGATCATTGAGAAAATAACCGAACTGTTGCCCCTCAGATGCGATCATTTCATCCCAACCGAGCATCATCGCTGGAATATGATACGCCGCACGGCCAATCATCAAACCATCAAACGCATTCCAATATTGCGCAATGGCTGGATTGCTATCCAGACCACCATTTAAAAACACCATTGTTTGCGGGAAATGCCTTTGCAAATCACCCCGCAACTTTTTTGCCACGTCGTAACGCAAAGGCGGTACCGAGCGATTTTCTTTGGGCGATAAACCCTTAAGTACTGCATTTCTAGCGTGAATAGTTAATTGACTTGCCCCTGCTTGGGCAACACTCGTCATAAAGTCGAGCACAAATTGATAATCCTGCTCTACATCAGGATTCATGGCATCAAGACCTAAACGATGTTTAACAGAGATCGGTATATCAACAACATCTTTCATAGCCCGAACACAATCTGCAACAAGTGCAGGCTCAGCCATTAAACAAGCACCAAATGAACCCCTTTGTACCCGCTCTGAGGGGCAACCACAATTAAGATCAATTTGATCATAGCCCCAAGCCTGCGCCTTTTTTGCAGCCTTTGCTAAGTCTGCGGGATCACTACCACCTAATTGGAGAACAACATACTGTTGCTCCTCATCAAAATCTAAATGCCGTCTATCATCACCATAGATAATCGCTCCGGCATTAATCATCTCCGTATAAAGATGGGTTTGCTGAGTGAGCATGCGATGAAAAGATCGACAATGCCGATCCGTCCAATCCATCATCGGTGCTACGGCTAAAATTTGTAGGCCTCTTTAGAATGGATGAGTGACGGAAAAAAATAGTGTTTATTCATATGCATAGCGCTTATTTTACTCACTTGTACTCACCTGACTTCTACGTATCAACTACTTATGTAGTTTGTTCATCTCGTCTCATCAATTGTTGGATAATTAAATTTTTATAGAGAAAATGCTTACTATGCAACACATTCAAGATCATGTTGGCGCTTTGATTGACCCCTCTTGCCGCTTAGCTGGTAATCCATCTGGTAAACTCTCCCCCTTGTCATTTGTGGTCAAAGATATCTATGATGTGGCAGGTTTTGCCACTGGCTTTGGCAATCCTACCTGGAAAAGTACCCATGCCTTGGCATCCCACACGAATTCTGCCGTGTCTCATCTTTTAAGTGCAGGCGCATCTCTAGTCGGCAAATCACATTGTGATGAACTCACCTATAACCTCTTCGGTAATAATTTTCACTACGGTAATCCAATCAATAGTGCTAGTCCAAAACGCATGACCGGTGGCTCTTCCAGTGGTTCTGCTGCGGCCGTGTCTGCAGATTTAGTTGATTTTGCTATTGGTTCCGATACGGGTGGATCGATCCGTGCTCCAGCTTCTTTTTGTGGCCTATTTGGTATTCGTCCAACCCATGGCATTATTTCCCTGGACAATGCGTGTGCTTTAGCACCGAGTTTCGATACTTTTGGTTGGTTTACAAAAGAAGCTGCTCTGTTACAAAAAATAGGTCAACTGTTACTTCCCAAAAATTCGCATGGACTAAGCACGCCCCCTGGAAGCCCAAAGTTCGTTTACCTGCAAGAGGCTTTTGAGGTGATTGATCCGAGTATTGCCGATGCACTCAGAAAGCATTTTTCTAAGTTTGGTCAATTCAGCGAGATTTCAATTGGAGAGGATTCACTGATTGAATGGGCCGATCAATTCAGAATATTACAAGGCACTGAAGTATGGCGCAATCTTGGTTCTTGGGTCAGCGCTCATTGGGATGCTTTAAGCCCCCCCATTAAAGCGCGTTTTGAAATGGCCCAAAATCTAACGCTCGATCAACAGACCCATGCACAAAAAAGATGGCTTGAAATTCAGCAAAAAATGCAAACCTTGTTACAACCCGGTACTGTCTTAGTTTTACCAACAGTCGCTGGTATTGCACCTCTGCATGATGCCCCAATGGCTGAGCTCGAAACCTATCGCAAACAATGCTTTGCACTACTGTGTATTTCCGGGTTGACGGGAGCGCCGCAAGTTAATCTGCCCTTGTGTACCTATCAAGAGGCACCACTAGGTATTTCAATACTGGGCGCTAAAGGGAGCGATTTACAGTTGTTGCAAATCGCTCATGAATTGTTTACTCAGTAAACCTACTCCATCACTACTGGATTGTCCTGCGTTTGACCAATCGCTTCGTTGACGCGGGGCAT
This sequence comes from Polynucleobacter sp., assembly GCA_040403635.1. GTDB lineage: Bacteria > Pseudomonadota > Gammaproteobacteria > Burkholderiales > Burkholderiaceae > Polynucleobacter. The sequence goes on from JBBAKF010000007.1 coordinate 48,734, forward strand.
TACTTCTTTCGCCATCAGTTCCATCGAACGTTTGGCTAGAGGAATGTTTTTCCAGTCATGGCAGGCATACAGTAAGTTTCCAAAATCACCTACTTCTTCACGGAACTTGAGTAACTGATCTACCACTGAATTAACATTTCCAGCAAGAACGAGTCGATTCGTCACAAACTCAGGCGTAACGTCTGAATCTGGCATATTGGGATCTACCTTAAACAAGTTACTCCGCCCACCATTTACAAGCTTGGTGCTGAGTGATTTGAAATACGCGTAGTAAGGGCCATCTTCACCACGACCATAACTCTGGGCAGTCTGCTCATCATCCGCTACAAAAATACTCTTAGCAACACGCCATTCGCTTGCATGTGGCACTGCCCCAATCGATTCACGACCTTCAGCATATTTTGGCCAGTGTGTTTTTACCCATTCAGGCATTAAGAAGTTCGCTGAAATAGGTTGCCATCCACGTTTAGCCATCTCTGTTACACCCTTAGAAAATGGAGCGACAGCGGTTCCAACAATCAATGGATGCGGCTTTTGAAATGGCTTCATGATGTATCCCTGACCAATCGCAGGAATCATCGTATTTTCTGTAGTGATTTTCCAATATTCGCCTTCAATATTGTAAGGTGCTTCTCCGTCCCAAATTTTTAAGATGGTGTTAATGCTCTCTACAAACATCGCATTACGATCAGTTTTGTAATTGCCAAATACTTCTGCATCAGACATTAGTCCACCAGGACTAATCCCCATAATGAAACGCCCTTCGAGCATATGATCCATCATGGCTGCTTGGGCAGCAATCGCTGCAGGATGTGAATTCGGTAAATTGATTGTCCCAGTGCCGAGCATAATACGCTTGGTGTGGTAAATCAAACTCGATAAAAATATCATCGAGTTGGTAATTGTTTCCGCCGCATCCGTAACGTGCTCTCCAACATAAGCCTCGCTAAAGCCTAATCGATCTGCCAACATCACGGCCTCACGATCTTCATTAAAGGTTTCAGTCAGATTTCTGCCCGGTGGATGAATAGGCATCATAAAGGTACTAAGTTTCATAGCGAGTTCCAAAGAGTTAGCGTGTAATAAAAAATAATTATATTATTTACAAAAGTAATCAGTTGATCATTTATAAGATGTAAAAGGGCTTCCATCAATAGGTAAAAACCCTAAATGAAGCGAACTTTTAATCTTAATTTAAATGCAATAATTTTATTGAATAATTATCTTAACTCAATTAAATCAATCACTTAATATTGCTTAATGAGCATTGGGACGACAGTTCTTGCACCTGAGAGATATGTAATGATCGTATATTCAATTATTGTGTCAATATCCATCTCTAAGGGCATATTAAAGATCCATTTTCTTTGACCAAGATAAAAGATTCTTGAATTGATCCCCCAAGCAAGCTCAATTTCAGCTATCTTTAAAGGGAGTTCCTCAGGAGTTGGCAAACCCAGCTCGGCCCGAATTTCAATAGCAATAGGTTCTAAGATACGGCTTTTTAAAAACTTCAAATACCGCGTATTAATGTCTTCCCCTTTTAAGCCAGAAAACATAAAAATACGGACCCAATCATACGTTAAGGAAACCCGTGAATAATCCTTGTATAAACGTATCAATCGATCTTGCAAGGGAACGCTGCGATCTGCAATGATCGTTTCCCAATAGGGATTCCAACGACCTACATAGACCTCTTGATAAACCCGCTCTATCAGGGCCGCTTTGCTCGGAAAATAACGAAAGATCAAAGACTGAGTGACCCCTAAGCGTCTAGCGAGTTCACGCGTATCACCATCAAATCCAACTTCCGCAAAAAAAGCAACCGCCGCAGCCGCAATCTCACGATCGCGATCTTCACGCTTCATTCTTTTACGAGGTTGGACCGCTGCATCCTCACTCTCGACCATACTTAACTCTTCAGACAAGGTACTTTTTTTCTCCATATGGGTATTTTAACTGATCACAAAGTCAGTTATAAATACTTGTTTTCATGAAGACAATTTTTGAATCTCTTCAATTTTCCTTGATGCTGCTGATCGCATGATTGCTTCTAACGCTCCAACATTAGCCAGCATCTCTTGTTGAGAAACTGGATAGGGTGCAACACCACGGATGCCATTGGCAAAAGCCTCTAAATTAGAACGTACTGTGGGTGCTGGCGGCATGAAATGGGTTTTCTTTTCCTCACCACGTAATTGTGTGGTGATATTCCAACCTGTTGGATTTTCAGGATGCGTATTATCCCTAATCTCCATCCAACCTTTCGATCCATAAACACAAAACCGGCCATCAAATGGCGTCGCTAGAATAGCACTAATCAGTGCATTGGCTCCGCCAGGAAACGCCAACATAATCCCTAAAGTGTCGCCATTTTCAAATTGACTGCCGCGTGTTGCCAGTCTCGCCCATACAGACTCTGCAGGTCCTAGGATCGCAATCGCTAAATCGACCAAATGAATTCCTGTTGCCGTTAATGGGCCAACCGGTGCAAATTTGTTAGAAAGGCGCCAGTTATCTGGCGGCAATGCAAAAAATTTATCCTGAGAAAAATTTGCTTCAATCTGCAGCACAACACCTAAAGTTCCTTTAGCAATTTCTTCGCGCATCGTCATTACAGCAGGCTCAAAACGTCTTTCATGCCCGATCCCTAACTGAACGCCAGCTTGATTACATGCAGCAATTGCGGCTTGCGCATCTTGAAAAGTTAAGCACAATGGCTTTTCGCAAAAGACATGTTTACCCGCTTTGGCCGCTAACTGAATTTGCTCCGCGTGAAATTGATGCGGAGTGCACAATACAATCGCTTCCACATCAGGCCGTGTAATAGCTTCAGAAAAATCTTTGCCCACCGCAAAGTTCATCATTTTTCCAGCTTCTTGAGCGCTTTCTAAAACTTTAGCATCGCTCTCGACCACAAAAACAACATTCAGTAATGGGCTTGCTTGTAGGGTGGCAGTAATAATCTTACCCCACCAACCATAGCCAATCACCGCTACATTTACAGGCTTTAATGACATATCAGTTCCTCTCTTAATTAATGTGCCAACATAAATTGCTGCACAGTTTTCGTGAACTCAAAGGCACACTCCAAGTTGGCAATATGCGCTCCAGGCAATTCAGCATATTCACTATTTTGAATCACACTCCGTAATTGACTGACCTCGCTGGCTGGTGCTCCACCATCAAATTGCCCACCAATTAAAAGCACAGGACAAGTAATGCGGCCGACATAGGGTCTGAGGTCATAATCTTTCACTGCATGCGCGCAAGCCATGTAACCATCGGGTTCGTTGGCGCCAATCATAACGCGTAAAGCCTGATCAACTTCTGGATGCGTCTGTCGAAAGCCTTTCGTTAACCAACGATCGGCTGTACCAGCAACGATGCCAGCAATACCATTATCAGCAACCGCCTTAATACGAGCTTCCCACATCGCAAAGGATTCTGGAGTTTGGTATGGCCGAAAACATGCAGCTGCTAAAGCTTTTACTTTATTGGGGTAATGGGCTGCAAAATATAAACCTAACATCGCCCCAAGTGATAATCCAACCATATGAACTTGAGTAATATTGAGTGAGTCTAATAATTCATTCACGTCATCAGCTAAATCTTGTGCACTGGCAAAATTCCCAACCGAAGGTGTGCCACCGTGACCACGATAGTTATAACGTAAGACCTGGAAATCTTTTTTCCATTCCTCAATTTGTGGATCCCACATAGAGTAATTGGCCGCTAATGAATTCGCCACGAGCAGAACTGGCGCACCTAATTTACCTTCAAGAACATATGCTGTTTTCGTCATTTTTGCCTCACCCTATCATTATTTGTTTGTCAGTAAATCTCTTGTTAAAGAGATCGCTCGATCACTTTAATATATGCAATTAAATTTTACAAGGTCTGGAAATAGCAATTTTTAAAATTGCTGTAGGCACTAGGGTTTTCACTAGCCCTCCAAATAATATTAATTAAACCTATTAAAAACAACAATTTAATCAAATACTTTATAAAAATCTATCGTTTTGTTTTGGGTTGACATCTAATGATCAAGCGATTACTATAGTTTAAAACATTTCGAGATTGAACTATGACTACGACTAGCAATACACACGATACCCCTGAACAAGCCCCTGAATTTGATCAACGTGACTTTAGAAATGCTTTGGGTCATTTTGGCACTGGGGTAACGGTAATCACCACTAAAGATGCTCAAGGCCAGCTCTATGGCGTAACGGTGAGTTCATTTAATTCCGTGTCTTTAACTCCACCTTTGGTCCTTTGGTCTCAAGTGCGAGGCGCACCTAGCCACCAAGCATTTAAAGAGTCCCCCTATTTCGTGGTCAATATCTTAGCTGAAAGCCAAAAAGATATTTCCAACCATTTTGCAAGACCGAGTGAAGATAAGTTCAAAGGGATTGCTCATCACCTCAGCCCAGAAGGTATTCCGATTCTAGAAAATACTCTCGGGCACTTTATCTGTAAAAATGAACGCGATGTTGATGGTGGCGACCATTTGATTTTTATTGGTCGTGTCATCAGTTACTCATACAATACAAGTGAAGATACTGTCCCGCTATTTTTCTGGAAAGGAAAATATCATAGTGCAGCAGATCATGTTTCTTAAAACTTATTAAAGGATTTCCATGTCAAACGTCAATTTAGAACAAGCGCTTTTAATTGCCCAAACCGCCCTCAAAAAAGGGCGCGAAATGAAGTTTCACCCTCTTACGGTTGTCGTTCTCGATGCTGGTGGCCATATGAAAGCACTGTTGCGCGAAGATAACTGCAGTATATTGCGCGAAGATATTGCCCGCGGCAAAGCTTGGAGTGTTTTAGGGATGGGCTTTGGTGGTCGTGAAATCGCTCGCCGCGCAGAAAAAATGCCTGCATTTATTACCGCCCTCAATGTGATGTCAGAGGGAAAAATGGTCCCCGTTGCTGGTGGCGTATTAATCCGTGATGCACAAAATCAGATTATTGGCTCCGTTGGTGTTACTGGCGATACTTCTGATAATGATGAAATTTGTGCAGTTGCTGGTATTCAAGCTGCTGGTTTAAAACCTGATACTGGCGACCAGTAAATTCTTTGCTGAGTTCAAAAAAAACCCACTGATTAAAGTGGGTTTTTTATTACTTACTTCACGCAATGTTTAATCAATGAACTGCGCAATACGTTCTGGGGTTAATGGCAAATGCCGTGCACGTATTCCCAAAGCTTGAACTAAAGCATTCGCAATGGCTGCCGCTGTTGGGCCTGCTGAAGCCTCCCCACCACCAAGACTTGGCTTTCCAGGCTGATTAAGTAGCTTCACATCAACTTGCGGAACTTCATCAAAATTTAATATCGGATAAGTGTCCCACGTGGCAGATGTGACACCCTCTTTATCCCATGTGACCATCTCTTTGAGAGTCCAACTAATCGATTGAATAATACCGCCTTCAATTTGATTGATCAGACCATCAGGATTAATGATTTCACCGGCATCACAGACAGACCATACATGATCAATATAGATTTTTTCTTCTGCACGCAATTGCACCATCACACCACAATAGGCACCGCTGTTTTTGTAACGCGCAAAACCCATACCTAAACCCGTACCCTCAGGCAATTGATCGCGCGTTGACCAATTAGCCATCCTCGCTAATTGATCCAGTAAGACTATGGATCTTGAGTCTGTTAAATGCTTTTTCCTAAACTCTAAACTATCTTCACCAACTTCTAGCGCGACTTCATCCATGAAAGACTCCATGGCAAATACATTTAAGTATGCACCTAAACCCCGCACTGCTGAAGTTCTTAAAGGGGCAAGTGGAATCATGTGATGTCTAACTTGCTGGTAGTCTACGTTGTATAAAGTCACGACATTACGTAATCCACCACCTTGTGGCAATGGGTTATCTTTTGTCTCGTCGATGGGATGCGGTGGGTCAATCATCCACGCACCTAAGAGATTGATCTTACCCGAAAAAGATGGCCGATGAATATGTGTTGGTGACCAAACCTCAGATTGCCAATTAACAATTTTGCCAGTCTCATCCAACCCCACTTCAAATTCGGTCACTCCAGGTGATCCAAAAGGTGATGCTGATAATTCTTCCTCACGACTCCACTGAACTCGAATCGGTAAGCCTGTCATTTTGGCAATAAATGCCGCATCAAATGCCACATCATCCGCACTATTGTGGCCATAACATCCTGCTCCATGCAAATGAATTACCTGTATAGTACTTGCATCTTGACGTAATCCTACCGCGATGGCATTTTTAAGCTGGTGCGATCCTTGCGTATGCGACCAAACAGTCAAAATACCATCCTGTTGCGTAGCAATCGCACAAGCAGGTCCAATAGATGCATGGGCAATAAATGGCCTGGAGTATCTTGCCTTGATCGTTTTTGCAGCCGTTTGTACACTGCCCTGTTGGTAAGCAATTTCATCACCACACTTCAGGCCCATAATCATCGGTTCAGTTTCTGTTTGCTCTTGCACATATTGCGGCGTCTGCCACGTTACATGCGCTAGTGCCTTTTCTTGCGCCAGAACTAGTAAGGCTTCATCACTCCCAACAATGGCTAAGAAACTACCGCTGTGGACTACCTGCTCTACTCCCGCTAGCTGTTTGATTTTTTCAATATCTACTTGCGTGATTACAGATTGAACATGCTTAGAGCGAATCATCCGCGCATGGCGCATATTCGGCAAACTAAAGTCATGAATAAAGCCTGCCCCCGATAACTTATCGTGCAAATCTTCCCGCGGAATACTCTGACCAACCCATTTGGCTGTTGCCTGTTGTTTCGTTTGCGGGATCAGCTCGCTGTATGCAACATCCACATCAAGATTAAGGCTCGGCGCTAACTGCGCATAAGTTAAAGTACGATCTGACTGGGGACTTGAAAACTGGCCACCTTCAATCCGAATTGATGACATCGGCACTTGTAACTCTTTTGCAGCAGCCTCCAAACACAAAGTACGCGCTTGTCCTAACGCCAGTTTGAGCGCTGCACCACCATTTTCAATCGATAAGCTACCTGCCGTATACCACTCATCAGGAGATTGATGGGTATCACCTGCGAGCCAATATAATTGATCAAGGTCGACGCCAAGCTCATCCGCTGCAATTTGCCCAAGAGCAGTTTGTATTCCTTGCCCTATTTCGACTTTGCCAGAAGATACCGTAATTTTAGGAAGATGATCTAGCCTAAACCACTGGGATAATTTTGGATTATTAACAATACTTGTTGGAAGAGTAGTAGTACTCATGCTGCCCTCTTTTCATTTATCTGTTTGATCACTTGATCAATCGCCCGAAGAATTCGTACATGCGTTCCACAGCGGCAAAGATGCCGATTAAGCGCCTCCATGAGAACCTCTTTTGATGGCTGAGTGTCTTTCTTGAGAATAGCCGTCACACTCATTAAGATTCCGTTAATACAATATCCACACTGCGCGGCTTGTTCTTGAATAAATGCTTCCTGAACAAGACTTCCAATCGGATCACTCGCTAAGCCCTCTGCAGTAAATACATCTTTATCTGCCGCCGCCCATAGCTGCATATCGCAAGATTGCATCGCTTGACCATCCACAAGAACAGTACAGGCACCACAGTTTCCTGAACCACAGCCAAAGCGGGTTCCTTTGTGGTCAAGATCATTGCGAATGACATAAAGCAATGGCGTATTTTCGGGAGCATTGATCACAACGCTCTTGCCGTTAAGTTTGATTTGAGTAGAAGTTGTCATAGTTTTTGATGAATTAATTTCTTAAAGATTTATTTACAATGCGTTTTAATAAACCAAGCCGGTACTGCAGTCCCGTCAACATCCCCTAGGCCTGCAGCTGAGGTTTTATCAAGTTGCGCAAGCGCAGCCTGAGTAACAGGAATATCCCAACCACAGTATTGAGCCTCTTCAATCATCGTGCGTAAATCTTTACGAATATTATCCAAGGTAAATGCTGCGGCAGGTTGTGGCTCGCCTTTTAAAGTCGATACCAACACTGGGGTTCTTGCCTTTAACATGGTAGGCGCTCCAGAAGTATCCGACAAGATATCGATTAATCGCTCTGGCGGAAGATCTAAGGACGCGCATAAGGATAATGCTTCACTAAACGATTGCCAAAATACGAGCAATGGTAGATTGACGGTGAGTTTGAGACGCACACCTGAACCGCTTGGCCCAACATGTTCAACACGACGGCATAGCTGTTCAAGTATCGGACGCGCACGTGCTACATCATCATTACTGCCCCCAACCAAACCTAATAACTTACCATCTCGTGCTGGACCTACAGTCCCACCGACTGGACAATCCACGATAGCACCACCATGTTCGCTCACATCCTTAGCAATAGCAATGGCGCTTATAGGGCGTACTGTGCTCATTTCAATAAACAACTTACCTTTGATGTTAGTCGAGAGCACACCCTCTGGACCACGGTAGCAGGCATCAATAGCATTGGCATCCGTCAGAATAGAGATAATGGTGTCCACCTGATCAACAAGCTTGGCGGGCGACGCTGCAACAGTAGCACCCTTAGCAACTAAAGGTACTGTTTTTTCCTGCGATCGGTTCCAGATAATGAGCTCATGACCACAATCAATGAGTCGCTGTACCATCGCACCACCCATTTTGCCGGTGCCTAGAAGTCCTATTTTCATTTCCGTCCCCTTTTTTTATTCGAATTGATTTCTATATTATAAATAAGCTAATCGCATTATAAAAAATAATGATCACGTAATCATTAATAACATGCTATTACTAATTAACATTTCAACAATTGATTGTTTATCAAATATTAAAACATGACTTGAGCTTGAATAAATTTTTACCGCACTAGTACTAACCCTTATATTTTATGGTGTTAAATTAGATTAATCTCAAATTTAGTTGAAAAATTGAAATTGTTTGGGAATTCTTACATATTCATGTTGCTTATTGATCAACTAATCATTTAGTATTGTGAATAAATTGAAATATAACCCTTTGGAGACATTATGACGATCGATCGCCGCTCTTTTATACAAGGCTCTGCTGTTGCAGGTCTTGGACTTGCTGTACCCAATTTATTTGCCCAAAGTAACGAACCTGTTCGTGTGGGTTTGCTTACTGTGAAAACAGGTCCACTCGCTTCAGGCGGAATCGATATGGAACTTGGCTTAAAGCAATGGCTAAAAGAAAATGGCAATATGCTCGGCGGTCGTAAAGTAGAACTAACAGTCGCAGATACAGGCGGTGTTCCAGCAAATACAAAAACAAAGATTTCTGAACTCAACGAAAGAAACAAAGTTCATGTCATTATGGGCCCTCTTGCTGCTTTCGAAGCTTTAGCAGTAGATGACTATATCCGTGATAACAAGATTCCAACTCTAGCTGTAGCAGCTGCGGAAGATATGACACAACGTAAAGCCAATCCTTGGTTTGTGCGTCCAACATCAACTTCCTCGCAATGTTCCCAACCAATGGCTGAGTATTGTGCCAATGTGAAAAAATATAAGCGTATGGTAGTTGTTGCCGATGATATTGCTTACGGACACGAAATGCTCGCAGGCTTCCAACGCGTTTTTGAAGAGAATGGCGGCAAAATTATTCAACGTTTGTTCCCACCTCTTACAGTTCCTGATTACGGTAGCTACCTTGCTCAACTTAAAACGAATGCTGATGCAGTCTTCTTAGGTTTTGCAGGTTCAAACGGCTTCCGTTTTATTCGTCAAATGAATGAATATGGCCTCAAAGGTAAGATCGCTATTGTGGGTGGTATGACAGCCCTCGATGAAGCTGTGCTTAAAAATATGGGTGATGAAGCGCTTGGTATTGAAACTGCCTGTTGGTATTCCGCAGAATTAAATAATCCAATTAATAATAAATTTGCTCCTGCCTTCCGTAAAGCACAAGGCTATGATCCTGGCTTCTATGCTGCTGCAACTTTCACGAATGCTGCCATTTTGGATGCTGCCCTCAAATCTGTTAATGGTAATGCGGCTAATAAAGAAGCACTGATGGCAGCGCTGAAAAAGACAAATGTCCCAACCGCAAGAGGTCCTGTGACCTTTGATAGTTATGGCAACGTCGTGGGTGATGTATATATCCGCAGAGTGGAACGTAAAGATGGTCGCCTCGTGAATGTGGTGACAAGAACTTACACCAATGTTAGCCAATTCTGGAAATACGATCCTAAGGCATTCTTATCTAACCCTGTTTACTCTAAAGACTGGCCACCTGCTAGAAACTTAGAATAATCTTTTTCAGAAATTAATATATGCAATTTTGGGTCATACAAACCCTGAATAGTCTTGCTCTCGGAGGGCTTCTGTTTATGTTGTCCTCCGGTTTTGCATTGATATTCGGGCTCATGCGCATTGCCAACCTTACGCATGGATCGTTATTCATGATTGGTGCCTACGTCGCCGCTTCTGTTTTACGCGGAGGTTACAGCTTAGTCGTTGCCGCTATTGTGGCTTCGATTGTCGTTGGTCTTTTGGGTGCAATCATCGAGCGCTTTATTTTGCGGGCCCTTTCCGGCAATTCACAAGGTCAAGTATTAGCCACTTTAGGACTTTCCTTTATCGCCGCTGATGCCTGCCTCATGATTTGGGGGGGAGACCCAATTCCAATTAACGCACCAGAAATGTTGCGCGCACCGATGCAAATGTTTGGTTTTATGTTCCCAACCTATCGATTAGTTGTACTTTTCATTTCAATCATTTGTGCCGTTTTACTCTATCTCCTCATGGAAAGAACGCGCTTGGGTGCGATGATCCGAGCTGGTGTTGATGATATGCAAATGGCGCGTGCGGTTGGTATCCCAGCATCACAGTTGTTTACGATTGTTTTTAGTCTTGGCGCTTTGATGGCTGGACTTGGTGGTACTGTCGGCGGTCCAATGCTTAACGCCTATCCGGGCCTAGATGCAGATATGTTACCGCTCGCTTTAATTGTTGTTATTTTAGGCGGTGTCGGTAGTCTGATTGGCACTTTCGTCGCTAGTTTTATCATTGGCTTTATCTATACCTTCGGTATTGCTTTAGTACCTGATTTAGCCTACGTGATCTTGTTTTTACCTATGGTGTTTGTGATCGCATTCCGTCCATCGGGTCTTTTTGGAACAATGCGCGCATGATGAAAAAATATGTCCTTTACTCTCTGCTAGTAGCCACTCTCATCATCTTGCCATTATTTTTTGGTGAGTATTATGTGAATCTGGGTAGCCAAATTATGGTGGCAGTTGTTTTTGCTGCAAGTTTAAATTTACTCGTTGGGTACGGCGGTCTCACCTCCTTAGGCCATGCCACCTATTTAGGTTTATCCGCCTACACATCAGCTTGGTTATTCCAGAACTTTGGCATGACCCACGACTATACAGCTGTGATTGCTCTTGTTTTTACAACGTTTGTCGGGGCTATCTTTGGTTGGATTTCACTACGCGCTTCTGGACTGAGCTTTTTAATGCTGACTTTGGCCTTGTCCCAAATCATTTGGGGGATTGGTTACCGCTGGGTGGGACTGACCAATGGTGATAATGGCATCGCCGGTCTAACACGCCCAACACCATTTGGAGTTAATCTTGAAATCTCCAATAACTTTTATTGGTTTTGCTTGATTATTACGATCGTCTGCTTATTCTTCATTTCTCGCATTGTGAACTCGCCGTTTGGATCGAGTTTAAAAGGAACTCGAGATCAAGAAAAACGGATGAGTGCTCTGGGTTATAACGTCTGGATGATTCGTTGGGTGACTTTTGTGATGGCGAGTTTCTTTGGTGCAGTCTCTGGTCTTTTATATATTTATCTCAATAAATATATCCACCCAAGCGTGATTTCGATTACGTCCTCTGCAGAAGCACTTCTCTGTGTTATTGCAGGTGGTGCTGGTACGCTTGCAGGACCTATCTTAGGCTCAATCCTCATAGTCCTTCTGAAAAACTATGTCTCTGGATTCGTGGAGCGCTGGAATATGTTACTAGGCATCATTTTTGTGTTTATCGTGATTTTCATGCCTGCTGGTATGGCGCCAGGTTTTACACAATTGAAGAACCGCTTGTTTGGAGGTAAAAAACCATGACACTGGCTCTAGAAGTTAAAAACCTACAAAAAAGTTTTGGCGGTATTAAAGTCACCCAAAACGTCTCGTTGCAAGTTCATCCGGGTGAGCGTCGTTTAATTATTGGTCCTAATGGGGCTGGTAAAACAACTCTCTTCGCACAAATTACCGGCGACTTAATCCCCGATTCTGGCTCTGTGAGTATTTTTGGTGAAGAAGTGATCCAAAAACCTGTGCATGCCAGAGCACATATGGGGATGAGTAGAACCTATCAAATTATTACCTTATTTAAAAAAGATACGCTGGCGCATAATGTGGTCCTCTCTTTGATGGGGATTCATCAACGCAAAAAAAATATTTTTAGTCCCCTGACAGATCAAGATGTTTTCTATGATCAAGCAATTGATTTCTTGGATAGCGTCGGTCTCAAAGATCAAGCTTTTAGAATGGTTTCTGAGATTTCCTACGGTGAGCAAAGACGTGTTGAAATTGCTTTAGCCTTAGCTCAAAAACCAAAATTACTTCTCCTGGATGAGCCCTTAGCTGGACTTTCTCAAGATGAGCGTGTCATGGTCTCCGGTTTAATTAATTCCATTTCTAGAGAAGTTGCTATTGTTATGATTGAACATGATATGGAAATGGCCTTGGCATTTGCCGAAAAAATTATGGTCTTGCAATACGGTAAAGTCATCGTTGATGACGACCGTGATGCCGTTGTAAATGATCCCAAAACACAGGAGGTCTATCTTGGCCACTGATGCATTAGTCATCGATAAAATTAACTCGTATTATGGCGACAGTCATGTTCTGCATGATGTTTCCTTAACCCTGAGAAGCTCCTCTTTACTGGCTCTGCTTGGCAGAAATGGTGCTGGCAAAACAACAACCATGATGACAATCGCAGGTCTGGTTACTGCGAAAACAGGTGAAATCAGTCTTTTTGGTAAACCGGTTGCGCGTGAAAAACCTGAAAACATTGCCCGCGCTGGTATCCGTCTTGTTCCCCAAGGTAGAAGAATTTTTCCAAGTCTTTCTGTGGAAGAAAACTTAAAGGTGGCCGCGCAAAATCGCCCGATTCAAAACCCTTGGAATATTCCTCGCGTCTATGATCTTTTCCCACAGCTCAGGGATCGTTTTAAACAACGTGCAGGGACACTCTCTGGTGGTGAACAGCAAATGCTGGCCATCGGTCGTGCTCTCATGGGCAATCCTGATGTTCTTTTACTGGATGAACCTTCAGAAGGTTTAGCACCTTTAATCGTCGCTGAAGTAGCGCGCGGTATTAAAGAAATTAAGAGCGAAGGTTTGTCGATCATCCTAGTTGAGCAAAATTTCCAACTGGCCATGTCCGTTGCTGATGATGTGGCTGTTCTTAATACGGGTCGTCTTGCCTATCAAGGTCCGGTCGCCGAAGTTGAAGCTAACCCAGAATTAGCAACTAAACATCTTGGAGTCTTTTAAAAGGCCCGTCACTTTTAGGTCTTACAATCAACTTTCAACAACAACTTTTAAGAGGTTCTTATGTTTTACACCTGCTCTGCACTTTGCTCTGACCCCAGCCATCAACATGGCTCTTACGAATCGCCTCAAATGCTCGCAGGTAAAACTGCTTCCAAAGTTGCCAGTAAAAAGAGTGCGGCAACTCCTGCTAAAAACTCTACTGCCAAAAAATTAACAAGTCCAACACAACGAGTAGTTAAAAATCGTAAAGGACAACACGTCGTCGTTGATATTCATTGCCATTACCTAAATCCTGAAGTCAATGCGAAAACAGCACATTTAAATGCTGCATCCTATGACCCAACTGTGATTTTTGCTACAGAATTAACCAATCAAACTAACGTTTTACAAATGAAAACGCGTGCTCCAAAACTCATGGGCGTCGAAGATCGTTTAAAAGATATGGATAAAATGGGCATAGATATCCAAGCTGTAGCCCCAGCTCCGTATCATTATTTTTACTTTACTGAAGCTGAGCTTGGTGCAAGTCTCGCACGTGAAGTCAATGACGGTATTGCCAATGTTGTCGCTGGAAATCCTGATCGCTTTGTTGGTTTAGGCTCCGTTCCTCTTCAAAATGCCAATATGGCCGTCAAAGAGCTTGAGTATTGCGTGAAAACTTTGGGCCTCAAAGGTGTTGAGATTTGTACGAATGTGAATGGTAAAAACCTTACTGATCCTAGTTTGGGCCTTGAAAAATTCTTTGCTAAAGCCAATGAACTCGGTTGCGTCATTTTTATGCACCCTCTTGGATTTACACAAGGTGAGCGTTTAACCAACCATTATTTTAATAATGTGATTGGTAATCCACTCGAAACAACGGTAGCAGTCAGTCATCTGATCTTTGATGGTGTTGTCGCTCGCTACCCTAAGATTAAGTTCATTTGCGCACACGGCGGGGGCTTCCTTGCTCACTACTGGGCACGTATGGATCATGCCTGGGGCGCACGTAAAGACACGCGTACAGTGATTAAGAAAAAACCATCATCGTATTTAGAGAAGTTCTATTTTGATACGATTACGCATGACTCTGAAATGCTTGGTAATTTGATCCGTCGCTTTGGCGCAGATCATGTCATGCTTGGTACTGACTATCCATATGATATGGCTGATGATCATCCATTACAAACTATTCGTGGCGTTAAACGTTTGTCAGTAGCAGATCGCCAACTCATCGAAGGTGGTAATGCGGTGAAAATGATGAAAATTAAACTGTAATTTTCATCATCAAGAAAAAGGGCTCAATTTCTTGAGCCCTTTTTTTTATCTCTCAATATTGGTTGAAGGCGGGTAATCTCTGGAATATACGGGATTAGCTAAAAAGTCTGCACTTTTATACTTCCAAAATTGCGATACATTCGGATAAGTTTTTATCACCGTATTGGTCAGTTTACCGTTGATACGCTCTACTTTGCGGATGTAAATGTCCATAATAGGATTGCCTAATGCATCTAATGTGATCTTGCCGCGTGGATCATTGGTTACCTGCACGTTGCGCAGTGCAGTCATAAAAGATTTCTTATCTTCAATATTAGATTTGTTATCTTTTAATGCTTGCTCCAACATCAACATCGCACCATACGCACCTACAGAATAATAACCAGGTGGTTGCTTATAGTTCGAAAGCATTCCCTGATTGAGTTTGTTATTGATCGGGTTATTAATGGTCTGTGCATACCAACCTGGTGAGATAACACCTAATGCCTCATCACCCATCGATCCTAAAATTCCTTCATCAACAGCAGTCATATTCCCGAGTACCGGAATCTTGCCTTGCATGCCATACTCTTTGTATTGCCGTAAAAATTTCACGCCATTACTACCCGCGTATGCAATGTAGATTGCATCAACGTTCGTTTTAATTTGACTAATATAAGCACCGTAATCAGCGGTATTGAGAGGTGACCACAACTTTTGTACGACTTTGCCACCGTTCTCTTCAAAGGTTCTTTGGAAGCCTGAAACGTTTTCATGACCAAATGCAAAATCATCCCCTAAAACAGCTATCCGCTTGTATTTAAGTTCTTTTGCCACATACTCACCAAAAGGATGATTGGGTTGGGCAGAACTGCCCACTGCGCGAACAAACCATGGGTTAGGTTTACGCTGCGTTAAATCTTCTGCCCCCGCAGAAGGAGATATCGTTGGAATTTCTGCTTTACGAATATAGTCATCAACTGCCAAAGCCTCAAATGCCGCAAGAGGTCCAATCACAACATTGACTTTATCTTTTTCAACTAACTCTTGAATCTTCGCTTTCGTGATAGCTGGTTGCCCACCCGTATCCGCCACAAAGAGTTGTACTTTACGTCCAGCAATCATGTTGTTGCGCTCTTTTAAATACAACTTCAGTCCATCTTCCATCTGGATTCCGCCAGCAGCAAGCGCGCCTGACTTAATCGTTAGAAATCCAACACGAATCGGATCATTTGGATTGGCATAGGCCAAGCCTGCGGAAAAAAACCCTAAAATAAGCCAAAAAAATCGGCGAATAATTACATGGTTGATTGTCATTGAAGTCTCCTGATTTTATTTATTAAAAATACTGATTATGTTATATTACATCGGATATGAGGCGCTGGTATTTTCTGCTTAGCGCTGATAAAAAACCATTATTAATTCGAGACACTACTTCATGCAAACGCATTCATTTGAAACCCACAACATTACCCATAAAAATAAACAACTCAGTTTTAAAACAGCCGGCTCAGGTCAAGCAATTATTCTTTTCCACTCACTTCTTGCAGATCAATCGAGTTGGGATTCATTGATCCCTGCCCTCCTTAAAAACCATCAAGTGATTCAATTAAGCTTGCCGGGTTTTGATCAGTCTGATTTTGTGGGCGGTTCACTCGATCTTATTGCTGACCACATTGGTGGCGTGATTACTAGCTTAAATCTACCAACAGCCCCCATTTTTATGGGTAATGGTTATGGTGGCTTCGTGGCTTTGAATACTGCCCTAAGACACCCGCACCTCCTTGGTAAGCTGATTCTTGCTGATTGCGGAGCCTGCTTTACTGAGCCTGGCCGTGCGGCCTTCCGCGGCATGTCTGAGAATACTAAAATTAAAGGCTTATCGGCCATTGCCGATGTTGCTATGCGACGTTTGTTTGCACCCGCCTATCAGGAGCTCCACCCACAGCTAATCGAAGATCGTAAAGAGCGGTTTCTAAAAATTGATTTAGAAACATTCTATGGCGCTTGTGAAGCGTTATCGACCATGGACCTAAGATCTCAAGTTAAGAATTTACAAATTCCTGCTCTAGTCCTCGTCGGTGAACTGGATGAGGCTACACCAGTTGCTATGTCTGAAGAACTCGCACAACTTCTCCCAAATGCAAGTTTAAAAATTCTTCCAGGACTTGCTCATGTTCCACAACTCCAAGATCCTGATGCATTTTTTGCTGCAATTCAATCTTTTATCTAATCTCATTTCAATCTATAGGTAAGCATATGGCTACATCTAAAAAAACTCCAGCAGTTCGTGTTCCTGTCAATAAAATTTCAAGTGCTCATAGCTCTCCAGATAATAAACCCGTCGTCGGTTTTATAGGACTAGGTATTATGGGCTCTGCAATGTCCACGAATCTGCATCAAGCAGGATTTCATGTCTATGGCTTTGACCCAAGCCCAAAACAACAAAAGGTGATGAAGAAAGAAGGCATTGATATTCAAACTTCAGTCTCTAATGTCGCTGCAAATGCTGAATACATTTTACTTTCACTACCCTCTGTTGGAGCTCTGATGCATGTGGCCCAAGAGATAGCTCAATCAGCTAAAAAAGGGACTATCGTTGCAGAATTAGGCACACTACCTATTGATGCTAAACAAGCAGCTAAAGATCTTTTAGCCAAGGCTGGAATTATCCTGTTGGATTGCCCATTATCAGGGACTGGTGCCCAAGCAAAAACAAGAGATTTAGTTGTCTATGCCAGTGGTGATAAAAAAGCTATCCAAAAAATGAGCCCTGTGTTTGAAGGTTTTTCTCGTGCAATGTATAACATCGGTGATTTTGGTCAAGGCATGAAAATGAAGCTCGTCGCCAACCATCTGGTTGCTATTCATAATGTTGCTTCTGCCGAAGCGATCTTATTGGGCGTGCAAATGGGACTTGATGCTCATCAAATTGTTGAAGTTATCGGCAATAGTGCTGGCAGTTCACGCATGTTCCAAGTTCGAGGTCCTGTAATGGCAAATCGTAGCTGGGGTGATGCCACCATGAAAATCGATGTTTGGAATAAAGACATGCATCTGATTAGCGGTGCTATTGAATCCTACGCTGTCCCAGCTCCTGTATTTGCCTCTTGTATCCCTGTTTACAATGCTGCCAATGCACTTGGCCACGCCAAAGATGATACTGCAGTGGTCTATAAGGTTTTAGAAAACTGGGCAACTCCACAAGCTAAAAAAAATACGCCTAAGAGCAAGAAAAAAGCAAAGAAGTAATTATCTTAATCCGCGATAAAAATCGATGACGTGTGCATCCGTGCGCACGTCATTATTTTTGATGGGTTGTAGTAACTCAATCCCCTCAAGTGTTGTACACCTACTCAGTGCAACATAGACCTGCCCTGGAGCAAAACTCCCCCCCGTTAAATCGACACGCACTTTCTCTAAAGTCTTGCCTTGACTCTTATGAATCGTCACCGCCCATGCAAGCATTAAGGGAAACTGCTCAAACTTACCATTGACCACGGGTTTAATTTGCTGCTCTTTTTCATCATATTCATATTGATATGACTCCCAAGCATAAATCGGAACCTCCACTAAATGACGCAACTTAGAAGTTGCATGTGTACTTACGTCTAATTCAACGGTTACTGCATCAGTTTCAAACTGCACTACTTTACCGAGTGTCCCATTCATCCAACGTCGTGGCATATTCCGATCATTGGCTGTGAACATCACCCGAGCACCAAGCTTTAAGGTTAAATCTAGTGGCGATGGTAAATTACGTTCATCAACATTAAACTTTCCATCAATACGTCCCTTATACACTCTAGTCTCTGTATCAAGCATCCGCATCTCTTTACTATTAATACTGTCCGCACGTTGATTGGTCGTGGTCAATGTAATTGCCTGATGATCACCACCCATATTCGGGTGATAACAAGACTCGTTCATGATTTGAATGGCTGCTCTTGCATCATGATTCATCCGAATTTGATTCAGTAACTGGGTAAAAGATTGATCTTTTTGTCGAAATATTTTAATGAGTTCGATATATGTCAACTCAGAACGATGCAAAATGTGTGCATTAAAAAAATAGGCGGCCTCATAATTGCGCTCTCGTAATACAGCCATCTCTTCCTGTCGAACCACTGGCGGTAATTGCAGTAAATCACCTACAAATATAATCTGTACTCCACCAAATGGATGCCCTTCACGTGGACCATTGACGCGCAAGAACATATCGATTGCATCAATCATATCGGCACGCACCATCGAGATTTCATCAATAATCAAAATACCTAGTTTGTTATATAGACGCCGATCTTTTAGTTTTTTGATATCTGTTTCAGGAAATATTAATCGCGGTGGAAACCGAAAAAAAGAATGGATCGTAACGCCCCGAACTTGTAATGCCGCAACTCCAGTAGGCGCAATAACAGCAACTTGTTCTGTTAAGTTGTTCCGTAAGTAATTAACAAGCGTTGTTTTTCCAGTACCCGCTCGCCCACTAATAAAAATATAGGGATCTTTACGGGTAATTGCAGCAAGAACTGCTTCGTATTCTGGGGTAATTTCAATCAAAGTAAAGTGTCATTCCTAATAAGACTCAATTCTAAGGATATACTGCAAAGCTTGCGCAATGAGCCTTAAAATATAATTATAAAGCGAGAAGCTTAAAAGCTATTTCATCAAAAAGATTACAGATCTTTTTTTATATCCATTTAGAATATCATTAGGATAATTATTTAAATGAGATAGATTCAATTGCAATTCAAAAATCAACAAATTCTTGTCATTGGCGCAGGCATTATGGGCGCAGGAATCACCCAAATTGCAACACAAGCTGGTCATACGGTTTTACTCTTCGATCAAAAAGAAGGTACCGCTAGACTTGCCTATGAGGGTATCCAAAATACTTTTACAAGCCTCATTAAAAAAGAAAAATTAAGTACCATTGCCGCGCAAGAAGCGCTTTCGCGCATCAAAGTGATCTCTAGTCTTCAGGAGGCAAACTCTGTCAAACTGGTAATTGAGGCTGTTATTGAAAGTCTCGAAATAAAAAGATCTTTATTTAAGCAATTAGAAACAATTGTTGATGTCGAGTGCATTTTGGCAACCAATACCTCTTCAATCTCCATTACCGCTATAGCTCACGGTTTAGAACATCCTGATCGGTGCGTTGGCATGCATTTCTTTAATCCAGTCCCCGTCATGAAATTGGTCGAGGTTGTGAGTGGATTACAAACTTCCTCTGCTGTTGCAGGTGCTATTTTTGATCTCGCCCTGCAATGGGGGAAAACTCCGGTACATGCAAAATCTTCACCAGGCTTTATTGTTAATCGTATCGCCCGCCCTTTTTATGCTGAAGCCCTTGCCCTGCTGCAAGAACAAGTCACGACCATCGAAGTCATTGATGCTTGTATTAAATCTGTAGGCTTTCGTATGGGTCCATTTGAACTCATGGACCTCATCGGTCATGACACTAATTTTGCGGTGACTTCGAGTATGTTTGAGGCTTTCTTTTTTGATCGCCGTTTCACGCCCTCCATCATTCAAAAAGAACTAGTCGATGGCGGTCTTCTTGGTCGAAAAACGGGTAAAGGCTTTTATGACTATGGCCCTCAGGCGGTCTTGCCACAACTGACCCCTTTCACAGCAATACCATTAAAGAACGCTCAATCCGTTATCGTGCATGGGAAAAATCCATTCACCCAGTATGCTTTAGAGCAATTGCAAAAACTTCAGATGACCTTTGTCCATCATGAGCATAGTTCTTGGTTTGGTTTAGAGGTGAATGGCCATTATTTAAGACAAACAGATGGCCAAACTGCAACTAGTCTAGGTCCTAATGTAGCTGTATTCGATTTATGGATGCAACTACATCAACCAGCCTGCATTGCTTGGGCAGTTTCTGAGCAAGCCAATCCAACTTGGCAAAGAGAAGCTCCGAATTGGTTGCATCACCTAGGCTTGCAACCGCTTCAAGTACAAGATAGCCCCGGCCTCATTGTTGCCAGAACTCTGTCCATGATAATTAATGAGGCTTGCGATGCTGTTACTCAAGGTGTTTGTTTAGAACAAGCAACAAATCAAGCGATGAAACTCGGAGTCAATTATCCTGCAGGTCCATTCGAATGGCTAAGCCAATGGCAGGCTAGCGAAGTTGTAGCATTACTAGATAATTTAGACCGACATTATCGGGGTGAAAGATATCGCACAAGTCCTCTACTCAGAAAACAAAGTACATCTTCTCATAAGCAATAGCTTCCTTGAAAAACGCCGAAGGCATTTTTCAAGGAATTTCAGACTTAAATCACTTTTAAAGTTCGTAAAAGTTTTTCAGGCGTTACAGGCTGATCAAAGTTATGAACTCCAAACGGTGCTATCGCGTCATTAATCGCATTAACTACGGCACCAGGTGCACCTGCTGTTCCGGCCTCGCCTGCCCCTTTTGCTCCGAGTAAAGATGATTTAGTGGGGGTTTGTACGTGAGCGACTTCGATATCAGGCATCTCTGCCGCCATAGGCACTAAGTAGTCTGCCATGTTGCCGTTGATCATTTGGCCTTGAGAGTCATATAAACATTCTTCAAATAGTGCTCCACCAATTCCCTGCACAATGGCACCACGCATTTGCTCATCCACTAACATCGGATTAATCACACGTCCACAATCCTCTACCGCCCAATGTTTAAGCAGTTTGACAAAGCCTGTTTTTACATCGACTTCTACATAAGATGCCTGCACGCCATTCGTGAAAATAAAGGGGAAATCTTTTTGTGAATAATGACGTGTCACAGTAAGCTCTGGATGGAAATCACGTGGAAAAGTATCTGTACGGTAATAACCCACTCGGCCAATTTCGCTTAAAGGAATCTTTTCTTCGTTACTTAAGCGATCAAAGATCTTGCCATTTTTTACCGTTAACTGACTAGCATCCATTTGTAACATATGCGCTGCAATTTTCAAGATGTTTTCACGCAATGCCATACCCGCTAATAAAACTGCTTCACCACCAATACCTGCGCCACGTGAGGCCCAAGTTCCACCACCGTAAGGTATTGCGTCAGTATCGCCAGTTTTTACGCGTACATGTTCAATCGGAACCCCAACAGCATCCGCAGCAATTTGCGCAAAGATACCCTCTGTTCCCTGACCCTGCTCACCAACGCTAACTGCAACACTAATGACTCCTGTAGGATCCATACGAATCGTCGCACCATCTTGAGACGCAATCCGCGCACCACCAACACCGTAAAAGGCTGGACTCGGGTTGGTTAACTCAATTAAAGTGGCAAAACCAATACCACGATAAATTCCCTTTTCCCGCAGAGCTTTTTGCTCGGCTAAAAGACTCGGATAATCAATCAGTTCTTCAATTTTTGCTAAGCATTGCTCATGTGATAAAACTTCTAATTTAATTCCAGAGACACCTGTATAGGGATATGAGTCATCTGGAATCACATTACGTTTACGAAACTCTAAAGGATCCATGCCAATTTTTCTGGCAGCCAGATCAACTAAACCCTCTGTAACGGCGCATGCAATCGGGTGACCTACACCCCGATATTGACATGTTGGTGTTTTATTTTGAAACACGACATGTAAGTTGGCGCGGTACTGTTTATGTTTATACGGACCACCGACTAAATTAACAACTTGATTGCCTTCAATTGCACTCGTTCTAGGGAACATGGAATACGGACCAATTCCCGTTAAGTCATCAATCTCAAATGCTAGAATCTCGCCCTCTTTCGTTGCTGCGATCCGGCCTTTGATAATATGCTCTCGTGCATGAATATCACTTAAATAAGACTCCAAGCGATCCACCACATATTTAACTGGGCG
>JBBAKF010000008.1:0-64853 GCA_040403635.1 Polynucleobacter sp.
CCCGTTATATTCCTCATTAAATCTTGCTCAAGCAGTCATGGTCTGCGCTTACGAAATGCGCCAGACACTCATCTCAGATAATGAATCAATCACCGATGAGGCCCTTGCCAATCGCGCCCCAATGAAAGATGTTATTGCACTGATGGAGCACCTGACCGAAGGTCTGAAGGCTATTGAGTTTTTAAATCCTAAACACCCTAAAAAACTCATGGACCGGATCCGACATCTATTTGATCGTGCAGGCTTGCAAAATGAGGAAGTACTCCTTTTACGTGGGGTTGCCAAGCAAATGTTACTCGCAAAGAACAAAACATTTAAACTATAGCTATGTCATTACATTTTTTTGAAACCGTAGATTCTATTATTGCGCGTGATCCTGCCGCCCGAAGTCGGTTTGAGGTCATTACCTGCTACCCAGGCCTGCATGCGATTTGGATTCATAGAGTTTCTCATTACTTATGGAGCAACCATCTCAAGTGGTTAGCACGCTTTTTATCGCATTTCTCTCGAATTATTAATGGTATTGAAATCCATCCCGGCGCCAAGATTGGTAAACGTGTTTTTATTGATCATGGCCTTGGTGTTGTTATTGGCGAGACAAGTGAAATTGGCGATGATTGCACCATCTATCAGGGGGTGACCCTTGGTGGCACTTCCTTATATAAAGGGGCAAAACGCCACCCCACCCTTGGTCGGGGAGTTGTAGTTAGCGCAGGAGCTAAAGTTTTAGGTGGCTTTACTATTGGTGATTTTGCGCGTATTGGTTCTAATGCCGTAGTTTTAAAAGAGGTTCCACCCAATGCTACTGCGGTGGGCATTCCTGCTAGGATTGTTCGTGCTGAATTACCCCCGCAAGCATCTGATGCTGCCAAAGAACGCTTTTCTGCTTATGGCATTACCCCCGAAGCAGATGATCCGGTTTCTCTTGCTCTTAAAAGTCTGATTGATATTACTTTAGAGCTTGAGAATAAAGTGAAGTCTTTAGAACAACAGATCTCTCAAAAAATGGACGATTGTGTTGAGTCCAAAGACAATATCCAAGATATTAATCAACTAAAAAACTGGCTGAAAGATTAAGCAAATGCAGGATTCATTTGCGGGTCATTCGCCAGCGATGCAGCAATTTTTACGCATCAAAGCAGAAAATCCTCATGCGCTTTTATTTTTTCGTATGGGTGATTTTTATGAACTTTTTTTTGATGATGCTGAAATTGCAGCTAAGATTTTAGATATCACTCTGACCCAACGGGGCCAATCGAATGGCGCCCCCATTAAGATGGCTGGCGTGCCTTATCATTCGGCGGAGCAATATCTCGCCAAACTCATTCAAGCAGGTCAAAGTGTAGCTATTTGTGAGCAAGTTGGAGATCCAGCGACAAGTAAAGGTCCTGTAGATCGAAAAGTGATGCGGATTCTCACTCCAGGAACTGTCACTGATAAAGCCTTATTGTCGGAGCGTCAAAACAATAATTTGTTAGCTCTGACAATCCATCATCAGGAAGTTGGTATTGCTTGGCTTGTTATGGCCAGCGGTGAGTTAAGGATGGCACAATTTCCTCGAGCAGAATTGCCCCAACATTTAGCGCGTATTTCCCCACAAGAGTGGCTTTGCCACCCAGAGCATTGGCTAGCCCTCAAAGATCTTTTAGAGGATTTACCTTACCTTGAAAACCCGAATACTGAACAAGTACCGAGCTGGGTTTGGCAAACGAAAGATGGCACAAAACGCTTGATGCAAACTCTACATATTCAAGATTTGTCTATTCTTGGTATCGATGAAAACAATCCCATGGAACTGGCACTTCAAGCCGTTGATGTGGTTTTATCGTTTGCAGCTTATACCCAAGGTTTAGGATGGTCTGGAAATATCCCTCATCTTCAATCATGCCAAATTGAAAGTAATGATCTGTACATTGGCATGGACGCGGCAACACGCAGAAATTTAGAGTTAACACAAACACTGCGTGGTGAAAGTGAGCCGACCTTATTTTCTTTACTTGATGATTGCTCAAGTCCCATGGGTAGTCGTTTGCTTCGCCATTGGGTTCATCACCCGATTCGTTCGCAATCTGAAGTTCAGCAACGACATACTGTTGTCGAACAACTCCTTAATCGTCCTTTTTCTTTTCAAGAGCTGCGTGGCCAGTTAAAACGTATTTCTGATGTCGAACGTATCGCTTCTCGGATTGCTCTTAAAAGTGTTCGGCCCAAAGATCTCGCTAGTTTGCGCGATACCCTAGCAACTCTGCCAGATCTCTGTCTGACCTTACAGGAGATGGTAGATACATCGCCGCTCATTAAAGATCTCATTTCAGATCTTTCCATTGAAGAAAATATTCTAGATCTTTTAAGACGTGCCATTATGGAAGATCCCGCAAGCATCATCCGTGAAGGTGGTGTGATTGCTACTGGCTATCGTCCTGAACTCGATGAACTCAGATTGCTTTGTGCAGATACAGGACAGTTTTTACTCGATTTAGAAACTCGGGAGCGCGCTAGAACAGGTATCAATACCTTACGCGTTGAATTCAATAAAGTGCACGGTTTTTTTATCGAGGTCACCCATGGTCAAACTGATAAAGTCCCCCTCGATTATCAACGCCGACAAACTTTAAAAAATGCTGAGCGCTACATCACCCAAGAATTAAAGACCTTCGAGGATAAAGTACTCTCTGCCAAAGAGCGTAGTGTGGCTCTTGAGCGGCAACTCTTTGATGAGCTCATTGAAATCTTACAAACAGCTATCCCAACGATTCAAGTGATTGCAAGAGCACTCGCAAAAATTGATGTGCTTGCTAGCTTTGCTAGCCGTGCAAAAACATTTGATTGGCACTGCCCACAATTATTAGATCAGCCCATCATTGATATCGAACAAGGACGCCACCCTGTTGTGGAAGCTCAATTAGCTAAAAAATTCCTTAACTTTGCAAGTAATGATGCGCAGTTACACATGACGCGCAAAATGTTAATGATCACGGGCCCCAATATGGGTGGTAAATCTACCTATATGCGTCAAGTCGCCCTGATAACAGTTATGGCCTATATTGGGAGTTTTGTGCCTTCAACGCGCGCCAAACTCGGTCCAATTGATCAAATCTTTACACGGATCGGAGCTGCAGACGATCTTGCTAGCGGTAAATCAACATTTATGGTTGAAATGACAGAAGCTGCAGGTATTTTGCACCGCGCCACATCGCAAAGCCTAGTTCTCATGGATGAAATTGGTCGAGGTACTTCGACATTTGATGGTCTCTCGCTAGCATGGGCAATCGCTAAGTATTTATTGGAAGTAAATCAAAGTTTTACATTATTTGCCACCCACTATCTTGAACTTGCACACCTTCCCAGCTCTTATCCGCAATGTATCAATGTGCATTTATCTGCCATTGAGCAAGGCCGAGAGCTCATATTTTTACATCAGGTCAGGCCAGGTCATGCCAGCCAAAGTTATGGCTTGCAAGTAGCCCAATTAGCTGGCGTTCCTAAACCTATCATTACTCAAGCGCGAAAAAAATTGCAACAACTTGAAACGCAAAATGATGCGCAATCCTTGCAAAATGATTTGTTTTCTCAACCCATGGATGAAACCTTATTTGAACCAGTTAATCAGGCTGAGCAAACTCACCCGATCGAACTAGCCATTAGGGAGCTCGACCCTGACTCTTTAAGCCCAAAAGAAGCGCTCGATGCGCTTTATGAATTAAAGAAACGCCTCAGATAAAGTGGGAAATTAATGCAGTGTTGGATGATTTGTGGTGCCACTGCTAATGTAATCATCTAGATTATCGTAATCCGTTTGGTCATCTAGGTCTCCAATCATCAGACCCATAGCATCCTCAGCACGACCGTTTTCAACCTCTTCACTAGTCGCGAATCGCACTTCGGTGACTTGAATCCAAAACCGCAACGCCATACCAGCAAGCGGATGGTTGGCATCTAAAATAACTCTATCTTCTGCTAAATCCGTAATTGTATAGATCAAGGTTTCAGCATCTTCCTCTTCATCTTCGTCTTCGTCTGCCAAAAACTCCGGATCTTCATCTTCATCGACACTAGGCACACCCTCAAACTGCATGCCAATTTCAAGAGGCTCTGGAAAACGTTCGCGCTGTTCAATTCTTAATAATTCTGCGTCATAATCACCAAAAGCGTCGATAGGTTCAAGTTGGATGTTGGCTTCATAACCGATATCTTGACCTTCGAGGAGCTCTTCAATTTTAGGGAAGGTGCCTGCATATCCACCATGAAGATAAATCATGGGATCTGCAGACTCTTCAATTAAATTGCCTTGAGCGTCAGATAAACGGTATATTAGAGAAACAACAGTATTTTTTTCAATCTTCATTAAAGATATTCTACTTGAAACCTCATTACACCCCCCCAAGACCACCTTTTCCTTTGCCACTTAAAGATCCATGGGCTTTGTTAGGACAACTGAGTCCAACAGAATTCATGCGCGACTATTGGCAAAAAAAACCCCTTCTTGTTAGAGGCGCTATTCCGGCTTTTACTCAAAATCCAGATCTTCTTAGCCCGATTTCAAGTAAGGAACTTTACGAACTTGCAGGCTACGATTTAGTCGAATCACGCCTGATTAAAAGAAATCCTTGGACCCTAGAACACGGGCCACACACCCCACGTTCTATCCCAAAAATATCTCAAAAAGATTGGACGCTTCTCATTCAAGGTATGGAAGGTTGGCACCCGGCTGCTGCACAGGTTCTATCTTGGTTTAGGTTTATTCCTGACTATCGTTTGGATGATCTTATGATTAGTGTTGCAGGACCAGGTGGTGGAGTGGGCCCTCATCTTGATTCATATGATGTATTCCTCATTCAAATGGAAGGTCGTCGTACCTGGAAAATCCAATCTAATCCCAAAAAAGGTTTTATTGAAGATCTCCCTTTAAAGATTTTGGAGCAATTTAAACCCAGTGATGAATGGACACTCAACCCAGGTGATTTATTGTATTTGCCGCCACAAATTGCCCATGATGGTATTGCACTAGACCCAGGTACTCAAACTTGGTCAGTGGGCTTTAGATCTCTGAGTTGGCGTGAACTATTACAAGAAACTCTTTGGCGTTTAGCTGATCAGCTCGAAGATGACTTGAGCCTTGGGCAAATCCTGACAGACCCCCATCAACAAGCAACTGATCGCCCATCTAAGATTCCTGCACATTTAACCCATTCTTTAAAGAATCGCTTTAATGAATTACCTTGGCACGGAAAAAACTTAGGGGAACTTCTCGAATTCGCATTGGGGGAAATCCTCTCCGAACCGAAACCCCAAGTTGTTTTTTCACAACCCATTGAGCTTTTATCTGAAAATGAATTTAGAGCAGCTTGCGTTTTACAAGGCCTTTTTGTTCACCCACAAACCCGCCTAAATATCAGCGGCGATTATTTGTTCTGTAATGGTGCTATTTTGACATTTATTGACAAAAAATCAGAGGCTTACGAGTATTGGCTGATGTTCGCACATCAACGTGGCTTCCACCCAAATCAATGTCGTCGCTTCCTTGCCTACCCGTCGATGTTTGAACATATTTATGAGGGCTATGAAAATGGCTGGTTCACTCTAGGGGAATATGATTAATTAGGGAAAACACTTGATGGTTCTTCCTAGGGAATTGAGGTTAATTAGGGAAAACTCTTAAAGGTTTCATTTTTTTTGGCTATAATAAATTTGGATTTACATATAAGTCCAACGCCCCATAAATGCGGCGATATATTGATTGAATTAATTAAAGGGATATTACACATGAAGAAGTCACTATTATTAGCTGCATTATTAGCGCTGAGCGTTGTTGCTTGTAGCAAAACTGAAACTCCAGCTCCTGCCGCTCCTGCTGCTGAAGCTGCCAAAGATGCCGCAGCTGCTGTTGATGCAACTAAAGATGCTGCTAAAGATGCAGCTACTGCAACTGTTGATGCTGCAAAAGACGCTGCTACAGCTGTTAAAGATGCTGGCGCAGCTGCTGTTGACGCTACTAAAGACGCAGCTAAGAAGTAATTTTTTATGTTGCTAAAAAGCCGCTCAATGAGCGGCTTTTTTTACCTTAACTATGTTGACTTATTTTAGTTAGGGGTAATATTTGCAGCGCGAACGACCTTACCCCAGCGCAGAGTTTCTGCTTTTATAAATGCTCGAAACTCCTCAGGTGTATCGACTTGCACAATAGCCCCCTCATTTCTGAGACGCTCTTTTGCCTCCAGCGTATCAAATGCCATTCGCGTACCTTGATTGAGCTTTTCAATAATTTCAAGTGGCGTTCCTGCCTTCACAACTACCCCATACCATTGTGTAGCATCAAAACCTTTTAGCTCTGGAACCCCTGATTCCGCCAAAGTCGGTATCTGCGGTAATACATCAATACGCTTTAAGCTGGAGACCCCGAGTGGCACAACTTTCTTTGCAATAATATGCTGCATCAAAGGAGGCGCCCCTGTCATCGTCATACTCACTTGACCACCTAAGAGATCCATCACCGCTGGGGCAGTACCTTTATAAGGAATATGCAAAATATCAGTGCGAGTCACAGACTTAAAGTATTCCATTGCGATATGCGCAGCACCCCCACTCCCCCCAGAACTATAAGTTAATTTACCTGGATTATTTTTCGCATAAGTAATTAATTCTTGGATATTTTTAAAGGGCTGACTAGGGTTAATCACAAAGACATTCGGCACAGTTGCTATACGACTAATCGGGGCAAAATCCTTATTGGGATCATAAGATAGGTTTTTAAATAAGGAGGGATTTACTGCCAATGTCCCAATATGCCCCATAAACACAGTGTAGCCATCCGCTGGCGCTTTTAAAAAATCACTGACAGCAATTTGACCACTCGCTCCAGCTTTGTTCTCAATAATCACAGGCTGCTTCCAGATCTGTGTGAGTTTTTCACCTAACATCCGCGAAAATATATCCGTAGAACCTCCAGGAGGAAATGGCACAATCAGCCGTATTGGCTTTTCAGGATATGCCGCTTGTGCCATATTGATGAATGACAAATTGCCAATCAAAATCGCTGTAATCACGCCTAAAATTTTCTGTCTGTTTTTCATCTTAATCACCTTTTTAAGTCGTTGTTTTTTGGAGTTTTTTAAGCCAAGGCTTTACATTACCCTCATACACTTTTGGCCCTAATCGAAAATGCTGCGCTTCCTGAAAAGTAAACACTGCGGGAACATCCTCGCTATAGAGACGATCTCCTTTAGGCAGCCCACCGTTGAGTGCTACCTGAGAATGTAATGGTCTCCCTAATATTTCCGAGAGTCGTGCTGATGCTTCAATTAATCCGTCCACCGAAATCCCAGTTGGGATCCCTAAAGTTTCCAGAAAATGAACAAAATCTTCTGTAGGAATCATGCCAGTTGCCTGTCCGTTACCACAGTAGGGACAGCCGCCAATACCGCCAATCGCAGTATCGGCAATCAATGTATGTTTATGATTTAGGTGCTTAATCGCTTCATACATCGACAACATCGCTAGTCCACGAGCATTGTGTAAATGTAATCGATAGTCCGTAATACTTGGAAACAATTGCGTAATCGCTTTGATATCTTGAGCAACTGCAGTAGGCGTATTCCAAGCCATAGGGTCGGCCATATCGATGCGAGTGACGGCTATGCCCTGCTTATTCCAAGCCTCATACTGTTTGGTCAGTAACTGCATCCGCGTCTCATGGGTGAACTCGCCAGAAAAATTCGATCCCCACCCAGCACTCAAACCTATCGCGCCTTCTTTCTTTCCTTCAGAAGCACTTCTTTCTATCGGCGCTTGCCAAGACTGCTCTTGTTCTTCAAGCGTGCGATTGGTGTTTCTCTGAATAAATACGGGACATAGATGCAAATGGGTGGCATGAATCTTCTCAATGGACAGCGGTGGAGCATACTCTAAACGCTCTAAGCGACCACGCTCATTTAAAGCTAGCACAAAGAAGTCGACATGAGGCGTTTGCTTAAGTCGCTTTACAAGCTCTAATGAGTCCGCCATTTGCGGACTCCATTTAGGGTTTACAAAAGCACCAACAACAATCCGGTTTAATCCAGCCGCCACCATCATGTTAAGAATCTCTAACTTTTCCTCTAAGGTAACTCCCTCACGTTCAATCTGTAAGCCGTCACGTAAAGTTTCATCTGTAATTAATACTTTGGGATAGTTACTCATTTCATTACTTTCTTATCTATTTTTCCAGACTGGTTGGCGTTTTTCTAATCGCGCTGCAATACCTTCTTGTCGATCTTCGCTTAAATAAGGGTTCACACCTGGGTCTTGTCGAAGTGCTGCTGCAACCGGCATTTCAAGACCCCTTAGTGCTACAGCTTTAACTCTTCGCACTGAAATCGGCGCATTATTAGCAATCTGCCTAGCAAGATCCATAGCCGTAGATAAGACATCTTCGCGTGCCACCAAGCGATTAATTAAACCCAGTTCCGTTGCTCTTTGCGCCGTAATGTATTCGCCAGTCATTAAGATCTCTAATGCATGTGTTACCCCAATCAATCGAGGTAAGAGTACTGATCCAAAATTAGCACCCATCCCAATTTTTGTTTCTGGCAAACCAAATAAAGCCGCAGCATGGGTTACTCTAAGATTACACGCGAGTGCGAGTTCAAATCCTCCTGCAACTGCACTCCCATTAATCGCAGCAATCACTGGCTTTTTAGTTTCATAAACCAGTTCAAAAATATTTCGCTCCAGACGATTCATGGGGGTACGAAACTTTTTACCTGCTTGATCATCCTGATGCATATTTTTTAAATCTCCACCAGCACAAAAGGCATCATCTCCAGTTCCCGTAATGACCATAACCCGTATCTGCGAATCCTCTTCCGTATCAAGGATAGTATTCATCATTTTCATCTTTAAAGATTCTGATAATGCATTACGTCGCGCGGGACGGTTCATATGTAATACCCTGACAAAACCATCGTCCTGAATGATTAATTCCTGATCTTCCTGAACAATCATACCTATCCCTGTTCACCTTGTTGAGCACCTTGAGAAACAGCCTTCTGTGCAATCGCATTTTCAATTTGTTCTGGCGTAAACCCAAATTCTTGCAAGATTTCTATCGTATTTTCTCCAAGTCTTGGCGCATGCAAAAACTCTGTCCTCATACCACCTGAAAACTGATTAGTTAAGCCAATTTGCTGAATCTTCCCCTCGCTAGGGTGTTCTACCTCCTCTAAAAATCCGCGCTCTTCCAAATGCGGATCCGTTAATAAATCCTCTAGAGAGTTGTACCGCATACAAGGAATATCGTATTTCTCAAAAATATCAATCCATTGTGCCGAGGTTTTTCCTAATAGTGAAGTTGAGCGTAATTCGTAATACGCTTCACTATTTTTGGTCCGAATCGCTACATTACAAAACCTTGGGTCATCTTTCAACTCAGGGCGCCCAATCGCCTCGAAAAAAGCAAACGCCTGCGCATCAGTATTCGGTGATATTGATACATACCCGTCTGCTGTTTTTGCAGGACGATTATTTTTGTCTAAAACTCGCGCATCACCCATTGGACCAATCGGCGGTTCAAAGGTCATATTACCCATATGCTCGCGCAATACAAAAGCTGCTGCAGTTTCAAACATGGGAACTTCCAAAAGTTCTCCATGTCCAACATGCGTTCTGCGGTAAAGGGCAAAACCAATCGCCTGTGCACTCACTAAGCCCGTTATATGATCCGTAATCACCATCGGCACAAATCGTGGTTGTCCACCAGATTTTTCGAAAGTCCCCGCAAATCCTGCAGACGACTGAATCACCGTGTCATAAGCCGGTCTATTGAAGTATCTACCTCCTCGACCAAAAGCTAGCATTTGACAGTAAATCAACCGTGGATTATGCGCCTGTAAACTTGGCCAATCCAAGCCCAGTTTTTCTAAAGCGCCAGGTCTCATATTCGTGACAAATACATCTGCCTGAGACAATAACTGATAGATAACCTCTCGACCAGATGGATTTTTTAGATCAATACAAATTGACTTTTTGTTACGATTAAAATTAAGAAACTTCCCGGTCATACCAGGGTTCTTAGCACCACCTCCGAGTTGACGCATTAAGTCACCTTCCGGTGACTCAATCTTAATTACCTGCGCACCATGATCGGCAAGGGTAAGTGAACATACCGGTCCGACCACAACAGATGATAAATCAATCACTACCACCCCATCTAACGGGCCTTTGCTCGACTGACCTGCCGTACCGAGTGTCGGCATATTAATCTCCTTTAAGACCCATTTGACCAATCATTGGTCCCCAACGCTTAGTATCCTGCTCTAAGAATTGCGTAAACTGCTCTGGCAAATTACCAATAATTTCTGATCCATCTGCCGTTAATCGGGCTTTAATATCTGGTTGCTTTAAAACCTCAATCACCGCGCGGTGTATTTTCTTAATCGTCTCAGGTGGAGTTTTAGCTGGTGCTATTAAACCAAACCAATTTAAAAACTCAAATTCTTTTAAACCTAACTCCTGCATTGTGGGTACTTGTGTCAGAGCAGGTGTACGGTTTTTACTAGTCACACCAAGTAAACGTAATTTATTGGCACTCGTTAGTTCTTTTGCAGTAATTTGCGCTACAAATGCAAAATCAACATCGCCAGCCGCTACAGCTGTTGCCGCTGGCGCAGCTCCCCGATAAGGCACGTGAGTCAGTTTTAACCCCGTTTGCAAACGAAGCATCTCGCCAGATAAATGCCCCCCGCTACCAACTCCAGCAGAGCCATAATTGAGAGGTCGCGTTTTACCAAGTTCCAGCAAATCTTGATATGTCTTTATGTTGGAATTACCTCCAACCACGAGAACTAGTGGCGAAGTAACTATCATCGTTACTCCAGTTACATCTTTAATCGGATCGTAATTAAGTTTTTTGAATAAATATGGGCTCAGCGTATGTGGGGTATAAATTAATTGTAAAGTTTGACCGTCTGCAGGTGCAGTCACTAAACTATTCGTGGCAATGATCCCGCTAGCCCCAGATCGATTTTCAATCAAAACACTCTGGCCTAAGATTTTAGCCATGGGCTCAGAAATAATACGTGCATAACTATCACTAGATGCCCCAGGGACAGACCCTACAAGAATACGTAATGGCTGACTGGATGACGGCGCTGTATTTTGAGCAAGAACCAAGCCAGAAAAAATGGGTAATAAACCAAATAATATCACTGGTTTTGTAAACATACGGCTTAGTTTAATTTGCATATAGGCAACCTCACTCCATTGATTTAGGAAGGACTCAGATACTTAATCGGTATTGATTTTTTACTACAGAATAAGGGCATAAACACCCTTATCCTTTAATCTCCAAAGGCAATTAATAACTTACTTGCTCATCTATTATTTTTAAAATTTGTTGGTCAACGTCACCAATGACAATAGTACCATTGTCCTCAAGTGCGCTAACTATTGTGCTAACGCTATCACCTTTGATGACGACACGATAACGTTTTGCTTTTCTAATCTCTTCCGCTTTTGAGGATTTAAAAAGGTTTGAGAACCAAGTTGATTTAGCTTCAGGGTTGGAGTCCCTCGTATTCACAAAGCGAACAAAATAAGTCCCAGAAGAACGATCTCGATCTTCGACACTAAAGTTGGATCGATCTAAAGCTAAACCAACTTCTCGCCAAGTCTTATCAAATCCTTGATTAATTTTAAGTTGCGCTGCGTCTGCAACCTCTGTTACTCTTGATGCGCGCGATTTACTTGTAGGCGTATTATTTGCTAATTCAGCTTTAGCACTTTCATAATTAGTTCCTAAATAAACCATCATCCGAGCTAACATTTCCGCCTCGAGTTCTGGATCAGAGGGCCTAGCTCCCCAAATGCTTCCTTCCGCTTGTCCAGGAGTAGACCCCACCAGTCGTTCTTCTGCGCCGCGATGCGTAACATAGATTTCAGTTTCTACGTTAGCACGCTTTTCCAGTCGCGTTCTAAATTTATCTCTCTCGCCAGTAGAGTAAATACTATCCAGTGCATTACCTAAAAACCTTCTGACCATATCCTGAGGAATCTTGGCGCGATTCTCAGCCCAGTCGGTCTCCATAATACCTGTCGATGGGGAATCTGTAACGAGTAAAAAACCTGTATCTTCCCAAAATGACCGGACCTTAGGGTAGATCTCATTAGCGGGTTTATTCACTACTAACCAACGACGCTGACCATCTTTTTCAACACGTATACCCGCTTGTGCAGGTGTAACAGTATTTTTTGGATCCTCTTTTTTAGCCTTACTAGTAACTGAATTGTATTGTGAGAGTGTTGCCGTACCATCCGCTACGGAATACCTTTTATCAGGATTAGAAGTTGTTAAATCAGGAGGGATCGCTAGACTAGGTATTTTTTTCTCCCCTTGAGATTTATAGTCGATTGACTCTCCACTCAAAGTCGTAGTACAAGCCGACAGGAAGAAAACACTGATTAAACTAATCAATGTCAAACTTGTTTTTACAACATTTAATTCGTTACGCATAATATCCTATAGGAGTAAATCAGGGATTAAACAGGTTTAATGCAATAAACCAGCCTTGCGCAAAACTTCTTGCATCGGGCGATGAAGGTTTTCAGATAAAGGGGTAAGGGGCAAACGTATTCCCTGGTCAATAACCCCCATTTGATGCAAAGCCCATTTGACTGGTATCGGATTTGGCTCTATAAACATCATTTGATGTAATTGTAAAAGCTTAAACTGCAACTCTCGTGCAAGTACAAGTTCACCAGTCATAGCCGCTGTGCAAAGGGACGCCATCATTTGGGGTGCAACATTAGCCGTTACTGAAATATTACCGTGCCCGCCCATCAACATGAGGAAAATAGCGGTTAAATCGTCTCCTGAATATAAAGCAAAGTGATGGCTCTTTTGCTCTTTTAGTCCAGCTAATAATGCACTGGCACGCTCTAAATTACCAGTCGCATCTTTCAAACCAATGATTCCAGGAACCTGCGCTAAGCGCAAAATAGTTGCGTTACTCATATCCGCAACAGTTCTTCCTGGTACGTTATATAAAATCACAGGTAAGTCAATTTTTTCGGCAATCGTCTTAAAATGTGCGTAGATTCCTTCTTGTGTGGGCTTATTGTAATAAGGCACCACCTGTAAACTTGCATTCGCACCAACGTTTTTGGCAAACTCTGTGAGTTCAATCGCCTCACGCGTCGAATTCCCACCCGTACCAGCAATCACCGGAATTCGGCCATTAATATGATCTACTGCAACTTGAATCAACTCACAATGCTCTTGCACATTCACCGTTGGCGATTCGCCAGAAGTTCCCACAATCACAATACCATGTGTTCCTTGCTCTACATGCCAATCTAATAATTGACGGAGTGCATCCAGATCTAGTGAGCCATCTTCGTGCATCGGCGATACGATGGCAACAATACTACCCAAGATAGGTAATTGAGGATATAGAGATTTCATGTTCATCATAGAATTGTAGCCCAATCTTTAGTCCGTATTGCACAAATTCTTTGGATCATCGCCGGCTTAGGATCTTCCACATAGATGCTTTCAAAAGCAATAATACGGAATGATTGACTCGCCAGGACCAGCTCCAAAAGTTCATTATCTTTGAGTAAATAATCTGGATTAGAAGGCTTTCCAAATTTTTCATTGCCAAGCGCAAAAGTCTCATAAATAAAGACACCACCATCATCCAAGATTTCAAGTAATTGAGCAAGATGTGGTCGGTATAGGTAGTTTGTTACAACCAAACCTGCAAATTTCTCATCCGTATCCGCAAAAGAAAACTCTTCTTGCTCAAGATCTGTACAACGTAACTCAAGCTCAGATGGTTGACAAGTCTTCATGGCACTACGCACAATTTCTAAAGAGCTCTCCTCTTTATCAACTCCAAGCACAGGGTAGCCTAATTGACGGAGAAATATCGTGTGCCTTCCCGTACCACAGGCATAGTCTAAAACTCGGTGATGCCCATGCCTCGGAATCATTTGGGCAAATCGACTCACCCAGTTAGAGATTGATGATGACTTATGAGTAGTCAAGCCCCATCGCCTCACGTACATCACGCATAGTTTCTTGAGCTGTTTTACGGGCTTTGTCACACCCGTCCGCAATCAAGGCTCTAAGCAAACTTGGATCATCTAAGTATTGCTGTGCACGCTCAAGCATCGGTTGCTGCTCTTTAAGAATACTTTCAATCAAGGGCTCTTTACATTCTAAACAGCCAATTCCAGCAGTTGTGCAACCTTTTTGGACCCAATCTTTTGTGTTCGGCTCAGAATAAACCTCATGTAATTCCCATACTGGACAATTTTTAGGGTTACCAATATCCGTACGACGAATCCGCGCAGGATCAGTAGGCATCGTTTTAATTTTTTTCGTAATCGACTGTGCATCTTCTCGCAATGCAATCGTATTGCCGTAAGATTTTGACATTTTCTGACCGTCGAGTCCCGGCATTTTTGGGGCTTGAGTTAATAAAGCTTGCGGTTCAACAAGGATGATTTTTCTTGCACCCTCTAAATAACCGAACAAACGCTCACGATCGCCCATCGATAAACTTTGCGCCTCATGGAGGATGGCTTGCGCTTGTTCAAGCGCCTCATCATCCCCCCGCTCCTGATAGGCAGTCCTTGCCTCTAAATAGAGTTTAGTTCTCTTGCCACCAAGTTTTTTAGCGGCTTCAATGGCCTTATCCTCAAAACCAACTTCACAACCATATAAGTAATTAAAACGCCTAGCCACTTCACGTGTCATCTCCACATGGGGAATTTGATCTTCACCAACGGGTACGTGTTGCGCTCGATAAATTAATATATCAGCAGCCTGTAATAATGGATAGCCTAAAAAACCATAGGTTTGAAGATCTTTTTCACGCAGCTTTTCGATTTGATCTTTGTAGGTGGGTACTCTTTCCAGCCACCCTAGGGGCGTCCCCATTGAAAGTAGTAAGAATAATTCTGCATGCTCAGGGACTTTACTTTGTATGAAAAGTGTAGCCTGCGCTGGATCTACTCCTGCAGCTAACCAATCTATCACCATCTCCCATACAGAGTTTTGAATCACATCTGGAGATTCATAATGCGTAGTCAGAGCATGCCAATCGGCGACAAAGAAAAAACAAGGATACTCAGATTGCAATCGAATCCAATTTTTTAAAACGCCATGGTAATGGCCCAAATGTAGCGCGCCTGTGGGACGCATGCCAGATAATACACGTTCTGAGAACATAATGATTTCAGCTTAAAGTAATGACCAAACAGGTTGTAATTGCGAAGGTAAATTCGGTAATCGACCAAGATCGATAAAGCTTTCCGCTGGGTCATGAAAATCAGATCCGCGAGAAGCATAAAATTGATACTGCATGGCAACCTTTGCATACTCATCATATTGTTTAGGAGTATGACTGCCCGTAATCACTTCAATGCCTTTTCCACCTGCTAATTTAAAAGCCTCGTAAAGCTCGTGTTTTTGCATATCAGTTAGTCGATATCTTCCAGGATGGGCAATAATTGCTACACCACCTGCTGTGGTAATCCACTGCACAGACTCTTCAAGGCTTGCCCAGACATGACCAATATAGCCAGGCTTGCCTTCAATTAAATAGTTTTTAAACACTTCATAAGTGGATTTACAGATGTTTTTCTCTACTAAAAAACGCGCAAAATGCGTCCTCGATAAAAGCTCTGGATTACCCGCATAAGTGAGTGCTCCTGCGTAGGCATCTGATATCCCAACTTCAGCTAGCTGCCGACCAATTTCCTTACCGCGAGCAATTCTTCCATCTCTCGTCTTCAATAGGCCAGCAACCAACGTGGGATGTTCAGGGTTAATGCCAATACCTACGATATGGATAGTTTGACCCATCCAACTGACTGAAATTTCAACACCCGAAGTATATTGCATGCCTAAACTTTCAGCTGCTTGCCTTGCTCTTTGCTGTCCACCAATCACATCATGGTCGGTAAGCGACCATAATTGCACTCCGTTTTTGTGGGCACGCAAGGCAAGGTCTTCAGGGGTCAACGTTCCATCAGAGACCACTGAATGACAATGCAAATCGGCATTTATTGAATTCATATCACTATTCTACAGTTTTCACACAAGAATTTCGATAAAAAGTACCTGTTGATAAAAGTCGTACAAATACCTCGATTATTTAAGTTAATGAGGTATCCACTACTCTTCTTGGAGCATGTAAATACTCTTTTGATTGCATCTCAATAATCCGCGATACCGTGCGATGGAACTCCCCAGACATTTGGCCTGCGACATATAACAAGTCAGCATCTACTTCTGCCGTCATAATGAGTTTAATTTTGTGATCATAAAATACGTCGATTAACCAGGTAAATCGTCGCGCCTCACTAGACATCAGTGGGGTCATTTTGGGGACGCTCGTCAAAATCACCGTATGAAAGGTCGATGCAATTTCTAAATAATCATTTTGCGACCGAGGACCCGCACAAAGTTCTTCAAAATCAAACCAAGCAATTCCTCCAGCACGACGTATACATTGAATCACTCGATTTTCGATCAGCAAATCTAAAGGTTCATCGGCATGTGCACCAGCTAACTGACCAAAAACAGAGGATACCTCTTGATCCACATCGGGACCCAAAGGCGTGATGTAAGCGCGCACTTGGTCCATGACGACTTTTCTATAGTCAACGCCAGCATCGACATTAATGACATCAAGTTTTTCTTCTAGTAAACGTATTGCCGGTAAGACGCGATCTCGGTGTAATCCATCGGGATAAAGTAAGTCCGGACGATAATTGGAGGTCATGATAAATTGCACTTTATTTTTAAATAAGGCATCTAATAAACGATACAAAATCATGGCATCAGCAACATCGCTGACATGAAACTCATCAAAGCAAATTAATTCATAGCGCTGACCAATCTTCTTCCCTAATTGATCTAAAGGATCCGCTTGACCTCTAAGGTCTTGTAACTCTCGGTGAACTTCACGCATAAACTCATGAAAGTGCAGACGGGTCTTTTTTTCAATTGTGATGGCCTCATAAAAACAATCCATGATAAAAGACTTACCACGACCAACCCCACCCCAAAAATAAACGCCTTTTGGTACAGGTGCTGATTGATTGTTTAATAGCTTAGAAAAAAATCCGCCCGATTTAACAGAGCGCTGCTCCCATTCATCTTGACAAAGTTGTAGCCGAGCGATTGCAGCCCCTTGGGCTGCATCACTTTGGTATCCTTTTTTTTCTAATGAGGCTTGATATAAATCAGTAACGCGCATGAATCCCTATTTTCAAAAATTCAAAGCACGACGATCAGTCGCAAGAGCCGCTTCACGAATCGGTTCTGACAAACTTGGGTGGGGATGACAAATCCTAGCGATATCCTCAGCTGAGGCTTTAAACTCCATCGCTACCACGGCTTCCGCTATTAAATCCGAAGCTGCTGCGGCAATAATATGCACACCTAAAATCTCGTCTGTATTCGCGTCCGCTAGAATCTTTACGAATCCATCTGATGAACCTATTCCTAATGCGCGTCCATTGGCTGCAAATGGAAATTGCCCAGGTTTATAAGCGCGACCTTCCGCTTTTAATTGCTGTTCATTTTTACCTACCCAAGCAATTTCAGGAGATGTGTAAATCACCCAAGGAATACAGTTGTAATCAATATGTGGTTTTTGTCCTGCAATAATCTCTGCAACCAATACTGCTTCATCTTCGGCTTTATGCGCCAACATCGGCCCACGCACAACGTCACCAATGGCGAATACTCCTGGAGCACTCGTGGCTAATGTATGGTCGTCGACTGGAATAAAACCTCTCTCATCCGACTTTATTCCAATAGCATCTAAATTGAGCTTATCTGTATTTGGTACTCTGCCAACAGAAACAATCAAGCGATCAACGACTAAGGCATGAGCCGCACCTGCAGCATCGGTATAGTTAACTGTTACATTACTTTTACCTTTTTTGACTTCACCAATCTTGACCCCAAGATTAAATTGCAAGCCCTGCTTGGTAAACAACTTTTGCGCCTCGGCTGCTATGCCCTGATCACAGCCACCCAAGAAAGTTGGCATCGCTTCTAATACGGTTACCTCTGAACCTAAACGGCGCCAAACTGACCCCAACTCAAGACCAATCACACCTGCACCAATCACCCCTAGTTTTTTAGGCGTTTGATCAAACTTTAAACCACCTTCATTGTCGCAAATGAGCACATTATCTACTTCGATTCCCGGCAAATGCCTTGCCCGAGAACCAGAGGCAATAATTACATGCTTAGCGCTGACCGTTTGATTTTCTTTACCTTGTATGGCTAGTTGATAAAGATTATTTTCACGCCCAACAAAAGATGCATAACCCTTAAGATGCGTTACTTTATTCTTTTTAAATAAATACTGAATACCACCAGTCATTTTGGTAACGATTTCATCTTTACGTGCAATCATTTTTGGCACATTGATTGATGCACCTT
This sequence comes from Polynucleobacter sp., assembly GCA_040403635.1. Classification (GTDB taxonomy): domain Bacteria; phylum Pseudomonadota; class Gammaproteobacteria; order Burkholderiales; family Burkholderiaceae; genus Polynucleobacter. The sequence continues at coordinate 18,443 of JBBAKF010000008.1, forward strand.
TTATTTCAATCCCATGACTGGCAATATGCTTTTCTACATTCTCAAACTCTTCTGAGGAAGCAAGTAACGCTTTTGAAGGAATACAACCAACGTTTAAACATGTGCCACCTAGTCGAGGTTCCGCTTTAGGATCGTCATAAGCATTGCCCTCTGCGCAAGCCACAGAGAATCCAAGCTGAGCAGCTCTAATCGCTGCTATATAACCGCCTGGCCCGGCACCAATGACCACTACATCAAATTCTTGACTCATATGTATCCCTTTAATTACGACTCTGTTGCTTAAATATCAAGTAATAGTCTAGCTGGATCTTCTAGCGCCTCTTTCATGGCCACTAAACCGAGTACAGCTTCACGACCATCAATAATTCGATGATCATAAGACATTGCTAAATAGTTCATTGGGCGAATGACGATTTGACCATCTTCCACGACAGCACGATCTTTAGTTGCATGAATACCTAAAATCGCAGACTGCGGCGGATTAATAATCGGTGTTGATAACATCGAACCAAAGACACCACCGTTTGAAATAGAAAACGTACCACCCGTTAAGTCTTCAAGCGTTAATTTGCCATCACGAGCCTTCAAACCGTACTCAGAAATTTTCTTTTCAATCTCCGCAAGATTCATTTGATCAACATCACGCAAAATAGGAACGACTAAACCGCGTGGCGAGCCAACGGCAATCCCAATATCAAAATAGCCGTGATACACAATATCATTACCATCGACTGAGGCATTCAAGACCGGATATTTTTTGAGCGCGTGCACGGCAGCCTTCACGAAAAAGGACATAAATCCTAGTTTCACACCATGCTCTTTTTCAAAAATTTCTTTATATTTATTGCGCATATTCATCACTGGCGCCATATTGACTTCATTAAATGTTGTCAAAATTGCGTTCGTTGCCTGTGACTCAAGAAGTCTTTCCGCAATACGTGCACGTAACCTACTCATTGGCACACGCTCTTCAGGACGATCACCTAGATCAACATTAGCAGGCAAGGCCGCCAACTTCGGAGCTACAGGAGCGCTTGCTTTAGCAGCAAAAGGATTCGCCGAGAGTGCATCCGCCTTAGTGACGCGTCCATCACGTCCCGTGCCGGCAACATCTGTTGCTGAAATATTTTTTTCCGCCAAAATTTTAGCTGCTGCTGGCATTGCAATTCCAGCAGCACTATTTGAGGCGGCAACTGGAGCCACCGCTGGCGCAGGGGAAGCCACAGGGGCTGCAGTTGTTACAGCAGTTGCACCCTTACCTTCACTATCAATCTTCGCAATAACTTGATCTGAACCTACTGTACCACCATCAGCAATCATAATTTCAGAAAGGACCCCGGCAGACGGTGCAGGTACTTCAAGGACAACTTTGTCAGTCTCAATTTCAATCAAAATTTCGTCTTGCGCAACACTGTCACCCGCTTTTTTCTTCCATTGCAATAGCGTTGCTTCTGCAACTGATTCGGATAGTTGGGGTACTTTCACTTCAAAAATAGGCATGGTAAATCCTTTAATTAGATAATTATCGTTGTTTGTTGTTCTTTATTTGGCAAGAGCAAAGCCTTTTAACTTAGCAAAAGCGCCATCCACTAAAGATTTTTGTTGTTCTTGATGTAAATGTGAGTATCCACAAGCAGGCGATGCAGAAGCAGGACGACCTGAGTATCCCAACTTCTGACCTTCAAACATGTTTTCGTGAATATTATGTTGAATAAAGAACCAAGCTCCTTGATTCTGAGGCTCATCCTGCGTCCATACCAACTCAGTTACATTCGGATACTTCTTCAGCTCAGTCGCAAATGCTTTATGCGGAAATGGATACAACTGCTCAATCCGGATGATGGCTGTATCTTTTGATTTTTTAGCTTCCCGAGCTTTCACAAGGTCGTAATACACTTTTCCAGAACAGATAATCACGCGCGTTACTTTTTGCGCATCCACATTCGTATCTTGCTCACCTAAAACTGTGTGGAACTCGCCTTTAGTAAAGTCAGAGATTGGTGAAGTTGCATCCTTGTTTCTTAACAAGGATTTCGGTGTCATAATCACGAGCGGCTTACGGAAGGAACGAATCATTTGTCGACGCAATAAATGGAAGATCTGCGAAGATGTGGTCGGCTGAACTACTTGCATATTCGTATCAGCACACAATTGCATAAAACGCTCTAACCGAGCAGATGAGTGTTCCGGGCCTTGACCTTCATAGCCGTGAGGCAACATCATTACCAAGCCATTAACACGACCCCACTTGACTTCACCTGAAGCAATGAATTGATCAATGACGACTTGTGCACCATTGGCAAAATCTCCGAATTGCGCTTCCCAAATTGTCAATGTATTCGGTTCAGCAGCAGCGTAGCCATACTCAAAACCTAAGACAGCTTCCTCTGACAGAATAGAATCAAATACCTCAAATGGTGCTTGACCCTCAGCCACATGCTGTAATGGAATATACGTCCCAATATCCCATTTCTCACGATCTTGATCATGAAGAACTGAATGGCGATGCGTAAACGTTCCACGACCACTGTCTTCACCGGATAAACGGATTGGATATCCACTAGCTACGAGCGAGGCAAATGCCATATGTTCGCCCATACCCCAATCAACATTGATTTCTCCACTACCCATAGCCGCTCTATTTTTAAGCACTGTCTCAACGAGTGGGTGCACCTTGAAACCTTCAGGTGCCTTGGTGATTTTCTCAGCCAAACGTTTCCATTCAGTCAGTGGAATCGCTGTATCCGCATTATCTGTCCACTTCTTATTTAAGAAAGGTGACCAATCGACAGCATACTTACCTTTAAAGTTCGTAATAACAGGATCAGAAGTTCTCTTATCTCCAGCATCTAATTCCGAACGATAAGTTTTGACCATCTCGTCACCGCCACCCGCTGAAATGATCCCCTGAGTTTCTAGTTTGTCAGCATATAACTTCCGAGTCCCAGGATGCTGCGTAATCGTTTTATACATCAAGGGCTGTGTCATTGACGGTGTGTCTTGTTCATTATGACCGAGCTTACGGAAGCAAATAATATCAATACCGACATCTTTTTTAAACTTCATTCGATACTCAACTGCCAATTGTGTGGCCAAAACTACCGCCTCTGGATCATCTCCATTTACGTGCAAAATTGGCGCCTCAATCGTTTTTAAGATGTCCGTGCAATATAAGGTGGAGCGTAAATCGCGCGGATCAGAAGTCGTGAAACCAATTTGGTTATTAATCACAATATGAATTGTTCCACCAGTATGGTAGCCACGCACTTCCGCTAATGCTAAGGTTTCTTGAACTACACCTTGACCAGCAATCGCTGCATCACCATGCACCAGTATTGGAAGTACTTGTGCGCCAGTTTTATCTCCACGACGATCCATACGAGCACGCACAGAACCCTCAACAACGGGGTTAACAATTTCTAAATGGGATGGATTAAAAGCCAAAGATAAGTGTACCGGACCACCAGCAGTAGAAATATCACTCGAAAAACCTTGGTGATACTTCACATCACCCGAAGGTAAATCTTCAGGGGCAGTATGATCAAACTCAGCAAATAAATCTTTAGGCACCTTACCCAAAGTGTTTACGAGTACATTTAATCGGCCACGGTGAGCCATACCAATGACTATCTCTTGAACCCCAGCCAAACCTGCCGCATCTAAAATTTCATCCATCGACGCGATAAAACTTTCGCCACCCTCTAGCGAAAATCTTTTTTGTCCGACATATTTAGTGTGTAAAAATCTCTCGAGCCCCTCGGCTGCAGTCAGGCGATTTAAGATATTTGTTTTCTTGACCGCTGTAAAATTAGGAGTCGAACGAATCGATTCTAGTTTTTCTTGCCACCACTTCTTAATATTTTGATCAGTGATGTACATATACTCAACACCAATGGTGCCGCAGTAGGTTTGACGTAAGTTTTGTAATAACTCACGTAACTTCATTTTGTCTTTGCCAAAAAATGTATTGCTCGTATTAAAAACAATATCCATATCGGCATCAGTAAATCCGTAGTAAGCAGGATCTAACTCGGGAATATTCGGACGTTCAGTTCTTTTTAAAGGATCAAGGTCAGCCCAACGCGTACCAACGTTACGATATGTTGCAATTAATTGTTGAACTGCAACGCGCTTGCGTCCCATGGCGGAATCAGCTGAATCTTCGACATGGCGAATGGGGGCAACTCTAGCACGCTGGGCAAAAGAAGCCACAATCGGTGCATGAGCGATATCTTTTACTGACGAGCCGTCCACTGCAGGTAGGTTTTGAACACCGTCAAAATATTGGCGCCAATTATCCGGTACAGAACCAGGATCATTTAAATAAGCTTCATAGAGCTCTTCAACATAAGGCGCATTACCGCCAAACAGGTACGATGTACCTTGATAAGACTGCATCATATTGCTCACCTTTTCTTCGGGTTTCCCGATATGTAAGTGGGTTAGTCAACCATCTACGACACGGCCAAACCGATTAGTAGATTGCGAAATTCTTAGTAAAACTTTTTGTCAAAACAATTTAATCATTAATATAATGTAATACATGATAAGAAGCTTTGTCAGTCAATTTTATGACATTTACCCATATCATGGATATTTTTCTGGTTTCTCGTCCTGTAATTCCTTTTAAAGGTCATTTTTTAAGGATTTTTCCTACAAAGAATTCAGACAATTCTGATATTTAAATCGATTTACTACTTTTAAGATGGTTTTTCACATTGCTAAAGGAGATAAATCAATGCTGGAAATCACTCAAACCAACGAACTAAGTTATAAAAGTACCAGAGAAACGGCCAAAATTTTACAAGTTTCCCTTGGAACTATCCAAAAAATGGTTGAAACAGGAGAATTAATAGCCTGGAAAACACGTGGCGGTCACCGCCGTATTTTGGATCTCTCCATCGAGCGGCAATTAGCTAAACGCCATGAACTACTTCGACATTTTTGCAGTAAAAGTTTCTCAATTTTAGGAATTTTTTCGCAAAAAGATGACATTATTAATTTTGAAAATCATTGTCGCGATTTAGAGTCCAGAATTAACTGTCACTCATATATTGATATTAGTGAGGCATTAATGGCAGCCGTAGCATTAAAACCTGAGATTGTATTTATTGATCAACGTATTAATCCGATCGATCAATATCATTTAATGCATCAACTCAATAAAAACTCAGTTACCTGCACAATTCCAATTCTAACGCATGAGAATACCATCCAAAATCACCCTCAAGATGCCGAAGTAAAAAATACCTCTTTAGATTCTTCAGAGCTTCATAGTCCATTATCGAAAAGCAAAATCTATGTTTACTCAGACTCTTTAGGAACGATAGAAGATATCATCAAAAAGGCTCTCTTAGAGCAAATGATTTGACAACTTAAATTAAAAAGGAATCCCTCGTTTTACCCGCAATCCATGTCGGTGCCTTACCCCTTCCGGTCCAAGTTTCTCCGGTAGCCGGATTGCGGTACTTTGGGAGAACTTTTTTTCCAGAGGGATTAATTTTTCTAGAAAATAAGTCATTAACTGTTAATTCATGTTTATCAATCCAAGCTTTAATCAGCTCTATCGCCTCTATTTTCTCTTTTTGTTTTATTTCATTAATTTTTTGGTCTAAAAGTTCACGCTGCATAATTAATTCGGCATAATCAGACATAAAGTCACTCCTCTCATATTAATCATTGTTAAATTATATTATCTAATAAATATTAATTATAAGATTGATTAATATTAAATGATTTAATCTTTTTTAAATCATTTGGGCATTATTCTTGATCGTTATATTAATGGTTAATATTTTATGAATAGTCAAAGATTTTATCTAAGCAAACCTTACCAGTCCGCACTTCATTGGATCAATCCAATGCAATTTGCCCATAGGTCTTAGATTGAAACAATTCTTATTGGTATAATTCTAACCATTCTAGTCAGAATTTTACCAAGGAGATTAATCTATGGGAACATGGCAAATGCAAGAAGCTAAAGCAAGACTTTCTGAATTAGTAAAAACTGCTCAAAGTGAGGGGCCACAAAAAATCACAATGCATGGTCAATCGGTGGCCGTCGTTATTTCGCAATCGATGTATCAACGTTTAACAAATAATCAACTGACCTTAACCGAATTTTTAAAGAACTCCCCTTTCTTCGGAATGGAAGAGTTAACACTCGAACGTGAACAAAGCTTGACCAGGGAGATTGAACTTTGAGTTACCTCCTAGATACAAATGTTTTATCGGAATTATTCAAAAAAAATCCTCACCCTGGTGTAGTTAAATGGCTTTCTCAAAGGCCAGTTGAATCATTATTTATTAGTGTTCTTACTTTAGGAGAGCTTCGTAAGGGCGCGCAGGGGGTTAAAGATGATGTGCACAGAATGAAGTTAATGGATTGGCTACAAACGGATCTTCCCATTTTCTTTTCGGGCAGAACTTTGCCGATTGATCATTTTGTGGCAGACCGCTGGGGTAGACTCATGTTTGCCGCAGGAAGACCAATACCATCCATCGATAGTCTTTTAGCTGCAACCGCTCTTCATCACGGTCTATACATGGTAACTCGTAATAACAAAGATTTTGATCATTTAAATTTAGAGGTCATCAACCCTTGGTGTTAGGGAAAAAAACAACCATTGCCATGAGTATGGTTTTGTTTGAATTTGTATGAATTTTTAAAATTATCAAACATCGAAAATCTTTAAGTAAAACTTACACGGCAGAAAAATTCATTTAAACACACTATCCTTGTATAAATCTTTACAAGGAATCATCGATTGATCTCGGTATGCCCTGCAACATATCTTTCATCATGGATTCACTAAAGATTAATATTGCACAGATAGTCTAAGTTCTTATCCCTTATAGCGCGAGAATCCCATGAAAACGCAACTTAAAGTATTTCAAGGTCCCTTTAACTTTGATAACCGAGAAGTTTTTTTTGATGCGGCCAAAGGTGAGTTTTGGGACCCCAAGCATCACCAGTATCTTGATCATGAGATTGGCCTTGCTTTAATTGAGCTTTATTTTGGTCATTACAAAGCCCCAATTGAAGTAAAGAAAGAGACTATTAAAGTAAAAAAGAAATGGTTAAAAAAACTCTTAGGGAAAAAAGTTACAGATAATCAGTCTAAAACATACCTAAATTAAGTCTTTTTACTATTTTTTAAGACTCGGTATGACCAGTAGGCAGCAACCATAACACTGATAGCGCACAAACCATAACCTGTCCAATATTGTGAGTTAAGTGAATAGGCATTACACAAACGAGAATCCGTATAAATAAAATATATGCCTAACCAAATCATCATTGCTACAAAATAGCCGATAAAAAAGAGCTGTAATGCGGCGGGGGATTTGTTCAGTGCATCTCCCACAAAAAATCCTGCAAGAATCATCGTCAGAACTTTTACTACATCGACCAAGGGCATGATTACTGCTCGGTCAATACTAATTGGCAACATCCAATAAATTAATATATTTTGCGCAAGCATAAACCCTGTCAAACCGAAGACATTCCAATGCCCCAAAATATTTGTGATATTTTTTGATATCGAAAATCGATTTAATAATGCTCCTGCAATAAACAAAAGTGGCATTTGAATCACCATCTGCACAAACATACTCTGCTCAATCAGAAAGCGGAACGGTGGTACCGACAGTCCTATTGCGAGTAACAGCAAACCCAAAATCCCCGCCTGCTGCCAAAAAGATTGTTGCATGCGCGTACTCATCGGCTCAGTACCTGAGCGTGTAATAAAGCTTCATCAGATTTCTCAAGCGGAAAAATACGCAATAGATATTCCCCTTTGAGCAAATGAAGTGCGGCATTATGTTCGAACTCATCTAGGGGCGCAGGAATCACCATAATGCCAAATGCATCCAAAAGTGACTGTCGATCATTGGGGATTTTTAAACTATAAGCGCGCCATATATCTGGCTGCATTTGCATACGTTTTTCATAACGTTGTAAAGCTTGAGAATCATCATTTTGAGGATCAAAACTAATGCTTACTAAACCAATCTTTTTTTCTAAGCCCTGCTCAATGATATTTGTCTGGAGTGCCTGAAAAACCGAACCAAGCGATAAGCATACCGTTTGGCACCGTGTATAAATAAAATCAACTATCAGAACCCTCTGATCACTTGAAAGTTGAGAAATATCCCTAGCTTGATTACTGGCATCCACCAACATCAAAGTCGGCATTTTTTTTGGTTGCTCGTTAAGCTCCGCTTGCCTAAGCGATTCAGTGGTTAAGGCTTGGCCTTGCAAAGTCGATACGAAGAAAATCCAAATCCCAGCAATCAAAACGATTAAGGTAGCAAATAGTGTCCCGACTATGGAGTGGGGAGAGGATTCAGGCTTTTGCACACAATGATTCTATTACGAACCTTCTTTAAGCGCTTTACCGCCCTCATAAGGACCGGCCTGATCTTTTGTAGCTTCCCTTTGCTCTTTCACTGTAGAAGCTTTGATCGCTGGTGCCGTATTACCCCAATCCGTGCGGATATAGGTCATGACCGCCGCTAACTCATCATCGGAAAGACTCTTCCAAGCAGGCATGGCGCCCTTATAAATGACCCCCTTGACCTCTATTTCGCCATTGATGCCATGTAGCAGAATATGCGTCAGGATTTTCTCATCACCAGTCACCCACTCGGCACCCGCAAGTGGCGGAAACACTCCGGCCACGCCATTACCATTGGCTTGATGACAGGCCACACATTTTGCCGCATAAATTTGCTTACCGTCTACTTTAGAAGCTCCACCAGTCTCTACTGGAGGCCTAAGATCAGCTACCGTTCTCTGGTCACCATACTCTGTGAGCTCCCCAGATGGGGTATTAAATATATTAATGAAAGCCCAAGAGGCAATCGCACCCATCAATAAAATTAAGACATAGGGCACAGCGCGAACATTTTCTGTAGGGTCGTTTTTTTCTCTTAACTCTTGCTCAAATAAGGGTGGTTTTTGATCGGACATTATTTACCTCCAGATAACTGTTTTTCATCTCCAGGAACAGCAATCGCTGGCAAAGGCGAGTATGTATGATCAAGCGCAAGTAAATATGCAACTAAGGCGCGAGCTCTTGGTGTAGTCACCACCGTCTCTCCAGATTTGGCAAAATCAGGAGGTAATTTAACGACCTCATCCTCGGGTGTGACTTCACTCGAATTTTTTACTTGGAATAAGTAAGGATAAGCCGGCATGATAGAGCCTGGTGTATAGGCCCGCGGTTGATATAAATGACCTAAGTGCCAATCCTTACCCGGTTGACGAGCAGCAATATTGAATAAATCCGGTCCTGTACGCATCGTTCCCAAAAGGTGGGGAGAGTCATAATAGTAATCGCCTGCAACCGATACTCTTCCCCAGCCACGCTTAGTGTCTGGGGCTTGTTTGGCATCCCTGGGCTGTTGCGAATGGCAATAGACACAACCCTCAGCAACATAGACAGCTCTACCCTCAGCTTGAATGGCTGTGTAAGGTTTGAGTCCTGGGGGTGGAGTAATCCGCTTCGTGAAGAAGTAAGGCATCAGCACCATGACACCTGTTGCTAACCCTAAACATACCATTGCACCAATGACTAGGCGCTTTTCATCCATCTCAAAAGGTTGCTTTTTTTGATTCATCATACGGCTCCCTTTTTGAAATATTTAAGAATAATCTCAGGGCCCAGAACAGCAGCACCGAGGCGTCTAGGGCCAAACTTCCATGCCATAATAAAAAAGTGCAGAGCGAACACAAAGTGTCCTAAAGTCATTAATGCACCTCCGATTGTGCGCGCCTCCAAGTATGGAATCGTCAGAGTAACGGACTCCATAAATGGTCGAGCCGCATCTAGCATTGCTAAACCTTGCAACCAACCACCGATCGATAACCAAACAATATAGATTGTAAAACCTACAAAAACTAGCCAAAAATGTAAGGCAATCAAACTCGGATAAGGCCATTCCCAATGCATAATGCGCGGCATGATGTAGTACATTGCACCAAACATGACCATTGTAAAAAATCCATACAATCCGAGGTGAGCATGGGCCACAGTAAAGTGTGTAAAGTGTGTAATCGTATTGACGGAGCGCAAAGCTTCCATTGATCCTTGTATTGAAGACACGATATACATGATTAAGCCAAACACAATAAATCTGAGGGTTGGTGAATGCACCAAGGCTTTCCAATTACCCTTTAATGTGTAATATTGATTAATGAATAGAGCAACGACTGGAATCACCATCATGACAGACTGTGTCACAGAAAGCGTAATAAACCAAGAGGGTACCGGACCACCAATCAAATGATGTCCACCCACCTGACTATAAAAGAACGCTAACGCCCAAAAACCTAGCAATGAAATGTTGTAGTTATGAATCGGCTTACCTAAAACCTTAGGTACAAAATAATAGATAGTGGCCAGTCCAATAGGGCTAAAAAATAAACCTAGAACGTTATGCCCATACCACCAGTTGACGGTAGCTTGCTCTACACCAATATGAAAATTGGGTAAATTGGCGATAAAGAATAAAGTGGGGAACCACAGAAGAGCTGCCGCAATATACCAAATCGAAACATAGAGATGATCCACCTTGCGATTAAGGAGGGTTAACCATAATGGCACGCCTACCAAGGCTCCACCAGCAATCAATAAAATATCAATTTGCCAGGGAAACTCAAGCCACTCAAGACCATCCGATTTACCCAAGGCAATGGCAACAACGCCCAGAAAAACGCCTATTGTCCATAAGCCCCCTCCTACAATCGCCCACCTTGCACCAACGAGTTTGGTCTTAAGTAATCTCGGTAATAACCAAATTGAAACACCAATACCGGACAAAGCACACCACCCATAAGCAACAATATTGACGTGAATCGGACGGATCCGACCAAAGGTCAACCAATCTATCCCAACGAGCCAGTCTGGAGTATGTAATTTAATGGATGAAACCAAACCAGCAACAGAAGCCAAGATCAACCAAATAACCGCTAAAGTAAAGCAAATACCAACAACTAAAGAAGTGGACTGATCAGCCTCTACACGGGCATCAAGTTCGTCCGAGTCCAAGTCATGGTGAAAGGTGTCTTTTTTACCAACATCTAACTGTAATTGCGTCTTTTGTTTTTGTGTTGCGGCGGGATCTTCAGTATGCCCAATCTCATCTTTATCAAAAATCATTTGAGCCGCTGAGGTACCGTCGCCAAACATCCCTTTTGACATCGAATATACAAAAAGAAATAATGCCGTAATGGAAACGATGTAAGTGCCCAACAAAATAGCAACCGTGAAATCCATGATTATGATTCCTTAAGAAAAATTCAATTTATTTAGATTACCATTTTTTTTTGACCTAAGTATTTCTATGAATAGGCGATCTGAGAATTATTGGTTAGTATCAACTACAGCCAATGAAATGGAATGCAAATTCGATTGCCAAAACAGAATCAAAGGATTGGAAGAATATTTGATTCATTCATCATTTTAAATTTTTATGACCTAAGAAAGTAAAGCATGAGCACAGAAAAAGTTTGGCTACAAAGCTATCCAATTGGAGTTCCTTATGAATTAAAGTCTAACACCCTATTTTCGATTGTTGATCTTTTAGAGACCTCATGTCAGCAATTTGCGCAAAGACCAGCTTTACAGTCGTATGGCAAGGTGCTAAATTATCAAGAGTTCCATGAAAAATCTGTTCAATTTGCAGGCTTTTTACAGTTTTTAGGAATTCAAAAAGGGGATCGAGTCGCAATCATGATGCCCAATCTCCTGCAATACCCCATAGCCTTATCCGGAATTCTGATGTGTGGTGCGGTCGTAGTCAATATCAATCCTATGTATACACCCCGCGAACTTGAGCTTCAACTCAAAGATAGCGGTGCCAAAGCAATTATTATTCTGGAAAATTTTGCACATGTTTTAGCGGAAGTTATTGATCAATCGCCTATCGAACACATCGTTGTGACAAGTATCGGTGCTTTGCTTGGACTTAAAGGCACATTGATCGATTGGATAGTCAAATATGTCAAAAAGATGGTGCCATCTTGGCGACTGAGTCATTTCACTACTTTTTCTGCAGCATTGCACATTGGCAAAACGATGGGATTCTCCAAACCAGTCATCAGTCCCCAAGATATTGCATTTATCCAATATACCGGTGGCACTACTGGCGTCTCTAAAGGGGCAGTATTAGAGCACCGTCATATCATCGCCAATATTCTGCAAATTGAATCATGGCTTGCTCCCGCTTTACAAAAAAAACCTATTGAGCAGCTCAGCTTTATTTGTGCCCTTCCTCTTTATCATATTTTTGCACTTACAGCGTGTGGGCTATTTAGTATTCGTACTGGTGGCTTAAATGTTTTAATTACCAACCCGAGAGATATTCCAGCATTCATTAAAACTTTAACGCAGCTTAAGGTTTTTCATATATTTCCGGCGGTGAATACGCTCTTTAATGCTCTCATGCAACACCCTCATTTTTCAAAGATCGATTTTTCACATCTTCTAGTAAGTATTGGTGGAGGCATGTCGGTACAAAAAGCAGTTGCCCAAGAGTGGCAATTGCTGACTGGTAGCCCAATTATCGAAGGTTATGGTCTTTCTGAGACATCACCCGTAGCATGCTGTAATTTAGCTACTTTAGATGTATTTTCAGGTCACGTTGGCTTACCGCTTCCTAGTACTGATGTATCTATTCGGAATGAACAAAATGAAGATGTTGGCCTTGATCATATCGGAGAAATTTGCATCAAAGGACCACAAGTCATGGCGGGTTATTGGCAACGCGAGGAAGAAACACATCTTGCAATGACATCAGACGGATTTTTTAAGACTGGCGATTTAGGAATCATGGATCAAGGTGGGTTTGTGAAAATCATTGATCGAAAAAAAGATATGATTTTAGTCTCCGGCTTTAACGTTTATCCTAATGAAATTGAGGAAGTGATTTCAGAAATGCCGCAAGTTCTGGAATGTGCCGCTATAGGTATCCCCAGTTCTGATTCTGGGGAGGCAGTTAAAGTCTTCATTGTCAAAAAAGATCTTGCTTTGACAGAAAAAGAGGTTAAAGATTTTTGTGCTACGAAGCTCACCAACTACAAAAGACCTAAACACATTGTATTTGTTGGCACGCTACCTAAATCGAATGTTGGGAAAATCTTGCGCAAAAATTTGCGCGAAACTCAATAAACTCCTGAGTGACCTTTAATGTAACTTTCCAAGTACTTAATGTGCTCTTCTTGTTGACCCATGATTTCTTTGACGATATCCCCAATAGACACCATACCAATCACCATTCCCCGATCGGTTACGGGTAAGTGACGAATATTTTTAGCCGTCATCTCAAGCATACAGCGCTCCAAGGTGTCATTAATCCCGACAGTAATGACCTGCTTGGTCATAATTTTGTCGATTTTTATATCCTTTGCATTTTTTGCTGGATAAAGAACTTTGAGAGCACAATCTCGCTCCGAAACAATCCCTTGTAATTGTTGATCATCAATCACCATTACTGCACGAATGTTTTTCTCACTCATTAACTCTAGAGCTTCATACACTGAAGCAGATATCGATAATGAAATTACGCTCTTACCTTTTTTGGCTAATATATTGTTAACGGTTACCATTGATCCCTCTGTTTATGAATAAAATATCAATAGCTATCAAAATATCATATTTTCTGTGAATAATTAAAATGACAACTACTTTATTAGGGTTTATTGCCGCACTTCTCACCACGGCGGCATTTATTCCGCAAACAATTCAGTCTTGGAAATCTCGCGATTTATCTGGAATATCTCTTGCGATGTATTCCTTATTTACTGCCGGCGTATTGTTATGGATTATTTACGCAGCAATGATTCAAAGTTGGCCCGTATTGTTTGCTAATATCATCACCCTAGGCACCTCAGGCTCAATTCTTTACTTGAAAATTTGCTCTCTTAAAAAAGACGCTCAAAAGTAAGCTCAACACTATTTTTGCCATCGGTCATAAGGCATGTATTTTCTTGAATCGTTGCCTGTAATTGCATTGATCGTTGTGCCATAGCCGCAAGCTCCTGAGACTGTTCTGCTGGTATGCGATAGATTTCTAAATTACTCAGTCTGGCAATTTTGTTTTCAATCGTCTTGTACCAAATAGCTGTTGAATGATGATAGGGGTAGATAAAGACTTTTCTGGCTTTGCCACAGGCTTTTAAAATAGGCTTTTCTTCAGGAAGCCCCACTTCAATCCACATTTGAATTTGCCCAGTAAAGTCTTTTAACCAAACATCAGGTTCATTCGCATCCGATAAGCCAGCTCCAAAAGCTAAAGTGCCATCACCGTTACACAATTCTTGAATTTGATGTGCCTGCATCGCTAAAGCAACGAGTCGCACCATCATCCGCTCATCAGTCTCACTCGGATGCCGTGCTAATGTCAGTGAATGCTCAGCATAATACGCTTGATCAATATTGGCGATTTCTAAATTGGCTTTATACACCGTTGACTTAAGAGCCATTGAATTTCCAAAAAAGTTAATTATGCATCATGTTCTATCAATCTCTCACCCACTCGATAGTTGCCGATTCATTTTTAGTAAAATATCAAAATTCAATCAGAGGTAAATATATGAATAGTACTTGGACCGATATCATGGCCGCCGATGATGCCTTCGATCGCGAGGCGGTTCGCGTGGATACGGGTGACAAAAACTTAGCAATTTATCAAGTTAACGGTCAAATCTATTGCACTGATAATGTGTGTACTCATGGCAATGCATTACTTTCAGATGGCTTGTTGGAAGGACATGAAATCGAGTGTCCTTTCCACCAAGGACGCTTTGATGTCCGCGATGGTCGCGTTACCTGTGAACCCGCTAGTAAAGCTCTCAAAACCTATCCAATCAAAATATCTGATGGGCGTATTTTCGTTAATTTTGATGTTTAAAACGATTCCTCGCTTTTCTGTTCAATCCCTTTTAAAATATAGGCATGAAAAAACCTGAACTTCTCGCCCCTGCAGGCAGCCGTGCAATGCTTGATACAGCCTTTGATTTTGGTGCCGATGCAATTTATGCGGGTCAACCGCGTTATTCCCTTCGCGTAAGAAATAACGACTTTGGTGACCTAGATGTTTTAGCTGGGGGAATCAATCATGCCCACGCTTTGGGCAAGAAGTTCTATCTCGTTTCCAATATTTTGCCGCATGGTGGTAAGACAAGAACCTTCGTGCAAGATATGACCCCTGTCATTGCACTCAAACCAGACGCACTCATCATGTCAGACCCTGGTTTAATTATGATGGTACGTGAGAATTGGCCAGAAATGCCGGTTCACTTGTCTGTTCAGGCTAACACCGTTAATGGCGCTGCTGCAAGATTTTGGCAAAAGATTGGTATTTCACGAATCATCCTATCTAGAGAATTATCCCTCGATGAGATTGAAGCTGTTCGTCAAGATTGCCCAGAAATGGAATTAGAAGTATTTGTCCATGGTGCTTTATGCATCGCCTATTCCGGTCGCTGCTTACTGTCTGGGTATTTCAGTCATCGGGACCCCAATCAAGGTGCTTGTACAAATTCCTGCCGCTGGGACTACAAAATCTATCCTGGCTCTGAAGATGCTACAGGTGATATCTATTTACTTGAAGAAGGCGGCAAGACAGACGCCCTCATGCCTATCGAAGAGGATATGCATGGTACCTACATTTTGAATTCAAAAGATTTGCGTGCGATCGAACATATTGAGCATCTGACTGCTATGGGTATCGATTCTTTCAAAATCGAGGGACGCACTAAATCTCCGTATTACGTTGCAAGAACCTGCCAATCCTACCGGACTGCCATTGATGATGCATTCGCAGGTAGACCATTTCAGCCCAAGTTATTAGGCCACTTAGAAGGTCTTGCCAATCGTGGTTATACCGATGGTTTCTATCAACGCCACCACGATGCTGACTATCAAAACTATCTTAAAGGGTTCTCTATTTCAGGCAGAAGTATGTATGTCGGCAGCGTGCTAGATATCGATCCAATTCGAGGGGTAAAAATCGACGTTAAAAATCGCTTCTCTGTCGGCGATAAAATTGAAATCATAGAACCCCACGGCAATACCGATGTCATCATTGACGCCTTATGGAGTGAAGATGGCAAAGCCATTCAAGTCGCCCCTGGATCAGGACACATCGTATTTGCTAAAATCCCCTGCGCCTCAAAAGCCGCCTATCTTGCCCGTTATATTCAAGCAAATAAGACCTCTGCTCTAGATAACATTTCAGTTCAAACTGCCTAGATTTTTTTTGCATCAAAACTGGTCTGCATGTCGAGCCAATATTGGCTTTTAATGCCGTAAACACGTGCCAATTTCTCGGCAATCAATGGGGTAATGGCCTGTATGCCGACAATAATTTCACAGGCTGATTTTTCAGAGATTTCCATCTCGAGGGCAAATTGAAAAATACTTTTACCGCTCGCCTGTAAGAACTCTTCACGAATAAACTCTCCTGGATGATTTTCTGTGGAGAATATAGATTTTGATATTTTCATAGTAGGTATTTTATAAAAAAACCCTTAAAACTTATTTTTAATTCCATACTCTCATTATTGTTTTGTTCTGAATGCTCATATTCAAATAAAATTCCAACCAAAACTGCCATCATTTGCCATAATAGGATAAATCACTTGGGGGATTACTTATGTCACGTATCTGTCGCTACTTTTTATATCCATTATTCGCCATATTTGCTTTAGTTTGTATTTCATCTTGTTCCAGTATCAAGGTAGATGACTACGCTAAGGAAACCCCTGTTCTCAAATTGTCTGAATATTTCAATGGCAAAACTCGTGCCTACGGAATCTTCACGGATCGTGGGGGTAAAGTTGTAAAACGTTTTACCGTGGACATTTATTCTTCATGGAGCATGGTGAATGGTGTCAATACAGGCATACTCGATGAGTCTTTTGTTTACTCAGATGGAACTACCCAAAAAAGAATTTGGACCATTAAAGAAGTCTCCCCAAATCATTACGAAGGAACTGCAGCGGATGTGGTTGGTAAAGCGCACGGTAGAGCAGCAGGTAATGCACTGAACTGGACTTACACTTTATTACTGCCGGTGGATGGTAAAGATATTGAGGTGCAATTTAATGATTGGATGTATCTTGTGAATGAAAAGGTCATGCTCAACCGTGCACAAATGACAAAGTTTGGCATTTATCTTGGCGAAGTAACTTTATCGTTCATGAAAGATTAATCATGTACTTTTGGTCGATGATTCTTGGATTTCAAGCAGTTTGGTTTGCGTGCGCATGGGGTATCGGTAATCACTACCCCATCTTACCAATCCTCGCGAGTTTAATTTATCTGAGTATTTATATTGCTCAGCAATCCCCTAAAAAAGAAGCCTATCTTTTTTTATTCAAAATCGGCGTCTTGGGATTTGTGATTGATAGCGCTCTAGGGTTGTTAGGTCTTGTAGATTTTGCTTCTTCCTACCCAAGTCCTTTTCAAGATCTTCAGCCTTGGTGGCTCACCTTACTCTGGCTGAGTTTCGCAGCCTCCGCTAAAGCCTCCTTTTTTTGGCTTGAAAAACGGCCACGATTAGCCATGGGGCTTGGCATCATCGCAGGTCCTATCGCCTACTTTTCAGGTAAGCAGTTTGGTGCATTTGTGACAATCGAGCCTTTAGGATATGTCCTGTTGGGACTTTCCTATGCGGGCGTCATGTACTATTTAATACAATTAATCCAACGCCAAAAAAGTCACCTAAAATAACTCTTTTCATTTTTAATAGGAAAACACCTCATGTTCAAAAAAGCACTCTATGTATTGATATTGATGCTAAGTTGCAATACTGCTTTCGCTGCTGATGATTGGCCACAACGCAAGCCTATTCGCTTAATCGCGGTTTTCCCTCCAGGTGGTTCTGTTGACTCAGTAGCGCGTATCTTGGCTCCTGCCCTGCAAGCCCAACTCAAGCAAAATGTCATCGTTGAAAATATTGGCGGTGCTTCTGGTGTCATTGGAACTAGCGCGCTTGTTCGCGCTGAGGCAGATGGATATACATTTGCTGTCGTTTTCGATACCCATGGGGTGAATCAAACTCTTAAAGATAAGATGCCTTATGACACTTTAAAAGATATCGCAAATATTACGCTAATCGGTACTTCTCCGATGGTGCTTTCTGCAAGCAATAAATCGGGCATTACTAGCTTTAAACAAGTCACTGAAGATTCTAAAAAAGGAACTCCCTTTAATTACGGATCCATCGGCGCAGGTAGCTTAGGTCATCTCGCAATCGCTTCCTTAGCGAAAAAATCTAAATTCGAGTGGACGCATATTCCTTATCGTGGTGGCGGCCCCCTCATGGCAGATGCTTTAGCAGGCCATGTTGAACTGGCTGTTGGTTCTATTTTCTTAATGAAGCAACATATTGATACGGGTCGTGTTATTCCGTTAGTCGTTACTAGTCCAAAACGCAGTAAAGATTTACCGAATGTACCGACCATCGCCGAAAGTGGCTTTCCAGGCTTTGATGCTCCTGCTTGGTGGGGTGTAATCGCCCCAGTAAAAAACTCTCCAGATATCGTTGCAAAAATGAACCAAGCTATGGTTGCGGTTCTCAAACAGCCCGATATTGCTAAAAAACTCAATGATCAAGGGATTGATATCATTGCCGGTGGACCAGAAGTGTTTACTCCTTTCTTACGCAAACAAATGAATACTTGGGGACAGTTTGTTGTCCAAAACAAGATTAAAGAAGAATAATTTTCTTGTTACAAAGTAAACCCTACCTCATCAAAGTGGCCGCCGCGGTGGCTATTTTTGCAATCATTTTTGGGATTCGGCAATCCGTGCCGATGTTTTTTAGTTCCATTAATAACCATACAGGCCTTGGTGTTGTTGCAGTGAGTCTTGCCTTTGCCTGTGGACAGTTAGCTTGGGGAGTATTTCAGCCGATTGCTGGTGCGATTTCTGATAAATACGGAACTGAAAAAGCCCTGCTCATTGGTATTTTTATGTGCGTGACGGGAACACTGCTTATCCCCTATGCAACGACCCAATTCGAGCTCATCATCACCATCGGAATTTTATCGGCTGGTGGCGCTGGCTTTGCTGGAAACTCTGTCTTAATGTCTGCAGTCAACCGCTTTGTCCCTCCCGGCAAAGGCGGCTTGTATGCTGGTTTTGTCAATGCTGGCGGTTCTATCGGCCAATTTATGATGGCCCCCATGGCTGGCTGGTTAATCGTCCATAGCGGTTGGCAAAATGGTCTGACTTATATTGCTCTCTTTTGTTTAATTACTATCCCCTTGTCACTTTTACTCAGGGGTAAACGCAAAGCAGTCACTCTAGATCCTAATGCTCCCCCTTTGCCAAATTTTCGGCAAAGTGTCGCATTAGCTTTCAGAACACCAAGCTATCTTATGCTCAATGCTGGCTTTTTTGTTTGCGGCTTCCATGTGGCTTTTATTGCTACCCATATGCCCGGCATCATTGATCTATGCGGTCTTCCCCCAACTTTCACAGGTTGGGCTCTCGCCACGATAGGTCTATTTAATATTGTTGGTAGCTTAGCGGCTGGATGGATTACAACCAAGATGCCCATGAAACATCTCTTGAGCTATATCTACGCTGCGCGCGGGTTGATTGTTATCTTATTTATTTTTGGTCCAAAGACAGAGTTTACTGTATTGATTTTTGCCGCCACTTTGGGCTTAACTTATTTGTCAACCGTTCCACCCACAGCAGGTTTAGTGGCCAAAATGTTTGGTCCTCAATATATGGGAACTCTCTTTGGTATTGTTCTTTTTGCCCATCAAATCGGGGGCTTTCTAGGCGCTTATCTCGGCGGGCAAGTGTTTCAAACTTTTGGTAACTATAACTGGGTTTGGTATATGGACATCATGCTTGCTGTATTCGCCGCACTGATTCACATACCTATCAAAGAAAAAGCTGTCGATTATGTAGTCGTGAAAAAAGCAGCTTAGTGTTTTTCGTAGAGAAGTGGTAATTGTGTTTTAGCGTAATCGGTTAAATATGCTTCCATCCTCGTCCAATCAATGCTGACATGCACTACACCTGCCGCATATGCGGTTAACTCGTAGGGGCTAAATTGAAACCGAAAGCCCTCTTTGTTAAAGTCCCAATTCTGTAATCTTTTAATACTCATTTGTACATTTTTTGGCGAGTCGACCACGACCATCCCTGGTGCTTCAATCTGTACTTTGTCATAGACATCTTGTGCAATCTCGGCCTGCCACGGTCCTTTTAATACATCATCTTCTCGGAGTTCCCGCCCCTTTGATAAGATGAAATGGTATTGATTGAATAGACTATTTCCATGAGCGCCAAATCCGTTAAAAAAATATCGCGCCCGTATACGCAAAATGTCTGGACTCACTTGCTCGAGTTCCATTTCTAAAAAACTATCCATATAGTTTTCGTTTAATGTAATCCTATTTTTTGGCCTCTCTCTCTGAGTCACCGATGTAATCCAAGCATTGACTTGATTAGCTAGCTGCATGTTATCTGAGCTCAAATTGGCAGTTTCAATTTTTGGGTAGACTAAAAAATGATCGAGCATTTTAATAGGGTCTGGCACACTTTTTTTGTCCGATTTAACCATGTTGTACTTAGCGAGTTTAAAGACTAACCATTGATTCTTGAGTGGGCGTACTGGCAAAAGTGTAATCCGCTGTTCATAGAGTCTTTGTGCACAATCTGATACTCCCGCAGATTCTAAAGTGACATTCTCGTGCCGCATACACGCTTGTGGCCAATACCTCAGCCACTCAATTTGACTATTTAAATACCCAACCCGATTCACGGGCGATAGTTTTTTGTAGTTCTCGGTATATGTCTTAGCCATCTCCTCATCTAACTCGGAGACTTTGGGCTGCTCACAAATCCAGCGTTCAATCTTATTGAGTGTGGGGATCGCACAGTCAAAGCTAGCCCCAAATATTCCTTGAGAGAAAAGGAAGAAAAATGGCGTGAGTAGGATGAGAAGGATTTTTTTTGGCATAGATTGGTATGGTCACAACTTTAAAAATTGTAAATCTTTTCTGGTGCAGTCGTCTATAAGCTTCACCCCTAGTCCAAGTGTGCTAATCTTCTCATATCCTCAACGAAACCAATATGACATCTCTTCCTGCACATCCAGATGTAATCGACTCAAAGGCAGCAGCTAAGCGCCTTTTTATCGCTGTTCTTTTAATGACACTGGGAACGAGTTCAATGTATGCTGTCGCAGTTTTTTTACCTGCGGTTCAAGCAGAGTTTCAAGTGAGCCGATCAGAAGTATCACTACCCTATACCTATATGATGCTTGGCTTAGGACTTGGCAGTATTCTGATGGGTAAACTCACGGATCGATTTGGTGTATCTACCGCGCTTATGGTGGGTGCGGTTTGTGTCGGTCTTGGTTATGTTCTCTCAGGTCTTGCCCCCAATATTATCTTTTTTGGTATTTGTCATGGCTTATTATTGGGCTTTTTTGGGGCTTCAGCAACATTTGCACCTTTAATGGCTGATACTTCGATGTGGTGGAGTAAGTACCGCGGGATTGCAGTGGGCGTGTGTTCCAGTGGCAATTATCTGGCTGGCACGATTTGGCCACCCATCGTGCAATATGGTATTGAACATTTTGGCTGGCGTCATACCTACATCGCTATGGGTATCGTTTGCGGTATCGGCATGTTTTTATTTGCTCTGTTACTTCGTCAACGTCCACCTGAAAGCCCAAACCCAAGCCCTCTTCAAATTTCGAGTATCGATCGTGAAAAGCCATTTAATTTACCGATTAATTTTGCCCAAGCCCTACTGTGTATTGCTGGTATTGGTTGTTGTGTCGCAATGGCGATGCCTCAAGTCCATATCGTGGCGTATTGCACAGACCTGGGGTTTAATGCGGCTCGGGGCGCTGAAATGCTTTCACTCATGCTCGCTTGCGGTGTAGTGAGCCGATTATTGTCCGGTTATATTTGTGATCGGATTGGGGGCTTACGTACCTTACTGTTAGGCTCCGTTTTACAGGGCGTAGCACTATTACTATTTTTACCTTTTGAAAGCCTAATCTCTTTATATGTCATTGCGGCACTGTTTGGCTTGTTCCAAGGTGGGATTATTCCCGCTTACGCCATTATTGTTCGTGAGTATTTTCCTATCAAAGATTTAAGCAAGCGTGTAGGTCTTTGCATTATGTCTACCATGACAGGTATGGCACTCGGCGGTTGGTTATCCGGCTTAGTCTTTGATCTCACGGGCTCTTATCAAGCCTCTTTTCTGAATGGGATCATGTGGAACTTAATGAATATTGCTATTGTGACCTTTTTATTATTGCGCGTTAACCGGGTAAAAGCCCAGATGAAATTAACTCAAGCCACCGCTTAAAAATAAAAAAACTGATCATCCAGCAAAGCAGTATGCATATCAATACAAATAGCATCCAGTCTCTTCTTGAGTGACGCAGGTCAATACTCTTTAAGTTAAGCATTGTTACTTGTTCCTCAATGCAATTGATTCGGCGCACTAATTGTCGCTTCTTTTTTTTACATCGACCCAGCTTTACTATAAGTTCATCACGATCATACGTAGGTTGTTGTAGTCTCGAAGAAGTTGATTTCATGGCTAGCCTAAAAAATCTATTTTCAATGGACGCAGTGAGCAACACAAGTCAAATCCTTATCAGACATTTCGGAAAATGTTGTATAAATTGATCGAAGTTTTTTGTAAAGACCGAATAAGAAAGGGTCTAGCTTTCACTAGACCCTATAATGATGGTGCGGCTGGCAGGAATTGAACCCACGACCCCTTGGTTCGTAGCCAAGTACTCTATCCAGCTGAGCTACAGCCGCGTAGCATAGTATTATGCCATAAATGAATTCAAAAAACTACATTACACCAACCGGACATCGAAGAATAAAGGATGAATTACTGCATCTTTTGGATATTGATCGCCCAGAGATTGTCAAAATAGTCCATTGGGCGGCCAGTAATGGTGATCGTTCCGAGAATGGAGACTATATTTATGGCAAGAAACGGTTGCGTGAAATTGATCGACGGATTCGTTTTTTAAATAAACGCCTCGAATTTGCTGAAGTAGTCGACCCAGCAACCCGAGATAGTACTGATCAAATCTTTTTTGGCGCAACGGTGAACTATCTTGATGGCGCCGGCCAAAGACAACAGTTAAGCATTGTTGGCGTCGATGAAATTGGTCAAGGTGATGGTTTTGTCAGTTGGATCTCCCCAATTGCCACCGCCATGCTAAAAAAACGCATTGGCGATGAAATTGAGTTTCATACCCCAAATGGACTAGAAATTTTAGAAATACTCGATGTTGAATATAAGGCTTTGTGAACTAGTGATGTGTTTTGGTTCTAGTGACTCGCACCACATCTAAATTGGCACGTAAACTTCGCATCACTTTGGCTAAATGATCACGATCTTTCACTTGAACGCCAAAACGAATCGTCGCTGCTAATTCTGATGTGGCGTTATCCATCCCCACATGGGTAATATTGGCATCAGCGGCTGTAATACTACTCGCCACTTTAGCCAATACACCTTTTGAATTTTTAATATCCACACGTAATGGAATCTCAAACTCGCGATGAATTTCTTCTGCCCAGTTGACCTCAATCCAGTTCTCAGGATCCTTGCGATGAATACGTACGACGTGGGCACAATCATGAATATGGATTTGCAAACCCTCACTTTTGCCGAGATAGCCAATAATTGTATCTCCAGGTATTGGATGACAACAACTAGAAAAAATAACCGACATGCCTTCAGATCCATCCACACTCATTATGTGCCGAATAGGTCTTGCGACTGTTTGTGATTCCGACTTTTTCTGCCACTCTTGATGATCAAGTCGTAATTGCTCATGCCCATGGGCCTCACTCACAAATAACTCTATCCGTTTAGCCAAAACCACTGCTGATCTTCGACCAAGAGCAATATCAGTCATGACCTCTTGGCGCGTTTTAGATCCTGTCCAATGCAATATTTTTTCCCAAACAGGATTAGTCACCAAGGCAACATCTACCTCTTGTTGACGAATGGCTTGTAATAAAAGTCGCTCACCTAACTGTAGAGATTCATCGAGTCCTTTTGTCTTGAGTGCATGACGAATCGCAGCCCTTGCCCGTCCCGTTTTAATGAAGGTCAGCCACGTAGGATTAGGGTTGGAGTATGGCGCAGTGATCACTTCGACTATGTCACCATTCTTGATCTCAGTACGCAACGGCAACTGGTTACCATTGACGCGAACAGCGACACAACTATTCCCTAAATCGCTATGAACAGAGTAAGCAAAATCCAGCGCTGTTGCACCCCGAGGAAGCGCGCGAATATGCCCCTTAGGAGTAAACACATAGACTGAGTCCGGAAATAAATCGATCTTGACATGCTCCAAAAACTCTTGTGGATCGTGACTGGCATCTTCTAAATCTATCAGGGACTGCAACCATTGATGCGCTCTCTTTTGCACATCACTCATTTCTTCTTTACCGTCCTTGTACACCCAATGTGCGGCAACGCCAGCATCTGCCAACTGTTCCATCACCATAGTACGAATTTGAAATTCAATTGGCATACCAACCGGGCCGACCATGGTGGTGTGCAAAGACTGATAACCATTGAGTTTAGGAATAGCAATATAATCCTTAAACTTTCCAGGCATGGGTTTATACATAGCATGCAGTATCCCCAAAGCACGATAACACTCGTCATTCGATTTAACTAACACTCTAAAGCCGTACACATCCAAAACCTCGTTAAAACTTAAATGTTTAACGCGCATTTTGTGATAAATACTCGCCAGGCTTTTTTCTCGGCCTCGAATATCAATCTCAAGCCCTGCTTTCAAGAAATTTCTACGCACATCATCCAAAATCTTGTTCACAATTTCTTTTCGATTGCCGCGTACTTTTTTAACGGATTTATCTAAAGCGCGATAACGCATTGGCCAAGTATTTTTAAAACTGAGGTCTTCGAGTTCACGATAAATCATATTCAAGCCTAGGCGATGAGCAATCGGCGCATAAATCTCACTCGTCTCAATCGCAATCCGCTTACGCTTATCCTCTCGAACACCATCCAAAGTTCGCATATTGTGGGTTCTGTCTGCTAGTTTGACGAGGATAACTCGGATATCCCGGGCCATCGCCATAAACATCTTCCGAAAACTTTCTGCTTGCGCTTGAGCATGACTTTGAAACTCTAGTTTATCGAGTTTGGTGAGTCCGTCTACAAGTTCACCTACTTTGGGTCCAAAAGCTTCAATCAGCTCTGCATGGGTGCGTCCTGTATCTTCAATTACATCATGCAAAAGTGCGGACATAATGGAATACACATCCAATCTCCAATCAGCACAAAGTTCTGCTACGGCAAGGGGATGAGTAATGTAGGGTTCGCCACTTTGACGATATTGCCCCAAATGCGCTTCATCCGCAAAATGAAAAGCGCGGCGAACAAGCTTGAGCTCAGAAGACTTGAGATAACTCAGCTTTGTGGTTAGAACCGTTAGACTAACTACCTGTTGCTTTGGAGGGGAAGCTGGTGCTGAAGTAGGGCCGAATAAATGTCGGCTTGTTTTCTCCAACATGGCAGCAATAATCACCTTGGCATCAGATTTGCCAGGAATACGGTCGCTACTTGAGGATAATGGTGTTCTAGCCACCATAGTTACACCTTACAAGGGAACTTTGGACAACATATCTTTGTCAGTCATACCAGCAGCAATTTCGCGAAGTGCGGTAACTGTTGGTTTATCTTTTGACTCGACGCGAGGTGTATGTCCTTGAACCAATTGTCTAGCGCGATAAGTCGCAGCTAGAACCATTTCAAAACGGTTCGGAATAGTTTTTAAACAATCTTCAACTGTAATACGTGCCATGGTCTGAACTTTCAATTCTGAGAGGATTACGAAGGATGTAATCGCGAATAGCTTTATTCTAACTCAAAAAAGCCCTTATTTCCTTGTTTGCGTTAAATTATCAATGATGTCGGCAAGACGTCTTTGTTGCGGTCTTGTTCTTAATCGTTCCGCAGAAATAATTTGGCGTAATTCCAATATAGCCGTTTGGAACAAGTCATTGACGACCAAATAATTGGCTTCACCCATATGCATGAGTTCATCATGCGCAGCATTAATCCGTCGTTGAATCGTACTTTCGTCATCTTGACCCCGAGAACGCAAGCGCTCTTCAAGAATTTTAAATGTGGGTGGCAAGATAAAAATCCATACAGCTGCTGGAATAATTTTCTGAATCTGCTTTGCACCTTGCCAATCTATTTCTAAAATGACATCTTGTCCATGCTGCATTTTTTCCATAATCCAAGAACGCGAAGTACCATAGTAATTTCCATGCACCACAGCCCACTCCAAAAAGTCCCCTTGGTCTTTTCTACTTAAAAATTCAGGCTCAGAAATAAAGTGATAATTCACACCCTCAATTTCTCCCGGTCTTGGACTCCGGGTTGTAAATGATACGGATAATGCCAAGTTGGAGTCAGATTCCAATAAGGCAGCCACCAAAGAAGATTTCCCTGCACCGGAAGGTGCAACAATCAAGAACATACTGCCGCTATACTCCATCTGCCTTCCTTTTTGACTACTCTAAATTTTGTACCTGCTCACGGATCTGCTCAACCAATAGTTTAAGCTCCATCGAAGCATCACTGGTTTCTTGAGATACCGATTTTGCACCAAGTGTATTACTTTCACGCTGCAATTCTTGCATTAAAAAATCAAGTCGCTTACCAACCGGACCACCTTTTAATAAAGCCGCTCGTACCGCTTCAAAATGCGTTTTTAGGCGATTAATTTCTTCGGCAATATCAATCTTCACCCCATACATGACTACTTCTTGCTTGATACGCTCAACGAGTTCATCCTTTGAAATCAAACGCCCCTGTTGATCAACTCCGTCCAAAACAGACAGTAATTTATCACTGAGTTTATCTTGATAAGACTTAATAATTTCTGGCAATTTGTTTTCGATCTGCAAAACAATGGCTTGCATTTTGTCTATACACTGCAAAATGACTTGCGCTAAAGCTTCCCCCTCAGTTCGGCGGCTTCCTATGAGCGCTTCAAGACAGATCTCCAAACCCTTCGAAATCACCTCTTGAAGTTCTTCAGATCCAATTTCCTCTTGTCGAATCACTCCCGGCCAAGTTAAGATATCCTTAATGGACAGGGGTGTTGCTAATGGAAAGTCTTGGCGAATAAATCCTTGAAAATGCTGCAGTTGTGCAATTGCCTGTAAATGAAAATGCCGCGCTATATCTTCACTGACATCTTCACTCGGTGATGCGGTGTCATGATTGTGAGCTGACACTTGTACTTCAGCCCCACGTTGAATATGAATCCTACATTCCACTTTACCCCGAGAGATCCGCTTTGCAATCTGTTCACGAATAACGGACTCGGCACCCCTAGCTTCATCTGGGGTTCTGAATACCACATCTAAAAAACGTGAATTAACAGACCTTAGTTCGATATAAACTAATGCCACAGTATTTTCTTGAATTATCAAGGGCTGACGATACGCCCCAAAGCCCGTCATGCTAAGTATCATGGTTACATTGTAAAGTGTTGGTGTACGAATGCCAAATAAAAGGCAAAATGTTTCAAAATTACTCGAAAGGTCATCACCCATGAATTCATCTGTTCGCCCTAGCCAGCGCAACTTATCCCAAATCCGCGAAGTCACTATCACGCGACACTTTACAAAGCATGCTGAGGGCTCGGTGTTAATTTCTTTTGGGCAAACACAAGTGTTGTGCAATGCCAGTGTTTTAGATCACGTACCTCCCCATCAAAAGGGCTCTGGTCAGGGATGGGTCACTGCTGAATATGGAATGTTACCTCGGTCTACACATACGCGAAGTGATCGTGAGGCTGCTAAAGGGAAGCAATCGGGACGTACACAAGAAATCCAAAGGCTGATTGGACGCGCCCTACGTAGTGTTTTTGACCTAAACTTATTGGGTGAGCGAACGATTCATCTTGATTGTGATGTGATTCAAGCCGACGGGGGAACTAGAACAGCTGCGATCACTGGGGCCTTTGTGGCGGCTCGAGATGCTATTAACGGCCTTCTTGCTAGCGGCGCCTTAAAGAAAGACCCTATTACTGATCATATCGCGGCGATTTCTGTCGGAGTGTATCAAGGGCATCCCGTCGCAGACCTCGACTATGATGAGGACTCCACTTGTGATACCGATATGAATATCGTCATGACTGGTAAAGGCGGTATCGTCGAAATCCAAGGAACTGCCGAAGGTGCTAGTTTTTCTAAAGAAGAGTTAATCCAGTTGCTAGATCTTGGTCAAAACGCTATCAGCCAATTAATTGTTTTACAAAAAGAAGCTCTTGCAAAATGATGATGTTGGCAAAAAAAATAGTTTTGGCATCCCTAAATCCCGGTAAATTAAAAGAATTTAAAGCCATCTTCGAACCACTTCAAGTCGAACTCATTGCCCAGCAGGATCTCCAGATTGCAGCTGCCGCTGAACCTTATCTAAGCTTTGTTGAAAATGCTCTTGGTAAAGCAAGGCAAGCAAGTTCAATCAGCGGCTTACCTAGTTTGGCAGATGATTCAGGAATTTGTGTGAATGCTCTGAACGGTGCGCCAGGCATTTATTCGGCGCGATATGCGGGGCCAAATGCAAATGACGCACAAAATAATGCCCAGCTTCTTAAGGACCTAAAGCATGAAAGTAATCGTCAAGCTAAATATGTCTGTGCCTTAGTCTATATTAGGTACCCTGAAGATCCTGAACCTATTATTGCCACAGGATCTTGGTTCGGTGAAGTCATCGATGAGGCGCGTGGAAACTTAGGCTTTGGATATGACCCCCACTTTTATTTGCCTGATCAAAAACTGACCGCAGCAGAACTCAATCCGATAATTCGTAATCAGATTAGCCACCGCGCAAGTGCGATTCAAGACTTATTAAAGAAGATTCATCATGAGTAATCACTCTGTTATTCCAATTCAAGTGTCTGGCAAGGAACGTTCTTCGGCAAATATTACGCTTGAGTCTTTGCCACCGCTATCTTTATATATTCATTTTCCTTGGTGCGAAAAAAAATGCCCCTACTGTGACTTCAACTCACACGCAATCAATGCACAAGGTGCTGGCTTTGATGAAAAAAGTTATCTTGACGCATTATGTCGTGATCTTGAAGAGTCCTTACCACTGATCTGGGGGAGAAGAATACACTCCATCTTTATTGGTGGTGGCACACCGAGCTTATTGTCCCCTGCTGGTCTAGATCGATTACTCGCTGATGTACGAGCGCGTATTGGTATGGATAGCGATATTGAGATTACACTTGAAGCCAACCCGGGCTCAGTTGAGGTAGAAAAATTTGCCTCTTATGCTAAAAGTGGTGTCAACCGAATCTCCTTAGGAATCCAAAGCTTCAATCCACGCCATCTGAAAGATCTTGGGCGAGTTCATAGTGCAGATGAAGCCATTGCTGCGATCAAAACAGCCAAACAATTTTTTCAAAGAGTCAATCTTGATTTAATGTTTGCACTACCCAATCAATCTCTGAATGAAGCTCTCGATGATTTAAGAACTGCTCTGAGTTTTGATACTGATCATGTCTCGCTGTACCATCTGACACTTGAGCCTAATACCCTTTTTGCCAAGCTTCCTCCACCACTCCCGGATGAGGATCTCAGTGCTGAAATGCAAAATAACCTCATCGATTTATTAACCATGGCGGGTCACGCGCGCTATGAGATTTCTGCCTACGCAAAACCAAAATCACAGTGCTTCCATAATTTGAACTA
This sequence comes from Polynucleobacter sp., assembly GCA_040403635.1. Taxonomy (GTDB): domain Bacteria; phylum Pseudomonadota; class Gammaproteobacteria; order Burkholderiales; family Burkholderiaceae; genus Polynucleobacter. The sequence continues at coordinate 48,231 of JBBAKF010000008.1, forward strand.
CTGGACATTTGGTGATTACTTAGGTATTGGCGCAGGTGCACACGGGAAAATTTCCTTCCCGAATAAAATCATTCGCACCGTCAAAGAGCGTCACCCCCAAACCTACATCGAGAAAATTTATTCACCTAACAAAGCAGTTATTGAACAGCGCACCATCGCTCGTGATGAGCTAGCTTTCGAATTTATGTTGGGCGCATTGCGCCTCAAAGATGGTGTGCCGATGCGCATGTTTGAAGAGCGTACGGGCTTATTGCAGATGGATATTCAAGCAGAGCTTCAATTGGCTATCGATAAAGGTTTACTAGAACCTGATTTAGTCCATTTAAAAGCAACCCCACTGGGCTTTCAGTTCTTAAATGATCTTCAAGAATTATTTTTACCAATTGTGACTGAGCTATAAATGATGACGCCTCGTCCCAAAATCGTCATTATTGGCGCGGGTGCTGTAGGCTGCTATTTTGGTGGACTATTGATTAAAGCCGGTTTTCCAGTGACTTTCATTGCACGCGAACACCAAATTCAAGCCTTGAATGATCATGGCCTGACTATCGAGTGGTCTGATCATCAGGAAACATTCCCCGCAAATGCAACCACAAATTACGCTGCAATTACAGACGCCTCTTTTGTTTTTATTGCTGTCAAAACTCTAGCAAGCTCAAAGACTGCTCAAGATATTGCACCTTATCTCCAGTCAAATGCCACAGTAATCAGTCTGCAAAATGGCTTAGATAATGCCCGTCTATTCAAAGAGCATATCTCACAAACTTGCTACTCGGCGATGGTTTATGCAGCCATAGCAATGAATGGTCCTAATCAAGTCAAACATTTTGGCGGTGGAAGTTTGATTATTGGTAATACGATTAATACCCAAAATAATGATCGCCTCGCATTGATCGCTAATCTGTTTGATTCGGCAAACATACCCAATAAAATTTCTGAAAATATCTCTACAAGTCTGTGGGAGAAATTTGTTATTAATTGTATTTTTAATAGCCTATCCGCTATTGCACAAATTAACTATGCAGATCTCATGAGAAGTCCAGGAATCCTCGACCTCACTCGACTCATTAAAGAAGAGTGTCTTCAAATTGCCGAGTACGAAGGTGTTACTCTAGATCAGCCCCATCTAGATCAAATAATTATTGATATTCCTGTGAAATGGCCCCTACAAATGTCTTCCATGGCTCAAGACCTCGCAAAAGGTAAGCCAACGGAAATTGATTATCTTAATGGTGTAATCGTAGCTAAGGGTAAAGTGTATGGCATTGCTACACCCATGAATACCATGTTGGTCTCAATCGTCAAAATGTGCGAGTTTAAGAAAAATAATTTCAAACCAACATCGTAGGTGTCTTTTGAGTAGCTTGTTTGCGTGCAATATATAAGCCTTCAAGCGCAAAAATAATTAGCCCCAACCAAACAGTGCCGTAACCTATCAACCTTGATTGATTAATGATTTCATGGAATATAAATACCCCACTTAAAAACTGTAAAGTCGGTCCTAGATATTGAATGATCCCTAAACTTGTCATCGATATGCGTTGCACTCCAAATATAAAAAACAGCATCGGTATCACTGTAACAATACCAATCGTCACCATTTCGAGATCGACCAAAAGACCTTGTGTACCAAAAGTCAACTGATCATCGACTTTGAGATAAAAGAACAAAATTAATGCAAAGGGGAATAATAAGAGCATCTCAAGGGTTAAACCTTCTACTGCTTTGAGGTCTCCCATCTTACGGATGAGCCCATACAATCCAAAACTTCCTCCCAAAGCCAAAGCTAACCAAGGAAATTTTCCGTATGCAATCCCGAGTAGGGTCACCCCCAGAACCACGACAAAGACTGCAAGTATTTGTATACGCCGCAGTCGTTCATGCAAAATCATTAACCCTAAGACAACACTCACTAATGGATTAATGAAATATCCAAGACTGGCCTCTGTAATATCACCGCGCAATATCCCCCAAACAAAGATATACCAGTTTGCAGCAACCAGTAGAGCACTGATAAAGTAAAGACCTACTCTTTTAGGAGTTAAGTTTTTGAATAGACTCAGTAACTTACCTTGCAACAACATGAGGATACTGAGTATGACCGCCGCCCAAATAATGCGATGCGCAAAGAACTCAAGCATAGAGATGTCTGCAAATTGACGTGTGTAAAAAGGCATAAATCCCCAACACACATAGCTGGCGATGACACTCCAATAGCCTAATTTGGAGGAGGACATAAGCAATCCTATTCTTGAAAGTACTTATTTTATGCTCTTTAATTTTTCACCTTTGAAATGTGCTTTTAGAGAATTAATTCCCAAAAAAAGCCGACATATGTCGGCCCTATCAAAGAAAAATTGTCAGTCTAGTATTGGTATACACCCTTACCAGTTTTACGACCTAATTGACCAGCAGCCACCATTTCACGGAGTAATGGACATGGGCGATATTTAGAATCACTAAAGTTATTAAAATAAACTTCCATAATCGCCAAACAAGTATCTAAACCAATTAAATCTGCAAGCGCTAAGGGACCAATCGGTTGATTACAGCCAAGTTTCATACCCGCATCTATGTCCTCTGCACTAGCCACTCCCTCTGCCAAGACAAAGAAAGCTTCATTAATCATCGGCACTAAAATACGGTTCACCACAAATCCGGGAGAATTCTTGACGGTAATCGGCTCCTTGCCTAAGCGTTTTGACATATCAAAAATCGCTTGATGCGTGGCATCACTCGTTTGTAAACCACGGATAATTTCAACTAAAGCCATCATCGGTACAGGATTAAAAAAATGCATCCCAATCACACGCGTAGGATCAGAATTATTTGCGGCTAATTGCGTGACTGATAAAGAGGATGTATTCGTCGCAATAATGGTTGCGGGTGAGCAATTCTCATCTAATTGTTTAAGAATCTTTTCTTTGATCGGGTGATTTTCTGTTGCTGCCTCAATCACCAAGTGTAAATCTTTTAAATCACTATAGTTTAAGGAAGGTTTTACCTTAGCCAGAGTAGCCGCCTTTTGCTCTGCAGTGAGTTTTTCTTTTTTTACTAAGCGCTCTAAACTAGAACTGATACTTTCCATACCTTTATCAATTGCAGCTTGATTGATATCGACCATTACCACATCTAGGCCCGAGGCAGCACAGACCTGGGCAATGCCGTTCCCCATAATCCCTGCACCAATAATTCCGACAGATTGAATTTCCATTTTTTTCCTTAAGCAGTAACTTCAATATTCATTGTTTTTACATCATTAGCAATAATCAGTGGTGTGCCAGTTGCCGCTACAACATCTGCTACTGTTACTCCCGGAGCTGTCTCAGTCAGCACAAGGCCTTCAGGTGTGTTGATGATCACTGCCATCTCAGTAACAATCATATCTACTGGTCTTGTCGATGTCAGAGGCCACTCACATTGGGGAATAATTTTATGATTCCCTTTCGCCGTGTGAATCATTGCAACAACAACTTTTTTTGCTCCAGTAACAAGATCCATTGCCCCGCCCATTCCTGGGACCATTTTCCCTGGAATCATCCAGTTCGCAAGCATGCCTTTAGAATCAACTTGGAGACCACCTAATACAGTCATATCTAAATGCCCGCCACGAATCAGACCAAAGGACATACTACTGTCGATTCTAACTGCTCCAGGTATGGCAGTCACAAAGCCTCCGCCAGCATCGGTTAAATCTTCGTCCTCCATCCCCTCGGGTGGGCGTTGATCGAGTCCAATTAGTCCATTTTCAGATTGTAAAAATACAGTTAAATGGGGTGGTAAGAAGTTAGCTACCATGGTTGGCATGCCAATCCCCAAGTTAACTAACATACCGTCTCTTAGTTCTTGAGCGACTCTGCGGGCAATAATTTCTTGAGGTTTCATGATGTCTTTATCCGTCTTAATGAGAAAGTTTAATAGCAACTAAGTGATCAACAACAACCCCAGGAGTGTCCACATGATCCGGAGAAATCATCCCTACAGGTAATATTTCATTCGACTCTGCAATGACGCATTTACCCGCCATTGCCATCACTGGATTGAAATTGGTTGAAGTTAATTGATAAGCCAAATTACCTAAATAATCTGCTTGATGAGCATGGATCAACGCAAAGTCAGCATGCAAAGGGGTCTCTAACATCCACTTTTCACCATCGACTTCAATGATTTGCTTACCCTCTTCAGCTAAAGTACCAAATCCCGTTTTTACTAAAACACCACCTAAACCATAACCACTACAACGAATGCGCTCAACCAAAGATCCTTGAGGACATAAATCAACTTTGATTTCGCCACTAATCATTTTTTGCTGTGTTTCAGGATTGAGGCCAATATGACTTGTAGTAACATGCGCGACTTGACCGCTACGAATAAGCTTACCTATGGCAACACCCGGAAGCGCTGTGTCATTCGCAATAATAGTCAAGTTTTTTTGCCCGCTAGATACTAAAGCATCAATGATCCGGTGCGGTGAACCTACTCCCATAAAACCACCAATCATTAGAGTGGCGCTATCTGGGATTAATTTTACTAACTCTTCTGGGGGGAGTGCTTTTTTCATTATGAACTCATGATTGGGGTTGATAAATTGGCTAAAGCTAATGTGTGTGCGGCAATCATTCCTTCTTCATTTGTTGGAATGCGCAAACATAAAACACTAGAGTACTCTGTAGAAATAATGGTTTCAGCAGCAGCGTTTTTCACTAAGTCTAATTCAATACCTAGCCACTCACAACCTTCTAAGACCTCTTTGCGGATGCGTACTGAGTTCTCGCCAATACCACCGGTAAATACCATCGCATCTAGTCCGCCAAGTGCCATCGCTAAACTACCAATCTCACGCTTTACTCGACTCACAAAGTAGTCAATCGCTTCTTTTGCAGATAGGGCATCCGAACTCTCTAAAGTACGCATATCATTTGAAATGCCTGACAAACCCTTCAATCCAGACTCCTTATAAAGTAAGTCTGAAATTGCTTGAGCACTCATTCCTTTGAACTCCATCAGGTACAAGAGAACTCCCGGATCAATATCGCCACACCGAGTTCCCATTGGCAAGCCGTCTAAGGCAGAAAATGCCATCGTAGAGGCAATTGATTTACCTTCTTTAAGAGCGGCCATGGACGCGCCATTACCTAAGTGCAAAACGATGACACGTCCCTTTGCATGCTCAGGAAAGAGTTCGGGGAGTTTTTTGGCGATATATTCATAAGACAAACCATGAAACCCATACCGACGAACACCTTCTTCATAATAGCTGCGGGGTATTGCAAAGGTATCGTTAATAAACGGCTGATTACGATGAAAAGCTGTATCAAAACAGGCCACTTGGGGTATCTCGCCAAATGATTCCCGTGCGGCCTTAATACCCGCCACATTATGAGGCTCATGTAATGGTGCTAAAGACAATAAGGTTTCAAACTTTTCCAGAACGGTTTCATTGATCACTACCGGCTCACTGTAGTAGTGCCCCCCGTGGACTACACGATGGCCAACAGCTTTAATCTGCATATCAGCCATATGCTTACCAAGCCAATCAATCAACCACTGCAATGCCAGGTGATGATTTTTGGGTGCTGAATCAGCAGGCCACTCATATTTTTCATTGATAGATTGATCTGTACTTTTAGCTTTAAATGCCGCTTGCGAACCAATACCATCAATTTGACCAATGATCAATTGTTCTAATGCTGGAACTGTGAATAATGCAAACTTGATAGAGGATGACCCTGCATTCAGCGTCAATAATCCTTGTCTTTGATTGGACATCATTAACTCCGTTCTTGGATAATTAACCTAGTCTGCTTCGATAGCTGATTTTTTATTTCGGCGGAAATAATCATATAGCTGTGCCAACGCACAAGATGCTAAACGCGCCATTTCGTTATCAGCACGACTAGTCAGCATGACTGGTATTTTTGCTCCCAAGACCAGACCCGCAGGCTGTGCGTGTGACACAAAAGTAAGTTGCTTAGCTAACATATTTCCGGATTCTAAATTTGGCACAATTAATACTTGTGCACGCCCTGCTACAGGAGAAAGTAATTTCTTGGTTTGCGCAGCGCCCATATCAATGGCATTATCCATCGCTAAAGGACCATCAACGATTCCACCTGTGATTTGTCCACGGTCGGCCATTTTGGCAATAATTGCAGCCTCCATAGAGGAAGGAATATTGACATTAATTGTTTCTACTGCCGACATAATCGCAACGAGAGGCTTTGAAATACCACATGCCTGTGCCAAATCAATCGCATTTTGCGTGATATCTAATTTAGTCAATAAATCGGGTGCTATGTTGATTGCTGCATCACTGATAAATAAGGGATGATCAAGCGTCGGTACATTCATCGCAAACACATGCGAGATTCTCCTTGAGGCACGTAAGCCTCCGTCTTTTTTGACGACTTGGGCGAGTAACTCATCAGAATGCAAATTACCTTTCATGATTGCTCGCACTTGATTACTATGCACAAGCTCAACCGCTTTGGCAGCTGCCGCCACATGATCAGGAATATCAATAATTTGAATCAAGGTTAAGTCTTCATGTGCCTGCTTGGCAGCTTCTTCTATTTTTAATTTTGAGCCAATTAAAATAGGAATAATTAATCCGGCACGCATCGCGAGCAAAGTACCCTTCAACGAATTAGAATCATCAGGACACACCACAGCTGTAGGCATCGGCTCTAACTTTTTAGCTGCTTCGATTAGGCGTGCAAAATGATCGTGCTCCTCCAAAAGTAGTGGCGGAAGATCTTGATGCGAAAGTGTAATATGTTCAGTCGGCGCGCTAACAATCGCTTTACCCGCTGCAATCACTGGTCCACCCACTTTGGAAACAATCGTCTCAAAAACGACATTAGGTGACTCTAGTTTTTCTAAAAGACGTACATGAATCGTAATCACATCACCAACGTGTGCTCTACCCACAAAATCAAAAGATTGTTGACGATAAAGTGTTCCCGGACCAGGCAAAACATTACCTAAGACACTCGAGATCAATGAACCTACCCACATGGAAGGCGCAACTGCATCACTGATACCGTCATTATCCACATCAAAACTTGGCATATGTAGTGGGTTTAAATTACCAGAGGCATGGGCGAATAAATAGAGGTCTCTAGCGCCGACTGTTTTTTCAATAGCAGCCTCATCACCAACTTTTAACTCTTCCCAAGTACGATTTCTTAATCCATCAATAGGTGCATTCATGTTAACTCCATTCCTCGTTATTCAGATTTACTTGTTTTCTTTTTGGCCACCTTAACCACTTTTTTTACAGAAAACATTTTTTCAAATTCTTCATACTGTAGAAGCGCATTTGGGTGCATCGTGTCTCGTGGTCCAGCAATTTCCATAACCAAATCTAATGCTTCTTGTTGCTTTTCTGCAGTGTCGAGTAAAGTTTTCAAGCTTTCCTTCGCCAAACTAGGCTCGAAATCAACAATTAAGGATTGCTGATGGATCAAATGCGATATGGGTTCTTCATCATTTAAATTCGGAAAATGTGCTTTTTGTAAAGTTTGTAATTCACGCTCAAGACGTGTTCTTCTAACATATCCACGCGCCTTAGTAATCAGGTGTAGCATCCGGACAGTTGCCTCAGGAACACCACCAACTTCCATCATCGATAGGGCTAATTTGATTTCAGGATATTCTCTAACATCTACATGACGTGCTTTAGCCTCTTTTTTATCGATTGGCTTAGTCATCATTTTCATCATCGGTGAAGAATACATGCCAAAAAACATCAACTCAGTCATTGCATCACGTGTATCGCGATAAAGATTTAATTGTGATTCTATTGACTCTGCAAACATTTTTTCGAGTTGTACAAACGGGTTCGTTTTTGCTACAGGCTTACGATTACTTTTAGTTTTCTCTGCCCAAGAATCTAACATCGGCATGATTGGATTACTATCTGAAAACATTAAGCGCTGAGTTCGCATGGGATTCATATCTCTAAGAATTTCAGCTGAGTGCTCGGTCACTAAATTCTTGACCACCGGGCGAAACATTCTTTCGTAGATTTCAGATACCATCTCTGACATCTTCGAGACTTCGGCAAATAACTCATCATCATTATCGCCATCACTACCGACTGCCAAAACATCTTCCATCGTTCTCGGCTCAAATCGGATATGGACACGATCCTTGCCATCTTCAAGAACCATTTCATAGAGTCCAGGCGATAATGCCTCAATTGCTCTAAATGTATCCGTAATTGCCTCATGCTCACGTCCAGCGATTTTTGCAGACACAAAAATACCCAAGTGACCAATTGAGCCATGAATCATATAAACAATACGCTGACCCTTCGCCTTTAACTCATCAACACTTGCATATAGGTCGGGTATCCAATGCAGGGCTTGTTGCGGTGGCGTAATGTTATCGCCATGGGAGGCAAAAACAATAATCGGTGATTCAATTTTTTTGAGATCAACCCGCTCATAACCCAGGATTGCCTCTCCCGCTGTTAGCTTATTACCAATAAATAAGTTCTCAACAATCCAACGGATCTCTGCCTCAGTCATCAATGCATACCCACCCCACCAACGTTCAAACTCTAAGAATCTTGGAGTCTCACTATCTACGTTGGAATATAAGTTGTAATACTTTGAAAAAAGTGCATTTGCAGGATTGAGGGATTCAAAATTTTGCACGAGTGCCGCACCGTCAAAAATACCGTGGCCTAAATCTGCAGCAAGGATTGCTGGCATGGCTCCACCTTTAACACCACCGGTATAACGCATTGGGTTTTCACCACGCTTTCCAGCCCAATAAGACATTGGAGAGCCATTCAGTACGATAGGCCCCAATAATTGAGGTGCTTGTGCAGCAACTAACATGGCGGCCCACCCCCCTTGACAATTGCCGATCACGATTGGTTTTGGTGCCTGTGGATGACGTCGTATTACCTCTTGCACAAACTGTATTTCTGCATCTCGCACATCTGCTAGAGTCTGTTCAGGGACTGGCATTTGGCGAAAGGCCACAAAATATACTTGATGGCCATCATCAAAACCATCACCAACTTGACTTTCTGGCTTGAAACCGCCGATACCTGCACCGTGACCTGCGCGTGGATCAATAATAATGATTGGTGCCCGATCCGCGAAAATAGTTTTACCCTGCGGTGGTGTGATCTTTAACAACATATAGTTCACTGGCGGTGTTAACTCCAAACCATCAACTACCACCTCATATTCGAAATCTAGTACTGGTGGCATGCCAGCTTTCGCATGCCCTACATAAATATTGCCTCTTTGACGAAGTGCATCAAAAAATAAAGACTGTCTTTGGCTAGCATCCTGAAGATATTCTGTATATAAGGCAAAAAAGTCTTTGGGACTGTTAACAGGATTGGACTCAATATTCTTTTGAATATCGCTTAACATCTTTTGAATTTTTTCTCGTTCTTGAGATATTGATTTTTGTAATTTTTGCGAATGCACTTTTGTTAATGCAGAGATCTTCTCATTCGCCTGTTTTGCCTCATTGGCTACTTTTTCAGTATTTTTTAAAGTTTTGTCTAAACTGCCTTTAATCGCTTCAAGGGGATTTGCTTTTTTTGATGGCGCATTCATGATGTATTCCAATAAAAAAATGACGAAAAGTTGATCTGGAATTTAATACTAATTTGAATGCATTACAAGAAAACCCGTATTTTATGAAATTATGGTGACATGTCATTTTGACTAGGTTATTTCACAATATGATGTCCCGCATCCATGTAGATCGTTTGTCCCGTCATGCCCTTAGATGAATCCGAGCATAAAAATGCTGTTAAATCGGCAACTTCTTCAATACTGACGATACTTTTGAGTGGTGAGGTTTCAATTGCATCTTGGATCAGGTGCTCAAAATCATCAATTCCTGAAGCAGCCCTAGTTCTGATCGGTCCAGGTGATACAGCATGCACCCGAATTCCTGACTTTCCAAGCTCAGCAGCAAGGTAACGAACTAAGGATTCTAGAGCAGCTTTGACAGGCCCCATCATTCCATAATGTGCAATAACACTATCCGATCCGTTATAAGTCATCGTAATTAAACTGCCGCCATCTTGCATATGAGGCTCGACCAATTGAGACATTCTGGCAAATGAGTGACAGGAAATATCCATCGCTCTTTTAAAGCCCTCTGCCGATGAGTCGACAACACGGCCATGCAATTCCTCGAGTGGTGCCCAAGCAATCGAATGGATTGCAAAATCAATTTTGCCAAACTTATTAGCCGCATAGCTAACCAATTGCTCTAGTTCACCGGGATGCTCTACATTGCATGTTTGTAAATCGATTGCCACATTCTCGATACAAGGCTTAATAGCAGCATACGCCTTATCATTAAGGTAGCTAGCAACAACCCCACATCCCGCTTCTGAAAATTTCTTGGCTACCGCGTAGGCAATACTGTGTGTGTTAGCAATTCCTAAAATAATGCCATTTTTATTACTTAACATATATTTCTCCTTATCCGTTGAGGACTCAGGCAAGTGTGAACCTAATACATGTCTTTGGGGCGATTTTTAAAAAATATTGTCTATTTTTGCAAATGTACTTTTAAGAACTGCGCAATTTTTTCTATGGATTGAGTCGCCTCTGGAAGTAATCCCACGAAATGCTGCCAAACATGCCACATCGCTGGGTAGATCTCAAGATGGGACTCACTCTGGGCAACTTGTAATTTTTTATGCCAAAGCTGCGCATCTTCTATCAATACTTCAAATTCCCCCACATGGGTCATGGTGGGTGGAAAACTCTTAACACTTGCAAACTGTGGCGATATGAGCTCATGATTCTTGGGGGTTGAACCAGCATAGGTATTTGCAGCACCGATTAATCGTTCGCTATTTGGAAAATAGGGATCAACTGAAGCCTTGCTTTGATGAGATGTATTAGACAAGGTGAGATCAGTCCATGGCGACATCAATCCGATGGCATTTGGTAAAGGTAATTGATGCTGCTCCAGATATAAACTTGCAGTGATGGCTAAATTACCACCCGCTGAATCCCCAGACAAGGCAATATTCTGCTCACCTTTCTTTAATAATTGAAAGACTTCAACGACATCCATGAGTGCGGCAGGGTAGGGATTTTCTGGACATAAAGGATAGTCAAGCATTAGCACTTTACAACCAGAATACTGTGCCAAATGGGTCCCAATCGCTCGGTGACTGATCGCATTCCCTACTGCAAAAGCACCGCCATGCAAGTGAATAATGATTCCATTACATGCCAATTGATGCGGTGTAATCCATGCTCCGGAATGTTTACCGAGCTCAGCTTTTGTAATATCAACTTGACTTGAAAAATTAGACCGCTGTATCGAAACCTCTTCGTAAGACTGTCGTCGCTCTTCCAGGCTCATAGCATTCCATAAAGCAATCTGATTCTTGATGATTTGATAATAGTAGGGTGTCAAAGTACTTGGCATATTGTTTATCTTCACTTAACTTAACTTAATTTAACTGGATCTACAGATCGCTTCCATACGATCGAGGGCTTTTTCTAAAATAGCACGTTGTGTACCAAAATTTAAGCGCACAAATTGCGGCGCTCCAAATTGAGATCCTGGTGAGAGTGCTACACCTGCTTGCAAAAATCGCTCAAAAGGATTTGTCCATTGCTTTTGTTGCACATCAATCCAAGCGAGATAGGTAGCTTGTAAATGTGCCATCGATAAACCCGGCATAGCATTAATCCGTTGCATGACAAAATCACGATTGCTTCTTAAATAATGAATCAGCGCTAGTCGCCACTCTTGCCCATGATCCAGAGCCGCTTGAGTGGCCTCGTATGCAAGTAAATTAGGATGTGGGATGAGAGTCTGTATATCTTTTAAAAGCTGTTGACTTAAGTCTGGATTAGGACAGATCACCCAAGCCAAACCTAAGCCCGGAAAATTAAATGTTTTATTCAGTGACATCAAAGAAAAACTTTGCTGCGCAATCTCATCGCTAAGACTACCGATAGGGATGTGGCCAACACTTGCATCTAATATCAAGTCTGCGTGGATCTCATCGGAGCAGATAATCAATCGATGTTCCTGCGCAAACTTGGCGAGCTGCTCTAATTCAATTTTGGTAAATACCGTTCCACCAGGATTATGCGGATTACAAAGCATGAGTAAACGCGTGTTTGGCCGCACAAGTGCTTGCAACTGCTCAAGTGAAAATATCGCACGTCCATCTTGTTGATGCATGTCATAAACCGAGTAATCACGCCCCGCACCCACTACAGCATCTTTAAAATGATGATAAGCCGGTCCTGGGATCAGGACATGATCATCTACCTGCGTTAAGGTCCTCACTGATAAATGCAAGCCCGTCACTACGCTCGGTAAAAAATGAATCCATGACGCTTCAATTTGCCAAGCATAGTTGCTGTGCACATAAGCAACAATACTTTCTTTTAGAGCACTGCTAGCATACGTATAGCCAAAAACCCCATGGTTGATGCGTTCATGCAATGACTCGATCACACAGTCCGGAGCTTTAAAGTCCATATCAGCGACCCATAATGGAATAACCTCAGGACCATATTTATCCCACCGAATGGACTGCGTATGACCGCGATCTAAAATTTGATCAAATGATTGCAATGACATGAGTTTTTCATTTCAAATAGAGGGAAAAAGTAAGCTCAGCCTCACTTTTGATCATCAGTTTTAACGCCAAACAACACATCTTTTGCCCGCGCATCGTGGAATGGTTTGCGCAAATTCGCTAAAACTTCTACACCACGCATTACTGCTGGGCGCTTCTCGATAGCGTTAAACCATGCCTGCACATGAGGATATTGGGAGAGATCGACACCTTGGTTTTTCCAATTGCGTAACCACGGAAAAATCGCAATGTCCGCAATGCTATAAGTTTTACCAGCAATGTACTCATTTTTTGCTAATTGGCGATCCATCACCCCGTATAGGCGATTAGCTTCTTTCGTGTATCGATCAATGGCATAGTCAATTTTTTCTGGCGCATATAGCCGAAAGTGGTGTGTTTGACCCAGCATAGGTCCTACCCCACCCATTTGAAACATCAGCCATTCCATCACCTTAAATTTGTCAGTCGTAATCTTTGGTAAAAACTTACCCGTTTTAGAGGCTAAGTACAAAAGAATCGCGCCCGATTCAAAAACACTAATCGGCTTACCATCTGGACCATTCATATCGACTAAGGCGGGGATTCGGTTATTGGGACTGATGCTTAAAAATTCAGGCTTAAACTGATCCCCTTTACCTATATCCACAGGGTTAGCTTCCCAGTCTTTGCCAAGCTTGAACCCACACTCTTCGAGCATGATGTGTACTTTATGACCATTCGGTGTTGCCCAAGAATAAACTTGGATGCTGGGTGCTTTTTGTGTAATTTTTGTCATTTTTTTCTCCGTATCTGTGATGTTACTTAAACATTGATATTAATCTAGTTCAGCCACCAATCAAGTTTTGTAACTCCGTTAAGTCTTGACTTTGATAAGTTGGTTGATTTCCAATCGTTTCATAAGGCAATTGGGAACGATTCACCCAATAGGTTGGCAAGCCAAACCAAGAAGCACCAACTACGTCCCAGGCATTGCATGAAACAAACAATATTTCTTCTTTTTGACAAGCAAATCTTTTTAAAATTAAATCATAACTTGCAGGCATGACTTTAAAATGTCGAATCTCATCCACTGAAAGTAAAGCATCAAAATACGTATTCAACTGATGATGACTCACAATCCGAGATAGCATCTCTTGGGAACCATTAGAAAGAATCGCTACGGGTGTCCCTGTTTGTTGTATTGCCCTCAACACTGGAATAACGTCCGCAAATACCTCTAGTTGCGCATATTGACTCATCAATTGCAGCTCAATATCTTGATCTAATGGCATCTTTAACCGTGCAAAGGTGTAATGTAATGCCTTAATCGTTAGTTCCCAAAAAGAGGTATAAAAGCGCGAACCATTTTCACTAGGGTCAGCCATACTCACTAAGCGGGTGTACTCTATCTGACGGTCTCGCCACATCATCGAAACGGCTTGACCCTGACCTGGGTAAATCTGATCAACGCATTTGGCGATTGAGTGGACATCAAAGAGGGTGCCAAAAGCATCAAAAGCAATCACTTTATACATCGGCAAACTCCAGTCGTAAAAAAGCCCCATCATCAGATGAGGCTATATGCCTTGATAAAGACACCTTATTCATTAATCATCGAATTTTGCAAAACACCAATTTTTTCAATTTCGATTTCGCAAATATCACCAGCCTTCATGAAAATAGGGGGATTTCTTGCATAGCCAACCCCAGCCGGTGTTCCTGTAATGATGACATCACCAGGCTCAAGTGTCATACACTCAGATACAATTTTGAGAACTGTTTTAACATCAAACAAGAAATCAGAGGTATTGCCGTCCTGAAGTACTTGACCATTGAGACGTGTCTGAACTCTGAGTCCATCACACCCAATAGGTAATTCATCCGGAGTAACAAGCCAAGGACCAAAACCGCCTGTGGCATCAAAATTCTTACCTAATGTCCATTGCGTGCCTTTACGTTGGTAATCACGCACCGACCCATCGTTATAACAAGAGTAACCAGCAACACAATCTAAGGCATTTTCCAAAGTTAAATGACGCGCTTTTTTGCCTATCACTACTGCAAGCTCAGCTTCATAATCTAATTTAGCAGATGCCCGTGGCACCAGCATTGCTTGTTGATGGGCTACTTGAGATGAATTTACTCTCAAGAAAAAGCTCGGATGGTCAGGAGTTGCATGACCACCCTCTTTAGCATGATCCGCATAATTGAGGCCAACGCAAATGATCTTGCCAGGATTTGGAACCAAGGGAAGAAAACGCATACCTGCTAAAGGCTGAACTGACTGCGCGGGGTGATCTTTGAGTATCAACTCGATGCTCTTTTGCCAATCTGCTTGATTGAGCAAAGCCACCATATCATTACAGAACGCATATCCTGCAAGCTCTAAATCAATAAAGTCAGTAGCGTTTTCACTTCTCAGCAAACCAACCGCAGGTTTACCTGCTTTTTCAAATGTAAATAGTCTCATAATACCAATCGTAAAGCGGCCCCCAAAGGGGCCATTAATCTTATTTTAAGCTCCGTTAATCACTGGGTTACTTAACGTACCTAGTCCTTCAACAATAACTTCACAAACATCTCCGGCTTTCATAAATACGGGTGGCTTACGTGCAAAACCAACGCCAGAAGGTGTGCCTGTGATGATCATATCCCCAGGATGTAATTCCATACCCTCGGAACAAGCAGCTACTAAAGTGGCCACATCAAAGATCATATCTTTCGTGTTTGCCTTTTGCATCACTTGACCATTTAAGCGCGTCTCAATACTCATACCCACCATACCAGCTGGTACTTCATCTGCAGACACAAACTCAGGACCAAACCCGCCACTACGATCAAAGTTCTTACCCCACATCCACTGACTTGAACGGAATTGAAAGTCACGCAGCGAACCATCATTAAAAATACTATATCCAGCGACATAATCTAAAGCTTTTTCTTTGGTAATGTATTTTCCAGCCTTGCCGATAATGGCGACAAATTCACCTTCATAATCAAATTCATGAGATGCTTTAGGACATTCAATCGCAACGCCATGAGCAACCCAGGAAGTCGGAAAGCGATGGAATAATACGGGTTGCGTTGGGACTGTAAAGTTCCCTTCATTTGCATGATCAACATAATTAAGACCAATTGCAAACGCCTTATGCGGATGATGCAATGGCGGCATGTGTTGTACGCTTGCTAAAGGAATCCGTTTCGTTGCCTTAGCGATTGCAGCTTTCGCAGATGCCATTCCAGCAGCCCCGTGACGTAATAGCTCATCCAAAGTTCCAGGACAACCTAATTCCGTTAAATTAATAATTTCATCACCAATACGTGCGCCTAGGGCGGGATGTCCATCAGGAGTCTTAAAGCGTAACAGTCTCATTGCATTTCCTTTAATTAAAAATAATTTCTGAATCTATCATCATAATGCCTGTGCGTTAATCCACTTAATTTGGGATAAACATTTAAAACTACATTTTTGAACTCTCAGGTCTCATCTTTTGTTTATTTGCCCCCTGGAAAACCTTTCTTCTGGGCCCATAAATTTTCAAAGGGATAAATACTCATACTGGCATAGACGCCATTTTTAGTAAAAGGCTCCTCTTGGATCCACGCCGTTGCTGCTGCTCGATCTGGGAAATCAATCGCCAGTAAGCTACCAATCATTTTCGAGTTGTCATCATTTTTGAGAGGGCCCGCAAAAGCCATTTCGTTCGCCTTGGTAGCTAAGTAATCTTTATGAATGGGTCGCAACTCATCACGCATAGCATGTGCATCAGGTTTATCCAACATCTGAAAAATAAAAATCATTGCAATCTCCTTTAAATTTTTTGATTCATATGCCCGGATACTGAAGACTTGTATACGAAGCAGTTAATACATATTTAATCTTATTTCTCAACTTAGGTTTTTTTTCTTGGCGAAATAAATGCCTCACCAACCGCCTCATAGTTGTGCCCAAAATCAGGTTTCACATCCGGCCCCCATGCGTATAAAGAGTCATCTGGCGGGTGATTTTTCGCAGGCCAATCAGGAGCATGCGGCACAAA
>JBBAKF010000009.1:0-60316 GCA_040403635.1 Polynucleobacter sp.
ATCGAACCGCTGACCTCTTGCATGCCATGCAAGCGCTCTCCCAGCTGAGCTATAGCCCCGATCGTATTAGCTCTACATCTGGCACTTCTTAAAAACGATCGTTTTATTAGCAATCAAAACAATCTAGTATTTTAGCTTATTTTTATGTAATTAAGCAATAACCCTATGCGACTTAAATGATGGAAAGCCTTTTTACGACCTCTTCTTTACCAATAATGGCCATCATCGCATCAATTGCTGGGGTTTGCGTCGTGGCAAACATCAGGTATCTGATCGGCATGGCTAGAGCCGGCATCTTGATACTATGCTTAGTAAGGGTGGCTTTCATTGCCGCAGCTATGGCTTCTTTTGTACCGTCAGTTGCCTGCAATTGCTCAATAAAATCATGAATCGCTGGATAAATACTTGGTTGCACCATCTTCCCAAATTCTTCTGAATTTTGGTCATGGATAGGCACTTCTATATAAAAGAGTTTTGCACCTTGAGCGATTTCAATCAAAGTATTGGCACGTGCCTTGAGTAAATCCACGACTGCCATAAAATCAGGACCACCTTTGGCTTGATCACCTTCAAAAATAATCCCCTCTTTTTTCGCAAAAGGAATCGTTCTCGTAGCTAAATCTTGACTATCTGCATTTTGAATATAGTGATGATTCAGGAAAATCAGTTTTTCTGGGCTAAATTGCGCTGGAGATTTACCCAAGCTCTCTAAATCAAACCAGCCAATAAATTGCTCTTTTGTAAAGATTTCCGCATCACCATGCGACCATCCAAGACGAGCTAAATAATTAAGAATCGCCTCAGGCATATATCCTGCTTCGTGATAATCACGCACACTCATAGCGCCATTACGCTTACTCATCTTCTCACCCTGCTCATTGAGCACGGTGGGTAAATGTCCATAAACAGGAACCTGTCCGCCTAGAGCATGAATGATATTAATCTGGCGAGGCGTGTTATTAATATGATCATCACCCCGAATTACATGGGTAATCTTCATATCTAAGTCATCGACCACGACACAGAAATTATAGGTTGGGGTTCCGTCAGGTCTTGCAATCACCAAATCGTCTAACTCTTCATTCGAAATAGAAATCACACCTTTAACTGCATCTTTCCAAACGACATTGCCATCGATAGGGTTTTTAAACCGCACTACGGGTTTTACCCCTTCCGAAATCGCAGGGAGTTGCTTACCTACCTCCGGACGCCAGGTACCGTTATAGCGGGGCTTTTCTTTATTCGCAATTTGCGCATCACGCAAAGTATTCAGTTCTTCTTCGCTCATGTAGCAATAGTAGGCAAGTCCTGCATCAATCATTTGCTTGAGAGTGGCTTGATACCGCTCGAGTCGTTGCATTTGATAGAAAGGTCCTTCATCAATGTCAAGGCCTAACCATTGCAATCCTTCAATAATGACATCCACCGCTTCTTGCGTTGAACGCTCTTGATCCGTATCTTCAATCCGCAGAATAAAATCGCCACCTTTTGCTCTCGCAAATGCCCATGGATAGAGGGCACTCCTCAAATTACCAAGGTGAATAAAACCCGTAGGGCTTGGGGCGAATCGTGTACGAATACGTGAGCTTAAATTTTCCATAACCCCTATTATCCCATGCTTGTGGGTGAGGCTCTACCCTCACGAATCAGTGTTTTTTGCTGATAGCTGAGGTAACTACCGATCAGCAATATCGTCCCCGAAAATAACAGTCCAATACCCAAACTTCCTGTTAAATCAGATATATATCCAACCATCACCGGTCCAATAATCTGCCCGCTAGCAAAGGCAATCGTAAAAATACGCATGCCATATAGCCAATCTTCCGTTGGCAAATTATGTTTCACAAAAGCCGTGGTTGAGGCAACAGCAGTCACAATACTAGAACCAAACATCATCGCAGATATAAATATCAGAATCATCTTCCAAGCCTGTACTATAGAAGGATCACCTGTTAAGGCAATGATGGCTGGAATAAAGCAGGCAATGGCTAAGACCAGATTCACCGCCCCCAAAACTGCGCCATCTTTCTTTTTATCTAATTGCGTGGACCATATCTTGGAGGAGAACATAATAAAAATACCTAATAATCCATAAAAATAATCCAACTGACTGCCAGTCATACCAATTTCTCGAACCAGGGCCACTGAGAATGTCATATATCCGATATATCCCAATCCATATAAAAAATAGCCTATATTCATTGGCAACATTTTCTGCAAGGAAATATGTTCATTCATGTGCGCTACCGCAATCGGGTGCTTCATAGACTTCACTGGGCTGTAAATAAGAAGTCCCATCACACAAGCAATCATCGCCATACCCCACCATGCAAATTGCCAGGCATGCTCATACCCTGCTGTCCGCGCCCACAATTCAATAGGATGAACGAATAGACTGGCAAGAACAATTCCAAAACCAACCCCACCATAATAAATACCTAAAATCAGTCCAGAGCGTTTGAAATGTAATGTGCTCAGCTTAGCTGCCAATGCTCCACCCCCTACGAATACCCAAGTGCTAGTGATCCCAACTAAAAAGCGAATAGTAAATAAGGGCGCGATATCGGTAAAAAATCCTGTGAGCAGGATAAGGCAAATCGTTAGCAAGATACTCCATAAAAAAACTTTGTTTAGAGCTATTCGCTCGAATACCCAATTACAGGATAGCGCCCCCAGTAAATAGCCGATGGCATTAGCCGTATTCATATTTCCGGAGATAAAATAACTCCAGTGCAAGTCCTCTCGCATGAGAGGTAAAAATAATGTGTAAGAAAAGCGTGAGATGCCGATCGCTATTGCAGCACCTAATGCAAGGACAATGGCGCACCAAATCGGATATTGTTGCTGAAATTTAATAGAATTTTGCATTAACCAATACAATAACAAATTATTCTCGATACACTGCCTATTTATTTATGAGCAACTCCCCAATCGACCCACCCTCAGAGACCGATGTGCTGCAAACTTTTTTGTTTGAAAAAAGTCAGGTTCGCGGAGAAATCGTTCGGCTTGGCGCGGCATGGCAAACCATCCAGGCCCGTAGAGACTATCCTTTGGCTATCAAGCGCCACTTGGGTGAAATGGTCGCTGCTGGCGCCCTACTGAGTGCCACCCTAAAGTTTAATGGCACCCTCATTATCCAAGCTCAAGGCACAGGGATCGTGCGTCTCCTCGTTGTGGAATGTAATGCCAATCTTGGCTTACGCGCTACGATTAAGCTCGCTCCTCATATTGATAAAGATCTCATCGATGAACAAATGTCTTTGGCTGAACTCATTAATCCAGACGGTAAAGGCAAACTTGCTATTACTCTAGACCCCTCAAATCGCGGGGAAGGTCAGCAAGCCTACCAGGGTATCGTCCCGTTAATGCATCAAGGCAAGCCCGTCCAAACCATAGCGCAAGCCATGATGGCTTATATGCACCATTCAGAACAATTGGAGACATACATCTCTTTATCTTGTAATGATGATTTTGCGAGTGGTATTTTAATTCAAAGACTGCCCAATGTCGGCGGCAAAACTTCAGACACTATTAGTCAAGAAGAACTCTTAGATGATTGGCAACGTTTTAATATCCTCGTCAATACGGTCGGCGATGAAGAAATGCTCACCACTTCTCCCATCGTTTTAATGCAACGACTCTTTAGTGAAGAAGCGGATACGCAAGAAGTGATGGCTTTTGCTCCTCGAGTGGTACATTTTGAATGTCAATGCTCTCGCGAACGCGTCGGTAATATGCTTCTGATGCTCGGCCACGCTGAAGTACTAAGTATTCTGGAAGAACAAAGTAAGGTAGAAACTTCGTGTGATTTTTGCGGTGAGGTCTATGACTTTGATCCAGTCGATTGCGAACAATTATTTACAACAGCACTTTTAGTCGATGGTATTCGCCCCCCTCAAGGGAAACACTAAGTTTTTATTGCACGACTTTTTCTGCAGGCGCAGCTTTTTCTACAGCAGGCTTGGGATTGGTTTTAGATTTATTGGCCTGAGTCTCTTTTGTAATACTTACATCTTTACTACTATCTTCTTTTTTCTCTGCCTTTGGCTTGACGATAGGCCTTGGTAATTCTTCATCACTTTGCACAATTTGCACCATGGTCTCATTTTCTTTCACCATACCATGCTCAATACGTGCACGCTCCTCAACCGCCCGAGTTCCCTGCCTTAAATCGTTTACATCTCCAGCAAGTTTATTATTCCGGATTTCTAAAGCACGATTTTTTTCTTGTTGCGCTTGAACCTCTTTATCCATTTGATAGACATGCAACCAACCTCCTTTGCCTATCCATAATGGATACTGGATAGCAATGACTAAAACCACTAGTCCATAAACAATGTAGCGCAATTAGTATCCTAAGTTATAAAAAGTCGATCTTCCGGGATAAGATGCAACATCACCTAAATCCTCTTCAATCCGCAATAACTGATTATATTTAGCAATTCGGTCTGAGCGCGAGAGTGATCCGGTCTTAATTTGTCCGGCATTGAGTCCAACCGCAATATCAGCAATTGTCGTATCTTCTGTCTCACCTGAGCGATGGCTAATGACACTGGTGTAATTAGCGCGTTTAGCCATTTCAATAGCGGCAAAAGTTTCCGTCAAAGTTCCAATTTGATTAATCTTGATCAAAATCGAATTGGCAATCCCCTTTTGGATACCCTCTTTCAAAATTTTTGTGTTGGTCACAAATAAATCGTCGCCAACTAACTGGATCTTATTGCCAAGGCGCTGCGTTAATGTTGCCCAACCATCCCAATCGCCTTCATGCATGCCATCTTCGATCGATACAATCGGAAATTTATCCGCCAAGTTCCCGAGATAGTCCGTAAATTCGCTAGAACTTAATTGCAAACCTTCACCCGCTAAATGATATTTACCATCCCGATAGAACTCACTAGCTGCACAATCTAGCGCTAACAATACATCTTCTCCAGGTCGATAACCTGCTTTTTCAATCGCTTGCAAAATCGTATTCAAACACTCTTCATTGCTTTTGAAGTTTGGCGCAAAGCCACCTTCGTCACCCACTTGGGTTGGCATGTTTTGATCATGAATAATTTTCTTTAAGGCATGGAAAATCTCTGCACCACATCGAAGCGCCTCTCTAAAACTCGTCATACTCACGGGCATGATCATGAATTCTTGAATATCTAAACTGTTATTTGCGTGCGCACCACCATTAACAATATTCATCATGGGCACAGGTAATTGCATCGCCCCTGATCCACCAAAATAGCGATATAGCGGCAATCCAGCCTCTTCAGCTGCTGCTCTTGCTACTGCCATCGATACAGCCAAGGTAGCATTAGCACCTAGACGGGCTTTATTGTCAGTACCATCTAAATCGATTAGGGTGCGGTCTAAGAATGCTTGCTCAGCAGCATCTAAGCCCATAATAGATTCAGCGATTTCTGTGTTGATATTATCAACAGCACGTCGAACACCTTTACCTAAGTATCTTCCTGCCTCCCCATCACGCAGCTCAATCGCTTCGCGAGATCCTGTAGATGCTCCAGAGGGAACTGCGGCACGTCCCATCACTCCAGATTCTAATAAAACGTCACACTCCACAGTGGGATTCCCACGAGAATCTAAAATTTCACGACCAATAATGTCAACAATTGCACTCATATGTTTCTCTCAATAAATAATAATTTGGTTTAATCAATCTTAAAATGATCTTCTAAAAACTGACCAGGCGCTTTTACCAATTGATCAATCCCTTTTAAAGACTCAAGTAACTCTTTCATTTTATGTAGTGGCACCGCATTTGGGCCGTCCGACATTGCATTTGCTGGATCCGGATGCGTTTCCATAAAAATACCACTGATACCCACTGCAATCGCTGCGCGCGCCAAGACTGGAACAAACTCTCTTTGTCCACCACTCGTAGTCCCCTGACCTCCAGGCAACTGTACTGAATGTGTCGCATCAAAGACAACGGGGGCATGCGTTTGACGCATGATCGCTAAACTTCTCATGTCAGAGACTAAGTTGTTATACCCAAAACTCACTCCCCGCTCACAAGCCATAAAGTTATCTTCAGGTAAACCTGCCGCTTTGGCTGCAACTCTCGCCTTATTAATCACATGAATCATGTCATTCGGTGCTAAAAACTGGCCCTTTTTAATATTTACCGGCTTCCCGCTCTGTGCACACGCCTGAATAAAATCTGTTTGACGACATAAAAAAGCTGGCGTCTGAATCACGTCTACTACCTCACAGACAGGCTTAATCTCATCTATCGAATGGATATCAGTCAATATATGCACACCAAGTTGTTTTTTTACCTTTGCCAATATCTCTAAACCCTTTTCCATTCCTAAACCACGATAGGAGGTTCCCGAGGATCGATTAGCCTTGTCAAAGGATGATTTATAAATAAATGGAATAGCAAGTTGGCTTGTAATCTCTTTTAAAGCGCCAGCAGTATCCATCGCCATTTGCTCAGATTCAATCACACAGGGTCCGGCAATTAAAAAGAAAGGTTGATGAAGTCCTATCTCAAAGCCACAAAGTTTCATGCCACTTCCTTTTCGAAAATATCGATTCCAGATTGGATGAGTGCCGCTTGGACAAAAGCATTAAACAAAGGGTGTCCGTAACGTGGCGTCGAAGTAAATTCCGGGTGAAACTGTACGCCAAAAAACCATGGATGCAAGCTACTAGGCAACTCCATCATTTCTGGCAAATCCTCTGCCGGGGTGCGCGCGGATATGATCATCCCTGCCGCTTCCAACTGTCCCACATAACCATTATTTACTTCGTAACGATGGCGATGGCGCTCTTTGACTTCAGTGCCGTAAATATCTGCCGCCATCGTACCAGGCTTAACAGGGCAAGTTTGGGAACCTAGGCGCATCGTACCGCCCAAATCAGATTCGTCCGTTCTCTTTTCTGTACTGCCATCGCGATTTTTCCACTCCGTGATGAGTGCCACGACTGGATGCTCTACCTGCTCATCAAATTCAGTACTATTAGCATTGGATAGACCAACAACATGTCTTGCAAATTCAATCACAGCTAATTGCATCCCCAAGCAAATCCCTAAATAAGGAATTTTATTAACCCGGGCATATTCAATCGCCATGATCTTACCTTCGGTTCCACGCTTACCAAATCCACCTGGCACCAAAATCGCATCTAAGCCGACGAGTGATTCAACACCCTCTTCTTCAATCACTTCGGAATCTAAATATTTAATATTGACCTGGGTTTGATGATGAATCCCT
Organism: Polynucleobacter sp.; assembly: GCA_040403635.1. GTDB lineage: Bacteria > Pseudomonadota > Gammaproteobacteria > Burkholderiales > Burkholderiaceae > Polynucleobacter. The sequence goes on from JBBAKF010000009.1 coordinate 7,239, forward strand.
GCATGCCTTAACGCCTCAATCAGCGATTTATAAGACTCAGTCAGGTCGACATATTTGCCTACCATCCCAATCGTAATGTGATACTTGGGATGCTCCATGCGCGTCACTAAGTTACTCCATACCGACAAATCCGCCGGCGGAGGACTGAGATGTAGCTCTTTACAAATAATGTCATCTAAGCCCTGCTCATGCAACATTTGCGGTATCTTATAGATGGTATCTACATCCCATACGGAAATCACTGCATCTTCACGTACATTAGCAAATAAGGAGATTTTTGCGGTTTCTTCTTCGGGTATGGGTCGATCCGCACGACATAAAAGTGCCGTTGGTATGATTCCGATTTCACGTAATTTTTGCACTGAGTGTTGGGTGGGCTTTGTTTTCAGCTCCCCCGCACTGGCAATGTATGGCACCAAAGTTAAATGAATAAAAGCCGTATCGCCACGCTCTTTACGTAAGTTCATTTGTCGTGCAGCTTCTAGGAAGGGTAAGGACTCAATATCACCAACCGTGCCACCAATCTCACAAATGGCAACATCCGCGGCTCCATCATGACTCGAAGCCGCGCCACGTTCAATAAACGCCTGAATTTCATTAGTGATGTGCGGAATAACCTGCACTGTCTTACCTAAGTATTCGCCACGGCGTTCTTTACGAATCACAGAGTCATAGATTTGACCGGTGGTGAAGTTATTACTCTTCCTCATCTTGGCCGACACGAAACGCTCATAATGTCCAAGATCTAGATCAGTTTCGGCGCCATCTTCAGTCACAAATACCTCGCCGTGCTGAAAAGGACTCATCGTTCCAGGGTCAACATTGATATAGGGATCTAATTTTAAGAGGGTGACTTTTAGGCCGCGTGATTCAAGAATCGCAGCCAATGATGCAGCTGCAATTCCTTTCCCGAGGGAAGAAACTACACCGCCAGTAACGAAGACAAATTTGGTCATCGCATGCACTCTATTGATAATACTGAATTATATACAAGACTTTCTGAAACTTTGAAAAATTTCTATTTACGCTACCGCCAAGACCGTTTTACAACGCCTTAAAACACATTCCACTTTTCCTAAGAGGCTTATGCCATTTACTATAAAAGGGATTTTCATAGTACTGACTAGCAATTTAAAGGGTTAATGGCCTACAATTCTGTGCAAAGCCTATGGACAAGGTAATCGCAGGATACCTACTCAAACTGTAAAGGCAATTCTCACGATCGACCTGAAAACAGGCTCTTATTTCGTTATACTCCATAATAACTATTTAATAGAGAGACTTTTATGCGCCTTGGATATTTCACTATGCCCCTCCACCCTTTGCATCGCGATGGTACAGAGACACTGCATGAGGATCGTCAAACTATTATCCATGCAGATAAATTAGGGTTTTATGACGCCTTTGTTGGCGAACATTTAACGGATCAGGCTGAAAACGTCACCAATAGCATGATCTTCTTGGCCACCCTCATTTTTGAAACGCAAAATATTAAATTAGGTACAGGGACATCAAACTTATCCCATGCCCACCCTACCTTACTCGCCGCGCAAGCCGCTATGTTTGATCGCTTAGCACGAGGCCGCTTTATCTTTGGTATCAGCCCGGGTGCTTTAGCCTCTGATGCAGAAGCTTTAGGGATGTTAAATGAAGATCGCAACAAGATTTTTGCTGAAGCGATTGACGTCATTCTTAAAATTTGGGAGGGTGAACCACCCTATAACATCGATCTGCCAGACAATCGCTTTAAAGTCAGCGTACAGAACACCCAAGTCCTTGAAATTGGTCGTGGTCACATCTTAAAACCCTTCCAAAAACCACGTCCTGAGATTGTTGGTACAGTCGTTGCACCTTTTTCTAAAGGCGTTATTGCCATGGGCAAAAGGGATTTCCATCCCATGTCTGCTAATTTCTTACTCAGAAACTGGCTACCATCACACTGGAAGAATTATTCTGAAGGCAAAGAGTCTGTCGGTGAAGTTGCTCAAGTCAAAGACTGGCGTGTTGCACGTACGGTATTTGTTGGAGATACCGCGGCCATTGCAAAGTCATACGGTAAAGATGATGCCAATAGCCCTTACCGCTATTACTACAAACAAATGTTCACCAAAATGAAACTCTCCAATCGTCATGTCATTTTTAAGAAAAGCCAAGAGGCAGACGATAGTACGATTAGTCTAGATGGCATTTTGGATGATTTAGTGATTTGCGGTACGGTCAATGATGTGGTTGATCAAATTTTAGCGATGCAAGAAGAAGTTGGTAACTTCGGTGAGATTGTTTATGCCGGAATGGATTTAGTAGACCCCGTTTTAGGCAGAAGATCCATGGAACTGATGGCTCACGAAGTGATGCCAAGAGTTAACGAAGCCATGGGCCTAGGTTATGTGACAAACGCTGATCAAAGTTAAGGCCTGAGATCGGTTTTTCTATATTGTCTAAGGGTGATTTCTGAACCCTGAGTCCGCCATATTTGTGCGCCGGTTTGTACGGTATCCTGTAAATCAATACCTTGGTTTTTATATCGCCCCACAACATCAGGATGGGGATGTTGATAACGGTTCTTATATCCCGTTTGTGAAAATGCAGATTCAGGATCTAAATATTCTAAAAGAATAGGCGTCGATGATGTCTTGCTGCCATGATGCGGAGCCATGAGGATCAAATTTCTTTTTTGGATTGCTTTTAACTCTGTTGGGTCTTCTATCAATCGTTCAACAATGAGCCTCTCCGCATTTTTTTCTACATCTCCTGTCAACCAAATCGAATGATGTTTGAGTCGCGCCTCAATCACACAACTCATATCGTTGGGCTTTGTGCTTTTGTATTGCACTGTTTCAAAAGTTTGCAGTTGAGGATGCCAGACATAAAAATCAATACCGTCCCAATGCCAAGACTGGCCAAATTGGCATTTCTCAAGCAATACTTTATTGTTTGAGAACAACTTTTGAACCTGATGATCCGGCGCAATCGATCCCATCGCTCTTTCAATTGGGAAATGTTTGAGTAAATATCCCAAACCCCCAATATGGTCTGCGTCCTGATGACTAATTACGAGTTGATCAATGTTGTGAATTCCACTCGCACGTAAATGCGGAATGATCACTTTTTCTGCGGGATCAAATTTACCAAAGCTGACTGGTCCCGTATCAAAAAGTAATTGATGCGATTGTGTTTTGATTAGGACCCCATTACCCTGACCAATATCCCATACCGTCATTTCTAATTCCCCATAAGGGATGTGATTAGGTAGATACTCTCTGGGTAGCCATAAACTCAAACACATTAATAAACCCATGAACCTTGATAGCCAAGACTCTAGAATTATTCCCGGGCGGATACAAATCACCACGCCAATACAGGCCAAAACGAGATGCCAGCCAGGGGGCTTAGCTGCATGAATCGATGACCATTCCATTTGCGCCATTGGGGCAATGAAATACATCAATACAGAAAATATTGCGTGAGCACACCACAAGCAAAAGTCACCTAGCATCCATAGTAAAAAAGCGCCAAGCATCGCCAGTGGCGTGACTAGAAAACTGACCACAGGTATAGCGATGGCATTGGCTAATGGCGATACCAATGAAATTTGATAGAACCAATATAAACTCAGTGGAATTAAGGCAATAGTCACAACCGCTTGAACTCTTACAGCCTCACCTAAGGATGTTTTTAATTTTTGTATCCAAAGTAAATCAATGTCTATGGCGCCTGCTTGATCTTTTGGCATCGCAAATAAAATCGCTGCAACCGCTCCAAAAGATAACCAAAATCCAGGGGTAAAAATAGCCCATGGATGACATGTCAAAACTAAGAACAAGGCCCAAAACCAAATATCAAAGGCATGTAAATGACGCCCTAAGTGAAGCCCTAAAGAGGACACCCCAACCATCATCATGGTTCTTTGCGCAGGGATCTGAAATCCTGCTAACCAAGTATATAAAAAAGCCACCTTAAATCCGATGAACGCAGCCAAGTAGGGCGCGGGTTGCCAATAGATCAAGCGTGTTGACTTGATCAGCAATAATGCGATACTCGCAGCAAACCCTGCGAGCATCGTGACATGTAATCCAGATATTGAGATGAGATGACCAATCCCAGTCTTTGCAAATATCTGCCAATCTTCGGCCCCAATCATTTGCTGATCTCCAATCACTAGAGCACTCATCACACCCGCATACTGAGCCTGTTTACCTAGAGATGACTGTATTTTTTGACGAATCTTAAATCGCATCCACTCTACATAGATACTAAAGCGATGGTGAAATCCTTCAAGCCTCTTCGCGCCCCCCTTTTGAACCTTTCCCTGCGCACCAAAGTTCTGCATATACATCCATTGCTCGAGATCAAATCCATAGGGATTTTTAAGACCACGCACTGGTTTTAATTGCACTCTAAACTCCCAGTAACTTCCAGGTAATAACTCTTGTTCTTTATCTAGAGATGGATATAGAAAAGAAATACGTTTCGGGAATCCCTGATTCTCAGCATTGTTTTGAGATGCCTTGAGTGATTTCCATTGCGTGACTTGAAATCCAAACTGAACTGCGCGGTCCATCTGTCGTGGTAACTCATCAATATATCCCTGAACAATCCAAGTCCGCCCGTCAATCAAATCTGTCAAATACGGCTGTGGCTTTTCTGCGGTAAGGAATTGCGCCCACATAAATCCCATGCCCCCTATCACGGCAGCACTTAAACAGTAAGTCATGACATGCTTAGCACTCAAGATCTTTCTTTGCGCCCAATACATATAAAGAGCAAAGCACAACCCACAGGAGATGATTAAATCCCAGGGCTTATCAGAGTCACCTAAAAATAAAGAAAATAATAGCCCAGCAATCCATGCTAAAATCAAAAAACGCATCTCTATTTATATAAAGTTCTTGATGCGTGGCAATACGCGTATGAGATTATCTACATTAGATTTTGCGAGAGTTGGTAGATCAATCCCGCGCTCATTGGCAAATGCTTGAGCAATTTGAGGGAGATACGAGGGCTCATTTCGGCGATCGTCTTGCTCGTGTAACCAGGAAGGTGGAATATCAGGACTGTCTGTCTCTAGGACATAGGATTGCATTGAAAATTCTTTTGCAAGCCGTTTGATCTGCAGCGATCGGTCATAGGTAATCGTTCCGCCAAATCCCAAAACAAAGTTACGCTTCAAAAACTCCTGTGCCTGTACAAAGCTTCCATTAAAAGCATGTGCAATCCCCCCTGTTACTGGGGTTAAGCGTAATCTTTTTAAAAGTTGGTCTTGCGATTTGCGCACATGCATCACTATGGGTAATTCAAAATCCTGAGCAATTTTTAATTGCTCTTCAAAAAACCACTCTTGCTTTGCGTCATTGCGATTCTCGACGAAGTAATCTAGACCGATTTCGCCAACCGCAACAAGTCTAGGATGCGCAATGTATTTTTCTATCGCCTGTCTTGTTAGGGCAATATCGGATTCATCTGCATCTTTTGTGTATAAGGGATGCACTCCTAGAGAAAAACAAATCTGCGGAATTAATCCACTCCACTGATCAACGTTTTCGACAATCTTCACATAATCACAGACACGCACAGCGGGTATGAGTATTCCAGTAATACCTTGCTCAGCAGCGCGCGCTAGAACAAGAGAAAAATCATCTTTAAACTCAGGGGCATCAATATGGCAATGGCTGTCAAACCACATGGATTATCCGTTTTTAACTGCATCTGTCACATCAATTAACACCCCTTGGGTCAGCTTCATGATGCGATCGCAACGTTTAGCTCTTAATGGATCATGCGTCACAATCACAAAAGCTGTATTAAAGTTCTGTGCAACAGAGATCATTAAATCAAAAACCTGATCAGCCGTTTGCGTATCCAAATTACCAGTAGGCTCATCTGCAAGAATACAACTAGGATTTCCAACTAAGGCCCTTGCTACCGCTACACGTTGACGCTCTCCCCCTGATAGCATTGCGGGAGTATGCTCTAATCGTTTGCCTAACCCCACCTGCTGCAACATCTTTTCGGACTGCTCAAAAGCTTTTACTCTTCCCAGGCCCCTAATTCTGAGAGGCATCGCCACATTTTCTAAAGCGGTAAACTCTGGTAAAAGATGATGAAACTGGTAGATAAATCCGAGTTGTTGATTACGCAACTGATTACGCGAAACTTCATCCAAGTCAGAAAAATTGACCCCATCTAGCTGGATGACTCCGGCATTCGCCTCATCTAAACCACCTAAAATATGCAATAAAGTACTTTTACCTGAACCAGATGCTCCAACAATCGCAAGCTTCTCAGATCGCTTCACTCTGAGATCAATATTATTCAGTACCTGCAACGCTTCAACATCACTACCAAATATTTTTTGGATACCGATCGCTACTAATACATCATCATTTTCAAGGTTTGATCGATTATTCATAGCGTAATGCCTCCGCGGGCTTGACCTTAGCAGCACGATAACTAGGATATAAGGTGGCCAGTAAACTCAATAAAAATGCCATGCCACCAACTTTAATAACATCCTCAGTGTGAACATCAGAAGGTAATTCATTAATGAAATAAATATCTTTGGGTAAAAAATGCACACCAAAGAGTGATTCAATAGCTGGCACAATCACATCAATATTAGCGGCTACCAAGACTCCCAATAAGACTCCTAGGATAGATCCTAATATTCCAATCGCCAAGCCCTGAACAAAGAAAATCTTCTGAATCATTCTTGCCGATGCTCCCATCGTCCGTAATATTGCTATATCCGCTTGCTTATCTGTGACTGTCATCACCAAGGTAGATACCAAATTAAATGCTGCTACAGCAATGATCATCGCGAGGATGATAAACATCATTCGCTTTTCCGTTTTGACGGCTGCAAACCAGGTACGGTTTTGCATCGACCAATCTACTGCAACCATACTCGACGGTAAGGATCCATTGAGATTTGAAGTGACCTGTGGGGCCAAATACATATTGTCTAACTTAATACGCAGCCCAGTAGGAAATCGATTTTGAGTTAAGGCACCAGCGTCCTGCCAATGAATCACTGCAAGATTACTGTCGTACTCAAAATGTCCACTATCAATTAAACCAATCAGCGTAAATGTTTTTTGTCTAGGCAAAACCCCCGCTGGAGTCATATCGCCCTGCGGCACCATAACAGATATTTTATCTCCGGGTTTGACCCCTAAATTAAGAGCTAACTCTACGCCCAGCGCAATGTTAAAAGAATTAGGCTGAATCAATTGAATAGCACCACCGGCGATTTGTGATGGAATATCAGAGACAAGCTTTTCATTATCCGGATCAATGCCACGTAACTCTATACCGCGCATCATCCCGTTTCTGACGATTAATCCCTGAGTGTAAAGAATCGGTGAGACACCAATCACATGGGGTTGTTTGGACAACAATGTTTGCATGTCCTGCCAATTTTCAACCCCGTATTGAGAGCGAATTTCAACATGAGATAAAACCGATAACATCTTATCTCTAACTTCTTTTTGAAAACCATTCATGACGGACAGAACAATAATCAGTGAAGCAACCCCCAAGCCAATACCAAGCATTGAGAGCATCGAAATAAAGGATAAAAACCCATCTCTCTTTTTGCCTACGGTTTTTCGTCGTGCTCTGACATAACGTAAACCTATTTCCATCGAGAGAGGTAATTCATTCGGTAATATTTTTGTTTGCATACCTATAGTTTAGTGTTTTCTTAATTACCCCATAAAATAAGGCTTATGAATAATCAAATCAGCTTTCTTGTACCCCCTCTTGCTGTTGAATCTATTGATTTTGACCAATCTGATGATGCTATTTTTGAACAAAGAGGTACGATTGAAGAAATTCTTCTTTTAGGACCGCAAACCCCCATTGCTGCAAAATTGAGTTGCCATCAGGATCAACTCCCCAGAATCGTTTTAGAACTCGTCCATTTACACGCTACCCGTGATCACATCGTACTGATGGATCCTACATTATTAAATATTCAAGCGGATGAAGAGCATGCTCTCAGAAATAGTGTTACTGATACTTTAGACCATTACTTAGGTGCTAATGGCGAATTTTTTGATCGCCGCTGGATTTATCCTGCTGGGGATTTTTTAGAACTTCAAACCCACTCCCCAAGCTTGGTCAGTGGTCTTAACATGGATATTTGGATGCCTAAAGACATAGGCGCTCCAGGTGTTGCCAGAAAATGGCGTCAATTACAAAATGAAATTCAAATGATCTGGCATGACCATCCAGTCAATGAAGCTCGTCTAGAGCGTGGTGAGTTAAGCATTAATTCAGTTTGGCTCTATGGTATTGGTTGTCATACAGATATAGTCCTCCATCCATTATTAAATGATGTGCACAAAATCTTCAGTGATCATTACTTAGGTAATTCTCTAGACGCGCGCATGAACCCTTTATCCCTTGAGGGTATTATTCCCAAGAAAGATCATCACCATATTGTTTTTGCTCAGAATCTCGCCGCTTCAGAGTGGGAAACCTACTGGCAAAACAGTTTATCAGCTCTACATAAAAAAGAATTAGCTCAAATCCAACTGATTCATCATCATCAAGGTGACCTTAGACAGCATCGTCTCAGCCTAAAAGATCTTGAATTAGGGTTTTTAACTAAGATTTTTCGTTTTCAACAACGACAAAACCTCCAATATCCATCATGGTTGGAGTATTCTAAGAAGATTCTCTGGTCTAAATAATTTTTCCTCATATGCAATTGGTAGCACGACAATTTAATCCCCCAATCCATGAAGAATTGGTTAACTATGGTATCGATCCTATTTTGGCGAGGCTCTGGGCTAGCCGCGGTATTAAAACGCCAGAAGATACCCAACTCGAATTAAAACATTTACTGTCGCCCACAGTTCTATTGAACTGTACAAATGCAGCTGGTTATTTAGCTAATGCATTAGCACAGCATAAAAATATTTTGATTATTGCAGATTACGATTGTGATGGAGCAACTGCATGTGCCGTGGGCATTCTCGGTCTTGAAGAATTAGGTCAAAGCTATGGCACTAAGGTTCATTTTTTAGTCCCTAATCGCTTTACCATGGGTTATGGTTTAACGCCAGAGGTCGTCGATTTAGCAGCGCAATATGATCCGCGGCCAGATATCTTAATCACTGTGGATAACGGTATTGCCAGTCTTGCCGGCGTAGAACGCGCCAATGCTCTTGGGATCGAGGTCATCATTACCGATCATCACTTACCTGCGGATAAACTTCCTTTAGCAAAATATATTATTAATCCCAACCAACCTGACTGTTCATTTTCTAGTAAAGCTCTTGCAGGTGTTGGTGTCATTTTTTATCTCTTGCTAGCGCTTCGCTCAGAGCTTCGACAGCGGGGTATCTTTGACCAGAATACCCAACCTAGACTCGAAAAATTATTAGATTTTGTTGCGCTTGGAACCGTGGCAGATGTAGCTCATCTAGACCGTAATAACAGAATTTTGGTTTCCGCAGGTATCCGGCGTATGCGCAATGGTCAAATGCATCCAGGTATCGAAGCTCTTTTTGAAGTGAGTAGTCGGGATTCTAAAAAGTCGAATACCTTTGATCTTGGATTTGGTTTAGGCCCAAGACTCAATGCTGCAGGTAGACTTGCCGATATGACCTTAGGTATTCAATGCTTGATTGCTAAAGATCTGTTTCAAGCCAGAAAGTTGGCCAAAGATTTAGATTCCATAAATCGTGAACGGCGAGAAATTGAAGGTTCTATGCAAGAAAGCGCACTAGAGAACTTAGCCGAGTTTTCCTTGGATCAACGCTCTAGTCTTTGCCTCTTTGATTCAACTTGGCATCAAGGAGTCATCGGTATATTAGCTTCACGCCTAAAAGAAAAATACCACCGTCCCGTCATTATTTTCGCCCCAGGGGAAGAAACAACGATTTCGGGCGATCCGATTTTAAAGGGTTCTGGACGCTCTATTTCAGGTTTTCATCTGCGTGATGCGATCGATTACATTTCTAAAAAACACCCTTTGATGATCTTAAAATTTGGTGGCCATGCTATGGCTGCCGGTCTTTCAATTGAGCAATCTCAACTCGGCGCATTTGAGAAAGCTTTTGAAGCGATTGCGACACAATGGTTGGATGAGGATACTTTGCATCGTAAATTGTTTCATGATGGCGAACTTCCCTCTGAGATGATCAATGTGCAACTTGCTGAGCAATTATCCAATGAAATTTGGGGGCAAGGCTTTCCTGAACCTATTTTTACGGGTGAATTTAAAGTTATTAAACAAACACTCCTAAAAGAAAAGCATTTAAAACTTGAGCTACAAACAATCAATACTTCCTCCAGCAAAAATTTTCTAGGTATTTGGTTTGGTCATACGGAATTACTTCCCCCACAATGCTTTTTAGCCTATCGTCTTCTAGTGGATCACTATCTGGGATACCCAAGAGCGCAAATGCATATCGAAGCCGCTTTTTGATCACCTGTCATGTAAAAAATCCTTCATTGCTCGAGCTTGGCTTTATAATGTAACGATGGAAGCTGAACGCATAAACACCCTACAAAATAATTTAACTCAATTACGCAATCGTGTTGAAGACCTTCGGGGGTATCTTTGACTACGATACAAAAAGTCGCCGCTTAATTGAACTCAATCTTCAAATGGAAGATCCCAAAATTTGGGACGATCCTAAATTAGCCCAAGCTCTTGGTAAAGAAAAAAAAATGCTGGACGGGGTTGTCACTTCGATTAAGAAACTCGATGATGATTTAAATGGCGCACTTGAACTCTTTGAGCTTGCCGCCGTTGAAAATGATGGAGAGACTCTTCAGGCCATCGAGGATGATGAAAAAGGTATTGAATTAATCGTTGCCGATCTTGAATTTCGACGGATGTTTTCCCATCCAATGGATCCGTGTAATTGTTTTATTGATATCCAAGCTGGTGCCGGTGGTACAGAAGCATGCGATTGGGCGAGTATCTTAATGAGACAGTATTTACGCTATTGTGAACGTAAAGGTTTCAAATCAGAAATTTTAGAAGAGTCCGACGGTGATGTTGCAGGTATTAAAAGCGCCACAATCAAAATTGATGGTGAATATGCTTATGGTTTTTTAAGAACAGAAACGGGTGTGCATCGACTTGTACGTAAATCACCATTCGACTCCGCCAATGGTCGCCATACTTCTTTTGCGAGTATTTTTGTTTACCCTGAAGTCGATGACTCGATTGAAATTGACATTAACCCAGCTGATATCCGTACGGATACCTATCGTGCCTCTGGTGCCGGTGGACAGCATATTAATAAAACGGATTCTGCTGTACGTCTAACTCACTTACCAACGGGTATTGTGGTTCAATGCCAAAGCGACCGAAGTCAACATCGTAATCGCGCTGAGGCAATGTCTATGCTCAAATCTCGCCTATATGAGCATGAACTGCGTAAGCGTCAAGCTGAGCAAGACAAACTTGAAGCCACCAAAACCGATGTGGGTTGGGGACATCAAATTCGTTCCTATGTTCTTGATCAAAGTCGTATTAAAGACTTACGTACTAATGTCGAAATCTCTAATACCCAAAAAGTTCTTGATGGTGATCTTGATCCTTTTATCGAAGCTAGTCTTAAAATGAATGTATAAAAAATATGTCCGAACCACTGTCCCCAAATCCCTCTGAAGTTAGTCTTGATGAAAACCATATCATGGCTGAGCGCCGTGAAAAATTAGCTGCGCTTCGTGAGCAAGGTGTCGCCTTTCCGAATGACTTTAAACCAGCTGACCACGCTATCGATTTACATCATTCATATGAGAGCTTTTCTAAAGAAGAGCTTGCTGAAAAAAATATCACCGTCAAAATGGCCGGACGAATGATGTTAAAACGCGTCATGGGTAAAGCAAGTTTTGCTACAGTCCAAGATCGTACGGGACAAATCCAGTTCTATATCAATGATCAAGAAATAGGTGCCGATGCTCACGCAGTATTTAAACATTGGGATATGGGCGATTTTATCGCTGGTGAAGGGACTTTATTTAAGACCAATCGTGGTGAACTTTCGGTCTCAGTCAAGCACTTACGTTTACTCACAAAATCACTCCGCCCTTTACCTGATAAGTTTCACGGATTAAATAGTCAAGAGCTCAAATATCGTCAACGTTATGTTGATCTGATCGTCTCCCCTGAAACACGTCAAACTTTTATTGAGCGCAGTCGGGCTATGTCTGCCATTCGTGAATATATGCAAAATGCTGGCTTTATGGAAGTTGAAACGCCCATGTTGCATGTCATTCCTGGTGGTGCCTCGGCCAAGCCATTTATTACGCATCACAACGCTCTCGATATGGAAATGTTTTTACGTATCGCCCCTGAACTCTATCTAAAGCGTTTGGTTGTTGGTGGTTTTGAACGTGTTTTTGAAATTAATCGTAACTTCAGAAACGAAGGTGTAAGCCCTCGCCATAATCCAGAATTTACGATGATGGAGTTTTATGCGGCCTATACCGATTATGAGTGGCTCATGAACTTCACTGAAGCCCTGATTCGTGAAGTAGCCATCAAAGCCCACGGTACAGCCTTACTCTCGTATCAGGGCCGTGAGCTAGATTTAAGTAAGCCTTTTGCTCGCTATACGATTACTGAAGCGATTCAAAAATTTGGACCTCTTTCTGGTAAAACCTATTCTTACCAAGAGTTGGAGAATATCGATTTTATTCGCCAAGAACTCAAACTTGCGGGTGAGCATATTGATGGTCCCGCCCTCAAAAATGCTGGTCTAGGTGCACTGCAGCTTGCCTTATTTGAAGTCTGTGCTGAAGAACATCTTTGGGACCCTACTTACATTATTGATTACCCGATTGAAGTGAGCCCTCTCGCAAGAGAATCCGATACACGACCGGGTATTACCGAGCGTTATGAACTCTTTATTACCGGCCGTGAAATAGCCAATGGGTTTTCAGAGCTCAATGACCCTGAAGATCAGGCGAATCGTTTCCAAGCCCAAGTGGCTCAAAAAGATGCCGGCGACGAGGAAGCCATGTTTTTTGATCATGACTTTATTCGTGCTCTTGAATATGGCTTGCCACCAACTGGTGGTTGCGGTATCGGTATCGATCGCCTCATGATGCTCATCACAGATTCACCAAATATCCGTGATGTGATTTTATTTCCGCATTTAAGACGCGAAGATATTTAAAGGATCCATCTTGCGATGGATCCTTCTGCTGTATTACTCTACTTTTGCTCCCGAGCTCACAACAACAGCGGCCCATTTTTTTACTTCAGCTTGTAAAAATGTACCAAACTGAGCAGAGGTGTTTCTAGTTGACTCCATGCCTTGTAATACAAACTTTTCTTTGGCCTCAGGCGCTTCCATCGCACGATTAATCGCCGCATTCATTTGCTCAACTACTGCAGGTGGAGTACCAACAGGTACAAAAAATCCAACCCATGTGAAATCATCAAAATCCTTATAACCAAACTCAGTCACTGAAGGCACGTCTGGGAGTAAGGTTGAGCGCTTAGCACTCGTGACCGCAATCGCTCTAACGTTACCTGCTTTAATTTGTTGCACTGCAGGCGGCATCGATGTTGATGATATTTGTGTATGCCCCGCAACTGCTGCACCTACCGCCTGCGCTGGCTGATAAGGAACATGGGTAATATCCACTTTAGCAGCTGTTTTTAAACGCTCCATGGATAAGTGTGTTGTTGTTCCAATCCCTGATGATGCATAGCTCAGCGGCTCCTTCTTTGCCAACTCAACCAGCTCTTTAAGATCCTTCGCAGCAACTTTAGGGTTTACCGTAATAATGTTTGGTGTGCGTGGACCTAAAGCAAGCGGTACAAAATCTTTGATCGCATCGTAACCGGCATTAGGATATAAGGAAGGATTAACGGCATAGGCAACACTATGGACTAAGATGGAATATCCATCAGCAGGTGCTCTTTTAACAAATTGCGTCGCAATATTGCCGCCTGCTCCTGGTTTGTTTTCAACAACAAAATTACCGCCCATAGATTTCGCGAGTTCTTGCCCAACAATCCTTGCTATCACATCCGTAAAAGCGCCCGGTGCAAAAGCAACATAAATAGTGACATTTTTAGCTTTAGGCCATTCTGTTTGTGCAAAAACAGATGTCGAAAATAGACTCGATACGACTATCAGTACTAAAGATTTTTTTAATTGGCAAATTCTTTGAAACAACTGTTCCATGACTAATCTCCTTTAATGTTATGAAGATTAGTGTAATACAGGATCTCGTCTTAATTACATATTTTTAGTGATTTTCTTTAGCGTGATTGATCGAATATTTTGGGATCTCGACCACTAAATCTTGCTGCGCAACGATCGCCTGACAAGATAGTCGTGAAACTGGGGTTAACCCCCATGCACGATCCAGAAGATCATCTTCGTTTTCATCACTGGGATTGAGCGAGTTAAACCCCTCCCGAACAATCACATGGCAAGTGGTACAAGCACATGACAGTTCACAAGCATGTTCTATCGGAATGTCATTTTCTAAAAGGGCTTCACAGATAGATGTGCCGGCAGGAACTTCAATGACTGAGCCCTCGGGACAATATTCTTCATGGGGTAGGATTACGATTTGTGTCATGGTTTACTCATTTCATTCAATATCAGTTAAGTTTTTTCCAGTTAGCGCACGTCGAATATTGGCATTCATTCTTCTTGCTGCAAATTCTTCAGTAACTTCAGAAAGAGCTGTTATCCCAGCTCTCAGCTCATCTACCGCCGCAGAATTAGCCATGAGTTGGCGTAATTGATTAAGTTCTTGTTGAATCGCATGTTGCTCCGGTGGACTCAACAAGTGCGCATCACTTGCCAATGAATTATTCACCGCGTCAATCAGTCGCATGGCATCTACCTGCTCTTCGCGTAGTGCTCTGGCAACCATGTCTTCTTTTGCAGTCTGAAAACTCTCGGCGAGCATTCGCGCTATATCACCGTCAGCAAGTCCATAACTGGGCTTAACAGTGATTGATGTTTGTACCCCTGAGTTTTCTTCTTTAGCAACAACCGATAACAAACCATCCGCATCGACTTGATAAGTTACCCGAATCCTTGCTGCACCAGCAACCATCGGCGGTATGCCACGCAATTCGACTTTAGCGAGGGATCTACAATCTGCAGCTAATTCTCTCTCACCCTGCAATACATGGATTGCCATCGCAGTTTGACCATCTTTGAAAGTGGTGAAGTCTTGCGCCCTTGCTACAGGAATTGGTGTATTACGCGGAATAATCTTCTCTACTAAACCACCCATCATTTCCACGCCAAGCGATAAAGGAATCACATCTAATAACAACCACTCATCATCTTTATTTTTATTACCTACAAGTAAATCAGCTTGACGCGCAGCTCCCAATGCAACAACCTCATCAGGGTTTAAGTCGTTCAGCGGGAGTTTTTTAAAGTAATCTGCAACCGCTTTTTGAACATTAGGCATCCGGGTTGCGCCACCGACCATCACAACCCCAACAATTTCTTCTAGATCGACATCCGCATCTCTCACTGCTTTTTTAACACTCAATAAAGCTTTTGATACTAAAGCTTGCGTCATCTTGGCAAAGTCTTCTTGCGAAACACTTCTCTGAATAGAGTGTCCATTCGCAAATGTGTATTCAAATAACACTGCAGGATGAGAACTTAATGTTTCTTTAACGTCTCTAGACTTTAAAAACAAGGCTCTTTGATCTTTTGGGCTGATCTCCGGAATATTGGCCTCTTGAAGAAAATATTGCATTAAAGCGTGATCAAAGTCATCGCCGCCTAATGCAGAATCACCTCCCGTAGACAATACTTCAAACACCCCTTTGCTTAAGCGTAATATAGAAATATCAAATGTGCCACCACCTAAATCAAAAATGGCATACACACCTTCAGAGCCATGATCAAGTCCATAAGCTAATGCCGCCGCAGTCGGTTCATTCAAGAGCCTGAGTACATGGATGCCGGCAAGTTCTGCTGCATCTTTCGTAGCTTGGCGCTGCGCATCATCAAAATAGGCAGGCACCGTGATCACAGCACCTTCAATCTCATCAGAGAATGAATCTTCTGCCAACTGCCGTAAACGTGCCAAAATCTCTGCCGATACTTCTACAGGGCTTTTTTCACCTTGCACAGTTTGTATCTTTAGCATTCCCGAGGTATCGATAAAATCATAGGGTAAATTCTTTGCGTTGCTAATATCACTCAAACCTCTACCCATGAAACGCTTCACGGAAATAATCGTATTTTTAGGATCAATCGCAGCTTGCGCTAAAGCTTCATATCCAGCCTGAGTTCGCTCACCAGGCAGATATCTCACAACAGACGGAAGCATCGTGTGTCCAGCTTCACTTTTTAACACCTCCGGGATAGCATTTTTCATACTGGCTACTAATGAATTCGTAGTCCCAAGATCAATGCCAATCGCAATTCTTCTTTCATGAGGATTACGCGACTGTCCAGGTTCTGCAATTTGTAATAAAGCCATTATTCACTCGCGTCCGAAATACGTTGGTCTAATTCTTCTAATAATCGTTCTAAAAATAACGCCGCGCGCAAGTTTAATAATGCCGCATCTGGAGCATGTTTTTCATCAAATTGCTGTCCAATAGCGTCGATTCTATGTTTAAGCTCCCGTTGAACCTGATCTTGCAATTGACTCATCGCTAATAAATTACCTTTAGCCTCGTCCATCGCCTCACGAAACTCCATTTGTTGCATCAAAAACTCTAGTGGCATCGCTGTATTTGTTTCAAGAGCGGGATCTAAGCCATGTAATTCACACAAATATAAACCACGCTTAACGCCTTGCTTAAGAGTTTGATATGCCGTATTGGCGTAGGTTGCAATTTGTAAAGATTGACGCTTCTCAGAATCTGAGGCACGCACATATCGATCAGGATGCACTTCTTGCTGAATTTTTAAATACGCCGCGTCCAAACTTTTTCGATCAATCGTATACCGCTGTGGTAACTGGAAAAATTCAAAATAATTTGCAAAATGTCCTTTAGATTCGGAAAGATTCACCACACCCACACTCATCCTTCACATTGGGGTTCTGAAACTTAAACCCTTCATTTAAGCCCTCACGAGCATAATCTAATTCAGTTCCATCAATATATGGCAAACTTTTAGGATCAACAAATACTTTGACGCCTTGCGACTCAAATACTTGATCGGCTTCATTCGGCGCATCAACATATTCCAGCTCATAGGCAAGCCCAGAACATCCTGTCGTTCTAACCCCTAAGCGCAAGCCTAAACCTTTACCTCTTTTTTCAAGGTTTCGATTGACATGCTTTGCTGCTTTTTCAGTCAAACTAATCGTCATATGATCTTTCTGATTTACCCTGTATGCTTCTCACGGTAATCTTTCACAGCTGCCTTAATGGCATCTTCAGCCAAAATCGAGCAATGAATTTTTACAGGGGGTAATGCTAACTCCTCAGCAATCTGAGCATTTTTAATTTCTAAAGCCTGATCCAAAGTCTTCCCTTTGACCCACTCAGTCACGAGGGACGAAGAAGCAATCGCAGATCCACAACCATAAGTCTTAAATTTAGCGTCTTCAATGATGCCCTGCTCGTTGACACGAATTTGTAGTTTCATCACATCGCCACATGCCGGAGCACCCACCATGCCGGTACCAACATCTTCATCACCCTTTTCGAAAGATCCCACATTACGTGGGTTTTCATAATGATCAATTACTTTTTCGCTATATGCCATGATATTTCCTCTAACTTTCTTTTAGTGTGCCGCCCATTGGATGGTACTTAAATCAATACCATCTTTAAACATTTCCCACAACGGTGAGAGTTCTCTTAATTTTGCAATCTTGCTTTTTACTAGATCAATCGTAAAATCGACTTCTTCTACTGTTGTAAAGCGTCCTACGCTAAAACGAATGGAACTGTGTGCCAACTCATCATTACGCCCTAATGCGCGCAATACAAATGATGGTTCAAGCGATGCAGAGGTACATGCTGACCCTGAAGATATAGCAACATCTTTAAGAGCCATCAACATTGATTCGCCCTCGACATAGTTAAAACTTACATTCAGGTTATGCGGTACACGAAGCTCCATATCACCATTGATATAGACCTCTTCAATACTCGATAACCCTGCCCAAAGACGATCACGCAACATGCGAATGCGCTCATTCTCCGTACCCATTTCAACGCGAGCTAAGCGAAAAGCTTCACCCATACCAACAATTTGATGCGTAGGTAAAGTTCCAGAACGCATGCCACGCTCATGTCCACCACCATGAATTTGAGCTTCAATCCGAATTCTTGGTTTACGTCTCACAAACAAAGCACCAACCCCTTTAGGTCCGTAAGTTTTGTGGGCACAAAAACTCATCAAATCCACTTTAAGTTCAGCGAGATTGATAACAACCTTACCTGTAGCCTGAGCAGCATCCACATGAAAAATGATGCCTTTTTCTCGGCAAATCTCGCCGATCTTAGCAATGTCTTGAATCACACCAATTTCATTATTCACAAACAGGATAGATACCAACATCGTATCTGGACGAATCTGGCTAAGGAAGTATTCAAAGTCTAATAAACCATTCTCTTGCACTTCTA
The DNA here is from genome assembly GCA_040403635.1 of Polynucleobacter sp. Classification (GTDB taxonomy): domain Bacteria; phylum Pseudomonadota; class Gammaproteobacteria; order Burkholderiales; family Burkholderiaceae; genus Polynucleobacter. The sequence continues at coordinate 25,798 of JBBAKF010000009.1, forward strand.
AATAAGTGACTTCAAAACCCTCACGCTCTAATTCTCGGCAAGTATCTAAGGTAGCCTTATGCTCAGTCTTGAGGGTCATGATGTGCTTACCCTTATCCTTATAAAAGTGTGCCGCTCCTTTTAAGGCTAAGTTAATACTTTCCGTTGCACCGCTCGTCCACACAATTTCACGAGGATCTGCGCCAACGAGAAGTGCTACTTCATTTCTCGCTTGCTCTACGGCCTCTTCAGCTTCCCAGCCGTAAGCATGACTTCTTGAAGCTGGATTACCAAATTGCTCACTCAAATAAGGAATCATCTTTTCCACAACCCGTGGATCAATAGGTGTGGTTGAAGAATAATCCATATACACAGGAAAGTGACGCGCACTGAACATGGGCAATGGGTTTAATTTTGGGGTGTTGTGTTGGCTCATAAATTTTCTATAGTTTTGTTTAGTGTTGTTTAGTTTTGCTTAGTTTTGTTTTGCTTAATTTTGTTGTGCCAAGTTAAATACTGAGTTAACAATAAATCGCTTTGGTGAAGCATCTTTATTTGCGGCTTTAGCCTCACTTGAATTCATGTTTCTATTCTTGTTTGGAGTAATCTGTGCTGGCTTATTTTGATTAATAAATGGCGATAACACTGCAACCTGGCGGCTTTCTTGCGCAAGAACCAAATCTTTTAATGTCACAGACTCTAAGTAGTCCACCATTCTTTTATTTAAGTTCGACCATAAGTCGTGGGTCATGCACTGCAAATGTTGATCATCTTGACCGTGACAATTGCCTTTGCCACCACACTGTGTGGCATCAATCGGTTCGTCAACCGCAATAATAATATCGGCAACCGTGATCGCAGAACCATCCCTACATAGGGTATAGCCTCCGCCTGGTCCACGCGTGCTCTCAACAATACTGTCGCGACGTAATTTTCCAAAGAGCTGCTCTAAATAAGACAAAGAAATCTTTTGTCTTTTACTAATGCCTGCTAAAGTCACAGGACCCTCAGCTTGGCGCATAGCCAAGTCAATCATTGCAGTTACTGCGAAACGACCTTTTGTAGTTAATCTCATTTTTACTCTTATCTTTCAATAATTTAGCTAAAATCCAGATTGGTTTCTGGCACCCCTAAATCTCTCCGAGTGTATGGGTAATACCTGACGGATTAACTCAAGTATAACAAATACCTGACTATTTTTCTCAGGCCTAGGTAAGTGGGTGATCAGGGGTTAGGGCACCAAACGCCAATGCCCTAATTTTGCTCAAACGATCCCGTGTTTGGGCCGCTTTTTCAAACTCAAGATTACGGGCGTAATCGAGCATATCCTTTTCCAAGCGTTTGATTTCTTTAGATAATTCTTTCTCGCCCATATCCTCATATTTAGCTTTTTCTTTTTCTGATTGCCAGTTGGCTTTTTCATCATCAACATCATAAACACCATCAATAATGTCTTTAATCCGCTTGATTACCCCTACTGGGGTTATGCCATTTGCTTCATTGAAAGCAGATTGCTTGGTACGGCGCCTTTGAGTCTCTGCCATTGCCCGTTGCATGGAGCCTGTAATTCGGTCGGCATAGAGGATCGCTTTACCATTTATATTCCTCGCTGCTCGTCCAATCGTCTGTATCAAACTGCGCTCAGATCTTAAGAATCCCTCTTTATCAGCATCTAAAATAGCTACCAAGGATACCTCTGGGATATCTAAGCCCTCACGTAATAAATTGATCCCCACGAGGACATCAAACATGCCTAATCGCAAGTCACGAATAATTTCAACGCGCTCTACCGTATCAATGTCGGAGTGTACATAGCGTACTTTTACACCATTATCTGATAAAAAATCAGTTAACTGCTCTGCCATTCGTTTCGTTAAGACCGTCACTAAGACACGCTCAGTTTTGGCAACCCGAAGTTTAATTTGATCTAATAAGTCATCGACCTGCGTACTCGCTGGTAAGACCTCTATTTCAGGGTCAATCAGCCCCGTTGGTCTAACCACTTGCTCAACAACATTACCTGTTTTGTTATTTTCGTAATCAGCTGGTGTTGCACTCACAAAAACAGTCTGCCGCATCTTTGCTTCAAACTCATTGAACTTCAACGGACGGTTATCTAATGCTGAAGGTAAGCGAAAACCAAAATCCACCAAGGTTACTTTACGGGCTCGGTCACCGTTATACATGCCATTAAATTGACCAATGAGGACATGTGACTCATCTAAAAACATCAATGCATCTTCGGGTAAGTAATCAATCAATGTTGGTGGCGCATCGCCGGGCTTTGCGCCGGACAAATGGCGTGAGTAGTTTTCAATCCCTTTACAAAAACCGAGTTCAGCTAACATCTCAAGATCAAAACGTGTTCTTTGCTCTAACCTTTGTGCTTCAACGAGTTTATTCTGCGCAATCAATTCCGCTAAACGCTCTCGTAATTCCACTTTAATATCTTCAACAGCGCGTAATACCGTCTCTCTCGGGGTCACATAATGCGATCCTGGATAGACCGTAAAACGCGCTATTTTTTGCTTAATTTTTCCTGTCAAAGGATCAAAAAATTGCAATGTTTCAATTTGATCATCAAACAACTCTAGGCGTACAGCTAACTCATTGTGCTCGGCCGGAAATATATCAATTGTGTCACCCCTGACCCGAAAAGCTCCCCGAGAAAAATCGATATCATTTCGCTCATATTGCATCGCTACAAGTCGCTTAACCACATCTCCCTGAGACATCTTGTCACCCTGTCGCAGGGTCAAGACCATTTTGTGATAATCGCCTGGATTACCAATACCGTAGATCGCGGATACGCTCGCAACAATAATAACGTCTCTTCGCTCAAGCAAACTTTTTGTCGCTGAGAGTCGCATCTGCTCAATGTGCTCATTTATCGAAGAGTCTTTTTCAATAAACAAATCCCGCTGCGGTACATAGGCCTCAGGTTGATAGTAATCGTAATAACTCACAAAGTATTCAACTGCGTTTCTTGGGAAAAACTCTCTGAATTCGCTATACAACTGGGCTGCTAAGGTTTTATTCGGCGCAAAGATAATGGCAGGACGCCCCTCCCGCGCTATGACATTAGCCATCGTATATGTTTTACCTGAACCAGTTACACCCAGTAAAGTTTGAAACGATAAACCATCATTGATACCATCAACCAAACCCGTAATTGCCGTAGGCTGATCACCTGCAGGTAAAAATGGTTGATATAAATGGTATGGGGAATTGGGGAAATCAACAAATTTAGTCTCATCTAGTTGCAGAGCTGCAATCGGCGCACTGCGCTCAGTTTTACCTGATTTACCTTTAGATTGTCGAGATGCCATGAGTTTGTTTAAAATAAACGTATGATTGTTATAGATTTACATTATTGCAGTTTTTTTTATTTTTTTATTTGTAATGAGGCTTTCATGTAGTTTGTCTACATTGATTTCTTAAGACAATATTTTTTATTTCTTTTTTTAGATACTTATATGAACCTATTTTCAGCTGTAGAACTTGCTCCACGCGATCCTATTTTGGGACTTTATGAAACCTTTAATGCGGATAAGCGTGCGGATAAGGTCAATTTGGGCGTTGGCGTTTACTTTACAGAAGAAGGTAAGATTCCCCTATTACGCGCAGTTCAAGTCGCTGAACAACAAATTTTAGCTAATCCTAAGTCACGTGGCTACTTACCCATTGAAGGCGTTGCAAGTTATAACAGCGCAGTCCAAACTTTAATTTTCGGTGAGCAAAGCCCCCTCATTAGTGAACATCGTGCTGTCACGTTTGAAGGTCTTGGCGGAACGGGTGCTTTAAAAGTAGGTGCTGATTTTATCAAGCGCTTAAAGCCAGGAACTCAAGTAGCCATTAGCGATCCTAGTTGGGAAAACCATCGTGGTCTCTTTGAAGGTGCAGGCTTTCCAGTGGTCAACTATCCATATTATGACCCCCAAACACGAGGCGTAAACTTTTCAGCGATGAAGGCGTTTTTGAATACATTACCTGCCGATAGCGTGATTGTTCTCCATGCCTGCTGCCATAATCCTACCGGTGCTGACTTAAGCTCCGATCAGTGGCAAGAAATCGTTCAAATTTGTCAGTCTAAAAATTTAATTCCTTTTTTAGATATGGCTTATCAAGGCTTTGCTGATGGTATCTTTGAGGATGGCGCTGCTATCCGCTTGTTTTGTCAATCTGGATTATCTTTTTTTATCTCGAGTTCTTTTTCAAAATCATTCTCACTGTATGGAGAACGTGTAGGTGCTTTAACGATTGTGACCCAAAGTGCGGATGAGTCGCAACGCGTTGCCTCACAAGTTAAACGCGTGATTCGGACGAATTACTCCAACCCACCTACTCACGGCGGGGCAATCGTTTCTTTAGTCCTAAACACCCCAGAATTAAAAGCTATGTGGGAAGAAGAGTTAGCACAAATGCGCGAACGTATTAAACAAATGCGCACGCAATTAATCGCAGAACTCAAAAAAGCTGGCGCTGCCAAAGATTTTTCTTTTATTGCACAACAGCGTGGAATGTTCTCCTACACTGGCCTTACTAAAGAGCAAGTCGTTCACTTGATTGCTGATCACGGTGTTTACGCAGTGGGTACCGGCAGGATTTGTGTGGCTTCTTTAAATACAAAAAATGTTGCTGCTGTGGCCAAAGCCATAGCTGCTGTTTTATAGCTTGATTTTTATCTTGTCTCATTTGACACAGAAAAATCATCTTTGATGACATTGAATTGGTGTAATATCAAGTTGTTGCATTGCAATATATTTTGCTTTACGGTCTGTAAACCGCTCTTTTACCCAATTGTTGCAAAGGATTGATGTTATGTTGTATCAACTCCAAGAATTCCAGCGCGCCATGTTAGAGCCACTTAGCTCATGGGCGCAAACTACCGCTAAAGCGTTTAGTAATGCGAATAACCCTCTGTCATATTATCCAATTTCGCAGCGTATCGCAGCTAGCTATGAGCTTTTGTATCGCTTAGGCAAAGAATACGAAAAACCAGATTTTGGGATTCGCACTATCGAAGTGCTCGGCAAAAAGGTAACCGTCACTGAATTTACCTCTTTAAAAAAGCCTTTTTGTAATTTAATGCGCTTTAAACGCTACTCGGATGATGTCGAGGTAATAAAAGCCATGAAAAGGGAACCAGTTGTTCTCGTAGTAGCGCCATTGTCGGGACATCACTCCTCATTATTAAGAGACACTGTCAGCGTTCTTTTGCAAAACCATAAGGTATACCTGACCGATTGGGTTGATGCTCGTCTAGTTCCTACTTCTGAGGGTAAGTTTCATCTCGATGATTATGTATCCTATATCCAAGAATTTATTCGTTTTATTGGCGCCGATAATTTACACGTTATCTCAGTCTGTCAGCCTACCGTTCCAGTTTTAGCAGCTATCTCTTTAATGGCAAGTCAAGGTGAAAAAACGCCTATTACTATGACAATGATGGGTGGTCCGATTGACGCGCGTAAATCACCAACAGCTGTGAACTCTTTAGCGATGACGAAATCTTATCAGTGGTTTGAGAATAATGTCATTTATAGCGTTCCACCCAATCATCCTGGCACGGGCCGCAAAGTTTACCCTGGCTTCTTACAACACGCCGGCTTTGTAGCCATGAATCCTGATAGGCATCTACGTTCGCACTGGGACTATTTTCAGGATCTCTTAAAAGGTGATGCACCTGATGCTGAGTCTCATCGAAAATTTTATGATGAATACAACGCTGTGTTAGATATGGATTCTGCTTACTATCTAGACACAATTAAGACCGTGTTCCAAGACTTTGCTTTACCCAAAGGTACTTGGGTAGTCAATGAGCAACTTGTTCGTCCTCAAGATATTAAAACCACCGCTCTTTTAGCCATCGAGGGTGAACTCGATGATATTTCAGGAAGTGGCCAAACGAATGCTGCCTTAGAATTGTGTTCGGGTATTTCAAAGGCAAATAAGGAAGGCTTTGAAGTCAAGGGAGCTGGTCACTACGGCATATTCTCTGGTCGTCGTTGGCGCGAGATCGTCTATCCTAAAATCTCTGAATTCATTCGTAAACACGCGCCCACCCCAGTTGCACCAGCACTCAAGCAAACCAGTGCAACACGTGTAGTGACTAAAAAAGTGGCAACACGTAAAGCAACAACAGCTACTCAGGCAAAGCCGACTCCCGCTAAAAAAACAGTCACACGCGCTAAGAAAACAGTTACTACAACGCGTGCTAGACCTAAAGTCTAAACTTTTGTTAGGTTGAATACCCCTTTATTACCTGCTAGCGCATCAAGTTTATTAAAACAACTTGATGCGGCTTTGCCGCAAACTCAGTGTACTAAATGTGGTTATCCAGATTGTCATGCCTATGCTACAGCGATGGCAACCAACCAAGCAGAGCATAATCGCTGCCCTCCGGGCGGTGCAGAAGGTATCATTCGACTCTCTAAAATCCTCGGTAAAGAATCTCTCCCCCTTAATCCTGAGTGCGGTCAAGAACGCCCGAGGCCCTTGGCATTCATCCGCGAAATGGAATGCATTGGTTGTACGCTATGTATCCAAGCTTGTCCTGTAGATGCGATTGTGGGTGCCCCTAAACAGTTGCATTTTGTCATCAATGATCGTTGTACAGGTTGTGATTTATGTGTAGAGCCCTGTCCCGTTGATTGTATTTCGATGGTACCAGTCACTGACATTCAAACTGGCTGGGATGCTTGGTCAGAAACCCAAGCCACACTATCAAAAAACTATTATGAAGCTAGAAAAGTGCGTCTCGAAAGAGAAAAAAAAGATTTACTCAAACGCCAAACTTTAAAAGCTGCAGCAAAGCTTAAATCAATTCGCCAAGAAACTCATTCTGAAGAAAGTCTGATCATTGAACAAGCGCGTAAAAAAGCGATTATTCAAGCAGCTATCGCACGCGCTAAAGAACAATTAGAAAAGCGCGATCTCAAATCAGCTGATTAAGCTCTTCAATATAGCGTTGCATATCTGGCTCAGTCCCTGACCTTGAAGACTCCCATAAAACTTTACCCAAACATTCCATCATGTCATGATGAGCGGGATGCTCATCATCGTATCGCATCATCAAGCGCTGACTAATTTGGCGGATTCCTTGAGGTTGATCAATTTGGATCTGCTCCGATAAACTCATATGCATCGACAAATGTAAAAAAGGATTTGTTTGACCATTTTCAACAGAAAAATCTTGTTCTTTCGCAGAGTCAGCATCATTGAGTAATGCATGATATTCAGGATGCTCGATCATCCATCTAGCAGCGATCGACTCTAGCGGCGTGAGCACACCACTGTCTTGCTGTTTTTTCCAAGCTAAACAAAAAAAATCACGAACCTGATCTTTACTTGGATTAAACATGGTCTAAGTTCTTTTCCTTATATTGACAAACTGGTGCAACAGGACAGGAATGACATAGTGGAGTTCTTGCCTTGCAAGTATATCGCCCTAACAAAATTAACCAATGATGCGCATTGATCAAGTAGTGTGCTGGAATCCGCTTTAGTAATTTTTTCTCAACCTCCAAAACATCTTTACCCGGCGCGAGCCCCGCTCGATTAGATACACGAAAAATATGGGTATCAACCGCCATCGTGGCTTGGCCAAAAGCCGTATTAAGAACAACATTCGCGGTTTTTCTACCGACTCCAGGTAATGCCTCTAAAGACTCACGATCACGCGGTACAACTCCCGCATGTTCATCTACTAAGATCTTACAAGTTTGCATCAGATGTTTCGCTTTTGAGCGGTAAAGCCCTATCGTTTGAATATGTTTTAAGAGTTTTTTTTCACCTAACTTGAGGATAGCTTGCGGTGTATTTGCAATAGGAAAAAGTTGCCGTGTTGCTTTATTGACAGAGACATCCGTTGCTTGCGCAGATAACAACACTGCAGCCAAAAGTTCAAAATCTGAAGAATACTCAAGCTCAGTTTTTGGGTTAGGATTGATTTTTTGTAGTGTGGCAAAAAATGCTTCACGCTGCTCGAGCGTCATTAGCTTAGGCATTGTATTTACTCCGAAAATCAAAACTCTTAATCGCCTCAAATAAATCCTGCGCCTGTTGATGCCGTTCCTCTAGAAGCTTTTGAGGGGTCTCACGTAATTGCTTTCCCCAAATTGATTCGGGGAAAAATGCATCATCTGTCCACCTTGGAATAATATGCCAATGCAGGTGGGGTACAAAATTACCAAAACAGGCAATATTAATTTTATGGGGATTTAAAACTTCTCGAATCAGCGCCTCAACCTGAAAAATAACTTGCATCACAGCGTGACGATGCTCATGTTCTAGGTCAGTCATTTCTTTAACGTGCGCATGCCAAACCACACGAATCAGCCCAGGAAATTCTGGTTCATCCGGTGCGATTACACGTAACATTGAGTTGGATACAAGGATAAGACCCCCATCGTGGGAGCAAAAGTGGCAGGTTAAATCATTCATTTGTCTAGTTTACCAACAGAGCTTCACCAGCGCATGAATTCATGCGCCCCCATTTCAATGCTTAATTAATTTCGATTTAATAAGATGATGTGATAGCTTAAAAATGAAAAAACCCGAGGATTATGTCCTCGGGTTCTTCAAGAGTTCATTGGTAATGAACGATAAAACTTTTTAATGGAATTGTTCTTCTTCCGTTGATCCTGTGAGAGCTGTCACCGATGATTTACCACCTTGAATCACTGTGGTTACATCATCAAAATAACCTGTACCAACTTCTTGCTGATGTGAAACAAAACTATAACCACGCTCACGCGCTGCAAATTCTGGCTCTTGAACTTTCTCTACATATGCTGACATGCCACGCTGCGCATAATCTTGCGCTAAATCGTACATGTTGTACCACATCGAATGAATACCAGCTAAGGTAATAAATTGATATTTATAACCCATTGCACCAAGCTCACGTTGGAATTTAGCAATGGTTGCGTCATCTAAATTCTTTCTCCAATTAAACGATGGCGAGCAGTTATAGGCGAGTAATTTACCTGGATATTTAGAACGGACTGCTTCTGCAAATTGTTTCGCAAACCCGAGATCTGGCGTACCAGTTTCACACCAAACCATATCAGCATAGGCGGCATAAGCAACGCCACGTGAAATCGCTTGATCAAGACCTTTACGTGTTTTGTAAAAACCTTCAGCAGTTCTCTCACCAGTGATAAATGGTTTGTCATTTTCGTCATAGTCTGAAGTCAATAAATCTGCCGCTTCAGCATCAGTTCTTGCCAAGATTAAAGTTGGCACACCAAGAACATCAGCCGCAAGACGCGCTGAATTTAGCTTTTGAACCGCTTCTTGAGTAGGTACTAAAACCTTACCACCCATGTGACCACATTTCTTTACAGAGGCTAACTGATCTTCAAAGTGAACGCCAGCAGCACCAGCTTCAATCATCGATTTCATTAACTCAAAACCATTTAATACGCCACCAAAACCAGCTTCAGCATCAGCAACAATCGGAGCAAAATAGTCAATGTACCCAGCATCTCCAGGATTAAAACCCTTTGACCATTGGATTTCATCTGCCCGTTTAAACGTATTGTTAATTCTCTCTACGACCTTAGGAACTGAATCGACCGGATATAAAGATTGATCAGGGTACATCTCTGCACCACTGTTTGCATCAGCGGCTACTTGCCAACCCGATAAGTAGATTGCTTTAATTCCGGCTTTGACTTGTTGCATGGCTTGACCACCTGTTAAAGCACCTAAACAGTTAACATAAGCTTCATTATTGACTATATGCCATAGTTTTTCAGCCCCAGTGCGAGCTAGGGTGTGCTCGATATGCAATGAACCTCTTAAGCGCACAACATCATCCGCTGTGTAATTACGTTTAATGCCCTGCCATCTTGGATTAGTGTCCCAATCCTTTTGAATTTCTGCTGCTGCTTCTTGACGTGTTTTCATGTGTTTCTCCAAAAATGTATTACTAAGGGTTCGAGCTAAAAAATATGATTAAGTCTTATATAAGACTTTATAAATTTTTACTCTACAAAACAATAGTAAAAAAGTAATATATTCAATTATTTTTATTGATATTAATCAGTTATTTATAGAATAAATTTCATAATACGATAACAAAAATCATCATTTAGGATGATTTTCTTTAAGAAAATAATAGGTATTTTTACTAATAGGAAATGAATTTCACAATGTGAAATTATAGGCTATTTATCGCGCTGGGATGAAAGCCTTAAACCAGGATTGCTTTACTTTTTATGTGTTGATTCAACAGGTGTGCAACAAGAACAGCTATTAATTGTAAGAATGCAATCGCATAAAAAATGATTTCTGGGCTCTTCCAGTCCATAAATAGTCCAAATAGAACAGGTCCGCAAGCTGCGCCAAAATCAATCCCTGAATACACCAAACCGAAGACCCTCCCTGATGCACCTTTGGGTGTTCCCGCCCTAATCATCAAGTCTCTAGCTGGGCCAGCCATACCGCCGCCAAAGCCCATTAAGGCAAAAATGATAGGTACCGTCCAACCAGGAAATATCCCCAGTCCTGCAATAATTGCCATCACTCCCGAGATCAAAAAAGCAGTCGTAATCACACGGTCAGGATCAGGTATTTTCGTGGCTACAAAACCACCAGCAATCAAGCCTAGAGCACTCGAAATCATAAAAAGTGTGTAGGAAGAAGCTGTCAAACTAATTGGAATGTTGTATATGTCCACTAAGGCTGTGGAAGAAAAACTCTGGATACCAACAAAGCCGAAGGAGGTTAGGTAAAAAAACAACCAGCTCATCCACATACTTTTTAATTTAAAGATTTGTAAAGTAGGGATCTGTTCTACAGGCTTCTCATCTTTACCAGCTACTTTGATTTCTGCCAATTGGTCACGACGATAAATGAGTAGTAATAAAACGAGACCGGCTAATGCTGCCGCACCAAATTGAGCGACTCGCCAACTATCAAATAGGGCTGTGAGACTCAATAAAAATAATGGTGCCGCAGCCCAACCTAAATATCCCGTTACCCCATGAACAGAGTAGGCATGCGCTAAATTTTGAGGCTTTACCAAGCTATTAATCATGGTGTAATCCACGGGATGGAATACCCCATTACCGATCCCCGCTGTGCCTACACCAATTAATAGCATCGTATAGCTTTGCGCAGTCCCAAGCACTAGCGCACTGATCATGAGAAAGAAAATCCCAGTAAATAACACGGGACGTGCACCATAACGGTCTACCAGTAAACCACTCGTCGATTGCACTATAGAGGAGACCACATAAAATGTGGTCATCAATAAGCCGAGTTCAGCATAGCTTAGATCAAATTCAACCTTAATCCACGGAAATAAGGGGGCAATAATTAAATGAAAAAAATGCGAGATGCTATGGGCTAAGCCAATTAAACTGATTAACTCGACGTCTTTTTTTTGTGAATTCATGCCTCTATTTTACGATTAATGCCTATTTCAATGCACTTTTCTCGTGAATACAAACTCGTTATTTTCTACATCAACAGGTATAAGGTCTTTTGGTCCAAATTTTCCCTCTAAAATCAATCGAGAAATCGGATTTTCTATCGATTGCTGGATCGCTCTTTTAAGTGGCCGCGCCCCAAATACAGGATCAAATCCAGCATCAGCAATTTTTGCTAAAGCCGCATCACTGACATACAGTTGCATATCCATCTTCGCTAATCGATCCATTAAACGTTGTAATTGAATCTTCGCTATCGATGTGATTTGCTGTTGATCTAAAGCATGAAATACAACCACCTCATCAATACGATTCAGAAACTCCGGCCGGAAATGGTCTTTCACCTCTTGCCAAACCGCCTCACGAATTTCATCTTGTGGCTTTCCTACCATCGACTGAATGATGTGTGAACCCAAGTTACTTGTCATCACAATGACTGTATTTTTAAAGTCCACTGTCCTACCCTGACCATCTGTCATCCTGCCATCATCTAAAACCTGTAACAAGACATTAAATACATCAGGATGCGCCTTCTCAATTTCATCCAGCAAAATCACGCTATATGGCTTACGTCTAACTAACTCAGTTAAATATCCACCCTCTTCATAGCCCACGTAACCAGGAGGCGCACCAATCAGTCTTGAAACGCTATGCTTTTCCATAAACTCACTCATATCGATACGAATCATGTGTTCATCACTGTCAAACAAAAACGATGCTAAGGCTTTACATAATTCAGTTTTACCAACTCCCGTCGGACCTAAAAATAAAAAGGAGCCATATGGCTTACCTTCGTCCGATAAACCTGCACGCGATCGTCGAATCGCATTTGATACCGCTGCAATCGCGTCATCTTGACCAATTACACGATCATGCAACTTGTCTTCCATGCTCAGCAGTTTATCTCTCTCACCTTGCATCATCTTTGAGACAGGAATGCCCGTTGCCCGAGATACAACTTCAGCAATTTCCTCAGCGCCTACTTGTGTGCGTAGTAACTTATTTTTTTGATGACCAGGACTCTGTTCAGCCGTGGCTGCACTTTTTAATTTACCCTCTAACTCAGGTAATTTGCCATATTGCAATTCAGCGACTTTGTCGAGCTTGCCTTCGCGTTGTAACTTAACAATCTCTGCACGGATGCGGTCAATCTCCTCTTTAATATGCGCTGTTCCTTGCGCCGCCCCTTTTTCAGACTTCCAAATCTCCTCAAGATCAGCTAATTCTTTGCCTAGCTTGCTAATTTCTTCTTCAATCAAGGCAAAACGTTTCTTTGATGATTCGTCTTTTTCTTTTTTAACTGCTTCTCGTTCAATCTTCAGTTGTATGATGCGTCTTTCTAATTTATCCATGACCTCTGGTTTAGAGTCAATCTCCATCTTGATACGAGATGCTGCCTCATCAATCAAATCAATCGCTTTATCCGGCAAAAAACGATCCGTAATGTATCGATGCGATAACTCAGCAGCGGCTACAATCGCTGGATCAGTGATTTCTACGCCATGATGTAACTCATAACGTTCTTGTAGCCCTCGCAGAATGGCTATCGTCGCTTCAACACTTGGCTCATCAACGAGCACTTTCTGAAAACGTCGTTCTAGTGCCGCATCTTTCTCAATATATTTTCGATACTCATCTAGCGTCGTAGCACCGATACAATGTAATTCTCCCCGAGCTAATGCTGGTTTGAGCATGTTACCTGCATCCATCGAGCCCTCTGTTTTCCCTGCTCCAACCATCGTATGAATTTCATCGATGAATACAATAGTCTGCCCTTCATCTTTTGCTATATCAGCTAAAACGGCTTTAAGTCTTTCTTCAAACTCCCCTCTGAACTTAGCGCCCGCTAATAGCAAGGCCATATCTAAGACAAGTACTCGCTTATTTTTGAGTGATTCTGGAACTTCACCATTCACAATACGTTGCGCTAAACCCTCAACAATCGCTGTTTTTCCAACTCCTGGCTCGCCAATTAAGACCGGGTTATTTTTTGTTCTACGCATCAAAATTTGGATTACCCGACGGATCTCATCGTCACGACCAATCACAGGATCTAATTTACCCATCCGCGCACGCTCGGTAAGATCGATGGTATATTTTTTGAGGGCTTCCCGCTGGTTTTCTGCATCATTACTATTGACCGATTGACCGCCTCGCACGGCATCAATCGTTGACTCTAAACTTTTACGCGTAAGTCCTGCTACTTTTGCTGCACGCCCTAAATCACCCTTATCATCCGCCAAAACAAGTAAAAATAGTTCTACCGCAACAAACTGATCGCCACGTATATTGGCTTCTTTCTCAGTCAAATTAAGCCATGCACCCAGTTGCCTACCTACCTGAACATCTCCAGAACCCTCTATCTGAGGTAGTTTTTGTGCAATTGCTTGAATATTTTTTTCTAGTAAAGGGACATTAACGCCCGCTCTATTCAGCAAATTACATGCCGCCCCATCTTTTTCACTCAGCAAAGCTAATAAAACATGTTCTGGCTCAATAAATTGATTGTCAGCACTCACAGCCAAACTCTGACCTTCAGCCAATGCTTCTTGAAATTTAGTCGTTAATTTTTCAATTCTCATACGATTTCCCCTTAGAAAATGAATGTCCTCTTATTTCCTAAGTGAGTGCATATTTTGTATTTTCAAGTGCCATTAAAATAAAGCTATGAAAAAAACACCAAATTCAACTCAATCTTGGTTCATCTATTTGCTTGAATGCAAAGACGGTACTTGTTACACAGGCATTACGAATGATTTAGAAAAAAGACTAGAGAGCCATAATGCTGGTCTTGGAGCCAAATACACACGAGGCAGAGGACCTGTTAAATTAATTGAATTCAAAGAAATGGCAAATCATTCGGAAGCTTTACGCGCTGAGTATCAAGTCAAAAAGTTACCGCGACCCAAAAAAATTCAATTCTTTAAGACGGTATAAAAGAATTATTTTTGGAGTTCAGGTTGAGTCCACGATGTTAGTTCGTAACGCAAAAAATCTTCTCGACCATCAATTCTCCTTCTGCCAGAGATATAAAAATATCTCCCCTCAGTCTCACGCACTACCCACCTACCAAGTTCAGGAACGAACCAATATCGATCTACTCGCAATGACTCCATGCGGATGGGATCATTATGCTGAAATCGAATCAACTTTTCTATTCGAAGTGCAATAAATTCCCCACTAGAAATCACGACTCTTTCCCATCCGTATTGACGAATGTTCACCCTGATCGGCAAACGATAGGATGAACTCCCAACCTGATAGGTGGTTTGTATGAGGTGCGCCGTATTAATCATATTTAAATCAAGGAACATTGGAATAGGGTTGGTATAAGTTTGATTAAAATCCCAATCCGAATCTACCAAAATCTGCCCCCAAGTCGAATGCAATTCATTACCAAGAGCTTGACTGGTTTGACCTTTACGAACAATACCTACCTGACCAAGATCAATGGACGCAATCGTCTCATCGATGAGTTCAATAGGCTCGGAGTTAAATTGATTAATCTTCTTATATTGCCAAGATTGCCCTACTTGCGGGGGGCGCATGACTCGCTTATTGGGAGCTAAGACGGGTGTGGTCACAAGTGGTGACAGTGGTCTTATTGAACAGCCAATGAGTGGCAATATGAGGGGTAATGATGCGCATTGCCCAAGGAAAGTTCTTTTAGATAAACTGTGCTTCAATATGTCTATTACTGCCATTTTTTCAAACGTTCTTCATCACTCGTTCTTGCATCTACCCATCTGGAGCCCTCAGGCGTGGTTTCCTTTTTCCAAAATGGCGCTGCTGTTTTTAAGTAATCCATGATAAATTCGCAAGCGCTATAGGCATCGCCTCGATGGGTACTAGCAACCGCAACAAGAACAATTTGATCACTTGGGTAAAGTTTTCCCACACGATGAATAATCGTTGCATTCAAAACATCCCAACGTTTTTTAGCCTGTTCAACAATATCTTGCAGAGATTTTTCAGTCATGCCAGGGTAATGCTCAAGCTCCATTGCCGCTACAACATCGCCTTGATGAACATCGCGTACTATGCCCACAAAAACATTAATGCCGCCGATTCCAGGTAAATCTTTTCGCAAGAGATGCAACTCAGTTGAAACATCAAAGTCTTCAGTCTGAATAACAATTTTCATTTAGCCACCTGTGACAGGGGGAAAGAATGCGATTTCAGCGCCTGCTTCAATCTGCGTATCCATCGATACCATCTCATGGTTTTGCGCAACGCGTATCTGTTTACTTGGTCCAAGTACTTCAGCCCATAAGGGACTTTTTGCTGCTAAATGGACTCTTAAATCGTGCATGGTATACAGTGCTTGCGGCAACTCAATTTCGAGATGATCAGTCTTTAATGCTTCTTTGATTGAGGCAAAAAAACGAATTCTGACCTGATTCATTTATCCCCCTAATAATTGCGAAAAAGGAATATAACGAACACTATCACCTTTTTTAATCGCTTGACCTGCTAGAATATTTGCAAAGCCATCGCCCCATGCAGCACTGGTAAGTACTCCTGAACTCTGATTTGGGTGTAAATCTAATGTACCCTGTGCATTGACTCTGACACGTAAAAACTCATTACGCTTGTCTGGCTTGACCCAATCAAAGTTTGCCTGCAATTGATAGGCAGGTTCTTGACGCCTTTCTTTTCCCTGTAATGCGCTGATAAAGGGTTTAACAAAGAGCAAAAAAGTGGCAAAACTAGACACTGGATTACCGGGCAATCCCATAAACCATGAAGGCGATTTCCCTTCCCTCGGGATAGAGCCGAAGGCCAAAGGCTTACCTGGTTTGATGGCTATTTGCCACATATCGATTTTGCCTTCTGCTTCTAAGGCTGGCTTAATATGATCCTCTTCACCAACGGATACGCCTCCTGATGTGACAATCAAATCATGCTCTTTAGCTGCTTCTCGCAGGGTCTGCCTTGTCGCACTTAAGGTATCAGGAACAATTCCGTAATCCGTATAGTCACAGCCCAGCGCCCGAACACAGGCGATTAAAGTATCGCGATTCGAGTTATAAATTCCTCCAGGCTTTAATTTCTCACCAGGGAGTGTGAGTTCATCTCCTGTAAAAAATAAACCGACACGAATACGCTCTTTAACCTCTATGTGCGTCATACCAATCGATGCGACTAACCCAAGTTCTTGCGGACGTAATAAAGTCCCCGCTTTTAAAATGACTGAGTTTTCTCGGATATCTTCGCCCTTGTCACGAATCCATTCGCCGCTCTTGGGTACATGATTCACCTTAATCTGATAATCAAGTCCGGATGCACTCGGAACACCGATGACCTCACAATCCTCTTGCATGACAACTGCTGTTGCACCCTCAGGTATTGATGCCCCCGTAAAAATTCTGGCAGCAGTATTTGCGGCCAAGGGCTGACCGACATATCCCGCTGGAATCCTTTGACTCACAGGCAGTATTGTTCCTACCACAGGAACATCTTGTGCCCGTAAAACATAACCATCCATCTGCGTATTATCCATCGGCGGTACATTCACAGAACTCACCAGATCTTGCGCAAGAACTCGCCCTAAGGACTCCTGCACAGTGACGGTTTGTGAGCGGTTTGTGGCATGTGCATGCGATAGCAAGATCTCTAAAGCTTCGGCCGCAGTTTTCATACTCATTGACTATGTTCCACGATAAATTCTTTGATAGCATTAACATCAGGCGGTATTGAAAAGACTCTTTGCGGCAATTTTTCAATATCAATAAAGGCTTCTGGTCTTTCCGGTAAGTAGCCTAGCGCAAGCTCAATAGTTTCCGAAAACTTTACTGGTAAAGCAGTTTCTAATACCAGCATTTTTACACCAGCTTGTAAATATTCTCTAGCGACTTTAACGCCGTCCGCAGTGTGCGTATCAATTACAACACCATATTTTCTAGATACTTCTTGGATAGTTTTTAGACGCTGTTCGTGGCTACTTTTCCCTGAAACAAAACCAAAAGATTCGATACGTTTGCGGGCAGGATCTTGGGAATAATCAAAGCCTCCGTCAGTCTCAACTTGAGCAAACAGTGCTTTCACAAGCTGTCCATCGCGCCCTAACCAATCATATACAAATCGCTCAAAATTACTTGCTTTCGAAATATCCATCGATGGACTTGAGGTATGAAAAGTTTCTGCCGATTTTCTGGCACGATATTTACCTGTTTTAAAAAACTCATCTAGCACATCGTTTTCATTCGTCGCCACAACTAATTGATGGATGGGTAAGCCCATCATCCTAGCGATGTGTCCTGCACACACATTACCAAAATTCCCTGAAGGTACGCAAAAAGAAACTTGCTCATCACTACTGCTTGTAGCTCTTAAATATCCTGCAAAATAATAGACTACCTGCGCAACTACTCTAGCCCAATTAATGGAGTTAACAGTACCAATTTTGTATTTGGCTTTAAATTCCAAATCATTACTTACTGCCTTAACAATATCTTGGGCATCATCAAATACCCCTTCAATAGCGATGTTGAAAATATTCGCATCTTGCAATGAGTACATCTGGGCACATTGAAACGCACTCATCTTTCCAGCAGGCGATAACATGAAAACACGTATTCCTTTTTTACCCCGCATGGCATACTCGGCAGCACTTCCAGTATCACCAGAAGTAGCACCAAATATATTCAGTTCACGATCTTGTTTGGCTAAGGCATACTCAAAGAGATTGCCCAAGAGCTGCATAGCCATATCTTTAAAGGCTAAAGTTGGCCCATTGGATAAACTCAGTAACCCAAGTTGCGCTCCACCCTCATCACCTAACCAATGAATCGGCGTAATATCCGGAGCATGATCATCCGAACGACCATGGCAATATACTTTGGCGGTATAGGTCTTGCGCACAAGATCACGTAAATCTTGTTCAGGAATATCATCAGAAAATAATCGCAATACTTCAAAAGCAAGATCTGCATAACTTAATCCACGCCAGGCCTGAAGTGTTTCTTTAGAAATCTGCGGATAGGATGCGGGCATATATAAACCACCATCAGGCGCCAATCCCTCTAATAAAATCTCCAAGAAAGTACGCTCTTGAGACCCACCGCGCGTTGATACATATTTCATGCGTATCCTAACTTAATTCTTCTAAACGAATTTTTGTTACAGAACCTTGTACGGTGGCTAACTTCTCAATCGATGCGATTGCAAGCATCATGTGCTTTTCTTGCGTTTGGTGGGTCAAGATGATGAGATCAGTCTGACTTTCCCCATGCCCAGCTTCTTTTTGAAGTAAGGCATCAATCGAAATATTATTATCTGCCAGTAACTTCGTAATATTTGCAAGCACACCCGTTTCATCGGATACTTTAAGACGTAAGTAATAACTCGTCGTCACTTCACCAATCGGCATTACTACAGTTGACATCACCTTGTCTTCTTGGAATGCCAAGTATGGAACACGCTTGCTCGGTTTAACCGACTCATAACGCACCACATCGACTAAATCAGCAATCACCGCTGAAGCTGTAGCCTCTGAACCTGCGCCTTTACCATAATAGAGCGTTGTTCCAACGGCATCACCATAGACTTGTACTGCATTCATTGCACCTTCAACGCTGGCAATCAGTCTTTTTGCTGGAATTAAAGTGGGATGTACACGCAACTCAATCCCATGACTCGTTTTTTTAGTAATTCCTAGTAATTTTATCCGGTAGCCTAACTGTTCCGCATATTTAATATCGATCGGCTCAAGTTGCGTAATACCCTCAATATGCGCTTTATCAAATTGGACTGGCACTCCAAAAGCAATGGCACTCATAATCGACGCTTTATGCGCCGCATCGATGCCTTCGATGTCAAAAGTAGGATCTGCCTCTGCATAACCCAGTCGTTGTGCTTCTTTGAGCACTTCAGCAAATGAGGAGCCTTTATCTCTCATCTCTGAGAGAATAAAATTCGTTGTGCCATTAATAATGCCAGCAATCCACTCAATCCGATTAGCTGTTAAGCCCTCTCGTAATGCCTTAATAATTGGGATCCCTCCTGCAACCGCTGCCTCAAAAGCTACAATGACACCTTTTTCTTTGGCTAGGGCAAATATCTCATTGCCGTGAACAGCAATTAATGCCTTATTTGCAGTGACGACATGCTTGCCATTAGCAATAGCGGCCATCACTAATTCTTTGGCAATGCCATAACCACCAATGAGTTCAATCACCACATCAATCTCAGGGTCATTTATGACTAAATAGGCATCATTCACAATTTTTGCGCGTCCTTGCACAATCTCTTCAGCACGCGAGGTATTAATATCTGCAACGATTTTAATCTGTATATCCCGTCCTGCACGACGCTCAATTTCATTATGATTGCGCTGTAATACACTAAAGACACCGCCACCTACCGTGCCAGCACCCAAAAGTCCAACTTGTAAAGGTTTCATTCGATTAACCATATGAGATAAAACAGATTTGTAAAAATTATGCCCCTATTTTAAGGGAGTTAGCGCCCATTCGCTCACGGTAGCGCGCCAAGAACTTGGCTAAGCGAGATATCGCCTCTCTTAAAATATCTTCGTTTGGTAAAAATACCAAACGGAAGTGATCTGGATATGGCCAGTTAAAACCCGACCCTTGCACTAAAAGAACCTTTTCCTCTTTCAAAAATTCCGCAATAAAGTCTTGATCATTTTCAATCGGATACATCTTGGGATCTAACTTTGGGAACAAATATAAGGCAGCATCTGGTTTGACACAGGTCACTCCGGGTATCTGGGTGATCAGTTCATAGGCTAAATCGCGTTGTCGACGTAATCGCCCACCATCCCCGACTAATTCATTAATGCTCTGATAACCACCCAAAGCCGTTTGAATCGCCCATTGACCCGGTACGTTGGCGCATAAACGCATCGAAGAAAGCATATTTAAACCTTCAATATAGTCTTTCGCCATCTCTTTATTACCCGAGACAATCATCCATCCTGCACGATAACCACACGAGCGATAATTTTTGGATAGTCCATTAAATGTAATGCAAATAACTTCTTGGTCTAGTGATGCGATTGAAGTATGCGTCTTATCTTCATATAAAGTCTTATCATAAATTTCATCTGCAAAAATAATAAGATTAAATTCTCGTGCAAGTTGCACAATGTCTCGCAAAGTCTGATCGCTATAAATAGCACCCGTTGGATTATTAGGATTGATTACAACAATCCCTTTTGTATTCGGAGTAATTTTGGCACGCATATCTTTAATATCGGGCGCCCAATTATTTTCTTCATCACATAAATAATGGATTGGCGTACCTCCAGACAAGCTTACCGCCGCTGTCCACAAGGGATAATCAGGCGCTGGAACAAGAATCTCATCACCATTATTAAGCAGTGCGTTCATGGCTAAGACAATCAATTCAGAGACGCCATTACCCGTATAAATATCCTCCAATGTGACACCTTCGATATTTTTCTGCTGAGAGTAATGCATGATTGCCTTGCGGGCAGTAAATATACCTTTGGAGTCTGAATATGCTGCTGAATTGACTAAATTACGAATCATGTCTTGCTGGATTTCTTCGGGAGGATCAAAACCAAATACACCCACATTGCCAATATTGAGCTTAATGATTTTTTGTCCCTCTTCCTCCATCCGCGATGCAAGTTCTAAAACTGGTCCACGAATGTCATAACAGACATTATTTAATTTGTCGGATTTTAAGAATTTTTTCACAATATGTAAGTTTTAAAGTTCAAAAGCATCAATAACGCTAGCTATAATGACTATATTATGACAGAGCAAATGCCGTGAAACTACAACCTGACCAAAAACAATCGCTCAATACAGTGACTCGTTATGATGCGCAATATATTGAAATCAATGAAACGCGGTTTGTAAACTCCATTCTTGTGATGCCCGAGGGGGATATTCAAGCATGGAATATAGGTCGTTTTCAAGATATGCAAAAGTCTGATTTTTTGCCTATCCTTGAACAAAAACCTGCTCTTGTTATTTTTGGAAGTGGGCAACGCCTACGTTTTTTAAATCCTGCCCTTTTACAAGATCTCATTCAGGCACGAATTGGTTTCGAAACCATGGACACACAGGCTGCATGCAGAACTTACAACATTCTGATGAGTGAAGGTCGATTAGTCCTCGGTGCATTTTTAATTGAAAATTAATGAGCCTCAAAGATACCCAACGCATTGATTCGTTTTTTACCCAACAGAACTTCACTGGGGTCATTTTTGTTGGTATTTTACTGCTTGCCCTCATTTGGTTTGGCGCATTAGATCTGCGTCATTTGATACCTTCAGATGAGGGACGATATGCTGAAATCGCCCGTGAAATGGTTGTCAGTGGCAATTGGATCGTGCCACGCTATAACGAGTATTTATATTTTGAAAAACCCCCATTACAAATGTGGGCAACCGCTCTGACTTTCGAGATTTTTGGTTTAGGCGAATGGCAGGCCAGATTATGGAGTGGCCTGACGTCATTTTTGACGATTATTTTTGTGGGCTACACGGTATCCAAGCTCTGGAGTACTCCTTTAGGTATTGTCTGCGCCATCGTCTTGGCTGCTTCACCATTATGGTTTGTGGGAGGGCACTTTAATTCCTTAGACATGGGCATTGCTTTTTTCTTATCAGGCGCCCTCTTATCTTTAATGCTTGCTTTACATGCTCAAGCTAAATCTAAAACAGAAATGCTTTGGATGTTAGTTTGCTGGTCGATGATGGCTATGGCTGTTTTATCAAAAGGCTTGATTGGGATCGTTTTACCTGGATTGGTTTTATTCGTTTACGCAGTTACAGGAAAAGATTTCATCTCTTTAAAAAGACTACATTGGTTCAAGGGCTTGCTGTTATTTTTCTTGATCACAAGCCCATGGTTTGTCATGATCTCGCAAAAACACCCCATTTTTATTGATTTTTTCTTTATTCGTGAACATTTTGAGAGATTTACCAGTAATGAACATCAGCGTTCAGCACCTTGGTACTTTTTTCTAACGCTTTTACTAGTGGGCTTTATCCCTTGGTTGTTCCATCTGCCCCGTGCGTTTATGCAGGCTGTTACTAATCGCCAAGATCAGTCATCAGGATTTAAGCCCCTCTGGCTTTGCTTTATTTGGATCGTGAGTATTACCCTATTTTTTAGTTTGTCCAACTCCAAATTACCAGGCTATATTTTTCCAGTCATTCCTGCATTAGCCATTTTGACAGGCCATGCTATTGCGCATCTTTTTCGGTCCCCGAAAATCACTGATCATGCATCATCAAAACTTTGGCAAGCACAGTTAATTTTTTTCGGACTATTATTTTTAGGCGGTCTCTTCTTTGTCTCCAAAATCAGCAAATCTGGTCAAGCCCATGAAGTCCAAGCTTATACACAATATGCAACGATTATTGGCGCAACTTTAGTCTTCGGCGTATTGGGCTGTGTGTCTGCTTGGATATTTCGTCATCAAGCGATCAAGAGCTTGATCGTTTATGCCACGACTATGCTCGTTGTTGCTCTCACGGCAGGTACTGGTCATGAGTTTTTGGGTAGGGCATCCTCAGGTTATGATCTTGCTATGACAGCCAAGCCTCATATCCAAAAAAATGATCCCTTATACGGCGTTAAAACTCTGGACCATACCATCCCTTTTTATCTCGAACATCCATTAATTATGGTGGAGTTTCAGGATGAACTTGCGTTCGGAATCTCTCAAGAACCCAGTCGGTGGATTCCTACTGAAAAAGAATGGCTTATGCAGTGGATCGCCAGTCCAGATAAAAAAGCCTTTGCTTTAATGCGCCACGCCACCTATGATGACCTTGTGAAGCAAAATGTCCCTATGGAAATTATTGCTAAAGACGCAACGCGGGTCATTGTTGGCAAACCTTTAAAAAATTAATTGATGAATGTAACTACTTTTTCTTATTTGTTCGCAGGGATTTTGCTCAATGCTTGTGCGCAGTTATTGCTTAAGGCGGGAACTTTGCGTTTGGGTGAAGTCTCATTAGCGCCCAGCACGTTGATCAGCACCTTAGGTCAACTGGCAACAAATTTACCGATCATCGCTGGCCTATTTTTATACGCCTTATCTGTGATTACTTGGATTGCTGGGCTTTCTCGAGTTGATGTCTCAATTGCTTATCCCCTTCTCTCGCTTGGCTATGTAGTCAATGCCGTTGCAGCCTATTTTTTGTTTGGTGAGGCACTCACCCCTCAAAGACTTTTAGCCATCGGAATCATTCTCATTGGTGTCTATATTTTGGCGCGATCATGAACCATTCGCAATTTCCTTTTCTGCCTTTTACAAAACCTACGATCGATGAATCGACGATCGCCGCTGTTGGCGATTTGCTGCGATCTGGGTGGATCACTACCGGTCCTAAATGTCTCGAATTTGAAAAGCTCTTGTCGGAGTATTTTGGTGGTAGAGAGGTCCGTTGTTTTGCGAATGGCACAGCAACCATGGAAATTGCTCTTCGCATCGCTAATATTGGTCCAGGTGATGAAGTCATAACCACACCTATTTCCTGGGTTTCTACAGCTAATGTGATTTTGACAGTTGGCGCTAAACCCGTTTTTGTAGATGTGGATCCCCGAACTAGAAATATTGATCTAAATCTTATAGAAGCTGCTATTACTCCTGCTACAAAAGCAATCATGCCTGTCTACCTTTCTGGACTACCTGTTGATATTCATCAGTTATATCAAATTGCGCAAAAGTATCAATTACGCGTGATAGAAGATGCTGCGCAAGCTCTAGGTTCTTCGTGGTTTGGTCAACGAATTGGTAGTTCGAATAATCTACCATCCGATTTAGTCAGTTTTAGTTTTCAGGCAAATAAAAACCTCACTAGTATTGAAGGTGGTTGCTTGGTCATGAACGATGCTGAGCAAGCCATCCTCGCTCAAAAATTGCGTCTTCAAGGCGTGACACGTTCCGGCCTCGACGGTATGGAAGTCGATGTTCTCGGGGGTAAACATAATCTTACGGATGTCAATGCTGTGATTGGTATTCACCAAATGCGACAACTTCCAGAATTGATGTTAAAAAGGCAGGCATTAGCAAAGCACTACTTCCAGTGTTTTTCGCAAACATCCCTCGTCGAGCAGGGGCTAGAACTCCCGCTTGAAGACTTTACACATTCCAACTGGCATATGTTTCAAGTGGTTTTACCGATTGAGAAATTACACCAACTTGGTATGCGCCGTGCAGATATTATGCAAAAATTAAAGGTGATGAATATTGGTGTTGGCGTGCACTACCCCCTGATCAGTGATTTCAAACTGTATCAGGAGCAAGGTTATGATTCCCGAAAAACTCCGGTAGCACAAAGAATCAGTGCAGCGATCTTAACTCTCCCCTTATTTCCGCTGATGACTCCGTTTGATGTTGAGCGTGTAGTTCACGCCTTACAGACTGCACTCCATGAAGTATGATTTTTTTGTGTTTTTATGAAATAGTCATAAAATCCCTATATGCCTATTACTTCTGATTCCTTAGCTAAGCTAGTACCTCAAATTCCGACAACGCCGCTAGTCTCTATTGTTATCCCTGTATACAATGAAGCTGATGGCCTAGATGCACTTTTTGACCGCTTATATTTGGCTCTCGATCAACTAATTAAGCAATTTCCAGTTTGTTATGAAGTGGTATTTATCAATGATGGCAGCCGTGATCAATCCGCGGCCAAACTAGCAGCTCAGTTTGAGAAGCGCCCTGAAACAACCCGGGTTGTTTTATTTAATGGGAATTTCGGACAACATATGGCGATCATGGCGGGGTTTAGTTATTCTAGGGGCGACTTTGTCATTACCCTAGATGCTGATTTACAAAATCCTCCCGAAGAGATTGCTAAGCTCGTGGAGTGTTTACTTGCTGGACACGATTATGTAGGTACTATTCGCGTTGCAAGAAAAGACTCTCGCTTTCGTAGGTATGCCTCTAAAGCGATGAATCAACTCAGGAATCGGATTACCAAAATCACGATGACCGATCAAGGTTGTATGATGCGCGGCTATAACCGACGAATTGTCGATCTCATGAAAAAAAGTAAGGAGTTAAATACTTTTATCCCTGCTTTAGGATTTACATACGCCAGTAATCCCATTGAGATCAATATCAACCATGAAGAGCGTTTTGCTGGTGAGTCTAAGTATTCTTTGTATCAACTCATTCGTCTTAATTTTGATCTTGTAACGGGTTTTCAGTTTTGCCACTACAAGCTTTTTCTTTAATAGGATTTTTGTTGGCTCTTGGTTCAGCTACTCTATTTATTTACCTGATGATTCGCAGGTTTATTATCGGCGCTGAAGTAGAAGGACTTTTTACCCTCTTCGCTCTGAACTTCTTCTTATTAGGTGTAGTCCTATTTGGCCTAGGACTACTCGGTGAGTATGTTGGTCGTATCTATCAACAAGTTCGCAAACGTCCCCGCTATCTTGTCATGGGAGTATTGGAACAGGATGCCAAATAATAAAGCCGTTGTCTTTGCCTATCACAACGTAGGCGTAGGGTGTATCAATACACTCCTAAAACATGGCTTTGATATACCTCTTGTTCTCACTCATGAAGACGCCCCAGCAGAACATATTTGGTTTGAGTCTGTCAAAAATTTATGCCAGGAGCATCATATTCCTTATATCACCCCAGAAAATTTAGATGACTCTGAAATTCTAAAGACAATCCAATCGATTGACCCAGACTACATCTTCTCTTTTTACTATCGCTATATGATTCCAAAACACATCTTGGAATTAGCTAAAGTCTCTGCCTTAAATATGCATGGTTCTTTACTGCCTAAATACCGTGGACGTGTCCCCATTAATTGGGCTGTTTTACATGGCGAAATAAAAACAGGAGCAACCTTGCATGTGATGGCCGATAAACCAGATGCCGGCGATATTGTTCACCAAAAAGCGGTGCCGATTTTGCCAGATGAGACTGCTTATGAAGTTTTTAATAAAGTGGCGCAAATAGCAACCTTAACCCTTGAAGAGGTTATTCCACAATTATTAGATGGTCAGGTGCCAACACGTCCAAATCGCATCCAAGAAGGCAGTTATTTCGGTGGACGCAAACCCGAAGATGGCCAAATAGATTGGCATCAACATGCAGTCGATGTCTATAACCTGGTTCGAGCTGTAGCCCCGCCCTACCCTGGTGCATTTACTGAAATAGACGGTAAAAAATATATTATCGCAAAAGCGATGCTCGCAAGCCCACCATTTCGGAGTAACCTGCCTTTGCAAGGTCTACATGTGATTGATCAGCGGATTTATGGCTTTTGTGGTGATGAGCGCGCCCTTCTCGTGACGCAACTTACCTGCGAAGGTCAAGAGATTTCACCCACTGAATTACAACAAATACTTTTAAGTGAAACAAAAGAATAAAATGAAGCTAGTTTATTAACGGAATTCATTCATGAGCAAAAAGATCTTAATCTTAGGTGTTAACGGCTTTATTGGGCATCACCTTTCTAAACGGATCCTGGACACCACAGATTGGGATGTCTATGGCATGGATATGCAAAACGATCGCCTTGGTGATCTAGCGACTCACCCTAGGATGCATTTTTTTGAAGGTGATATCACCATTAATAAAGAATGGGTGGAATACCATATCCGCAAATGCGATGTCATCTTACCTCTGGTTGCTATTGCAACCCCCGCAACTTACGTTCAAGCCCCTTTAAAAGTATTTGAGCTCGATTTTGAAGCGAACCTACCCATCGTCCGCTCAGCCCATAAATACGGCAAACACTTAGTTTTCCCATCGACCTCTGAAGTCTATGGCATGAGCCCAGACGCAGAGTTTGATCCTGAATCTTCACCTCTCGTTTATGGCCCCATCAATAAACCACGCTGGATCTACGCCTGCGCTAAACAACTCATGGACCGCGTGATTTGGGGATATGGCATGGAGGGGCTTCGTTTCACTTTATTCCGACCATTCAACTGGATTGGTCCAGGTCTTGACAGCATCTACACCCCCAAAGAAGGTTCTTCGCGCGTTGTGACACAATTTTTAGGTCACATTGCAAGGGGTGAACCCATTAATCTCGTAGATGGCGGTGAACAAAAAAGAGCTTTTACTTATATTGATGATGGGATTGATGCTCTTACCCGCATTATTGAAAATAAAAATGATATTGCGAATGGCAAAATCTACAATATCGGTAATCCTTTAAACAATCATTCGGTAAAAGAACTGGCCCATTTGATGATGGCGATTGCACAGAGAATCCCCGAGTATCAAGAATCTGCCAAACACGTAGTGATTCAAGAAACGACCTCTACCCAGTACTATGGTAAAGGCTATCAAGATGTCCAAAACAGAGTTCCAAAAATCGAGAATACGATGCAAGAGCTTGGCTGGAAACCAACTACAACCATGGATCAAGCGCTTGAAAATATCTTTGAAGCTTATCGTTATGATGTCGTCAAAGCCAGAAAATTGGTTGATCATTAACTGTGGGTAGTATTGCTCTTAAAGTCGATGTTGATACGCTCAGAGGTACTTTAGAGGGCGTACCGCGACTACAAAAGGAACTCTCCCGCTTAGGTGTACCCGTCACCTTTTTATTTAGTTTAGGACCGGACCACACTGGCTGGGCACTCAAACGTATTTTTCGTCCAGGATTTTTTAAAAAGGTCTCGAGAACTTCTGTAGTCGAACACTATGGACTCAAAACCCTCAGCTATGGTGTTTTATTACCCGCACCGGATATCGGTATCAAAGCTCGAGCAACGATGCAAGGGGTGGCTAAGGATGGCTTTGAAGTAGGAATCCATACTTGGGATCATATTGTTTGGCATGATCATGCAAGAGATGCGAATGCTTTATGGACACAACAGCAAATGCTGAGGGCCTATGAGAGGTTTAGCGATATATTTGGTCATGCACCCATGACGCACGGAGCCGCAGGGTGGCAAATGAACACAAGTGCTCTCGAACAATTAGATCAATGGCAAATGCCCTATGCCTCAGATGGTCGTGCCCCACTCAATCTGGTGCCTTATCGGATTGCACTACCAAGTGGTCCATCAAAACATATTCAATATCCAAGTACACTGCCGACCTTTGATGAATTATTAGGCGTCAATCAGATGAATGCCCAAGATGCGGTGAATCATCTTCTTTCACTCACCGCCACAAATCCAAATGATCAGGTTTTCACCCTGCACGCGGAACTAGAGGGCCAAAAACTCTTGCCCTATTTTATTCAACTTGTGCAGTCATGGATTGCTCAAGGTCATCAATGTGTCGATCTGCGAAACCTTCATGCTTCATGGCAAGCCACTGGGCAAACTCGCCATTTGATTAGCTTACCTTTATACTTTGATAGTGTTCCCAATCGGAGCGGTGAACTCATGATGATGCCTGTAACATCTTCTTGAGAATGGTTTTATAAGAAGTCATACAATTAGGTAATAATATTGTTTTTTTAGGAGTCGCAAAATGTCCCTCAAAATTGGTGATGCTGTTCCACAATGCTCCATACCTGCAACTTCTGGGCTTGTCTTTAACCCAAATGCTTGCCTTGGAAAAACGGTGGTTTTGTACTTCTATCCAAAAGATGCCACTCCAGGTTGTACTATTGAGGCGGGTAACTTCAGGGATCATATTGAATCTTTTACAAAAGCAAATGCTTTAATTATTGGCGTGTCTCGTGATTCATTAAAATCCCATGAGAACTTTAAATCCAAATATGAACTACCATTTGAGCTAGTTTCGGATTCCGAAGAGGTTTTATGTCAAATTTTTGACGTAATTAAGACTAAAAACATGTATGGCAGACAAGTTCAAGGAATCGATAGAAGTACTTTTATTATTGATTCTAAAGGAGTTTTACGCCATGAATGGCGGGGACTCAAAGTCGCTGGACATGTTGAAGAAGTTTTAAATACCGTGCTTGCAATGTCTTGAAATATGCGTTAACTTATAGTTAATGCATATCCAACGAAGTTTGTTCACTGTTTTAAAGCATCTTGAAAACACGACTCGAGATAGGCAATCTTCCCCCCAAGTTTTTATACCCCCGCTTGTAAAATTTCCTCTTGTTTTAAAACGTAATACTTTTAGAAATCGCACGAGATCATGCGGTTTCTCTTTCGTTTTTCTTATCTTTTTCTTTTGTATTTTTAATCCCATTAAGGAGCTCGTGCATGCCACTCCCCCCAGCACCATCACAAACAGCTGACGAAATTAATTTACCTCGGTTAAAAAAGCCTGATTTGAAAAAACCACCCGCCCCTCAAGCTATTGCTACTGTTGCTGATGACGAAGTTGAAATTGAAGATATTGCTCCCAATGAAGCAGTGTTTACGCCGCCGCATGCATCGTATATTGCACGTGACACGATTAATAAAATGAAGCAAGTTGCTCCCGCTAAACCGACACGCAGTAATGCAAAAAATAAAATCGCGCACTTAAACAACAAGTTGCGTTTATTTGTACTAGATACGAATGTTTTGATGCATGACCCGTCTTCCTTGTTCCGCTTCGAAGAACACGATGTTTACTTGCCAATGACCACCTTGGAGGAGTTAGATAATCATAAGAAAGGGATGAGTGAAGTTGCTCGTAATGCAAGGATGGTGAGCCGTGCTTTAGACGGTTTAATCGACGGCACAAGCGGCGCCCTTGACGAAGGAATCCCTTTATCAAAACTAGGCAATAAGGATGCTACCGGAAAATTATTTTTCCAAACTGACTTAAAAGAAATGAAATTACCTGAGGGACTTCCTGAAGGTAAAGGCGACAACATGATTTTAAGTGTCGTGCGCTCGCTACAAGAAACTCACAAGAATTATGGTGAGGTAGTTCTCGTCTCCAAAGATATTAATATGCGGATCAAGGCGCGCGCTTTGGGCCTACCCGCTGAAGATTACTTTAATGACCAAGTACTCGAAGATCGTGACCTCATGTATGCCGGTGTTCTTGCACTGCCAGCTGATTTTTGGCCAAAGCATGGCAAAGGGATGGAAAGCTGGAGCGATGGGAAGTCCGGCACGATGTACTATCGGATTACAGGACCACTCGTTCTGTCGATGATGGTCAATCAATTTGTTTACCAAGAAAATACAGATGGTAGTACGCCGTTTTATGCGCAAGTAAAAGAAATTAATGGCAAAACGGCCCTCCTGCAAACTCTCAAAGATTTTTCGCATCAAAAGAATAATGTGTGGAGTATCACAGCGCGTAACCGTGAGCAAAATTTTGCGCTGAATTTACTCATGAACCCCGAAATTGATTTTGTTACTTTGCTCGGGCAAGCAGGAACTGGTAAAACTCTCTTAGCACTTGCCGCTGGTCTAGAGCAGGTCCTTGACAGTAAACGTTATAACGAAATCATTATTACCCGTGCAACCGTTCCAGTTGGTGAAGATATCGGCTTTTTACCAGGCACCGAAGAAGAAAAAATGCAACCTTGGATGGGCGCTTTTGATGATAATTTAGAGGTCCTGCATCGTAGTGATGACTCCGCGGGTGAATGGGGACGTGCAGCTACGCAAGAACTAATTCGTTCGCGCATTAAAGTAAAAAGTATGAACTTTATGCGCGGTAGAACTTTTGTCAGTAAGTTTGTGATTATTGATGAAGCGCAAAACTTAACTCCCAAACAAATGAAAACTCTGGTGACGCGTGCAGGTCCTGGGACTAAATTAATTTGTTTAGGTAATATTGCGCAGATCGATACACCTTACTTGACTGAAGGCTCCTCAGGACTCACCTATGTGGTCGACCGCTTCAAAGGCTGGCGTCATGGTGGTCATGTCACACTAGCTAGAGGTGAGCGTTCACGCTTAGCAGATCATGCGGCGGATATTCTGTAAAACAACTTGGGTCATCATCCTGATAGCTTTGCTATCAGGATGTGGCACCACATCAAAAAAACAAAATAGTCTAGCTACCCCAAGCTACAACAACTTACCTGACTTTAGTCAGGACAAAAGTGCTGGGCTAGATGACATTTCAATTGCTGCGGTCAGTTTGATTGGTACCCCTTATCGCTGGGGTGGCAACACGCCCCAAAGTGGCTTTGATTGTAGTGGGCTCGTAGTGTATGTGGTTAAAAATACACGCCAAAAAAATCTTCCTCGAACTTCTAGCGAAATGGGTAAATACGGCAAAGCACTCCAAGCTGAATCCCCCGCTCCTGGAGACTTAGTGTTTTTTAATACGCTAGGTGATCGCCATTCACATGTTGGCATTTATGTAGGTGCTGGGCGCTTTGTGCATGCCCCTTCCACAGGCGGCACAGTTCGGATCGATGAGATTAAAAATCCCTACTGGGCTCCTCGTTTTACAGAGGCCCGTAGAGTGATTAATCCCTAATCTTGATCAAACTCTTCATCAAATTCTTCATCTTCTAACCCCCAAAAATCTTCTAAATGCTGATTAAAGATTTCTGTTTGCTCAACATTCGAAATATGCGAGGCGTTAGGAATGATATGTAACACTGAATCTTTGACTTGCGAATGAATTTTTTTGGCCATCTCAGGCGGTGTGCCATGATCATCAATACCAACAATAATCATCGTTGGACAATCGATCTCTTTAAGACGGTCAAAGGTATTAATGTGCGCAATTGCACTGCTACAACCAGCAAAACCCTCTACAGGAGTCGCTAGTACTCCTTGTGCAATTTTTTGTAATTTGTCTGAGTTTGCTTCTTTATAGGACTGCGTAAACCAACGCGATAAAGTACTATCTAAAAGTCCTTGCATACCTTGCTCACGCGCAATTTGGGTACGTTCTCCCCACATTTGTACAGCGTTATCCGGGCGTCGGCTCGTTGTGTCTGCTAAAACGATTGATAAGAAAAGTTGTGGCCATTTTAAGATCATCGTCTGACCAATCATCCCACCCATCGATAATCCCATCCAGTGAGTTCTCTGTATCCCTAATTCTAAAAATAAATCAACGACATCAGTGGCTAACTCATCAAGCGTATAAGGCGCACTCGGAACATGACTCTTGCCATGCCCACGTGTATCAAATCGCAATACTTTAAAGTGCTTTGTTAATAAAGCCATTTGAGGATCCCACATATGGAGATCACATGCCAAGGAATGCGATAAAGTTAACCACGGACCTTGACCTTCAACTTCATAATACAAACCACTTTTACTCACTCCCTGCATATCTTCTCCTCAATATTATTCCGCGGAAATTTTTGCGGCTTTAGCAATTCTTGTAAATTCGTTAACCTCAGCCCGAATCATTTTGTCAAACTCTTCTGGGGTATTTGATACTGGCTCTAAACCAAGTCCCGCATAGCGGTCCTTAATATCTTGCGTATCGTTAATCCTTTTTACCTCTTGTGCAATTTGTTGCAAGATCTCTTTTGGAGTATTCATCGGGGCAATTAAGCCATACCAAAATTCCCACTTATATCCTGGGACAGTCTCAGCTACCGCAGCTAAATTAGGAAACTCCCGACCTCTCTGTAACGATGTAATAGCGATTGCTTTTGCGCGTCCATCACGAACCATATTAATCGCACTCGCATAGGGGCTAATAAAAAAATCTACCCGTCCTGAAAGAACCTCCGTAATACCCTCTGGAATTCCTTTGGTAGGGACATGTAAAAAGTCTGTTCCCGTTTTGGACTTTAATATCTCTACAGCAAAATGCGAGCCACTCCCAATACCGGCTGAGCTAAATGAATATTTACCAGGATCTTTTTTGGCTAGCGCAATTAACTCAGCAATCGAGTTGACTTTAAAGTTTGGTGATACAAGAACTAATGCAGAACCTGTTGCTGTCAAAGTAATCCCCTCTAAATCCTTCAAAGTATCAAAGGGTAACTTGCTGTAAATAGCGGGTGAAATTGCAAAAGCATTGGAAACTGAAAGCAAGGTGTAGCCGTCAGGCTTTGCAGTTGCTACTACTTGCGTGGCAATATTAGAGCCAGCGCCAGGTCGATTTTCAACGATCACCGATTGTCCCCATTTTTCTGTCATTTTTTGGCCAATTGCTCGTGCAGAAATATCCGGACCGCCTCCAGGGGAGAACCCGATTACTATCTTGATAGGCTTATTGGGGTAGCTTTGCGCTTGGGTATAGGCACTCATGAGTCCTATTTGCAGCATCAATATACCTAATATGAACTGAATGGTTCTTTTAAACATAGGGTCTCCTCGATTAATTTTGACTTATTTTTTAATATGCTGAACTCTCTCTATGATACTGAATCTCTACGAACCATTTAAAAAACTAGATCTTTACAGATCATTTTGGGCATCTATGATTATGGGCAATCAGTTAACGATACTCTGTGTGGCTGGTAAAAAATGTTCGCTCTTGCTCCCTAATGTCCCCAAACTTACGATACAAGGCAATCCAGACCTTGAAGTTGAAGATTGGCAGGCTATGTTTGCCCCAGCAGGAACGCCCAAAGCTGTGATTCAACTTTCAAACAAAGGATTTGTGGTGGTTTAAATGATGAGTCGAATGAGTAAAAAATTGAAGAACAAGACCTAACTGTAAATATATCCCTTCCTGAAGAACTTGTAGAACTCGTGAAAAAAGAAGTTGCGCATTGGAAAAAATTGGTTGAAACTGTAAAAATTCCTATAGATTAATAATAACAATGCCAATCATTTCTGTAATTACTTCTGGGGCTTTTGCAGCCGCTTTACAAAAACTTGCCCCTCTGTATGAGCAAGAATCTGGGCATACTGTCCAACTTTCTTTTGGCTCTTCCATGGGCGCAGCACCCGACTCTATTCCCTCACGCTTAGCCAAAGGGGAAGTTTTTGATCTTTTAGTCTTAGCTGGTCCAGCTCTTGATCAATTTGTGGCCAATGGCGTCATTACAGCAGGTACTAAAGTGGATCTTGCTGGATCTAAAATGGCCGCGGCCGTACGTACCGGTGACCCCGTACCTGATTTGTCGACTCTCGAATCCTTTAAAAATGCGCTGCTAAGCACCCCGCGTGTTGCTTATTCTGCGAGTGCGAGTGGGACCTATTTGTCGGAAGAGGTCTTTTTAAAATTAGGTATTGAACAACAAATGGCGATCACTGCCAAGAAAATATTCGGTGAACGTGTCGGTACCATCTTAATGCGTCATGAAACAGATCTTGGGTTTCAACAATATTCAGAGCTTTTACCTATTGCAGGCATTGATA
>JBBAKF010000010.1:0-58054 GCA_040403635.1 Polynucleobacter sp.
GGACATCACCCTTTCACGGTGAGTACGGGGGTTCGAATCCCCCTGGGGACGCCAAGTTTTAAACTGGAGCGGTAGTTCAGTTGGTTAGAATATCGGCCTGTCACGCCGAGGGTCGCGGGTTCGAGTCCCGTCCGCTCCGCCAACACACATTGGGTCTGTACCAGACACGTGGTTTACACTTACCCGATGACATCCCGATTACTTTGAGACCAAAAGGATCCTCGATGGCATTTCCCAACATTGCTTCGTACTGTATTTTCACATCCTCCCGC
The DNA here is from genome assembly GCA_040403635.1 of Polynucleobacter sp. GTDB lineage: Bacteria > Pseudomonadota > Gammaproteobacteria > Burkholderiales > Burkholderiaceae > Polynucleobacter. The sequence continues at coordinate 273 of JBBAKF010000010.1, forward strand.
CCTAAATGACAGGGATTCCTACTGCTAGACGCGAATATCCTTTCGCTAGAGTATTTCTGGCCGCATTGATCTGTTTGCCTCCAGCGTAAGCGCTTTTGTATTCCAACATCGTATTGACAGCATTCGAAAATGTATCTACAATGTATAAACATAGGGGGTTTAATTATGCAAGCAATTATAAAAAAATGGGGTAATAGTCCCGCATTAAGATTATCAACCTCGGTCATGGAGTTGGCTCAGTTAACTTTGGACCAATCTGTAAATATCAATGTGCTTAAAGGTAAAATTATCATCGAACCTATTCTCCCTAAACGAACTCGGCTAGATGATCTATTAGCTGGTATCACCTCTGACAATATTCACGCTGAAGAAGGTTTTGGAAGTCGGGTTGGCAAGGAAATTCTTTAGTGCCTAAAGCTTATATTCCTGAAGCTGGAGATATCGTTTGGCTTGAGTTTGACCCCCAGGCTGGTCGTGAACAAGCTGGGCATCGACCCGCTTTAGTGTTAAGTCCTGCCACCTACAATGACAAAGTGAGTTTGGCGATATGTTGTCCCCTTTCAACCAAAGTAAAAGGGTATCCGTTCGAAGTTGAAGTTGTAATAGGTAAGACAATAAGCGTTGTTTTATCTGACCAAGTTAAATCGCTTGACTGGCGTGAGCGCAAAGCAAAATTTAAAGCCAAAATCACATCAACTCAGCTCAGACTTGTCCGGGGAAATATTAAAGCTCTTCTCTCAATCGATTAATCGCGCACTCAGTACATTGGACCAAAACTCTGACTACTCCCCATAGCTAAATCAAGGTATTTCAAATCTCCCTTAATTAGCTTCACAATGTTTATGCTAAAGCTTAATTACCATATAAGTTTTTCCAACTATTAATTAAATTGAGAAAGTTTTTAATGAATATCTTGAATAAATTGCACGTATGAGCGAGATACCTTCATGGCTTCAAGCCGCACGAGATTCTTGGCAATGGCGGGGATCAAGCAGGCCTGATTTTGCGCAAGTGCCTGGTCCAGGTCAAGTATCCGTATGGGATTTTCCGCGTCCACCTCAACTAGTTTTAGATCATCGCGAGGTGATTGTGCGCTGGGGTAATGTTGAAGTAGCTCGAACGGATAGAGCAGTTATGGCGCTTGAGACTGCTCACCCACCCACCTTTTACCTACCCTGGGCAGATGTTGATCAGAGCCTATTTCAATCAGCAGGAGGAGGTTCCGTTTGCGAATGGAAAGGACCTGCTAAATACTGGTCCCTGGTAGATGGCATGCACTCTTTAGTCAAGGTTGCATGGAGTTATCCGAGCCCCTTGCAGGGGGCTGAACTTATAAAAGATTGTGTAGCGCTGTATGCAAATTCACTGCAATGCACGGTTGGGGGTCAAGCAGTAACACCACAGCCTGGCGGTTTTTATGGTGGCTGGATTACATCAGAACTTGTTGGCCCATTCAAGGGTGGGCCAGGAAGCTCTAGCTGGTAAAAACATCCTAGAATCTTCAAATGAACTGCGGCTAAGAGGAATTTACTATTTTTAAAATATTCTCTTATTTACTTCAAGGCCCTGTGAGCTTTACCAAGGAGCCATCATTTTTTTATCAATGTCTTCACCATGTTAACTTCGTATTCATCGATCAATTTTCTGAAGTATTTGTATACATCTTCAATTTTGACGTTTAAATGGATACTAGAAAAACCCTCGTCATTTTTATCTAGGGGAATAATTCCGGTTACTGCACTTTTAAAGCGCTCAGGATCTTTATCTCTTAGAGGTTGGTAAGCATTGATTGCGTCAAAAATGTTCTCAAGCGAATAGCCATGGTCTCTCGTCAATACCATTAAGTCATAGAGATCACGAGACTTGATGCGATCATATACAACAATACTTTTCATGACAAAAAGTCCATCCACTCCAAGGATATTGAAGCCTTGTTTAGACACATGTAGTTTTGGGATTGATTTCAAGAAATCAATCTGCTGTTTTGGCCGGTCACTTTCGTTGCGGGAATGAAATGTCACTTTTGCACCATCAATCAAATAGTCTTGAATGTAGTTGTCTAAATTTTCAGAGGTATTGATTTTGAATTGTGATTTTTGTGCTGGTGTGATTAGACTCTCAATGTTTGCGCCACTGGCCACTAGGTCATTCAATATTGCATTCAAAGCTTGTGTGGGTAGAACTTGACCAAAGATATTAAAATCTAAATCTTCACTGATTCTATGTCCAATTTGAAGCGCTAAAGCGGTTCCTCCTACTAATGAAAAATTTCCTAATCTAGGGTCTTCTTTGAGACGAGCAAAGTTCTTTTGTGTCGTCGTTGGCATTAATTCAAGTTTGAGCATGTAAATTTCCTTTTTCTACACTCAGACCCTTACTAATGTTTCTGAGCATTCTCTTTATACTTGCACTTGTCATGGAGTCAAACGTGCTTTGCTTAAACACTTTTTTGACTCTAGAAACTCCATAGTAAAGACACACACGAACTAGATCTTCAAACTTGTGTTTTTCAAGCACCTTGGTAATAAGAGCATGATCTTTAATTTGAGTACTAGACCAATCATAAGCACCAGTTAGGCCAAGCTTAATGGATTTTCTTTGTTCATGGCTTTGCTTGAGAGCACTACGAAGCCATTCAGGGATCAGCGAAGCATACCCATCAATGTCACTTTGTGACCAATCGCTTGTAGCTCGCTTGATTTCTAAGGTCGTGAGATTCTTTATGCCATGGTTCCATAAATCAAGCAACACGAGACCTTTTGCTGTTTGAGAAAGCTGGACCTTTCGTTGGCTCATACGGCGAAACTGTATCTGATGTCCACTCGTAATTACGATGCGAGATAGTCCAGAGGTTGGAAGCATAATAACTGTGGAGGTGGAGGGATTTAGTAGCGCGTTGCCAATACGTTCGCCAGTTTTTTTCTCAATCGCCAGCGCAACAGTATGTGTATCTACTTCACCGGCAACGGTATACAAGCCTCTAGCTATACGAACAATTTCATGGGCATTCACCATCCGGTAGAGTGTCTGATCTATAGACGCTCGTGACCCTACGGATAGGAAATCAGCGCTAGAGAAGACTTTCCCTTTAGGAAACTCTGCAATATTAGAACGAATCTTATTTGAAGTACTCATGTTAGAAATTATGCACATATTTCTAACAATGTCAATTAAATTACGTCAAGCAATTTAAATCATCTATCGCTATTAATAGCAATTTTAAGTAGTAAAAGAATGTGTCATGAATATATTATTTTTTTATAAGAAGGCGTGGTTCGTGCGTTCGATGGATAACTAAACTTCGAGTAATTTTTTGATATCGCCCATGATTTCTTTGGGGGAGGTAGAAGAGGCGTATCGCTTGACCTGTAATCCATCTCGACTAATAAGAAATTTTGTAAAGTTCCATTTGATGGCCGTTGTACCTAAAAGTCCAGGAGCGGTATTTTTTAAGAAATCATAAAAAGGATGGGTGTTGGAGCCATTGACTTCAATTTTTTCAAACATAGGGAAGGTTACTGAATAAGTGCGCTCGCAAAAGCTTTGAATTTGCTCTGGTGATCCAGGCTCTTGACTACCAAATTGATTGCAAGGAAAAGCCAAGATCTCTAATCCCTCGGAATGAAGGGATTGATATAAAGACTCTAACTCGCGATATTGACCAGTAAATCCGCATTGGCTAGCAACATTGACGATGAGTAAAACTTTTCCAGAGTAATTTTGTAGGTGATCTGGTGAGCCGTCGAGCCGATTGAAAGTGAGATTAGGAAGCATCGAAGAAGGCCTTTATAAATATTAATCGAGAAATTAATTAATGCTGAGTCTTTGTAGTGTAATTGATAATAAATTGTTATGCATGCGCCCAGAATTTAGCATCTTTAATCAGACTATCATCCTCTTTAAAGGATGCTTTGAAGATCTCGCAATGTAAACTTTATCGTAAAAAATGAGTGGTCGAGTAGGTATTAGATGTTGAAGTGTTTTAGGGCTAAAAAAGTGATAGGCCGATGAATGAACGTTAAACTGGATTTTTCGTAGGAAAAAATTCCGCCTCAAGAACTAATCTATTCAATCACCATCAAAAAATGTAGAGAAATTATCTATGGTTGAGGTAAATGAAAAATCATTAATCTGCCTCAAAATTGATTCATAATAAGAATTTAAAACATCAAATATTTGCTGGACTCTGAATGAAAGACCAATTGAAATTAAGGCCACTTGAGCGAGAAGATTTACGATTTGTTCATGAATTGGACAATAATGAGACTGTCATGCATTATTGGTTTGAAGAGCCCTATGAAGCTTTTGAAGAATTATCGGATTTATATCAAAAGCATATTCATGATCAAAGTGAGCGTCGCTTTATTGTCGAGCTAGATAAAAAATCCGTGGGTTTAGTGGAGTTAGTGGAAATCAACCATATTCACCGTCGCGCTGAGTTTCAAATTATTATTAGCCCACAATATCAGGGTAAGGGATTTGCAACAACAGCGTCCCAACTGGCGATGGACTATGCCTTTAAAACCCTAAACTTAAATAAGTTATATCTCGTTGTTGATTCCGAAAATGAGCGTGCGACGAATGTCTATATAAAACTCGGATTTAAAAAAGAAGGTATTTTACTAAAAGAGTTTTTTGTCGACGGCGCCTATCGAGATGCCTATCGTATGGCAGTATTTCAGAGCGAATATTTAGAGATCAAAAACTATTCATAAGCATTAATCAAAAAATCGGACCAAAAATGAAAAACCTACTTTTTAAATGGATATTGCTTTGTCTGTGCATGTTTCATGCGAATGTCTATGCACAATATATTGATGAGTTAAAAGAAGTGCAAGACGCGGCTCAGAGGGAAAATACTTTATGCAAAAGTGTGAATCAATTAGTAACACCTATTGCGAGTCAAGGCCTTCCGGAGGCGCTCATTGCACTGGGTGATGCCTACGATGCATGTGCCAAAGTAGTCGAGCCTAAAAAATTTATGACCCTGTTTGAGATTTATGGTCGAGCTGCTGGCGAGCCAACAAAAACAACAGGTGCACTCAAAGGTTGGCACTCTCACGGGAGAATGTGGGCTTATGCAAGATTATCTGATTTGATGATTTCTTCGGAAAATATTCCTGCTTATTCATCGAGCACCTATGCAAAAGAAATTCAGGGGCTGGCGGCTGCTGCGGCATTCTTAGGTGAGGCGGGTCGATTTTTTGGATCAGATGGCGCCTTGTGTTGGCGGGCAAGAAATGGCAAATACTGGTTAAAGTCTAATGGCTGTAATATTATTTCCAGTATCGCTACGGATTACGCTTATCCCAAAAGTGAAGGCGGACACACATCGCCCTTTAAAACTGACCCTTACGTAGCCATGTTATGGCAGTATCACGCAGCCAAAGAAACTTTTGGGGATAAAGAAGAAGTGCAGTATTTTTTTGAATATGCCAATTTAGCAGTGAAGAAAAGTCGTACTTTTTCTGGCAATATAGTTTGTACTGGAATGAGTGATAATGTTGCAGGCGGTATACAAGCTTTACGTCAATCATTGGCTTCGTCTCCTTACAAAGGGACATGCCAATATAAAAAATGGCAATTGGACGCCAATCAACTCAACATCGTCAGTTATTCTGATGGCGGTATCCATGCAGAAGTCCTTGAAAAAGCAGGTGCAAAAATGCAAAGTAAAAATCCTAAACTTTTTACCATCATTGATCCTGTAGGAATGAAAGAACTTGCGATTGCCGCGGGTAAAGAATTGAAAATTAATATTACAGATGAAAAAGAAATGATGCAGTTAATTGATCTAACTTACGATAAATTAAAAGCAAATTTACCGATTAAATAAATCATTTAAAGGCGTTAGAGTTTGGAGTAAGTTCTAATTGATAAGGCTTAAACTCTTTGGGCTCAATGTTCATGGGGAGATAATCACCCTTGCTCCATAAAGCAGTATAGGCTTTATAGCGCGGGCTTTGAACCCAGCCAGATTGACCACCAAAGCCAATAAAAATGGATGCATTGAGATTAGATAGATCGTAGATGGCGCGCATGCCTGGAGCCACACTAGAGTGATAGGGCTCTTTCTGATCTTTAAAGCTCATTTTTCCGACATTGACAGTTTGACCATCTCCAGAAGATGGAGCTTTGATATTAAAAAAAGTATTTAAAAAAGGTACCTGACCAAATGGCCGATGCATACCTATAGCAGGATGTGCCTCTGCCCATTGCCACTTTTTCATATCTTTACCATAGCGCTTCTCCAAATAAGTGAGCGCTTTATTAAAGGCAATATTACTAAGCTCTGCACATTGGGTAACTTCTGTATAACTTGGTGTTTTGCACCACTGGGTAGGATGATTTTCAATCACATTCAAAAGCCCATCACGTAAACCTTTTTGTGAGTTCAGTCTGTCAAATGATGAGTCTAATGGCGCCTTAAAAATGAGGCGGGTCAATTGATCTACCCAAACGTTAAAAATCAGCGCTGCAGTATTATTCGCTTGCATATCGCCTTCAAAATCTTTGAGTTCGTTGAGGGCTAATGATGTTTGTCGGTGGGTTGAGCTACTTTGTTTAATCAGTCCAAGGAGAGGTTTTACAGCTAATGAAACCGTATCATTTTGTATACCAATCATCGAACTTAGATCATGGCGTGAATTTTTTTCGAGTAAATCTTGGATACGTTGCGCACGATAGGGCATTGTCCAATCATTGGTTAAAGTAAATAGTGCTGCAGGATTTTCTATTTTTTGATTGGCAGTCACAATCCAAGGTTTATCGGGTGTGTAATGATGCGGAAGCTCTGCAGGTTTGAGATATTCCTTCCAGTCATGACTCGCATCCCAACCAAAACTCGGGGCGACTCCCATCAGCCCTTGTTCCTTAAGACGTTTTGGTGCAACTCCCGCGACCTGAAAAGCAATGCGCCCATCGGTATCTGCCATGACAATATTTTGCATCGGCGCGTAGTAATTTTTTAAAGAAGCTCTTAATTCTTCTAAAGTAGTTGCTTTATTCATCTCAATGAATGCGTGGATGGACTGGTTTTGGTGATCAAGGGCGGTCCAGCGCAATGCTAAAACAAAGCGTGAAGTATCCAGAACTTTTGCGGCCTCGGGGAATGCATCAGAAATGACAGGACCATGCCGAGTTTCTCGTACTACAAAATGAACAGTCTCAGCCCCTTTAACTATGACGCTCTCACGACGCACTTTAAAAGCTTCATAGCCCTTAGGCGTTTTATATTCGATGGAGTTTTGTGGATTAATCGCTTCAATGTAGAGATCTTGCACATCGGGAGCTGTATTCGTAAAACCCCATGCTAATTTTGGCGTGTATCCCAGCACTACACCTGGTAAACCTGGGATTGTTCCCCCAATGACATTTAAATCTTTTGCCTGCATATGGGCAAAGTACCAATTGGCGGGGCTAGATAAGCCAAGATGCGGATCATTTGCCAACAAAGGTTTTTTGCTTTGGGTCTTTGTACCTGAAACCACCCAGTTATTCGAACCTTTGCCATCAGATGCTTGAGGTAACCAAGCATGCAAATGATCTACAGGATTTAGTTGTGATTGTGCAGATTCTTGGGGTAAAAAGATATTGGCATCATGGTACATTTTTGCGAAATCGATTTTGGTGCCGGGTTGCTCACCCGCATAAGGAGGTAATACTTGCCAGATTTTTTCTGTGGAGAGATTTTGGGCAAGCTGTAATCTTGAAAACTCTTGACTCCAATTATCACCTAGATCAAGTGCCATCATTAGTGACCAACTGACGCTATCGATTGGTGTCCAAAGCGATGGTTTGGTATTTGTTAAAAAAAACTCGATGGGTAATGCCCATCCCAAATCAGCAAAACCTGCATTAATACCATTGGAGTATGCTTCCAATACCAGTTTCGAAGAACTGGGTAAGCTTTCGTATTGAGCTCTAGCAACACGACGTATCCCGAGAGTTTTTATAAAACGATCCACACCAATTGTTTTCTCGCCAAGGACTTCAGAAAGAGTTCCAGAGGCTAAGCGACGATTGAACTCCATTTGCCAAGTTCGCTCGCGTGCATGCAGATAGCCTAAGGCAAAATAGGCATCATTTGCATAATCCGCTTTAATATGGGCCACATCGCTTTGATCAAAGACGATGCTAGTTTTATCTCGCAAATAGGTACTTTTAAAGCTGCCATTGGGTAAGCTTTTGACGTTATAGGAATACAGCGCAAAAACTATTCCTAAGATTAATCCGGCGAACAGAACTAGCCAAAAAAAATATTTACCAAGACGAAAAAAGAAGTGGAGAAGTGGTGAAAATTTCATGGCAAACGATGATTGGATCATCACCTAATTGTAAGCCCCTTTAATAACAATAGGAATGTCCTTGACTCAAGTCTAGAGGCCACAAATGTTCTTAAGACAATTTTTTGACAATGAGGAAGGCCTTGGATAGTCTAAAGTCCTCATTCAAAAAATGGGCGCAAGACCCATGGAGGGCTTGTCTAATCAAAATAAATCAGGGTTTAGCATTACAGCGCGGACTATGGCGAGTATTTGTTGTTCGCCACACGCTTCAAGATGCTCGCTAAATGAGTGTCTCAATCTTCTCGGCGGGGAAACAACTTTATCGCTTTTTCAAGGGCATATTTAACATTTCTTTTGGGTTGGTCCCCTGATGTATGTTAAGATTACGCCTTCGCGTGCCCGAGTGGTGAAATCGGTAGACACAGCAGACTTAAAATCTGCCGCATATAAAACATGCATGCCGGTTCGATTCCGGCCTCGGGCACCAAAGTTGTAAGAAACCCCCTTTAATGGGGGTTTTTAATTGGGTACAACATTATCGTTTTAGTGGTCATCTGCTGTTAACTCGGCGCTTAATTCTAGCTTGCCCCATCATTAACCTATTACTGTTTAGGCTCATGCTATTCCTAGATCATCTGCGGGTACAGCATAGTATTCCCCATCTTTATTTTGTCATCAAATCACTGTAATAAAAAAACACAAATACTGTACTAAATCAGTTAAATATTGGTAAAATTCGCAATCGAATGTTTTTCACAATTGTCAATAAATTAGTACTTATTGACATGGACATAGAAAGAAACAATCTTATTTAGGAAATCATGCATGAACCAAGTTTACCGAGTTGGTTATTAAGACATTAAACAAGTTATGTATGAAAAGGCTCACTTCGCTTACCAAGAATGACAATCAGAATATCTAAATCTCTGGCCTCAAGTGTGACTTTAGGTGTGTGTTTTTTCTTTGCCCACGGAAGTTCATGGGCGGTTTGTGTTGGGAACTCTACTATTAGCACAACGATAACTGTCCCCACTTTAAACTTCAGTGAAATTTGTAGCCTTACAGTTACCGCTACAGGCTCGATTTCGACTACCAGTAATAGCAGTCTCCCCCCTGTCATTAACTTTGGCACTATAACAACGCTAAACAATGCCGGCTCGCTTTCGAGTTCCGTTAGTGGCGTATATAGTGTCCATAACTTGGGCACCATAACAACGCTAAACAATACCGGTTCGATCTCGGCTACCGGTAATGGCAGCTATGGTGTCTATAACAATGGAACCATAACAACGCTGAACAATCAGCAAGGTAAATCCGGTAATAATCCTCTAACTTTTATTCGCCGTTTACCCACAAATTACAACGTCATTATTGCCAGTTCGACTAACTTCGGACAATTGTCGATTACTAATGCAATCGGCCAAATGTCATTTGGTATATCAAGCTTATCATCAACAAATAGCTCAATTGTTGGTCAGACACTGACCGGTGTCTTGCAAGGCTTTGGCAATAATCTATCTACCTATTTATCCAATCCATTAAACACCTCTTCAAACGGCTACACATATTCTTGGACCCAACAAGGTAATACTGGTATTTGGGATTTAAGAATCACAGCCTGTAGCATTTGTGTTAGCCCCATGACAAATATTTCTAATGGTTCCTCAGTTCAGATCAGCAGCATTGGAGTCACCGTCAATCCAGTACTTGCTGGAGGTACCTTGGTACTCAACCGAGCCGATAATTCAAGCACATCGATCTCTATCACAAGTGCTGGTGGCACCATTCAAAGTCCGAGCTCTGGGAGTGCTGTGCTGTCCGGAGTATTTTCAGGTACTGGCAGTCTAACTTTTTCTGGAGCAGGTTCAACGGTTTTGAGCGGCTCTAACACGTATTCAGGCGGCACAACTGTTACTGGTGGCACGTTATCAGTTGCAGGCTCGGCACCAACAGGAACTGGTGATGTATTCGTAGCGTCTGCGGCTACCTTGATGGGTACGGGTACGATTGCGGGTAATGGCAATGTGAGTGGGGTGATTAAACCGGGTAATTCGCCCGGCTATCTATCTTTTTCACAAAACCTGACCCTTAATTCTGGATCAACTTATCAGCAAGATATTGCTGGTACGATTCAGGCTAGTAGCGCATCACCTGTTGGTGCAACTGGTTATTACTCATTCGTAAACGTTGCTGGACAACTGATCATTAATTCAGGCGCGACCTTAGCGCCGATGTTGCAAAACCTGTTTCAGACTTCAGAGTCCGGGTATGGTAGCGCGCCATATATTCCTCAGCTTGGAGATACCTTTCGTATTGCTACGGCAACGGGTGGTATCTCTGGAACATTTTCTTCAGTGACACAGCCCTCGGGTCTCGCCTCTGGTTCGCAGTTCATACCTTTTTATAACTATGGAGGTAGTAATAGCCTTGATCTAGCTGTCATTCCAACTTCTTACACTACGACCCTAGCTAGTTCTAACGCAAACACCCAATCCGTAGCTATAGCTTTAAATAAGTTAAGTACTGCTCAAATGTCCGGTACTGCAACGGGTAACCAAACAAGTCTGATGTATTCGACTGCAACGCAAACAGCATCTGCCTTAGCTGGCTTTGCACAATCTTTAGCAGGTGAAGTTTATGCTGATACTTTGGCTGTTATTCCGCAAACCAGTCAAAGATTACAGAGTGTAGTGTTAAACCGTTTATCGGATACTGCTTTGCCAGTCAATTCCAGTAGCATGACCTCACAAAATTCTATGGGTATACCAAACAGTAATATGAGAACCAACGCAGAGGTAAACTCATCCAAGGATGTGATTGCCACCAGCAACAATAAAGTTTGGGGCGAGATTGCCTATCAGAACGGCAACCGATCATCAGATTTAAACGCGAGTGGGTTTAACGGCAATTTGTATCAAACAGTTTTTGGTACAGAAATTTATAACGAGAACAATATTAAAGCTGGAACAGGCTTTTCCTTATCTACTACCAATGTTTCGACTAACTCAGGTTCGGGTACAGTCAGACAAGCCTCAATCTTTGCCTATGGAAAGATGCCTGTCATACAAGATTATGTATTGGACGGTATGGCAAGCGTGGGTTTGAGTTCAACCGAAGTGAGCCGTAATGACCCCACTGCTAGGATAAGTCTAGAAGGGAAGGGTATTCAGGGTAATGATGTACTGTTAAGTGCAGGTATTAGTCGACCCTTTGATACGGATGATGTCACGATCAGCCCTTACATCAGATCTACATGGCAGATGGTGAACCAATCATCCTTTAATGAGGGAACTTCCAGTGCAGCTTCCTTAAGCGTAAATAGCTTCTCAGCTAATGGGTTAAGAGGCTTGATCGGTGTCACTGTTGGCGCCAAGAACAAAGATCCAATGGTTGATGAGTACACCTATCAAGCGAACCTTGCAGTTGGTGCCGACACCAATACTTTAATCAACCCAAGCATCCAAGCTAACCTTGCTAACTACAGTACCACTATTCAAGCGGCTAGCGTTAGTAGTAGTTTTGTGCAAGCGGGCTTATATGGCACATTGAAATTTACAAATAACGGCTTCGTATATGCCGGTATCGCAGGTGAAGCGCGAAATGGACAAACTTTGGGTAGTGTAAATCTTGGTGCGAAGGTACTGTTTTAATTCCTTAACCTTCGAGATAGTATGTCTAGATAGTAGGGCGAAACCCTATAAGCGTATGATAAAATAATTCTAATAAATATCACAATTAAAACATATGGATAGGGATAAAAAAATTTCCGTTAATGAACCTCAAGTCTTTTCAGGCTTGGAAGACTCGCTCTCACAAATTGCCTTGCGGGAGAATGCATTAGCGCCCTTGAATCAAATAACAAAAGACTTCAATACAATTATTAACTTAACTGCAGAAACGACCCACTTTACAGAAGTTGAAATTGCCGAATTAAGAAGAATCCACGATTTATTGCTGGAAACAATTGGCTGGATTCACTTCAATTCCTATTAGTTATTTGAAAACACGCTTTCTCTAGCGCTATTTAGATGAATAACAAACTAATACCTAGCTAACTGATTCATCCCAATTTACGGAGAAGATTTTTGCGGATTTTTCAAAATGGCGCGCGCAAAAGAATCTGCAATTTTACGTTCGCCTGAGCCCGTTAGGTGACATTCATCAGGCACCCTGTCTGAAGTCTCCACAATGAGGTCACTATTTACTCCCAGGAAAATATGTTTGTTATCAATTAATTGTTTTTGAGCTGTTGACACGGGATTATTTTCCAGAAAATGAGGCCCACATTTAGTAGAAATTGCTATATAAATAGGAGCGTTAACATTATTTTCTGTGAGTGTATTGACTAATGAATAAAAAGCTTTTTTATAGGCAAGTGTTGAAGTCCCCCCTAAATAGTCACTCTCACCTTGTTGCCAAAGTACGTGGGTGATTTTGTACTTTTCTGTTGTCGTTTTAAGGGTATTGATCAGCATAGAGTTTAACTCTCCCCCTTTTTCCCATAAATAGATGCCTGATCCACTGATACCTGATGAGATGAGAATCACTTGAGAATACTTTTTGGACTTGATTAACGCATCGCCGATGGCGGTGCCATATTCCCCGAATTCATTGGAGCCACCAAGAAGTGGGGAGCCTGCGGTATAGCACTTCCCATCAAAATAATTGACCACAACTTGAGGGTATAGACTTGAAATCTTTTCGGCACCAGAGTTAGCCGACAGGGATTGACCAAAAACAAGTAACACAGCAGTTTTATGATCTTGAACTGGACAAGGGATGATTGTTTTTCCCGGGATTGAAATCAGACGACTATATTGATCATAGATGCCATTTGCAGATGATTGCATGGATAGGCATGCTACCCAAAAAAAGGAAAATATTTTTAATATAAGAAAAGTTCGCAAGAGGGAATTTTTGAAGTAGGTCTGCATGACGGGCAATGATTTTTTTCTGGGCTGATGCATGAGGAACAACTTTAGTAATCAATCACCATGTACATATTGAATGAGGGATTTAAAAATTACTTCAACTTTTGATTGACCATTAATTGTTCGGCAAGTGATTGATAGGGATACACCGTACCCGAAGACTGATTGAAAAAGCAATGAGAAGTATCTTAATCTTGCAAGGTGAAGATTAAGATACTCAAAATGCCTTTAAATTGACTTTAAAAACTCGGTAAGACCAGGGTTGATTGTTTCCGTGCCATGGTTTAGTTCTTTCAAGTACTCTCTAAAATCATCGCCAAGCTCTGGATGCTTGAGAGCAAAGTTCAGCGTTGCTTTTAAGTAACCTAACTTATTGCCGCAGTCATATCGCACACCATCAAATTCGTAACCAAGAACTTGCTCATGTTGAATGAGCTTTTGAATCGCATCAGTCAGTTGATACTCTCCACCTGAGCCTGGGCTTAAGTCCTTAATGTGTTTAAAAATATTAGAGGTCAGAATATATCTACCAACAACACCAAAATCTGATGGAGCTTTTTCTGGGGCAGGTTTTTCAACAATATTGGTTAATTTAAAAATGTGATCATCCCACATTTTCCCCTCAATTACCCCGTAGGATTTGCTATCTTCGATATCAATTTTTTCAACTCCAACGACAGAGCAACGATAGTGTTGGAAAGTATCGACCATTTGTTTCATGACAGGTTTTTGGTGGCTAGTTAGTAAATCATCAGCCAAAATCACTGCAAAAGGATCATCACCTATTAATTTTTCAGCACATAAAACGGCATGACCCAATCCAAGAGCTTCATGTTGACGAATATAAATACAATTGACATGACTAGGTTTGATGCTGCGGACAATTTGTAGTAATTGATCTTTATTTTTTTTCTCTAGCAACATTTCAAGTTCATAAGCCGTATCAAAGTGATCTTCAATCGCTCTTTTAGATCTTCCTGTAATAAAGATGAGTTCGGTTATGCCTGCGCTAATAGCTTCTTCCACGGCGTACTGAATGAGGGGTTTATCCACTACGGTCAGCATTTCTTTTGGCATAGCTTTTGTAGCTGGCAAAAATCTTGTACCTAAACCTGCAACAGGGAAAACGGCTTTGTTTACTTTTGTTTTCATATAAATGATCAATTTAAAAGGATTTAGAGAATTTCTTAAAAAATAAGGGTAATATTTATTTAAGTTTTAATACACAGTCATAATACCCATTGTTTTTTACAGTAAGGCGTTTAAATGAAAAGAAGTGTTTCATTTACGCACGCTTTTAGAGCATGTTTTATTTTTTAGATTTAATTTTTAGAATGACTTCATGAAGTCTTAAATTTAAAAAAATAAAAATGATGTCTGGTTAAAATGAATTAAATAGAAAAGGGAAAAGTATCGTTTACAGTATGGTGAAAAAAATACGTCAATTTCTCTTTTTATGGATGATTTTTATCATCCTACCTTCTAGCTCAGAAGGGGCTAGCGTCATTAATTTTTCTAACCCCATCAACAATAATTTATATTTCATAGATGCAAGGTCTATTCAACGAGAAAATACCTACGTAAGATACCTTATAACCACTAATTACGCGGTTGAAGAGATCCAGATCCAAAATAATCAAGTGATAAGAAGTTCACAAATGAGAGTAATTATTGATTGTAAAAATTCTCTTTACAGAATTTTGAGTTTCTACGGGTTTAATCAATTTGGAGCGCATGGAAAAAAAATTCCTCTTGATTTTAATCGCGGTCATCTTTTAGCAATTACGGATTTGGCGCCTTATGAGGTACGCAAAGAATTGGTTTGTTTCAAGTAAAGTTTTTATTCATAAATAAATTATAGTTTTTGTCCTACAAAAATAGGTTATTTTGTCTTACAAAAATATTGCAGAAATGTTTCAGCATAAATTTTTATATGAGTTATTATTTGCTCTTAAATATTTAATAAGAAAAAAATGTTTCCAACTGGAGAACAGTTTAAGCAAACTTTAATACTAGCTCTACTGATCTTTGTATTAGTGTTCGTCTATGGTGTCTACCAACACCGTAAACCTGACTTTTTTGGCCAGTATCAACAGAAAAGAGTTGTTGATGATTATTATTCGCCAAATTGTCAGGCAATGATCAATGCCAATCCACCAAAATTAGATGACTACCCGATTAAAGAAATTGATTTCCAATGCGAAGGTCTTATTTCAGTTTGGACAGAATTGAAGTTAACGCAATTCCTTAACTCGAGAGTGGGTGAGAGGGTAACCGTTGAAGACATTTATCTCACCATGAAAAGGATTCAAAATATCGGCTGGGAAAACAGGATTGTCTTTAATGCCATTTTCATTGCCGTTTGTTTGCTTCTTCTTTCCAATGCACTATTGATTCTGTTAAACATCTTCACTAGATTACGTCAATGGATCAGCAAACGTCAGTAATGTCTCATGCCTATTCAAGAGTAATCATCAGTGCACAAATCATTGAATCATGAGTTGATTATCTGATACCTTAAGAGTTTTTAATCAGCATTTAATTATGTAATTTGTAAATATTATTTAATGTATAAAAATTATTTTAAGTATAAAAATAAAAACAGCTATTTCAATTCACATCACATGAAGTGATTTGGTCGCATCATTGTGGTGCACAAAAAATAATGATATTTTTTTGTCATATTTGTCATAAAAAGAGTTTAGTATGACCCTATCAAAGAACGTGGATTATATATGGCATTGTCAACACTTGCAGGATTAACAATATTAGTAATAGGTGAGAGTCATATGTCTTTACCTACTTATCTACTCGACCCCTTAACGGAAAGTTTAAGTAATCAAGGTGCAAAGGTGATTGCTGTTGGTGCTTGCGGAGCTAGCGCGCAAGATTGGTTGAGTAAAACTTCAGTGCCGTGCGGTGCGGTAAAACTCGGTAAAGAAAAAGCTCTTGTCAAAGGTAAGGATGCAACTACAACTCCGATAACAGAACTCATTGCTAAGGATAAGCCAGATTTAGTTTTGGTAATCATCGGAGATACGATGGCATCTTACGGTAAGCCTTTCCCACAAACATGGGCCTGGCAAGGTGTGACAGGCCTGACAAAGGCCATATCCGCAACGAGTACAGCTTGCTTATGGGTTGGTCCAGCATGGGGAAATGAAGGCGGTAAATATGGTAAAACTAACGATAGAGTTAAATTCGTTAACGGATTTTTTTCGAACAATGTTTCGCCATGTGAATATGTTGATTCTACAAAGTTCTCTAAAGTCGGTGATTGGCCAACAATTGATGGGCAGCATTTCACGCCTTTGGGTTATAAAAATTGGAGCAGTAACATTACTCAATCTGTCATCAATTATTCAGCTGCGAAAATCAAAAAATAGTCGCAACATACAATCCATTTTTTCATCGTTATATATTTTTTTGTTAATTGATTTTGGGAGTTTTTTTTGTTTACACATAATTGCTTAAAGCCTTACATAGTTTCTTTTGTATTGCTAGGGACTATTCAAAGTGCAATAGCTCAAACATCAGACATCACAAAAACACTGATTGAGCAAGGTCAATATTGGCAATCTCGAGGAAATTCTGAGCGTGCTGCACAGGTATGGAAAAAATTACTCCTTTTAAATCCCAAGGATGAGAACGGCCTTTATGGTTTGGCTGTTAATGAGTTAGATAAGAAAAATATTGATGGTGCTAAACAATACTATGATCGCATTGTTGCAAGTAATCCTAAAAGTCCTTTCCTATCAAGATTGAGCCAAGATATCCGGTTAAAAGATCCTGCAAATGCACAAAAACTCGAAGCTGCTCGGATAGCGACGCAAAACCAAGATTATAAAAAAGCAGTAGAAAATTATCAAAGTGCATTAGGCTCTGACGCACCTAGTGGCCCAGAGGGTTTTGAATACTATAGTGCTTTATCCCATATCCAGAATAATGAAAAACAATCGATTGAAGGCTTTAAGCGTTTAGCTAAAGAAGCGCCTAACGATCCAGTCATTCAACTTACCCTAGCCAAGCGTTTGATTGTTTCTGAGTCTACAAGAATTGAGGGAATTCAGCGTTTACTTAATTTAACCTCAAATGCTTCCGTGAAAAGTGAAGCTATGGAAAGTATTCGTGAGGCCTTAGTTTGGTTCGGACCTCCAAGGCCTGCTGAATTTACTTTATTTAATCAGTATTTAAAAATAGCGCCTACTGATACGGAAATTCAAAATCAGTTAAATGCTGGTATTCAAAAGCAAAAAGAGCAAGCTTCTGCTGCAGTTGCTTCAACAGCTGCTGCTGCAGCAGCAGCTAATAAAAGTAATCAAACTTCAAGCCCTGCGCAAACCCCAACGGCTCCCCCTGATCCAAGATTGATCGCTTCTAAAAATGCAGCGGATGCAGCTTTAGCAAGAGGTGATGATTTCGCAGCCAAGAAAGCTTTGGAGGAGGCTCTTGCTTTAGATCGTAATGATCCATGGACTAGGCTTGAGTTAGCAAAAATTTACATGAAGAGTGGACAACAACGCGAAGCGCGCGGTTTGGTAGAAGGTTACTTATCGTCTAACCCAACCGATACTCAAGCAATTTATGCAAGTGCTTTGTTAGCATCAGCTATTCCGGATTGGCAACAGGCTTTAAAAACGATTGATCGTATTAATCCGAAAGATAGAAATTTAGAAATTGGCCAATTTCAAAAAAAGGCCTGGGTTCAGACGCAAATTGAATACGCGAATAATCTGCATAAATCGAATCGCACAGCAGATGGTTTGGTGATTCTTGGTCAAGTAAAGTCAGTCGTTGGAGATGACGCTAATTTAACTGGCGACCTAGCAGGCGCTTATGTTGATTTAGGTGCAAAACAAGAGGGAGTTCGTTTAATAAATGACTTATCGTCTAAGTCAGCGAATCCTTCAACAGACGTTTTACTTCAAAAAGCGGGTATTTTGTTAAAAACCAACCAAGATGTTGAAGCTGCTGGCGTATTAAAGCAAGTTCAATCTAGACCTTTAACGATGCAACAAAAAAGTATTTATGAAGATGTGTTGTTTCCATTTTCTGTGCGTCAAGCAGAATCACTTAATCAGAGTGGTAAATCTGCGGAAGCAATTCAAAAATTGAATGCTTTAAAGAGTCAACGACCGAATGATGCCTATGTCAACGGTGCATTAGCTCGTTCATATGCAACGAATGGCAATAATCAGGAAGCGATTACTTTATATACTTCGCTACTAGAAAAATCGCCTAAACAACCCGAATTACTGATTGGCCTTGCTCAGACTGCAGCGCAAGCGAAAAATACAGAATTAGCAACGCAATCATTAGATAAGTACTTGGCACTAGACCCCAATAATGCAGAGTACTTAGATAATGCAGGTAAGGTTTATCGTAGTCTTGGAAAGAACTCTCAGGCTTTACAGTTATATGAAAAATCAATGGCCTCTACAGTGGAATATGTTGCGCCGAAGGTGAGTAGTACAAACGTAAGAACTCTGGGAACTAGCCCTAATGATTTTTATACAGCGTCTAATGTGGCGGTTGCCGCAGCTGTAGCAAAAAACAACAAGTCGAATGTTAAAACTCCTGTGGTAGTTACACCTCCAGTTCCAGCGCCAGTTACTTTTGCAGCTAATACTAATTCCGTTGTCCCCTTTGTAGCTGAGAGTTCGACGATCATTGTTGCGCCAACTTCTGCAGAAAGAAAAGCTGGAACAGTACAGGAAATTAACGAGATCAAGCAAGAAAGAACTCCTCAAGTGTTAGCAGGCTATTCCTATAGGACAAGAACTGGAGATCCAGGCTCATCAAAACTGACTGATCAACAAGCTCCTATCGTAGTTACCTTCCCAGTCAATGATGCGCAGGCGAATATTAAAATCACTCCCGTGGCTCTGAACGCTGGAACACTCAATACGGATTACTATTCCAATATGACCTTTGGTAGTGGTGTCTTAACGGCAGCTCAAGGGCAAAATTTACCCTCAGTTTCTGATTCTCAAACAGCAAGAGGGGTAGGCTTGTCTGTGGGATTCCAACAAGGCCCATTTACATTTGATGCAGGCGTTACTCCCCTGGGATTTCAATATTCCAAGTTTACTGGAGGAGTTAATTATCAAACGATGCTTAATGACAGTGCTACTAGCTACTTAGGCATTAGCCTATCTTCACGCCCAGTGACAGACTCATTACTCTCATTTGCTGGAACAACAGATCCAAGATCGGGCTTGTCTTGGGGTGGTGTTATGGCATCCGGAGGGCGGGTTAATTTCTCCCATCTATTTGGTGAGAATAAGGACTATGGCACCTTTGTTGGCGGTTCATATCATCAAATCGATGGTACGAATGTTGCATCGAATACGCGTACTGAGTTAATCGCTGGTGCATACAAAGAGTTGGCTAAAACACCAAACTCTTCAGTTAAGTTAGGCCTGAGCGCAACTGGGCTTTCCTATAGCAAAGATCTCAGTGGCTATACTTACGGCAATGGTGGTTATTTCAGTCCTAAACAATATGTTTCATTCACAGTTCCACTAAGCTTTGAAAAACGCACGCAATCATTAACGTATTTATTCAAAGGCGGCTTAGGCTGGCAGCGTTTTAGTTCAGACGGTGGGCCATACTATCCTAATGACCCAGGTATGCAAGCACAAGCAACAAGAAACTTAAGCACTCCCTCCAATTTTTACGGAGTAAGCTCCGCTAGTACCTCATCGAGTTCTGATTCGGGTATTGCATACAGCTTACTGGGTGCAATGGAGTTACAGATTGGGCCACAATTATTCTTGGGGGCAAATCTTCTGATGGATAACTCAGGAAATTATCGTCAATGGGGTGGGGGGATGAATTTACGGGTGACATTTGATCCGATTACTTCAAAACCATTATCGCTCCCTGCTTCTCCACTGTATTCCCCATATTCTCCGTTAGGACAGTAAAGATAATTATGGCTACATCAACCTTACTTGCAGGAATTTCAGTTCTTATTATTGGCGATAGTCATTTGGCTAATCCCAATCATCTTTTAAACTCCTTACACAATGCGATATTAGCGCAGGGTGCGCGGGTTCATTCCATTGGTGTTTGTGGTTCAACACCGATGGATTGGGTAAAGGGTGCACCAGGAACCTGTGGGAAAGCAGAGAGAATTGATAATGGTACTGCCAAAGTTCTAGGAATGACGGACGGTGCTTCAGCAGTTAAAGATTTACTTCAAAAAGAAAAACCAAATATTGTCATTGTGGTGCAGGGTGACACGATGGGCGCTTATGACAAACCTAGCTTGCCAAAAAGTTGGGTATGGCAACAAGTTTCAACTTTATCTAAAGAAATTGGAACTACAAATACAAAATGTATTTGGGTTGGACCAGCGTGGGGAACTGAGGGTGGTAAGTTTAAAAAAACATATAAGCGCGTAGAGGAATTATCTAACCTGCTTGCAACGAATGTGAGTCCCTGTGAGTATTTAGACTCATTAAAGCTCTCCAAACCAGGAGCTTGGGCAACGATTGATGGCCAGCACTTTACTGCGCCAGGATATAAATTATGGGGTGACGCTATCACTGGCGCCATTATTACTAAAATGACTGTGAAATAAAGAGATGAATAAGTTATTAGTTTGTTGTTTATATTTTTTTACAACTGCCACGTTTGCGGCAGATATGGCTCTATACCCAACTGGCCCAAGTCAGGATTCTTCATTTGTGCGCTTCGTGAATGGGCTTGATCAGGGCTTGGATATTGTTGCTGCTGGTTCAAACTCTAAAGTGGGGCTATCTTCTGCAAAGCCAGCGACTAATTTTTACGCCATTGCTGCGAATAAGGAAATTAAAGGTAAGTTTGTGGGCGGTAGCATCAATTCTGATATTGCCTTGAAGGTAAAGCCTGGTGAATTTGCCTCTGCAATTATTATCAAGGTCGACAATAAACCTAAGCAAGTGATCGTTCGCGAAACGCCTGAGGATTTTAATTCGTTAAAAGCATCAGTCGCGCTATACAACCTGGCAGAAAAACAATGTAACTCAGGAGCATTGTCAGTTGTGGGTAAGGGCGTTAATCTAGTCGAAAAAGTTTCTCTTAATCAATCAGTGCGCCGTTCTATAAATCCTATTAGTATTTCCGTCCAATTAGTTTGTGATGGAAAGAGCTTAGGTAATCCCTTGAATTTAGGTAACTTGCAAGCCGGTAAGCGTTATACCGTGTTTGCTTTTCCTGGAGCTAAAGAGCCACAAATAAGTTTTGCAGAGGATAGCCTGCAATAGCAAGCAAATATTAAAATGGTTTTTGCCTCTTTAGAATTTCTAATATTATTTTTACCTTTATTTCTACTGGTTTATTCGCTAGTAGGTACAAAGTATAAAAACACGACTTTACTTTTGTGTAGCTGGATTTTTTATGCTTGGTTAAGTCCAGTATTTTTGATCTTGTTTGTGTTTTTAACGATCAATGGATGGTTAGGTGGTTTATGTATTGACCGTGCAAAATCTGAAAAAATGCGTGGTTATGCTTTGTTCGTATTTATTGCTATCAACGTTGGGTTGTTATGTTGGTATAAATACGTCAATATTGTGATTAAAACGGTGAACCAAGTACTCGATTATTCTGGGTCGATGCCCATCTCTTGGCAAGCTATTGCATTACCGATTGGCTTATCCTTTATTGTTTTACAGTCAATCTCTTATTTGATTGATGTTTATAGAAGAACTATTCCTGTTGATCACAGTTTAGTGAGTTTTGGTGCATACCAGTCAATGTTTGTGCATTTAATTGCGGGTCCTATCATTCGTTACGATTGGGTAAAAAAGGAATTAATTAGTCGCCCATTTGACTTTGCTCATTTTGCATCAGGCGCTAGAAGATTTATGATTGGTATGAGTATGAAAGTTCTGATTGCAGATACGATCTCACCACTAGCCGATTTAGTTTTTGCCATGTCAAATCCTTCTTTTGTAGATGCATGGTTGGGTTGCTTGTTTTATTCATTGCAACTTTTCTTTGATTTTGCAGGTTATAGCGCGATGGCCATTGGGCTTGGCATGATGTTAGGTTTTAGATTCCCAGAGAACTTTAATAACCCTTATTTAGCTACGAGTATTCAAGATTTTTGGCGTCGTTGGCATATCTCCTTATCTTCATGGATTAGGGACTATTTATATGTTCCTTTAGGCGGCAATCGAAATGGTCCATTACGTACCTATATCAATTTGATGTTGACTATGGGCATCGCTGGTTTGTGGCATGGCGGAGATAGTTGGAACTTTTTGTTTTGGGGGATAGCCCATGGCTTAGCGCTTTGTATAGATCGACTTTATACGAGGGCAAGTGGTGTGCCACATATTCCGGTGTTTATTTCTCGATTCATGACTATTATTTTCGTCATGCTTGCTTGGACAATATTTAGAGCTCATACCTTTGATGGAGCAATGAATATGTATGCAGGGCAATTTGGTTTGAATGGTTTTAGTCTATCGAGTGCCTTAGATTTCAGGATGCGTGATATCCACGTCATGACAACTGTATTTGCACTATTTTGTATTGTGATTCAATACTTCCAAATTCCGCAAGCATACCAAGGTAAGGTTTTGTATACAGTCGTTAAAACTGCGTGGCCAATTTTAGGGTTTTTGACTGCATTTGCATTGCTTTCAAGCCGTGGAGCAACGCCATTTCTTTATTTCCAATTCTAAAAAATGACATATATTCCACCACCTGCAGCAGAGCCAATGCCAGTTGACACCCAAATGAGGGTGTGGACTTATTTGGCGGGAATCATATTCTTTTTAGTCATTACTTTGAGTTTTTGTAATGCTGTTATTGAATTCATTCGTAAGGATGTTGATCCTTTGCCTGGGGAATTGTCTGCAGAAACGTTTATGTCTGGCAAGATTAGTTCTGATATTGCTAAATCACTTAAAAAAATCAGCATCTCCGAGACTTCGGGGCAGTGGCAGTGCTACTTTGCATACAAAGTTTGGGGTGATCTAGGTACGGATGTTAGACTTGGTCAAAGCGGGTGGTTATTCCTCTCAGATGAATTTGTTACGCATGAACATGCAGGAGAGCATGCAAGGGCTAGGATTCAGGACGTGGTCGAAGTTGAGAAACTGCTAGCAAATAAAGGCATTCGTTTACATGTCTTATTGATTCCCGATAAATCGCGCGTAGAGTCTCAACATCTCGGACCACTGCAAAGACCCGAAAGTTTTTCTCCTCGCGTGAGTGAGTTTGCTTCTGGACTAAAAAATAAACAGATTCAAGTTCTCGACCTGAGTAGTGCTTTTAATGCGCAAGTTAAAAAAGAATCTCTTTTTTTGAAAGCTGACTCGCATTGGAATGAAGTAGGTGCACAATTGGCTGCCCAATTAATTGCACAAAATTTGATTAATCAAGGTTGTCAACCGTCACCGAAGATGAATGTGACCGCCAGCACCAAACAGCAGGTAAACCGTCCAGGTGACCTTGTGCGTTTGGCGGGCTTAGACACCTTTTCTGCAAAGCAAAGCCCTGCAAGTGACGATACACCCGTTTCCACATTTACTTATGTGAGTGCTGGTCAAGCGCAATCTAAGCCAGAAGATGACTTATTTGGCAATCAGGATCTTCCAAATATTGCTCTTGTTGGGACATCGTACTCAAATACGTCACAATTTTCAGATTTCATTGCGATGGCATTAAAAACTAAGCTTGGAAACTTTGCCAAAGATGGCGGAGATTTTTCAGGATCAATGAATGTATTTCTAAACTCATCTGCCTTTAAAGAGACGCCACCAAAATGCGTTATTTGGGAAATTCCTGAAAGAGTGATCCAAAAGGACCGCTCGAATGACAAGTTGAAATTGCCGTGAACTAGAATATGATAAACATATGTTTTTTAACAAAAATGAAGTATAAATGCAATATTGTTTTAAATTAATTAAAAAGTTATTGTCTAAAGATAGTTATTAAATGGAGTATTAAAATGCAAAAGCCTAAAAAGATAGATTACAGAATTCCACGTCAGAGCTCACGTTATTGGAGAAGTTTATTAACCTCCATGGCGACAGAGTTTTTAGCTCAAAGTCAGATTGGAAATAGTCGCGAATTGATGTTCAAGATTGGTGAGAGATTTGCAACGAATTCTCCCTTGCCTGATTGTAAAACTGTAGAAGATTTAAAAATAGCTATGAATTCGGTTTGGCAGGATATGGATTGGGGTTGGGTTGATGTTGAGGAGTATGGTAATGGACTGCGTATCATGCACCACCAAGCTACTAATGGTTCACTCACAAATGTTGTGTTTGGTGAAGATACAAAGTCTTGGGCTCCAGCAACTCTAGAAGGCGTCTACAACAAGTGGTTCAGCGCTATTAGCAAAGGAACTGCATTAAAGGTACGTCAATCTTTAGATACTGATGAGTTTGGTTCTGTTGAATATATGTTAAGTGCCTAATTTTAACTTTTACTGTGTAGGCGAATGAGAGAGTTCCATCATGCCAAATGATAGCGATATTGATGTTTTATATAATCTGATAGATCAGTCCTCTGATGCGTATCATGAGTTTTATCCTAAAAAAGAGGGTGAAGTTGCCCTCAGAAAATGGCCTTTTCTTGCTCAATTGAGTATTTCAGGAACAAATCGTCCGCCTGCACCGATACAATTAAAAACTGCAGAGCGTACTTTGAGTGTTCCTCAAGTCAAAAGTGTAGAGTTAAAAGAGCCTATTTCGCGTACTAGTGAAGCATTTTCAGCAAACGAAGTTTCGCAGCCAACGCAAACTATGGCTAGCCCTATTCAAAATCAAGATACGGCATCTTCGCCTTCCAATGTATTTTCTCAGACACCTTTTGTCGACCCTTTCAAGTCGCAAATAGAGCCTACTGTCACTCAATCATCTAGTATTTCCGCAAATACTGTTAGTACTCAGAGATTGAGTAATGCAAGTGTCATCCAGAGTGAAGCTAACGAAGAGCTCAGCTTAGGAGCACTTTTTTCTAGAGTTTCTAGCTCTGTTCAGACTGCGCCTTCTGTCAGTGAAAACTCCGATGTCGAGTTGCTTTCCTTATTTAAAAGATTGGATCAAAAGTGAAAATTGTTGCTATGTTTTCCACTAAAGGCGGGGTTGGTAAGTCTACGGCGACTGCTAACTTTGGTACGGTCATGCAGTTAGAGGATCGTAAAGTATATGCCATGGATTATGATCCTAACAATACATTACGTTTTCATTATGGTTTAAATCAAAGCGATACCAACGGTCACTCATCCTTGAGTTTACAAGGATTGCCTATTAAAAATGCCGTAACAAAAATAGATAATGGTACTTTCGTGCTTCCTTTTGGGGAGTTGACAGAGGATCAACTCAATCAATACCAGGAAAAGCTGTTGCAAGACCCATTTTTTCTAAAAAAACAAATTGATTCATTAGGCCTTACCCATGATGAAATCCTTTTTATTGATGCCCCATCTGGTTCGACTATATTTACACAGCAAGTTTTGAATGCCGCTCATGTGTCAGTGGTGGTTATGCTTGCAGATGCTGCCTCATACCTCACACTAGAGGGCTCGCTTAAGCTCATCAATAAGCATTGTATTGGCAGGAAAGATTATTTGGGAACTATGTATATGGTGAATCAAATACAAAGAAAGTATGAACTCAATAGTGATATTTTTGATATGGTGCAAATGCAATTAGAAAATCATATTATTGCCGAAATTCACCAAGATCAATGCGTGCCTGAAGCCTTAGCACGGGGAACGAATGTATTAACGGATGCACCAGAAAGTCTTGCTACACAGGATTTTATTGATGCCGCTCAAACTATGGAATCTTTTCTGTTAGGACCAATCGTTTGAAAATTGACTTTTTAAAAAAAACATTCCTAGAACGCCTTTTAAAGGGTAAAGAGAGTAATCACTCTCAATTGGATTATGTATTTACTCTTTTAGGCTTATCTGTATCACTGTTCCTGTTTTACATGGTGGTCAGTTTCCCTTTAGATTACAAATTGCAGTTCATATTTGGTGCGATTGTTTTTTTTATTTGCATGTATATTGCAAAAAAATTCAATAACCGTTTTTCTATTATTTTTCTCATACTGATGTCGGTGCTAATGAGTGGCAGATATTTCTATTGGCGACTGACTACGACACTTAATTTTGAATCTAGCATTGAGGCTGTTCTGGGTTATTTGCTACTTTTGGCAGAGTTTTATGGTGTATTAATTATGTTACTGGGCTATTTCCAATCCATTTGGCCTTTGAATAGAAAGCACGCACCACTTCCTAAAGATAGTAATTTATGGCCGCACATTGATGTTTTTGTGCCTTCATACAATGAACCTTTGAATATTGTTCGCACCACAATTATTGCTGCTCAAATGATGGACTGGCCAGAAGATAAACTGCATATTTATCTTTTAGATGATGGCAAAAGAGATGAATTCCGACTTTTTGCGGAAGAAGTTGGCGTAGGTTATATTACTCGGGATGATAATTTACACGCCAAAGCTGGTAACTTAAATAATGCTTTGAAGCAGTCAAATAGTGAATATATCGCTATTTTTGATTGTGACCATGTCCCAGTTAGATCTTTTTTACAGATGACGATGGGGTGGTTTAATAAAGATCCTAAATTAGCACTCATACAAACGCCGCACTACTTCTTTTCTCCAGACCCGATTGAGCGTAATTTAAAAGTACACGGCCATGTCCCTAATGAGGGTGAATTATTTTATGGCGTAGTGCAGGATGGAAACGACTATTGGAATGCTTCATTTTTCTGCGGATCGTGTGCTATTTTAAAACGCAAACCGTTAGAAGAAATTGGTGGTGTTGCTGTTCAAACTGTGACAGAGGATGCTCACACCGCTTTAAAAATAAGTCGATTAGGATATAACTTGGCGTATATTTCCATACCTCAAGCCGCTGGTTTAGCTACAGACAGTTTAGTTGCTCACGTTCGTCAAAGAATTCGCTGGTCAAGAGGAATGGCACAAATTTTCCGAATCGATAATCCGTTTTTTGGTAGGGGATTAAAACTTGGCCAAAGATTATGTTATTCAACGGCGATGATTGGCTTTTTTTACGGACTTCCAAGAGTCATTTTTCTTTTAGCGCCGCTCGCTTATTTATTGTTTGAATTGCAAATTTATCAAGCTTTTGCGCTGACCGTATTTGCTTTTGCGCTCCCGCATATTTTTATGTCACAACTGGTTGGTCATAGGGTTCAGTCAAAGTTTAGGCATTCATTTTGGGGCGAGATTTACGACACCCTACTTGCACCCTATGTCCTCTTGCCTGTAATCACTGCCTTGATTAACCCAAAACTAGGAAGTTTTGGTGTTACTAAAAAGGGTGGACAATCATTTGCGAATGACTTTTTTGATTTCCGCATAGCCATGCCAATTTTGGTGATATTTGGGGCGAATGTGTTCGGTCTAATTTATGGTATTTCGCACAAGCTTGTTTTTGGTTATGGCGATGTTTACACGGCGCTTTTAAACTTGGTTTGGGTTGTTTTTAATTTAGTGATTCTAGGCACTTGCATATTTGTTGCTCTTGAGGCAAAAGAGTTACGCTCGTCCCCTCGGGTGGAAATGGAATTACCTGCTGCTATTTATCTCCCGAATGGTAGAACTCTTTTCTGTCAAACAACGAATTTCTCATACAACGGCTTTGGTTTACTGTTGCCGGAAGGTTACACTTTGACGGCTGGTAAAGTCATTTCCGTCGGAATTTTTAGAGGAAAAGAGGAGATTGTTATTTCAGCCCACGTCAGAAAAGGTGGTAATTTGTTAGGCCTAGAAATTGAGAAACTTTCCCCAGAAGAGTTTAAAAACTTGATAAAAGTAACATTCTCAAGAGCTGATAATTGGGCTAAGGAATGGGGTAATAACAGAAAAGTATCACCATTAAATTCTTTTAAAGAATTAATTTCTCATGGCGTAATTAACCCTAGAAAAGTTAATCGCGTCAGGAAGCTACGGAAGATTTAAATGCTATATAAAATGTTCAATATAAAAATCAGCCGAGTAAAAAAATATACCAAAAATATTTTTATAGCTTTTTTGATGTTAAGTTGCTGTTCATCATTACTCGTTGGACCTGTTGCTGTTTACGCAAAATTAAACAACAATCCACCAACAGTTGGTGAGGATTCCAAGACTAGTACAACTCCATTAGTTCAGGATAAGCTCATTGCAAAGTCATATTCTTTTGCATTAGATTCTTTAGGTGTTCTAAACCATATCCGTTTGCAGGGTGTAGATGCCCGCCAAGGGGTTAACTTCAATCTTCGCTCTGATGAAGTTGTGATGAAAGCTAGTCTGCATCTCTCTTTTTCCTATTCCAAGGATTTATTAAGTGATCTTTCCCAAATCAATCTCTTTTTAAACGGTGAATCACTGGAGAGTATCAATATTGAAGATGGCGTTGGTGGTCAAAAAGTTGAGAAAGTGATTGAGATTCCAAGCCAATTAGTTTTAGACAACAATACATTAACCTTTCAGTTAATTGGTCACTACTCCAAAACGTGTGAAGACCCAAGGGATAGTAGATTGTGGGCAGAAATTAGTAACTTAAGTAAGATCGTTGTCTCGACTAGTCAGTTTGTTTTGCAAAATGATTTACAGTTTTTCCCTTTGCCATTTATTGATAAATTAGATTCTAAGAGAGACGTACTGAAATTCGTTTTTTCTGACACTAAAGACAATAAAACAATGGAAGCTGCCGGAATCTTGGCATCTTATTTTGGTTCAATTTCGAGTCAAGCGGGTGTGGAGTTTGAAGTAATCCAAAATAGTATTCCCAAGAAGGGTAACGCTATTGTTTTTATGGGGAAAGAATCTTCCATTCCTGAACTTTTAGAGAATTCATCTACTCTTGATTCTAAAATTTCAATGGTGGTTAATCCAAATGATTCTACTGGGAAACTGTTAATTATTTCTGGAATTAGTGGGGCTGATCATAAGACTGCGGTATTGAATTTGTTGGCTAATATTGGAGTTTTAAACGGCGATTCTGTTGAGTTCAAGGGAGCCCCAACTTTTCCTAAAAGAAAGCCTTATGATGCTCCTGCTTGGCTTTCAAGTAGCGGAAGCGTAAAGTTCAGTGATTTGTTTAGTAATTTGGATAGTTTGAATGTTGTTGGCTATGGAGAGTCTTCAGTTCCTTTAAATGTCAATCTACCCCCTGATTTGTTTTATGTTCCTGGAAAATCTGGCGTTAAACTTAACTTGGACTATACCTACGATAAACCTAATTACGCCAAAGGTGAAAGTGCAAAATTAGTCATTAATGATGGTAATCAATTCATACGTGGTGTTGCACTAGAGGGTGGTAAAGGCGCTTATTTCGATACTTACGTTAAGCCATTACTGAGTAAGCTTGGCTTATTTAAGAAAAGTACAAGTGATAGCTCTGAAGTAAATACTGTCAAAGCCAGTTCTAGTTTTGAGTTACCTATATCCTCTACAAATTCACAGTTAAAAATAAGATCAAATTTTCTTTACAATTATTCGAACAAGCAAGATTGTGAAGATAATATGATGGTTGCTCCAACGAAGCAGTCTATCGACCCTAATTCGACGATTGACGTATCTCATATTTCTCATTTTGTGAAGATGCCCAATTTATCTTATTTCCAATTACACGGATTTCCTTACAGTCGTATGGCTGATTTATCAGAAACTGCATTTGTAATCACTGAAAAAAATCGTAGTTCAGAGTTACTGGGTACTTATTTAACAGTACTTGGCAGAATTGGAAACATTACGCGTTTTCCTGGCCTTTCACTTTCAGTGATTGAAGAGCAGAGCAGTCAAGCGCTCAAAGGTAAAGATTTAATTTTTATTCAAAATGATTTAGTTGACTCGGATTTGGTCAAGTCATGGAATCTAGATATTTCGATGAAGATTGGGTTTTTTCAAAAAATCAAAAATTCAATTCAAAATTTCTCCTTATCAACGCTTTTTGCTAAAAGCAAGGAAGGTCCTGTAGATAAAAATGTATCGACAGAGAAAACCGTAGGGCAAATTATTCAGGTAAGCTCACCTATTTCTTCCGACCGTACAGTTGTATTGATATCCAGTATCTCGCCAGCAGGATTTAAGTCGATTAACAATACCTTGTTGGGAACTGATGAACTAACGGGTAAATTTTTTGGCGGTAAAGTTCTGATTACTGAAACTGAAAAAATATCTCTCGAAAGTCAAGATAGTTATTATTTAGGAAAACTTTCCTTACCTGAATTTTTTCAGTGGAGTTTGCAGCAGCATCCCATACTGTTTGTTTTATCTAGCTTACTATCGATATTATTTGTGACAGCATTTGTCCATGGAAGATTAAAGAAAAAGGCTAAAAGACGCTACCCTGGGCACAGTCACTAAGTTATGAAGTTTCAAATCAAGTTGTTCATTTTTTTAGGTTTGGGATTAATTTCTTATTTTCTTTTTTTTCAGTCTAGCTGGAGTAGAAATTGCCCACCTGCGCGTTGGGAGCTCTTTGACCAATTTGCGCAGAACTTTATCTCCGAAGATGGTAAGGTTCTTGATAATAACCCTGCACTCAGTGAACTTCATGTGACCTCTGAAGGGCAGTCATATGCCATGTTTTTTGCACTTGTAACTGATCAACCCATTTTATTCGAAAAACTCTGGGGATGGACAAGAAATAATTTAATGCAGGGGAGTGACAGTATCTTACCTGCTTGGAATTGGGGTAAGCAGAAAGATGGAAAGTTTGGCGTTCTTGATAAAAACTCCGCTTCTGATGCTGACCTGTGGATTGCATACTCCTTAATGGAAGCGGGGCGTATTTGGAATAGAAAAGACTACACTGATTCAGGTAAGGCCCTACTGAAGACTATCGAAGGTAAAGAAGTCGTTGATGTGCCTGGACTAGGTCCGATGCTACTACCTGGTGAGTATGGTTTTGTATCAAATGACCCCCAAATTTGGGAGTTTAATCCCAGTTACGTTCCCCTTTTTCATTTAAGGTACATGCAGTCCATTAATCCTTCAGGTCAGTGGGCACAAATGTCTCTGAGTACAGCCCGATTAATGAGGGAAGCTAGCCCCAAAGGTATTGCACCCAATTGGATCGCCTACCGGTTCAATGCGTATACCAAAAGTGGTCAATTTTTTATAAAACCTGAACGCGGTGATCTTGGCTCCTATGATGCTATCCGCGTTTATTTGTGGGCTGGAGCCACCAACATCCAGGACGGATTAAGAAAAGATTTATTAAATTCTTTATGGGGCATGGAGCCTCTTATTAAAACCTTAGGTTATCCCCCAGAAGAAATAATCGTTACTCAAGGTAAGGGCGATCGAATTTCACCATACGGGTTTTCTGCGGCAGTAGCACCTTTTCTTGATGCTACTGGTAATGCTGAACTGGCACAAGTTCAGCATGCGCGTGCTAAAGCGATGCAGTCAGAGGCATTAAAGAAGTCTAACTCTAAAGAGTCTCCAGTCTTTTTTTACTATGACAATATTCTTTCACTATTTGGTATGGGATTTTTTGAAAAGAAATACAAGTTCGCTAAAGACGGTAAGCTTGAATTACCTTGGAATCAAAAATCCTGTGAGTTACGTTGAGATTTGTAACGTACTAAGTTCAGACCACAATCAATTCAGTCAATAAGCACATCAGGTGATTACTGAGTTTTATTTACAAAAATTTTCAATTCGGCGTTGGTTTTTAAGTGCAGTTTGCTCAGTAGGCTAATACGATGCGCACTGACAGCTTTGGGTGTTAATTGCAGCTCTTTTGCGATTGCAGGAAGGGTAAGACCTTTAGAGATTAAGCGCAGAACTTGAAACTCCTTAAACGAAAGTTTATCGTGAATTTTTTCTTTATCATTTAAACTCGATCGTTTTTCAATTAATTCCAACATATTTAAACTGATATATTTTTTGCCACTGAGTACAAGATTGATGGCGTGAATATACGTATCGAAAGATTGATTTTTTTGGAGGTAACCAGAAGCACCGGCCAACATCGCAGAAACAGCATATAAATTTTCATCATGCATTGTGAAAATAACAATGGGCATGTTTGGCACAACTTCTTTGATACTTTTAATAAGTTCTATGCCATTGATGTTTGGCATTGTAATATCTAAGAGCAGTAAATCAAGTTCATTCTCTCGGCATAATTGTGCAATATCGCCTGTACCATTGTCGTCAAAAACTAACTCCATATTTTCAAGGCTATTGACTAATTGCTTCAAGCCCTGACGGACTATATGATGGTCGTCAACTAAGCCAATACGACTTTTTACTGTATCTACATGCAGCATTTCGATGTATTCCATAAGGTGATTGTTTTACATAATTAAATTCACTATAACATAATTATTATTATGAAATTCATCATCTTTTCTTGCCCCAACTTGGTGTAAATTGCTTATGAAAGCATGTAAATAGAAGCGTTGCTAGACATGATCAAATGTTAAAATGTTTACGTGTCTTTATGTCTAAATCTAATAAAAATATTTGAAAATCTATAACTTTGTTAGAGTATTTTTTATGAAAATATGATGAATTTCTAGCGCATACAAAATTTAAATTTAGCTTTAACCAATGACATCATTAATTAAACAAAATTTTGCCTTACACAGTAAAACACAAAAACACGTCAAATTTTTACGTGGTCTCATTGTCTTTAATGTAATTTGTTATGTTTTGATTTATTTGCAGTTACCTAATGGCCTTACAGGTGCATCTGGGCTCACTGATGATATGCATGGGAAGATATTAGCTATAGTTCTTGGAGTTTCATTTATCTTACTAATAAACAGCATTGTTTTTTATGTAGGAATTTTCGTATTAAAAAGACATCTCAGAAATGCTAATACTGCCTTGTTGCTAGCGAATTACAAACGTGTTTTAGAGAACCATTTCATGACAGCGGAATTTGATATTCATGGCTCAGTTCTCAGTGCAAATGATGTTTTCATCAAAGTCTCCGGCTACACAGAGGTGGAGTTAAAAAACATGAGTGATTATCTTCGCCAAGAGTTTGAGCTACCGTATACCTTTGATGAAGTTTTCAAAGTTCTTCTCACTGGAAATATATGGCAAGGTAATTATCAAAAAAAGAAAAAATCAGGAGAGCTTTATTGGGTGCAGGCGACTTTTTCTCCCTATCAAGATGAGTCTAGTCAATTATTAAAAATCATTGCTGTTTATACAGAAGTTACCCCATTGGTGCAATTAACTGAAAAGTTCAATATTGAAAGAAAGAGTCGAGAGCATTTGGCAAGAATTAATCGAGAACTGTCATTGAATGCAAATACTGATCCATTAACGGGCTTGTTTAATAGGCGCGCATTAGCTTCATTTTTTACAGGCAGTATGGACAATGCAATCAAACTCGGTGAGCCAGTTGCTGTATTGATGCTAGACATTGATTTTTTTAAAGCGATTAATGACACATATGGGCATATAGTCGGAGATCAGATTTTGGTACAAATTACCCAAAGGTGGAGAACTCAGATTCGTGCATCTGATATGCTAGCGCGTTTAGGTGGGGAGGAGTTTTGCTTGATACTCCCAAAAGCAAATCTTGCACAGGGTGAACTTGTAGCAAAAAAAATATTGAATGTCACAAATAGTGATTTGTTTTCGATTAGTTATGATAAAAAAGATCATCAAATCAAAGTAACGACGAGTATTGGTATTACTTGCTCACATACGTCTGAACAGACTACACTCGAGAAAATGATTGAAGTTGCAGATAATGCTTTATTTCAATCGAAAAAAAGAGGTAAAAATTGTTTTACCTCTTTAAATTTATAGGTCTGATGGTGCCGGTTCGTAGCCTGGAATTTGAGTGACATCTACATCATCAATTTGATCAGGATCTAAGAATTTTTTGGCGTAAGACTCATAGACTTTTTCCCAAATAAAAATATTAAATATATCAGGATCTATATGATTATTGAGTTTAAATTTACCTAAAATTCTTAATGACTCACTTAATGTTTTGCCTTTTTTATAAGGGCGATCTTTAGCAGTTAGGGCTTCAAAAATATCTGCAATACCCATACAGCGCGCCTGAATTGACATTTCTTCCTTCTTCAAGCCCTTGGGATATCCTGTTCCATCCATCTTCTCATGATGCCCACCTGCAAATTCAGGAACATTTTTTAAATGTGCTGGCCAATCTATAGAACTTAACATATCAAGAGTTACTTCGATATGGCGGTTAATAATTGTTCTCTCTTCTTGGTTGAGAGTTCCTGACTGTATTCTTAAATTATAGATTTCGTTGGGAGTTAAAAAATTCGTTTCAATATTATTAACATCGATCCAACTATATTTAGAGGTAATTTTATGTAATTTAGCATTATCAGCTTCATGCATTAACTCAGTACCAAAATTAATGCGTCTGATAAAGTCACGATCATTTTCAACGTCGAATAGAGCAATGTCGTACTGTTCTTTTGTAATGATTGATTTAAGAAACTTAATTTCTAAATCTCTTTTAACGACTTCAAATCGTGTATCAATTAAATGAATGCGATCGAAAATAGTTTCTAATTTTGTAGCCTTATCGACCACATGCACTGGGGTTGTGAT
Source organism: Polynucleobacter sp. (assembly GCA_040403635.1). Lineage (GTDB taxonomy): Bacteria > Pseudomonadota > Gammaproteobacteria > Burkholderiales > Burkholderiaceae > Polynucleobacter. Next base: position 35,044 of record JBBAKF010000010.1, read on the forward strand.
TTTTCCACAATCATGTAGCAGGCTCGCAATTTTTAATTCATAGCGGTCCTTTTCTGACATATCAAAATCTTTGAATGGCCCATAGTTTACATTTTGGACTTTATCCGCGATCATCAGGGTGAGTTCTGGTATGCGATAACAGTGGGCACCGGTGTAGGGCGATTTATCATCGATCGCTTTATTGATCATCGTAATAAATGATTCAAAAAGTTTTTCTAGTCGATCAATCAGGGATCGAGTTGTAATGGAAACAGCAGCTTGAGAGGCTAATGATTCAACGATAAATTCATGCTCTTCAGTAAAGCCAATGATGTGTTGATCATCTGGGTTTCGTGCATTAATCAGTTGCAAGATCCCAATCACTTCGGCATCATAATTTCTCATTGGAACTGTTAAAAATGAGACGGACTGATAGACTTCTGAGGGGTTTTTTTCGAGATTGTCTATCTCCCTCATATTGGCGATTATTTTATTTTGATGATAAGAAGACGTTGCAACATGATTTAAAACGGGTGTGCCATCAGCATTGAATAAGGGGAGATCTTGATTGCGTACCTCTTTTCCGGACGTTCCACCGGCCTTGATATTCAGATAACTATTCTGCATCAGTTCAAAGCGCAAAGTTTTTTCTTTGGAGACTGCGTAGATTGAACCGCCATCAGCATGAGTAATGCTTTTGGCCAGTTCCAAAATGGTTTCTAAAATTTTAGAATGATTTGATTCTGAGGACAATTCAATGCCAACATTGAGAATCTTTTTGATGTTGTTATCGTGTAAAGACTTGAGCGTCAAACTTACCTCCCTAGTTGGTTGTCAGGCGTATTTAACTTAACAAATAACTTGCCCCTCATGATTGGTGAACCACTCGATGAAGAGCATTTTACACTAATTACAGCCAAAATTAGACTTACAAGCCTTATTTAACGCCTATATATAGTTTAAAACCAGGGACCAATTCGTGAGTTATGCCTGAAATTACCCTTTTAACAAGAAAAGGGCAGATTAAAAGGGTAATTTGGCATCAGGTTTAACTTTTAGGATGACTTCTTTGAAAGCTTTTTGGATACGTTCGATAGCCTCTTGAGAATCGGCTTCAAAGCGCATTACCACTACAGGGGTAGTATTTGACGGTCTTGCTAAGCCAAAGCCATCTGTAAATTCGACACGAATACCGTCAATGGTGTTGATTGAAACAGCTTGATCAAATGTTGCTTGTTCTTTCACTTGATCCATCAAAGTAAAAGGTTCACCTTCAGCACAGGGTAGCTGTAATTCAGGAGTGCAAATCGCATTGGGCAACTGATTCAGCGTAGCAGAGGGATCTATTTCTTTGGAGAGTATTTCTAGTAAGCGTGCGGCAGTATATAGGCCGTCATCAAAGCCATACCAACGATCTTTAAAGAAAATATGCCCGCTCATCTCACCTGCGAGTGGAGCACCTGTTTCCTTTAATTTAGCTTTTACAAGAGAGTGACCTGTTTTCCACATCACTGGTTTACCACCGTGCTCTGCAATATAAAGGCCGAGTAGACGAGTGCATTTAACATCATAGATAATTTCAGAATTCGGGTTACGTGAAAGGACATCTTTGGCATACAGCATCATTTGTCGATCAGGGAAAATCACACTCCCGTCTTTGGCAACCACACCTAAACGATCTGCATCACCATCAAAAGCCAGGCCAATCTCATTATCGGTTGAGGCGAGATTTTTGATTAAGTCTTGTAAATTTTCTAAATGGGCGGGGTCGGGGTGATGGTTAGGAAATGTCCCGTCAACTTCACAAAACATCTCCTGCACTTCACAACCCAGTGCGCGGAATAATTGCCCAGCAAAAGCACCACCAACGCCATTACCGCAATCGACAGCAATTTTCATGGGGCGTGCGAGATGAATATCGGAAGTAATCCGCTTGAGATAGGTTGGAAAAATATCAAACTCTGATCGAGAAGCTGCTTTGAGCGGAGAAAAATTTTCAGAAACAATGCGTTCATAAAGAGCTTTAATTTGCTCACCATAGATCGCTTGACCAGCCAAAACCATCTTAAAGCCGTTATAGTTCGGTGGATTGTGACTGCCTGTGATCATAATGCCAGATTTAGCTTGATGAGCACCTAATGGAATATGCGTTGCAAAATAAACCATCGGTGTGGCAACAACTCCCAGATCAATCACATGGATACCAACGCTCATGAGGCCTTTGGTTAATCCCTGTAATAATTCTGGTCCCGATAGTCGACCATCACGTCCAACTACAACGGATGTCTCACCGAGCTCTACTAAACAAGAGCCAAAAGATTTTCCGATGAGGGTGGCGATATCAGCATCGAGGGTTTGATTGATAATTCCACGAATATCGTAGGCTTTAAAGATGGAAGGAACAAGTTCTATAGTCATATGGAGTTTTATTTAAAAGATGTATTTTTGAACCAGTCAATACGCGCTGCAGTAACTGGGTGAAGAGATGATAAATCTGCTTTTTCATCAGACATGGCTTTTTCGATAGGGATGGCTAATTTTTTCCCGAGTTCGACACCTGGCTGATCAAATGAGTTCAGGCCGTACAAAATACCTAAGCAAAAAGTTCTATGCTCATATAAGGCCATTAAAGCCCCTAAATGATACGCATCAAGACGAGGCAGCACAATTAAGTTATTAGGCCGATTACCACTATAAAAGTGATTCAAATCACTTTTATCGCCATGACCTGTGGCAAAGGCTTCAGATTGTGCGAGGCAATTTGACCAAAGTTGCTGATGGTGTTTTTGATGATTGGGCAAATCACTCATTGACTCATGCACTGCAATAAAGTCAACGGGAATAGTATCTAATCCTTGATGTAACATTTGAAAAAATGAGTGTTGCGCATTTGTGCCGGGAATGCCGAAAATCACAGGTGAACCGACGTCGATCGGTTTACCATCTATGCCAGCTGTTTTGCCGTTACTTTCCATTTCGAGTTGCTGTAGCCAATTTGGAAAGAGATTAAGTGACTGAGCATAAGGAATGATCGCTTGCGCTTTGACTTGTCTTGTTTTTTGTTGATGGTATAAGGCGAGTGCTAAGCGTAAGGGTTGGTTTGATGGAGCATCACTTAATAAAAAGTGTTGGTCCATGGCATGAGCCCCCGCTAAGAACTCCATAAATGTCTGAAATCCATATTGAATCGCAATGGGCAATCCTACCGCAGACCACACAGAAAAACGACCTCCAACCCAATCCCAAAATGGGAAGATGTTTTTATCCAGTACGCCGAATTCAATCGCTTTTTGGGGATTTGCCGTAATTGCATAAATCATTTGAGGAAGCTCTGAAGCTTCAACCCCCTGATTCTTTAGCCAACTAATCGCCGTCTTTGCATTTTGTATTGTTTCTGAAGTAGTAAATGTTTTTGAAACAACAATAATTCGCGTACTTGATGGATTAACAATTTCTAAAATTGGTGCAAGATCTGCGCTGTCAATATTGGATACAAAATGGATACGGATATGATTTTTTGGAGAACCTTGCGTGTTTTTCAAGCTATCACAGACCATTCTTGGGCCAAAGTCTGAGCCGCCAATACCGATATGAATGACATCAGTCACGTTGTTGAATTCATGACAACTGAGTTCAATTTTGCGCCAAACATCCACGACTTCAGTCATGATATCCTGGCCATCTTGTAAAACGGGTTTCTTATCGATATTCCGAAGAGCGGTATGCAGTACGGAGCGATTCTCACTTACATTAATTTTTTCACCTGCGTACAAAGCTGATCTTCTTTTTTCAAAGGATTTTTCCTGAGAAAGTGCATAAAGCGTACTCCAGTCTGCGTCTGAAATAAGAGAGAACTGGGTATCAACAAAAAGTGGAGAATTCATGGAGTAAGGCAATTAGTTTAGATAATGCAAAACCTTACTATATCTCTTTGAAAAGTCATTTCAAACCAATTTTTTTAGGTAGTTGTTTTTATTGTATATTTTTTTGATGGAAAACAATCTTTACCGCGATATCACTACAATGATTTTTCTTCGTGTGGACACGTGCGTAAATTCTTGTCATCAAAAATCGTTTTTTTGAGTTGAAGTTGTTCTTCGGTCAAGACAACTGCGATGACACTTGACAGCAAAATGGTCACCTAGTGAGTTGAACGAATTACAATCAGTACTAATGGTTAGTAAAACATAAAATCAAGGAGACATAAAATGCAGTCGATTATCAAATACATCACTAAATATTTTTTGAGTCTATTGCTTGGGTTAAGCCTAAATTCTGTATATGCTCAAGCATATCCACAAAAACCGATTACCTTGATTGTGCCTTTTGCAGCAGGTGGTGGTACGGATAGCATTGCACGCGACTTAGCTAAATTAGTTTCTGAGAGTTTAGGTCAGCCTGTCATTGTTGATAATCGCGGTGGAGGCGGAGGAGCCATCGGTGCGCAAATGGTTGCTAGAGCCGAACCGGATGGGCACACTTTGCTATTTATTACCTCCACATTTGTGACTCACGCAGCAACGGAGACAACGCCATCTTATGATGTAGAAAAAGACTATGCACCCATTGCGATGCTTGGGCGTGGGCCACTCATGGTGGTTGCTAATAAAGAGCTTGGTTTAAAAAATATTGGAGATCTGATTGCACTTGCAAAAAAATCACGTGATGGTGTCAATTATTGCTCTGCGGGACTCGGCAGTATTAATCATTTGTCAGGTGAGTTATTTAAGCAAAAAACACAGATTCCAATGACGCACATTCCTTATAAAGGCAGCGGTCCTGCCACTTTAGATTTGTTAGCTGGCCGTGTACAAGTCTTTTTTGCAACCATGCCGACAATGTTGCAATATGTGGAGTCCGGACGTGTGACTTTGTTAGCGATGACGAGTGAGAAGCGCTCACCATTATTTCCGAACGTGCCAACGGTCAGTGAGTCAGGCATTCCCGGGTTTGAGATATCGACTTGGTGGGGGATTGTTGCTCCAGCAGGAACACCTACTGCCGTTATTCAAACCCTCAATCAAGAGATTCAAAAAGCGGCTAGTAAAGATCCTCTTAGAGGACGATTACTCAAAGAAGGTGCGCAACTCTACCAAACTACGCCAGCACAAATGCAAAAGCTATTAAGTCAAGAATTAGTGCAGTGGCGCAATGTGGTCAAGGCTGCGGATCTGAAACTTCAGTAATTATTAGGGGTTTTCAGTTACAAAGCCAAGTTTGGTTAGACCACTGCGTTTGCTTGCACTTAAAACTTGTGCAACGATGTCATACATGACCCGTTTATCTGCCCTTAGATTGACTTCCGGAGCAGGATCTTGGGCGGCGGCTTGTTTAGCTTTGGCGATATATTCATCCATCGTAACAGGAGTGGTATTCCAGAAGATTTGACCTTTTTGGTCGATTGAAACTTGAATTGACTCAGGTTTACTTTGACTAGCGGAACTATTTGCTTTGGGCAACTCAATTTTGACTGAGTGCTGAATCACAGGCAGAGTGACGATAAAAATAATCAAAAGAACCAACATGACATCGACAAAGGGGGTCATATTGATTTCAGCCATTAGACCGGAATCATCATCACCTTGAGGAGCGGAAAATGCCATCGTTAGGGCCTTTCATTTTGAATCAAGAAGGTATGTAAATCATCGCTAAAACGACGCAGCGAGATGAGTAGATCTTTATTAGACTTCGATAAGGCGTTGTAACCCAAAACGGCGGGAATAGCTACGACAAGTCCTAAGCCGGTCATGACTAGGGCTTCGCCGATGGGGCCTGCGACCTGATCAATCGATGCTGAGCCTGAAGAGCCAATCGTCATGAGGGCATGATAAATACCCCATACTGTACCGAACAGGCCGATAAAGGGTGCTGTTGCCCCCGTTGACGCTAAAAATGCTAAACCTTTTTGCAAGCGCCCAATGATCATATCAAGTTCCGCTTTGAGGTTGCTCGATAACCATTCATCTGTTTCGATCTGGTTCGCTAAAGGGAGTGATTCGCCATGAGATCCACCATATTGACGTTCTTGCATGATGCTGTGTGCGCGAGCAGCCAGTTGATGAAAGGGGTTTTTTTCGGGCTTGGAAAAACTATTTAAGCCATTTTGCCAAGACGTTTTTTTCCAAAACTGTGCAATCTCTTTTACCAGTGGTTTGACTTGATAGAGACTGATAAAGCGGCTGATGATAATGAACCAAGAACCAATCGACATCACGAGCAAGATCAGGGCCACGATGTGGGTCACGGTATCCCCTTGATGCCATAAATGGGCGATACCAAAATTAGATGCGTTCATTGAATTATTCATAAATTGTATTTTCTCAAATTATCGATTCAGTTGGAATTTTATAGAAATACCTGCATTAACACGGCTAGGAGTGCCATTAATGAGATAGGGTTTAAAGCGAATCCTAGATGCGAGTTGTAGTGCTGCTTTATCGAGACGTTCAAAACCACTTGATTTCGCCACTGTGACCGATTTAACTTCGCCGCTTTCATTAATAAATAAACGTACCCCAACGACACCTTGTTCACCAATGTCTTTTGATAAACGTGGGTAAAAGACCTCGGTATCGGGGCGATAGACCATGACGAGTTGATTAAGTTCAACGGGGCCTGCATCGACCCCTTCAGGGGTCGAAGATTTAGAGTTACTGTTCGTGTTGCTGCTAGAAGTACTAGCATCTGTCTTAGCACTTTCATTTGTGGCGTTAGATGGCTCCTTCACGCTCGGGGGTTGCGGTGAGGCTACGGGCTGTTTTGGAGTCTCCTTGACTGGCTCTTTAGCCTTTGTGGGAGCTTGCTTTTGGGCGGGTGCGACTGTTAAGATTTGCGGTGGTGGTTTACGGCTTGCTGGTGGCGGTGGTGCAGGCGGCGGAGCTTTTGCAGCTGGGGGAGGTGGACTTAATAATTCTGCTTGCAGAACATTGGCCTCTTTTTTTTCTGGTTCTTGGGGTTGCAAGATAGTAAAAAATAAAAGCAGAACATGCAGAGCAACGACTCCTCCGAGTATCACCAGATCTTTGAATGAACTCAGCATTTAGATGTCTATGGTGTGGGCTTGTGCGCCCTGTAAAAACGACTGGCCTAAAAGTTTTTTGGCGAGATTTAAAAGACCCTGTCCATTTTGCGTAGAATACAGTGCCACTTTTCTTGACCCGGTTGAGACCGAAGTATCTATCAAGCGACACAGTTGCCGCACGATGGCTTGACTTGTATCAATCAGTTGTAATTGATCACCATACATTTTTTTAATCGTCGCATATAAAAAAGGATAGTGCGTGCAGCCGAGAACGAGCGTATCGGCACCTTGAAGAATCATGGGATCAATATATTGATGTAATAAATTTTCAATTTCTGGGCCCTCAAGACATCCCTGTTCAATGAGCGGCACAAGACCATGACCTGCTTGTTGAATAAAAACACAGTCTTGTTGCAGGCTTGCAAGCAGTTGTTTAAATTTATCGCTTATCAGGGTATTGTGAGTAGCAAGAACACCTACAATTTTATTACTGCTATGCGTTGATGCAGGTTTAATACCAGGCTCGACACCGATAATAGATATTTCCGGAAATTTTTCTCGCAGCAAAGCAATAGCTTGAGCCGTCGCTGTATTACAAGCAATCACAAGGGCATCACAACCCTGATCAATGAGCCATGTATTGAGGAGTAGGGTGCGATCAGTCACCCATTGCGTGGATTTTTCTCCATAAGGGGCGTGGGCTGAATCAGCTAGGTAAAGGTAATGATGATTGGGCGACTGAATCAGGGCCTCATTTAATACCGAGAGGCCACCGACTCCAGAATCGAAAACTCCAATTTTAGACAAAGTCACAGTACCTAAAAAGATCTAGCACAGCTTTAAGCCACAGTGACTGGAATCTTCCCAATCTTAAGTTGCCACTCACGAGGGCCGGTTTGATGTGCGGAAACACCTTGCGCATCTACCGCAACGGTAACAGGCATATCTTTGACCTCGAATTCATAAATTGCTTCCATCCCCAAATCAGCAAAGCCGACTACTTTGGCTTCTTTAATGGCTTTTGCAACGAGATAGGCAGCGCCACCTACAGCCATTAAATAGGCTGAACCATGTTTCTTAATCGCTTCGATCGCAACGGGGCCACGTTCGGCTTTACCAATCATTGCGATCAGACCAGTTTGGCCGAGCATCATCTCCGTAAATTTATCCATCCTCGTCGATGTTGTTGGACCAGCAGGACCTACGGCTTCACCCGCAATAGGATCAACTGGGCCGACGTAATAGATCACTTTATTAGTAAAGTCCACTGGCAAAGACTCACCTTTAGCAAGCATTTCTTGAATCCTTTTGTGGGCAGCATCGCGACCGGTATACATTTTGCCGTTTAGTAATAAAGTTTGACCGACTTTCCAGGTCGCTACTTCAGCAGGCGTAAGAGTATCAAGATTCACACGCTGAGATTTTTCCGTATCTGCCTTCCAAGCAACATCGGGCCAGTCCTCAAGATTAGGAACCGGCAAAATCGCTGGACCCGAACCATCGAGATGGAAATGGATATGACGTGTAGCCGCGCAGTTGGGAATCATTGCAACTGGCAATGAGGCTGCGTGGGTAGGGTAATCCTTAATCTTGACATCGACAACCGTGGTTAAACCACCGAGGCCTTGAGCGCCAATGCCTAAGGAATTGACCTTATCGAAAAGTTCTAAGCGGAGTTCTTCCAGTTTGTTTTGTGGGCCTTTATCAATCAGATCATAAATATCGACAGGGTCCATTAAAGACTCCTTAGCCATGAGCATTGCTTTTTCAGGTGTACCACCAATACCAATTCCTAAAATACCCGGTGGACACCAGCCAGCGCCCATCGTTGGGAGAGTTTTTAAGACCCAATCCACGATGGAGTCAGAGGGGTTCAGCATGACTAGTTTGCTTTTGTTTTCTGAACCGCCGCCCTTTGCAGCGCAGATGACATCGACGCTATCACCGGGTACGATTTCATAATGAATGACTGCGGGCGTATTATCTTTGGTATTAGAGCGCTTCCCAGCAGGGTCACGCAAAATGGAAGCGCGCAGAGGGTTATGGTGATCACCATACGCACGACGCACACCCTCATTGATCATATCTGCAAGACTCATCGTGGTTTCCCACTTGACGTTCATACCGACTTTAACAAAGACCACAGCAATGCCCGTATCTTGACACAGAGGGCGTTTGCCTTCAGCACACATCCGGCTATTTGTTAGAATTTGTGCAATAGCATCCTTTGCTGCTGGACTTTGTTCTTTGGTGTATGCCTTACCCAAAGCTTGGATGAAATCGATGGGATGATAGTAGGAGATATACTGAAAGGCATCAGCAACACTTTGGATAAGGTCTTCTTGGCGAATTGTAGTCATTGTTATAGTCTCAAAGATAATCAGGAAATGGTTAAAATGTTAAAGAAATCCTATTTTATAGGGTAAACCTTACAATTATCTCGAAAATTGAACTCATGTCATTTTTATATAATAAAAATAGAATTAATTAAAATAAAGTCCTAAAGTTTTGGTGTCTTTTTGTGCAACATAGTCGTTTTTTTTTGAGGAGAAAACATGTCTGAAATTGAGCAACTCTTAGTTGAAAATAGGGTCTTCCCACCCTCTAAAGAATTTTCCCGGCAAGCTGCAATTAGCAGTATGTCCCAATATCAGGCCATGTGTGAAGCCTTTGAGCAAGATTATGAGGGAACATGGGCACGACTAGCAAAAGAAAACCTCTACTGGAAAAAGCCTTTTACAAAGATCCTTGATGAATCGAAGGCGCCATTTTATGAATGGTTTGCTGATGGCAAAACGAATGCATCTTATAACTGTTTAGATCGTCATCTGCAGGCTGGGCTTGGAGATAAGACAGCAATCATATTTGAGTCCGATGCGGGCGAGGTCAATAGTATTACTTATGCACAGCTCCATGCTCGTGTTTGTCAATTTGCCAATGGACTGAAAAGTATTGGTGTAAAAAAGGGTGATCGCGTTGTACTTTATATGGCAATGTCCATTGAAGGTATTGTGGCGATGCAGGCATGTGCTCGCATTGGTGCGACGCATTCTGTTGTTTTTGGCGGGTTCTCAGCGAAATCATTGGAAGAAAGAATTATTGACGTTGGTGCAACGGTGGTCATCACTGCGGATGAGCAAATGCGAGGGGGTAAGAAATTGCCTCTTAAGTCAGTCGTTGATGAAGCTTTGGCATTAGGCGCTGATCAAATCGTACAACATGTGATTGTTTATCAACGTACGGGCAGTGACATTGCATTCACAACGGGTCGCGATCATTGGATGCATGACTTAGTCATGGGGCAATCTACAAGTTGTGAGCCAGAATGGGTCGAATCTGAGCATCCTTTATTTGTCTTATATACCTCTGGCTCAACTGGTAAGCCAAAGGGTGTTCAACATTCTACTGCCGGCTACTTATTATGGGCGCATCTGACGATGCAGTGGACCTTTGATATTCGCATGAAAGATATTTTCTGGTGTACAGCTGATATTGGATGGATTACAGGACATAGCTATATCGCTTATGGTCCTTTGTCTGTAGGGGCAACACAAATTGTGTTTGAAGGTGTACCTACATACCCTAATGCAGGTCGTTTTTGGCAAATGATTGAGCGTCACAAAGTTTCTATTTTCTATACTGCGCCAACAGCGATTCGCTCGCTCATCAAAGCATCTGATGCGAATCCTGAGGCACATCCGCGTATGTCTAATTTATCGAGTTTGCGTATTTTAGGATCAGTTGGTGAGCCGATTAATCCAGAGGCTTGGATGTGGTATTACAGGGAAGTTGGCGGACAGAAATGTCCGATTGTAGATACTTTCTGGCAAACAGAAACAGGTGGGCACATGATTACACCATTACCTGGGGCCACCCCACTCGTACCTGGCTCATGCACATTACCTCTGCCAGGAATTATGGCCGCTATTGTTGATGAAACAGGGCATGATATGGCCAACGGTCACGGAGGTATTTTGGTCGTAAAACGTCCATGGCCGTCCATGATACGTACGATTTGGAATGATCCTGAACGCTTTGTGAAGAGTTATTTTCCGCCGGACCTAGGCGGAAAATTATATCTTGCAGGCGACGGTGCAATACGTGACGCTAAGACTACAAACTTCACTATTACAGGTCGTATTGATGACGTGCTTAATGTCTCAGGTCACCGCATGGGAACCATGGAAATTGAATCTTGGTTAGTCGCGCATAATGACGTAGCAGAGGCTGCTGTTGTAGGTCGACCCGATGATATTACAGGTGAAGCAATTGTTGCTTATGTGGTTCTTAAGGGGGCTAGACCAGAAGGAGATGCGGCAGTTGCAAAAGCCAAAGAGTTACGTGACTGGGTCAATAAAGGGATTGGTCCGATTGCTAAGCCAAAAGAAATACGTTTTGGTGATAACTTACCTAAAACACGCTCTGGCAAAATCATGCGTCGTCTATTGCGTGTCTTAGCAAAAGGTGAGGACATTACACAAGATACATCAACGCTTGAGAATCCAGCGATTTTGGAACAGCTCAAAGAAGCACTATAAAGTCATTTATAGGACGACATCAGGGGCGCCCATGCGCCCCTTTTTTTGGCATTTTTTTTGAATTCAAAATCGATTGCATGCTTGAATCATCGGGTATAAGATAGGTTTATTAATATAGGTAAGGGGGGTGAATATGAAATGTCCTCAATGTCAAAATGCGATTGTGATTGGTTTTTCAGAATGCGTCGTCTGTCAAAAAAATAACGCGAGTACTGAGCTACTACCGTTCAGATATTTTGTGTTGGTACCGACAATTTTTTGGATTGGACTTCATTTACTAGAGCCGATTCAAGATCTAGATGAGGCCTTTAAAGGTCTTTGGATATCCACCTTGGGCGGCGTGGTTTGGGGATCTATTTTTTGGCTTTTTTACGCCATATTTAGAAGAGGTCAGGTTCATTGATTAAAGAATCTTTAATGAAATGCAATAACACCGTATAATCTATCCTTCCAATGGAAGGGTGGATGAGCGGTTTAAGTCACACGCCTGGAAAGCGTGCGTAGGTTAATAGCCTACCGCGGGTTCGAATCCCGCCCCTTCCGCCAAGTCAATAGATTTTATATGGGTTTGTAAAGAGATAACACCCTAATTACCAAAATCGTTACTAAAAACTGTAATTTACAAGCAGAGGATTGAAAATCCTTGTATCGGTGGTTCGATTCCGCCCCGGACCACCAAAATCAAATAATAGCCTGTGAACTGATCGAATTTTTAGTACCATTCCCAAAGAGAGAAATTAACGTTACAAGCGATTATTACTGTTGGGTTAATGAAAATCTCAGGAAGTACAACTTATGATCGATTGGCTTAAGAAGTAGGGGGGTGAGCGCACTAATGGAAATCTTTATTATCAGTTCAGCTTTTTTCTTGTCACTCATTGAGAACTAACTACTTAAGATAGTTTACTAGTGACCATCAGTTGAACAAATAACTGAATTTTTATAGTGGTTTCGGCACTAAGTGATGTGAACTCTATGCCTACGAAATGACGATTGCCCTCTTGCTTTACTTTGACAACCTTGGCATATACATCCTGAGCTTTGTAGTCAATCAGTAGCAGGTCAAAGTTCATTTTGATGTCATCAAAATCACGTAGTGGTTCATTGACCTCTAGTAAAACACCGCGATAAGCAATATCACGAATAATGCCTTGATTAATATTTGATGAAACACATTTATTTTCAATCAGACTAAATGAACAAGGTATGCTCACAGCAACACGATGGCTACTGCGAATTTCAGTTCTTGGAATTTTAAGGTCTAGAGATGGAATGGCGTGAAGCTCTCGTAATTTTGTGGGCTCTGATTTTCCTTTGACGAAAACCTCAATCTCTTCACCAACTTGAACAAAGTCTTTACAGTGATTAAAAGTATTTTGACTCATTAACACTTGTCCCCGAAGACTAAAAGCTTCAATACGTGAGGTCAGATTTACTGCATCACCAATGACTGTAAATTGGGAGTAAAAATCAGACCCAATGTTTCCTGCCATGACTGTGCCAGTATTAATGCCAATGCCCATAAACAATTCGGGAACTGACTCTGACTTACTCTTTAGGTTCAGCTCACTCATTGCCAGTTGCATTTCTGTTGCGCAAGTAAGGGCACGCTGCACGTCATCCAATTTTTTGTCTGGCATACCAAATAAAACTAAAATAGCATCACCCATAAACTTATCGATGACCCCGTTATGTCGAGAGATAATTTCACTCATGCGCACTAGAAAACGGTTTAAGAGACTAATCATTGTTGTTGCTGGAAGAGAAGCCGTTAATGAGGTAAAGCCCCGTAAATCTGCTAACAGGATAGTCACTTCAATGCTTGCAAAAAAATTCCCTCTATGATCGTATATGCCTTCGGGACCTTCTTGAATGATGGATTTAGCTTGTACTAGGGGTGGTTTAGAAAGCTGAGCTTCAACTTCCCGATTAAAGAATTCTTGAATATGGTCTGTTGCAGATTGACTTGGTAAATTTTTCATGTTTTAGTAGATATTTATTACCGTAGATTCAATTAAGTATTTTAAAGATTACAGTAATAGTACTTGTCGTATCAAATTTCATGTTTGCAGTAATGTTATATTAAATGAATAACTGATCGCTACACATAAACTTATCAATTCCCATCATTGCCAGGTATATTTTTCTTATCATACTGGAGAAGACCCATTGTTGCCGCCATGGCGCTTGACCGGTTTGTAAAACAAGCCGATAGAATCAAGTCTATAGAATCAAGCCTATAGCTCCTCTTGCTTTTGAGTCCGCAGTTTATATATTTCGCTGAATTCTGTTCCGCTTAAAAATCTAAAGGGATTTACACGAACAAAGTCCTCATGATGGAATCGATGTCAAATCATGTATTACTTGCAGTAATGTTCTTTGAGGGGGGGGATTAGCCCCTTATTCACTAGCTTAGTTTGCACGCTTAACTTTTGACCATTAGCAACAGAAGTGTTTCACAATCTTACTACCATTGAAGTGATATTTTTTGTACCGTACCGGAATTTATAACGATCGTGCGAACCATCTTCACCTGGTTATAGGTAGCTTGAACCATGTATTTTCCAGGTTTTAAGCCAACCAAAAGCAATGGACCTTGATCGGGTAGATTCAATATGGAATTGCCTTGATGATCTGTAATAACGATGGATACCTCTGAGATCCAACTCGATTTCTTACCATCTTTTTGCGAAAGTTCAATCATTAACGGCCAATTTTTAGCTTCGGCCTGTATTGACCTAGACTCGTCACTACCAATACCACCTGCTATGAATTTAATAGAGCCTTCAGTTTGGATATTTGGCACTTGCGCAAGCGCAAAAAAGGGTAATGACAATATGCTTATTCCAAGAACGTATTTTTTTAAGTAGGTATTTTTCATGTTTACTCCTTATTGTTATTTTTAGTTTAGGGTTTGAAGAAATTTTGTGTATTGATTTGGATCAAATCTACATGACTATCTTTTTAAATTTTGCGTAGATGAAAACGCAGTTAACTCTGCTCAGATTTTATGTAAATGATCGTCTCAAAAAGAGAGCATTACAGGACCAATTCAGAAAAAGTCTGTGATCAAAAATCATCCCAATGACCCACACCGAATCATTTAATATTCGATGTGGGGTACTTTAAGGCAATCAACCTTTTGGGTTATCTGCCTTTGATACGCACATCATTTTTGACTGAAACTACTCCAGGGATAGCCTTAGCAATGGCTACCGCTTTTTCAGCTTGAGCCGAGCTATCAGCAAACCCACTTAACTGAACTTCGCCTTTGAAGGTATTAACAGCGATAGTCGAAGATTTGATTGTAGAATCTTTGAAGAGTGCGGTCCTGACTCGCGTAGATAAGACAACATCATCCGAATATTGTCCAGTGCTTTCTCTAGTTGGAGTTTCAGCGCAACCCACAACGTTAAACAATGCGCCGGCTACTAAGACTGCAGTGAGGATTCGTATATTTTTCATGAGATTCTTTCGGTATTTTTTTGACTTATTTTGGGAGCCAAAATCCCAATGCGATTAATAAGGTAAACAACTTTAATCAAAAAAATATGTGCGGTAACAGACAAAACTGAATTTAGTTTCGTATCGATCTGATCAGTAATTCAAGAAGCATTAAGGGGGGGTATTGGCTCAGTGTCAATGTAGATGGTTCAGCTAGCCGCTGGGCGATGATTCAATAAGAGTCAGTATGGGAACTAATTTGGATGACTTCTGAGAACAGTATAATTAAAATAACTATTTAAAAGTATATTTTCGGATAATTCTTAGGAGGTTTTATGGCATTTAAATCGGTGATTTTTATATCTGCGCTTCTCTTTTCTTCTGTGTCGATGGCTCAACAGGAAATGGCTTGGACGGATAGTAATTGTTTGCGTGTTAAAGGCGTTACCCAAGGTAGCGAAAATTATTTAAATGGCATTGGCCGTAACTGGAAAATTAAGTATGGTCAGCCTAAATTTGTTTACAGCGCGAACAGAAACGGCTGTTTCTTGAAAGTTCAATTTCCTTCAACCGAATATACTTGCACAACTAGCGCAATATTTTCTGATGGTAAGGATGTTTGGGCACGTGTGGAACAATGCGCTCCTTCAGGAAACTTTACCTTCTAATACAATTTGATCTGGCTCTGGAAGAGTAAATTTCTGGGGCAGATTGTTGTAAAGATCCGAGCTTATTAATTTGTTGATTCCTAGCCTTGAAATACTATCAAGGCTTAGGAACCATCATGTTTTATCTGCCAATTTTCGCCATACACCAACTCACATTGCGTTCACCATAGATGCATAGTCTGCCGTTGACTAATCTTGCTTCAATACTATAAAAATTACCATCACGATAAATTTGGCGACCCTGATAGGTTCCATAACCCGTAGGTGTTAAAAAAATAATTCGATCGCCAGACTTAAAATAGGGGCTGTTACTAAATGTTGCCGTACCAACACCATTATTCAAATAATAGCCATATTTCCATTCAGAGCTATACCATTCACCATCAAGTTCTCTGATTGACGAGCTATACTGAACACGTTTAAAAGATGTAGAGGCTAGGAAATGGGATTGAGGCTCAATTAGACTGCTCGAATCATTTTTTGCTTCAGCAGAAATAGGAATCAAAGTAACTAATAAGGCAATAAGCAAAAATCTAGAAAAATACTGATGCATAGTAAGCTACCTCTTTTTTAAAAATAGATCAAAAAAATAAATATTTTCAAATTTTATAACATACTATATTTCGTTTTTAATATCATCTTACTTTTAGGCTTCTATCTGGAATGCTCACTGGATTGCCGCTGATTAATTTGCTGAAACACTACTAAATCTAAAGATAAACTCAGGATCTCTCAATTTGCCACTCAGACTCATACTTCCCTCATAAATACATTCCCCATCTTTGCCCGGTAGAAAAGTTCCTGAAAAAGTAATTGAGTCTCCCTTTTTTAGCATGGAAGCATTTTGAAAAAGCTTACTATTCGGATCGATGAGAGTTTTAGCCGACATATCTGAAAAATCATTGTTCCATGTTTTTAATGTAACCCCTTTTGCCAGAGTGACAACTAAAACACCCTTACCATCACTATTAGCACCTACTTTATTGACTTTGCCTACCTAATTTTTAACAGCTTTATTGGGCATCAGAGCGCAAATCGATTTATCACGCCTTACTTTTATACCGCCTTTTTGCATATCGTTATCAGCATTTTTTGCATCTGCTTGTGCTTGGCTAATAATCTTAATAAAATTTTCTTCTTGAGGAGGAATACTCACTGGGGCTGCTTCTACAGCATACACACAAGATCCAATAATGACAGCAGTTAGAAATTGTAAGCAAGGTAATTGCATTTTTGTTTTTAACGACATAGCTGAGTGCATATATATCCTTTTATAAAATAAAGATCTAAATATTACATTGATCTTAAGTGATTAGACAATTTAATCTTTAGCTAAGTTAAGTTTTTTGATTTGTTCTCCAGCAGCTGGGGAGTCTCTACGTACAATTTCATTCACCCTTTCTGGTGCGCTATAAAGAGGTGTAATACCGAGTTTGAGATAGGCTTCTTTCACTTCATTGGAAACCATAATTTTCTGAAGAGCACCATTAATTTTTTGAATAATAGGCTCTGGCACACCTTTTTGAGCAGATAAAGCCCACCAAACTGATGATTCAAAATTGGGGAAGCCCTGCTCAGCCATGGTAGGCACGTCTGGTAAAGAGCTCATGCGCTGTAAAGAAGTAACGGCTAAGGGGGTGAGTTTTTTCCCATTGATAAAGGGGAGAGCAGGGGCAATATCTGAGAATACTAACTGTACTTCTCCCGATACAAGGGCGACAGTTGCTTGGGCATTTCCTTTATAGGGAATATGTACAATATCCAGTCCAGCAGTGGTTTTAAACTTTTCAGTAGTCAAATGGGCAGTATTGCCTTTCCCCCCTGAGCCATAATTGATCTTGCCAGGATTGGCTTTAATTAAAGCCACGAGATCACTGAGCTTTTTTGCTGGTGAATTCGGATTGACTACTAACACTTGAGACGCTGTACCGAGTAAGGAGATTGGTGAAAAATCCCTAAGCCAATCGTAACTAAGCTTATCGTATAAAAATGGGTTATTTAAAATAATGCCACTAGTAGAAAGCAAAAGAGTATAGCCATCTGCAGGAGCTTTCGCTGCTGCATCAATTCCAATCGTGCCATTCGCTCCCGGTTTATTTTCAACAATCACGCTTTGTCCTAAAGCGTCGCCAAGACGTTGCGCAATAATACGACTTAATAAGTCACTGGTTCCTCCGGGAGGAAACGGCGCAATAATTTTGATACTTTGTGTAGGGTAGTTTTGTGCGAGTGCAACGAAGGGGATTAACAAAAGCCCAATCAGGCCACTTTTTAATGTCAATAAGTTTAGTTTAAAGGACATAAATATCTCCGAATTAAGTTGTTGGATGACGTGTCATGTTTGAAGGAAGTGCAGAAATCACTTTTTATAAATAGAGGAACTTTAAGTTAGTCAATTTGAGCTCCAGACTCTTTAACCAGCTTAGCAAATTTGACATACTCTTTTTTTACAAGACCATTAAATTCTGCGGGAGTATTACCAACAGGATCTGCACCCTCACGCAAAAAACGTTCACGGATTTCTGGGAGTTTTAGAGTCTTTACTGTTTCTCTATGGATTAAATCAATCACGGGAGCGGGTGTATTCGCTGCAACAAACATACCAAACCATGTATTAATATCAAAGCCTGTTAATCCTGATTCAGCTAGAGTAGGGATCTCTTTAGCTGCGAGTGAACGATCTGCTGTGGTCACGGCAACAGCTTTAAGACGATTCTCTTTTACTAAAGGCAGGGCATTAACAATCGGAATAAATCCGACTTGTACCTCGCCACCAACCACAGCATTGAGCGCTGGTCCAGCACCTTTGTAGGGGACATGAACCATAGCAGCACCCGTTGCGGAATTAAACATCACACCTGCCAAGTGGCTTCCGGCGCCGTTCCCTGAAGACGAGTAATTGAGTTTTCCTGGATTGGCTTTAGCATATGCAATGAGTTCTTTAATATTGTTGGCTGGGACTTTGGTATTGAGAACCATCACAAAAGGCATTTGCGCAACCAAAGTCACGGGGATTAAGTCTTTTAAGGTATCGTAATTGAGGGTTTTATAGAGATGGGGCGCAATGACCATACTGGTTGATTGGGCCATGAGAATCGTATAGCCATTCGCTGGAGCTTTAGCAACATATTCTGCGGCAATTGTGCCAGAGGCTCCCGCTCTATTTTCAATGACAATATTTTGCCCTAAGGCCTCGCCCAATTGATTGCTAATTGTCCGAGATACAAAATCTGCTCCACCGCCTGCTGTTGCAGGTACTACGAGTTTAACCACTTTATTAGGATAGTTTTGAGCATTCGCAGTGGAATACATACTCGAAAAGCTTGCTAAAGACAGCAAACAGGTGAAGAAAATACGTTGTTTAAAAACAAGTCTCATGTTCATATGTATCCTTAAGTGAAAGGGTTAAATTATTTGTACGTAATAGCTCCAACAGCATTAAAAAGAGATTCAATCAATTTAGCTTCAATATTTTTTGTAATAAAAACCATCCGTGAATCATGATCGGCACTTGGCCAATGATCTAGGGTAACGGGTGGATGAAAGATGTGTTGCACCCCTTGAATTACGACAGGTTTGCCATCAATATTCATTAAGCCCTTAACACGTAACATGTCAGGACCCCGCAGTTGCGTTAAAAGCTCCAGTGCAGCAGAGGCTGCTTCCCAGGTAAAGGGCTCTTTGAAACGTAATGAGACAGTTTTGATATTTTGGTTATGACGTTTAGAAAATTCTCCGATATAACTCTCTGAAGAATCCGAGTTACTCTCTAGGAGTGAACTTAAAAAACCTTTTGTTTTCTCGGCAGATTTAGATGAGCTCAAACCAAGATTCATTAATTGTTTTGGTGCTATTTCACCATGGTTCACAAAAATCATTGGGGCATTGGGGTTAAGATCACGGATTGCTGCTTGCAATTGATCTTTTGTGCTCGACTCCAACAGGTCGCCTTTAGTAATCAAAATTAAATCGGCAACAGCAATTTGTTTCGTGGTTTCTAATTGCTGCTCGATCTGAAGAAGTCCGTTATAACCATCGACGAGGGTCACAAGACCATCTAATCGAAACTGAGCTTCAAATAAAGTATCACTCAAAAGAGTTTGTAATATCGGAGCCGGGTCTGCAAGACCCGTCGTTTCAATAATAATACGATCGAACTCGGGGATTTCACCGACCATGCGTTTGGTAAAAAGATCACGCATAGTTTCTTGCATATCAGTACGCACAGAACAACAAATACAACCATTGGATAGCAAAGAGATGTTTTCGGAAGACATGGTGACAAGATCATTATCGATACCGATCTCACCCAGTTCATTAATAACTACTGCGACCCGATCCATATCGGGGTGTTGAATTAATTTTGAGACTAAGGTTGTTTTTCCAGCGCCCAAAAAACCGGTAATAATGGTTACCGGTATTTTGGTGGCTAGAACATCTCTTGTGAAAGTCACCGATGGTGCCTAAATATTCATTTCCAAAATATATAAGCCACCGCCAAAACGGTCGGTTGTGTAAACGAGTTGACGATCATCCACAAACACTTCATTTAACTGAATAGCACCGGAAGGAGATAACTTAGGAGCGCCCGGAACATAGTAGGCAATCTCTTCTACCTTGAAGGGGTTCGTTGTATCAAAGACGCGTACACCACCATTAAAGAAGGTACCGACAATAATCGTTTCAGATTGGAATGAGAGCGGGTTAGGGTAGTTTTCGTGTAAATTATGGGCACCAAAACGTCCACCACGTTTTCCAAACACTTCAATTGGAGGCATTGGGAAAGTACCCAGGGGAACTGGATTACTCTCATCACGTGCATCAATCATCCAAACCAGTTTTGGCCAATCAGCACCATCATCTTTCACGCACTCATCACTAACTACCCAAAGTCCGCGATTAAATAGCGGTAAAACAGTATGAATAAAACCGTTGAGTGGTGGCGAGTGATTCCACTTGGAGACGACCTTAATATTGCTCATATCAGAAATATCGAGGACAAAGGCACCACCATCAATGTAGCCGATATAGGCACGGTCAGGGTGGCTTGGGAATACATTGGTATTGTGAGCTCTAAAGCCCGTATCAAAGATTCCAGACAAACGTTTTGGTGCTGGCTCAGAATCACCTACGCGAGTCCCTGGATACCACCATCTTCCTGCTTCTACGGGTTTGCTAGGGTTAGTCACATCAATAATGCGATAGAACTGATCGTCTTTAGGATCTTTCGGTTCAAAGTCACCAGCACCTGAAGCCATATGCACATATTTGCCATCTACGAACCAAACAGCATGCACACCTCTTGAGTGTGGGCCTGAGCAATCAAAATGCGAGAGTAACTTAGGTTGCTCTGGGATGCTAATATCAAAAATATCAAAGCCAACATCCTTATCACCTACGGATTTACTTTGATACGCAACAACCATCAGATTGCCGCAAATATCTAAAGAGTTTGAGCGCAGTTGTGAACTGTGTAAATCTGTTTGTAAAAGCAACTCAGGATTTTTTGGATCAGTCACATCGACAACACTAAAGTTTTTAGGTCCTGACTCATGCGCGAGCCACAAAATCCGACGACCGTCATTGAGTTTTTGCATACCAATTCCTTCGCCCATACCACCAAAGCCACCAAGTTCATGATGTGCTAGAAGAGTCATATTGCGCGATAGAGTTTGGTCCGGACGGGAGTTTTGCGTTGGGGTGTTCAACATAGTAATAGCCTATTAAATAATAAAAAAAGAAAGGGGTGTGGACATAGCGGAGTTTATTCGACTTTAATTTTTACTTCACGAATGAGTTTTGTATAACGCGCATTTTCACTAGCAAGAAAGGATTTAAATTCTTCAGCAGAAATATTCTGTGCTTCAAAGCCGAGTTCTGAGTAGCGTTTGACGAGATCAGGATTGGTTAAAGCCCGACGAATATCGTTGTGTATTTGCGTTACCAAAGCATGCGGTGCTCCAGATGGCATAAAAACACCCCAGGAGTTAACCGCAGTAAAAGCAGGCAAGCCACTTTCTACAAAAGTAGGCACATCGGGCATCGCTGGAAAACGGTTTGGAGTAGTCACTGCTAGAGGACGCAGCTTACCCGACTTAATGAATGACATCACAGGTGCAGCGTCAGTAAACTGAAACTGAATTTGTTCAGCGGCCAAATCATTAATCGCTAAAATACCACCTTTATAGGGGACATGCACCGTTTTGATATTGGCATAACTGTTGAACATTTCAGCGCCAAGGTGAGCAGCAGTACCAATACCACCGCTGCCATAATTAATGGTGTTTGGCTTTGCTTTAGCGGCGCTTACTAAATCTTGAACCGTTTTATAAGGGGAGTTGGCATTGACCATTAAAATGCTGGGTCCTAATGCTGCCAATGCCAGAGGCGTAAAGTCCTCCGCCATATTGTAGGGAACTTTGGACATCAAGGGTGTCACGATAGTTGAACCTTGAGCACCAAACAACAGGGTATAGCCATCGGGAGCTTGACTAGCAGCGTGCACCATACCAATTTGGCCTGCTGCACCAGCTCGGTTTTCGACGACGACATTTTGTTTCCATAAATCGCCTAACTTTTGCGCCAAAATACGCGCCATAATATCTGAGCTTCCCCCAGGAGGATTAGTCACTAAAATTTTGACAGATTTATTAGGGAAGCTTTGTGCAAGTACTGGTCCAACAAGAACAAGGCATAGTAAAAAGAACACCTTGCGTAGTAAGCGGTTCAAAATAACAATCTCCATATTAGTGTAACTTTTATAATTTTGTTAAGCATAGACTAAGCATGCCTAATATGTCAATCTTCGGGGTGCATTTAAGGTGGTTTATAGTGAGGCTGTGAGATTGGCGCTTCAGAAAATAATGAATTAATACATGGAATTAGCCGCGAATCTTAAACATGGCTGGAGTACTTCTTGGGCGTTTTCTTGAATAATTCTTAAGAGTAAGATTCAACAAATCAATGTAGTTGCGTCATTGGAGATCATTCTTATGAATCGCAATTGCAGTTGTCTTGGCGCAAGGAGGATTTTTACTATTTTTGATGAATGATTTTAGATAAAAATTCTTGTGCCCTAGCAGATCTTGCAATGACATTGCCAAAAAACTCTGCTTGACTACAATCCTCCACAATGCTGCCTTGATCCATAAAGATAACTCTGTGGCTTACTTTTTCAGCAAAGCCCATTTCATGGGTAACGACCATCATCGTCATCCCTTCTTTAGCAAGTTGTACCATCACATCTAATACCTCACCAACCATTTCAGGGTCGAGAGCGGATGTGGGTTCATCAAACAACATCACCTTAGGGTCCATACATAGTGCACGGGCGATGGCTACGCGTTGTTGCTGTCCCCCTG
>JBBAKF010000011.1:0-51448 GCA_040403635.1 Polynucleobacter sp.
TCACTCAAAGAAATGACTCATTTATTTCTATTTGAATCAATTTACTGTTTAAGTGAGTACTACTGTATTTCATTGTCCAAAAGGACTAAATGCTTTCAGGTAGTACCCACAATTATCGGTTGACTAATTTTTAAAGAGTGGCTGTTTGTTTAATTAAGAACATTCAGCGAAGAAGTGAGACTATGACAGATATATTTTCCCTTGTCAACACTCTTGCCACAAAAACTCTTTAATTCCTCAAATTTTTTTAAAAAAAGGTAAATTGACACTCTTTTTGGCTATATTTTTATCTATAACCCGTCAATTTAAGGGTTAACCCTAATTATTTTGAAGATTTCATTTAAAATAAAAACATTTATCTCTAAAGAAAGTTTTTATGGGCTCCAGTAATACGCGTTCTGCACGGCCAAAATTGATTCTTGTCTTAGAGTTGGGCACTTCTCACAAAGAAATGATACGAGAGCATTTGCTTGCTTTAGCCGATGAAGACCGTCGCCTTCGCTTTGGCATGCATGCTTCTAATACTTTTATCAACAATTACGTAAATTCTTTTAATTTTGTCCGTGATTGCTTTTTCGGTGTGATTGACAGCTCCCTTAAGATCATTGGATTGACTCATTTGGCCTATGGGCAAGAATCCTCTAACCAAGGCCATACTGCTGAATTCGGAGTATCTGTATCTAAAAATGGTCGGGGATTTGGCGTTGGCACAGCACTTTTTAAAAGATCAGCAATACATGCACGCAACACGAATATTAGTATTCTGTATGTTCATTGTCTCTCTAGTAACGTAGCCATGATGCACATTGCGCGTAAATCTGGCATGGAGGTTGAATACTCCTATGGCGAGGCTGATGCTTATCTCAAACTCCCCCCCGGTAATCAACAAAGCTTAATTTTAGAAGCTATGCAGGATCAATCCGCAATCATTGATTACTCCCTCAAGCAAGGACTTAAGAGAAGCCTTTTTAATCATCATTTTCTTTTAAGTGATGTTCAATTCAATCAATTTTGAATCAAAATCCAATCTATTATTTTTTCTAGATCTGCTTCGCTGATATTTTTATTGGCTGGCATAGCAACTACTCCCCAGACTCCTGAACCACCGTTTCTTACACGCAAATATAAGTACTTTGGGGCGGAAGTACTATCACGATATTTTATTGCAATGTCTTTGAATGCCGGTCCAATAAGCTTTTTATTTGGGGCATGACAACTCAAGCAACTATGCTTCTTAGCAAGCTCTAATGCCGATTTATCGATTTGATTTGTGGCATTGGCGGGCTGTATAAGCCCACTATGTATAGCCACATACATGCATAAAAATTTCAGAAAAATATGTGGTTTAGTTTTCTGTCTGGGTTGCAGCATTGATTAGTTTTTTCTTTTCTTCTTCAGTAATAATGTCAAATAATTTGACTACTTGTTTGATGCTGCTACTACTTTTACTCGCGACTGTTGCAGTTGCTTTTGATTCTAATTCAGTCGTAATACCCATTAAATAAACGCTACCTGCCTCTACAGTGATTTTGATAGAATTGGTTGGCACATCTGTTGTTGCGAGTAATTTAGTTTTGACTAAAGTAAATAATGAACTGTCAGATAATCTTGAGCTTGTGGAGCTAGGCATTCCAATTTGTATTTCATTAACTATCGATCTAATGTTTTTAACAGTGGCTAGTGTTTTTTGAATTTGATCTTTTAATTCCTGAGTTTTAGCCTCGCCCGTTAATAGAACTTTTTGATTAAATACATTCACATTCACATGAACATCATTTTTAAATTTTTGCGCGATTAATGAGTCAACTTCAAGTTGTATCCCACGATCTAGGGTTACTACACTCACGGGACGTCGGTCTCCTAAAACCAAGGCGGCTTGGGTTACGCCTCCTGCAACGAGAAGAAAACACCCCGATATGTTTGTAAGTGAAACCCCAACAATTAGAAGGAGTAAAACTTTTTTTAATGCTGTGTAGTTTTTCATTATTAATCCAAAAGTAAGTGATCGATACCATCGCACAAGCAATGTAAAAGAAGCAAATGTGTTTCTTGTATTCGCGCTGTTCTATCAGAGGGAACGCAAAGATGTATATCTTCTTGCCCTAATACCTCGTGTATTTGTCCCCCGCCTTTTCCTGTGAAGGCAACAATTTTCATCCCAATTTTTTTTGCAGCTGCTATTGCCAATATGACATTTTTCGAATTCCCAGAAGTGGAGATGGCAAGTAAAACGTCTTCTGATTTCCCTAGTGCTCGCACTTGTTTACTAAAAATCTCATCATATCCATAGTCATTACCAATAGCAGTGAGTATTGACGAGTCAGTCGTTAATGCTATTGCTCCTAACTCCCTTCTTTCCCGCTCAAATCGCCCTACAAGTTCTGCGGCAAAATGCTGGGCATCAGCTGCTGAACCACCATTTCCACATGCCAAAATCTTACCGCCTTGACTGATTGAGGCGAACATTAATTCAACTGCTCTAGCTATCAATGGGCTTAATTCTATATTTGCTGCAGTTTTCGTTGCAATGCTATCTCTAAACTGTTGTGCAATACGCTCGGATAAGTTGATATTCATAAGTCCTTTTAAGTTTCTATGGATTAAAGCTTAAACTGTTATCTAATGTCTTTAATTGATTTGGCTACGCTTATATTATGAATCATACTTTTTTTCTTGAGCAACAAAATATGCCCTTGGGAGCACTTTATGTTGTAGGTACGCCTATAGGTAATTTAGGCGATATTACCTATCGTGCGGTACATGTTTTAAATACAGTTGATGGCATAGCTTGCGAAGACACCCGCCACACTGCACATTTACTTAATGCTATTGGCATTCATAAACCATTAATGGCTATCCATGAACACAATGAAGTGGAGGCTTCCAAATCACTGATCAATCACTTAAAAAATGGTGAGCGCTGGGCTTATGTATGCGATGCTGGCACTCCTGGCATTTCTGATCCTGGGGCAAGACTGTGTAATGGAGTTCGCCTTTCAGGCCTACAAATCATTCCGATACCAGGAGTATCTGCTGTCACATCTCTTATTTCTGTGGCTGGGCAGTTAACGCACCACCCAAGCCAAGGTTTCCAGTTTTTAGGTTTCTTGCCTCTTAAAGGAAAAGATCGTACAACTTACTTTAGTCAATTAAATAGTAGTAGCCTTGCAACAGTGTTTTATGAATCTCCTCAGCGCATTCTCAATACTTTAAATGATCTTTTCAATTTAATCGATGATCAGCAACGCATATTAGTCATTGGTCGTGAAATGACAAAAAAGTTTGAAACGATTTCATCTCTTCAAATTCAAGAAATTCCTCATTTCATTGCATCTAATCTTGAAGAGCGCGGTGAATTTTGCTTAATTTTAGGCGGTGTAAATCTACAAGCAGGCAATCGGAATGGTGCCGATCTAGATGTACTGGTCAATGTTGAGCTTCTTGCAAGTGCTCTGACTGAGCACCTAGGGAGTAAGCAAATTGCTGAGATATTCGCCAAATCTCAATTGCTGTCTAAAAATGCAGCCTATGAACTCGCCCTCAAATTAAAAAAACCCGCGTAGCGGGTCGGTATTAACTTATTTTGCTGGCGTGGCCTCAGGCTCTTTAGGCTCTTTTAATTTACCGCCAGCTGCATTAGCCAAGTAGACGACTGCACGTCCAAGCTCAAAGTCGCTTACATCATCAGGAGATGCGCCACCTCTTGCGGGCATTGCATTTTTACCTTTGATGACGGACGATACTAAAACATCATATCCTTTAGATACTCTACTGGCCCAGGCGCCCTTATCTTCAAACTTTGGCGCTCCTGCTGCACCAGAATTGTGACAAGATGCGCAAACACTTTGATAAACAGCGTCTCCTGTTTTATAAACCTTAGGGGCTGTGGAGTCTACAAAGTTCAGGTTTGCTACTGGTTTAATGATTTTGAGGGTCGAATCTGCCGTTGGAACGGCAGATTGTTTTGGGCCACTATCTGCATAGGTAAGCAAGAGCAAAATTACGATTAATGGCACAAAAAATGCTGCGAACACCATCACAATTAACTGCTTAGGGGATTTAATCATACTGCCATGTTGTTCGCTCATCGACATTCCTTCTTTTTCAATTTAGTATCTTATTTGCAAATTATAGCCATGCAACATAACATTTTATTTACAGTTGCCTTAACCTGAGTAGAATCATGCGTATTCAGCCTAAGTTATGATGCATGATATTTCTCATTTTATCTTTTTTAAAGTAATTCGTCTTTCTTTAGAAATGCGCCCGTAGCTCAGTGGATAGAGTATTGGCCTCCGAAGCCAAGGGTCGCGCGTTCGATTCGCGCCGGGCGCACCATTTATGGCGTGCATTTGTGTTGCTTACTGTAACAACGCAAATGCAACGTGATTCCATTATTTATAATCAAAAAAAAACACCGTATTTAACGGTGCTTTTTATAAAACTGTACTTTTTTACTTTGCGGGCGCTTTAGCAAACCCATCAAATTTAACTTCGACACGACGATTAGGTGCTTCGCAAACTGTACGTGAAACTGCACGGCCATTCACTTTCATGCCGTTACATGTCGCTGGATTGACCACATAGTTTGTAGAGCCATAACCTTCATAAGAAATTTTTGATGGTGGTACACCTTTGGATGCTAAATAATCATTTACGCTCTTAGCGCGATTCTTAGATAAAGGCATATTGCTTTTAGCGGATCCTTGAGAATCTGTATAACCACTGATTGTTAACTTATTTAAATCATAAGTTGCCAATTTCGCAATTGCTGCATCAAGAATCAATTTTCCCTTTGGGGTAATCACTGCAGAACCTAATGCATAAGCGCCATCAGCACCTAAAGTAAACGTTCCTGATACAGGTTGTCTTGTTTGCACAACTTGCTGAGCAGGTGCCACGACAGGGGCGGGAGCCACAACACGTGCTGGCGCTCCATCACATAATGCATTTGCTGTAGCTGGAGTCCATGAGCTATCTCTCCAACATAATTCATCAGTACCATTTTTCCAAACATTACTATTTGCTGCACCACTCCAGTTATCGTTCGCTGGTGTTTTGTTAACTTCGTAAGCGATGGGAGCAGCGTGAGTTGCCACCATGAATGAGGCAAGAGCAACAGCCGCGCCAAATTTGCCAAAATTGTTCATGCAAATCCTCCTAGATTTTTAATTAGTTACAACAAATAATACCTTCGAAAAAAATACATCAATCATTATTTGTAGGTATCACCTAACAAATGATGTTTTTTTGAATAATACATATTTTTTTTTACCCCATAATATTGTTGCAATCAAACAACACTTTCATATTTTGTGCTCTCCTTATTGTTGTTTTTCAATCCCTAAATCTTTAAATAAGCTTAAATTCTCAAGCTAAAAACATAGATTCACAAACATAGATAAAATACTATCTAATTCAAAACTTTTCAAATTATGACAACTACTTTAAACAATCCTTCTCTTATAGATATCCAGCCCATCCCTGAAGGGATGCCGATTCCTCACCGTAAGGTTATTCGGAGTTGGGTTGAGCCATATGCGGTCAAAGAAACTTCAAAAGCGATTATTTTACTCGTAGCTGATATTTTAATTTGGCTCGCACTTATTGCTGGAGTCATTTTTATTGAAAGTCTTTTAGTGAAGATTATTTTAGGAAATATTGCAGGCTTTTGGATTGGTCGTTTATTTATTCTAGGCCATGATGCTTGCCATCAAAGCTATACACCGCACCGCGAATTAAATAAGGTGCTAGGTCGTATTGCCTTTCTTCCTTCTTTAACCCCATTTAGCTTATGGGAAGTAGGTCACAATGTTGTACACCACGGTCAAACGAACCTGAAAGGTTTTGATTTTGTTTGGGCGCCAGCAAGTATTGAAGAGTTTCAAGCTATGCCCGTTTGGCGTCAAAATTTAGAACGTTTTTACCGTAGCGGTTGGGGTCCTGCTATTTATTACATGATTGAAATTTGGTGGAATAAGATGTATTTTCCAAATAACAAAAATATGCCATCAACCCGTAAAGTTTTTCTGAAAGATAATCTTTTAGTTTCAGCCTTTGGAGCTATATGGATTGGTGCCTTAGTATTTGCTGCCCTGGCAACAGATCAGTCGATTTTGACATTACTAATTTGTGGCTTTTTGATTCCGTTTGTTTTTTGGAATGGCATGATCGGTTGGGTGGTTTATGTGCACCATACACATACATCAGTATCTTGGTATGACAACAAATCTGAATGGATGCGTGCCCAGCCTTTTGTTTCTACAACTGTGCATTTGACATTTAAATACCAATTTGGTGCTTTAATGCATCACATTATGGAGCATACTGCTCACCACGTTGACATGGGTGTACCCTTGTATCAACTTTCGAATGCTCAGAATAAGTTAGAAGAGGTTTTACCAGGACGTATTATTAAACAAGCATTTACGTGGTCATGGTATTTTGAAACTGCGAAACTTTGTAAGCTTTATGATTTTAAAAATAAAGTTTGGACTGATTTTCAAGGCAACAAAACTGCAGAGTCTATAAAAGTTATCCTGAGTCCGCAATAAAGGCTCCATTTTAAAAATGAGTTAAAATGGAGTTTTGTTGCTTAGGCTTTAAATTAATGACTACAACTACAACTACACCAACCTCATCTTCGGCTGCTGAAACAACCAGTCAGTCTTTAAAGTTTTGTTCTTCTTGTAGTCGTGAAAAACGGCTTGATGGTGGAACTTGGATTCCGACCAGTAACCGTAAGCAACGCTGGATTTGTGCTAGTTGTCTTTATAACCGTACACACCGTACGGGTGCCATTAAGCCTTAAACTTATCCTTTTAGTCGATCAAGTAAGGGTTAGATATTCGCTCATGACCGAAAGTCGACAATGGTCCATGTCCGGGCACAAATGTAATGTCATCTCCCAGAGGTATTAATTTTTGTTTTATTGACTCAATGAGGTCACCATGATTTCCTCTTGGAAAGTCAGTGCGCCCAATAGAGCCAGAAAATAGAACATCTCCCACAACGGCAAGTCTTGAAGCAAGATCGACAAATACAATATGGCCTGGCGTATGTCCCGGACAGTGGACTACTTCTAAGCATTGATGTCCAACCCAGACCTGATCTCCATCCTCTAGCCATTTATCAGGCGTAAAAGATTGCCCTAAATGATTGAAGCCAAATCTTTTTACTTGCTCTGGTAATTGTTCAATCCAAAATTGATCATCAATGTGCGGCCCTATGATCGGTTTTTTAAGTGTAAGTGCTAGCTCTTTAGCTGCTGAGCAATGGTCTGCATGCCCATGAGTAATCAATATTTGCTCAACTGAAATATTGAGATTTTTGATTTTTTTATAAATTTTGTCCAAATCACCCCCAGGATCTACAACTGCCGCTTGGCGTGTTTGATCGCAAATCAAAATTGAGCAATTTTGCTCAAAGGGAGTAACGGGGATAATTGCAATTTTTAATACCATGCTTACATCATAGCAAGTGGATTTCAAAAATTTTCAATTTTCATCATTTTTCTGTTGTTTAGGGTAAAATAACTCAGTTGATAGGAGAGAGTGAATATCACCGCCGAAGGCGCAATGCCCATAAACGCTCAGGCAAAAGGACTGTCAACATAAACACTCTGGAGAGTGGCATTCAGTTGCCCACCGAAGGGGCTAACACTTAGAAATAAGTGTAATCTCTCAGGTATCAAGGACAGGGGGGCCCGAAATAGGATTCCTATGGCTCCTTTGCCATCCCTTACTATCTTTAATGCTTCTCATCGTGCCTTAGGTGCCAAAATGATTGATTTTGGCGGTTGGGATATGCCGATTCATTATGGCTCCCAAATTTCGGAGCATTTACATACTAGATCAGACGCAAGTTTATTTGATGTATCTCATATGGCAATTGTTGATTGTTTTGGATCAGACGCATCAAGATTCTTAAGCCTTCTTTTGGCAAATAATATTGAAAAGTTAATCCAGTCCGGAAAAGGGCTTTACTCTTGCATGTTAAATGAGGAGGGTGGGATTATCGATGACCTCATAGTCTATAAGCTTGAGGATCGTTACAGACTCGTAATCAATGCCTCAACTGCTGCTGGAGATCTGGCCTGGATGACTGAGCAAGCAAGCCATTTTAAAGACCTTTCTTTGATCCCGCGCCGTCAAGATCTTGAGCAACAGCGAGATCCCGAGGTTTTACTCGCAATTCAAGGGCCTCAATCTGCGAAGATTCTTGCGCAAGCCTTTCCAAATATTGCCCAAGAGCTTCAAAGTCTTAATTATTTTCATGTTCAATTCTTAACAACTGCATTTGGCGAACTCATGTTTGCTAGAACTGGCTATACAGGTGAGGATGGATTTGAAATCGGTATTCCCCTAAATATGGGCCAAGCGGTTTGGGATTTTTTACTTAAGCAAGATCAGCTAAAGCCAGCCGGCCTTGGTGCTCGAGATACTTTACGAATTGAGGCGGGATATAACCTGTATGGCCAAGATATGGGAGCGCATACAAACCCGTTAGATAGTGGTCTTGCTTGGACTGTAGATTTGAAATCTTCACGCGATTTTATCGGGAAGTCTGCCCTAGCACGTTTAGGCCAACATGCCGATTTTATGGGCCTAGTTCTTTTGAGTCGGGGCGTTCTTCGTGGTCATCAAAAAGTCATTACTCCTTTGGGTAATGGTGAAATTTGTTCTGGTACCTATAGCCCCTCACTCGAAAAGTCTATAGGCTTTGCTCGATTACCAAAGGGCCAAATGATCGGCTCTGTAGTTCAAGTTTGTATTCGTGATCAAGTTCTTGATGCGCAAATTGTTAAACCTGCTTTTGTGCGTCGCGGTCAAATTCTTATTTAATTTTCTAGGAGATTTTTATGTCTGTACCCCAAAATTTAAAGTATGCATCTTCTCATGAGTGGTGTATATCTAATGATGAAGGATCGTATTCCATCGGAATTACTCACCATGCACAAGATGCTCTTGGTGATATTGTTTTTATCGAATTACCTAAGCTTGGACAACAAGTTATTAGTAAGGGCACTTGTGCCGTTGTCGAATCTGTAAAGGCGGCTAGTGATATCTACGCCCCAATCAGTGGTGAGATCGTCGCTATTAATGAAGATTTAAAAAATTCACCCGAGTTAATTAATTCCGCCCCTTATGAATCTTGGTTTTTTAAAATTAAACCGAGTAATCTTTCTGAGTTAGATTTGCTTCTTGATGCTCAATCTTACAAGTCTTCCATTGGGGAATAGTTGATATGTCATCTTCACTCCTACCTAATGCATTACAGACACATGCTGAATTTCATGGCCGTCATATTGGTCCAAGATCAAATGAACTAGAGTCCATGTTGCGGTTTTTGGGATTTAACTCTTTAGAGGGTTTAATTGAAGCGGTTGTGCCAGACTCGATTCGCGAGTCCACAGCCCTGCCATTGGCTAACTTTACAGAACCACTATCTGAAATTGAGGCTTTAGAACAATTAAAAACAATTGCTAGTAAAAATAGTGTTCTTAAAAGTTGGATTGGGCAAGGTTATTACAACACGATTACACCCGCTGTAATTCAAAGGAATATTTTAGAAAATCCCGCTTGGTATACCGCTTACACACCTTATCAACCTGAAATTTCTCAAGGTAGGTTAGAAGCAATTATTAACTTTCAACAAATGATTATTGATTTAACTGGTATGGATATTGCCAATGCTTCCATGCTTGATGAAGGTACTGCCGCGGCTGAAGCAATGACCTTAGCTTTACGTTCCTGTGAGTCCTCGGCAAATTCTTTTTTTATTGCTTCAGATGTCTTTCCGCAAACAATTGAAGTGATAAAAACACGTGCAAAACCACTTGATATCAATATCATTGTGGATGACTTATCAAATATTTACCAACACGACGTGTTTGCCGCTCTTATTCAATATCCTGGTGGTAAAGGCTCACTACATTCTGAGGCTGACTATTTAAAGTTCAGTCAACACATCCATTCGAATAAAGGCATGTTTATTGTTGCCGCTGATTTATTGGCTCTAACACTTCTGAAGTCTCCTGGCAGCCTCAATGCTGACATTGTGATTGGAAATTCTCAAAGGTTTGGTGTCCCAATTGGGTTTGGTGGTCCTCATGCTGCTTTTTTAGCTACGAAGGATGCTTATAAGCGAAACATGCCTGGCCGACTTGTTGGTGTGAGTCTTGACTCTGAGGGGAATACTGCCTATCGCTTGGCTTTACAAACAAGAGAACAACATATTCGTCGCGAAAAAGCCACTTCAAATATTTGTACTGCACAAGTTCTTTTAGCGGTTATTGCCAGTATGTATGCTGTTTATCATGGGCCTGAAGGTTTAAAAAAGATTGCCCAAAGAACACATTTTTATACTTCGTTATGCGTTACTGGTCTTCGTCAACATGGTTTTAATGTTCTTAATTCACAGTGGTTCGATACGATAGAAGTGCAAGTTGATCATGCTCCCTCATTGATTACAAAAGCTAAACAATTAGGGATCAATTTAAGGTTAATTGATTCGCGGCATATTGCTATCTCTTTAGATGAAACTTTTACTGATCTTGATCTACAAGATCTTTTCACTATTTTTGATATTGCATTTTCAGATGACACTTTAAAAATGCTTACGCAAGATTTGCCGCAAGGATTTGCTGCTGATCTGATGCGTACTGATTCTTATCTAACACATCCAACTTTTAATCGTTATCATTCTGAACATGAGATGCTGAGATATTTACGTCGTCTTTCGGACAAAGATCTTGCTTTAGATCGTACGATGATCCCGCTTGGTTCATGCACGATGAAACTCAATGCGAGTAGTGAAATGCTTCCCATTTCTTGGCCAGCATTCAATCAAATTCATCCTTTTGCCCCAAAAGAGCAATGGACTGGCTATGCACAATTGATTGAACAAGTTGAGCAGATGATGTGTGCTGCTACAGGTTACGACTGTGTTTCGCTTCAGCCCAACGCTGGCTCCCAAGGAGAATATGCTGGACTGCTTGTTATTAAAGCCTATCATGAGTCTCGTGGTGATAGTCATCGTAATATTTGCCTAATCCCTTCCTCGGCACACGGTACAAATCCCGCTTCGGCACAAATGGCAGGAATGACTGTTGTTGTAGTGGCTTGTGATGACAATGGCAACATTGATTATTCAGACCTTAAGTCTAAAGTTGTACTACATGCATCGCATCTTTCAGCCATGATGATTACTTATCCCTCTACGCATGGTGTCTTTGAAATTGCCGTTAAGGATGTATGTGAATTAATACATGCTCATGGTGGTCAAGTTTATATTGACGGCGCTAATATGAATGCTTTAGTAGGAACTGCATCTCCTGGTCATTTTGGTGGAGATGTTAGTCACCTGAATTTGCATAAGACATTTTGTATCCCCCACGGTGGTGGTGGTCCTGGTGTTGGTCCTATTGCTGCTAAAGCGCACTTGGCTGCCTTTTTACCCGCTTCCTTCACAGCGCAATTAATTGCAAATCCTTATCATCAAATTTCTAGAATTAGTGCTGCTCCTTTTGGATCTGCATCCATCTTGCCAATTTCTTGGATGTACGTTGCCATGATGGGTTCTTCAGGTTTGCGTCTGGCTACTGAAGTTTCTATTTTGTCTGCCAACTATATTGCAAAAAAACTTGCTCCACATTATCCAATTCTATACAAAGGGCAAAATGATCTTGTTGCGCATGAATGTATTATTGATATTCGTCCATTACAAAAACTCTCTGGAATCAGCAATGAAGATGTTGCAAAACGTTTAATGGATTTTGGTTTTCATGCGCCAACCATGAGTTTTCCCGTTCCTGGAACTTTAATGATTGAGCCCACTGAAAGTGAGACTAAAGCTGAAATCGATCGTTTTATTGAAGCTATGGTTTGTATTCGTGATGAAATTGAAAAGGTTATCACTGGCTCTTTTGACCCTTTAGATAACCCACTCAAAAATGCTCCACATACTGCTCACAGCCTTCTCAAAGATACTTGGACACACCCATATTCTCGCGAGATTGCAGCTTATCCAGTATCACGCTTGAAATCTAATAAATATTGGCCGCCTGTTGGAAGAGTTGATAACGTCCATGGTGATCGGCATTTATTTTGTGCTTGTGTGCCTATAAGTGAGTATGCATCTACCTAAAACTGTATTGGATCACGATCAATATTAAACTTGACTGATCGTGATTTTTTTTTCACAGTTTCGATGTAATCAAGCGCTTTTTCAAGAATAGTTTGTATCGCTTGTCTATTTGTTGACTCAATGAGTATTTGGTTTCTTTCCTGTCCAGACAGCCTTTGTAAAACTCTAGGCATTGGATCACTGATTTGACATTGCGTTTCTGACTCTGCTTCTAAATAGTTTTTTAGATCCAATAACGATTCTTTATTGTTTTGTTCACTTTTCGACTCTGCAATAATTAATGCTTGATGTGTATGTGGCGGTAATAAATAACTTTCTCTTTCCTTCACAATGTTTGTGATGAATTGAACATCGTTTTCATCTGCCAAAGCTGTAAATATTGGATGGTCTACAAATTCTGTTTGTAAGTAAATATTTGCTTGTTCTGTTTTATCACTTCTTCCCGCTCTTCCCGCTACTTGCACGAGTTGTGCATGTAATTTTTCGATGGCCCGAAAATCTTGCGAGAATAAACTTTTATCGACATCTAAAACAATAATAGACTCTATACTTTGAAAATCATGTCCTTTGATGATCATCTGTGTTCCAATAATAATGAGTGGATTGCCTTGATGTATTTTTTCGAAGTTTTTTTCGGCTCCCCCCTTTGAGTTTGAAGTATCGCTATCTACCCTAATAATTTCTATTTCTGGGAAAAGTTTTTCAAGATGCTCCTCTATTTTTTGCGTTCCCATTCCTATTGTAGAGAGGTCTTGGTTACCACAATCTGGACAGCCAACTGGTGCATGTTGGCTTGCACCGCAATGGTGGCAATGTAATAATTTTTGTCCTGTCGGATTCTTTTTTTTATGTACCACCATCCATGCACTACATTTTTTACAAGCAGATTTCCAATTACAAGCGCCACAAAATAAAATTGGAGCATAACCTCTTCGATTGATATAAATCAGAGTTTGTAATTGTTTTTTCCATGTTTTTTGTATTACTTCAATCAAGTCATTACTTAATCCATGTTCGTCTAGTTGCTTATTTTTTCTTGCTCTAGCCAAATCCAAAACATGAACTTTTGCAATACTCGCTCCCTTTTTTGCCTTTTGTGTCAGGGTCAATAATGTCATCTTCTTATTGATTACCTTTTGCCAAGTTTCACTTGATGGGGTTGCAGATGTCAAAACTATTGGTATTTGTAATTCTGCAGCGCGCCAGATTGCTAAATCTCTTGCGTTATATCGCAATCCCTCTTGTTGCTTATAGGAATTGTCATGTTCTTCGTCTACGACAATAGCTTTTATATTTGGTATTGGTGCGAAAATACTTAATCTTGTTCCTATGATCACTCTTGACGCACCATCTTGTATTTTTTTCCACGCTAAATTTCTTTGTAATGACGTTATATTGCTATGTAAAACCGATACCTCATCATTTACAAATATGTCTTTTATAGTTTTTTCTAGTTGTGGTGTTAGATTGATCTCTGGGACAAGTATTAAACACTGTGCCGTTTTATCTTGAAGAACTTCTTTCAACCATTGCAAATAAACAGCTGTTTTACCACTTCCTGTTATCCCCTTTAGTAATATTAATTCGTATTTTTTCATACTGGAGGTTTTACATAAGTATTCATAACAATACTGTTGCTCGTCATTAAGACTAAAACTCAATGGCGTTATTTCTGTGCTTTGTTCCTTTTTTGATAGGTATTTCTTATTTTGTTTTTCTATAAGAGGCCATTTTTCTGGTTTTTTCCAGTTAGCTGGTAAACTTGAAAATAATACTTCGCCGATTGGCTTTAAATAATATTTAGAAGCAAACTTGCTTAGTTCTATGATTTGATGGTCTAATTGACCCTGTTTTGCATAATCAATAACTGTTTTTAATTCAGCCTGGTGATCAACTGCGCCTGAATTATTGGCATTAATTTGTAAGATTATTCCTACTTTTATCTTTTTTCCAAATTCTACTTTTACAACTTGACCTATTTCTGGCTTTTTTTGTAATACCTCTTCGTCCCAAATGTAGTCAAATAATTTGAATATTGGAATATCGAGGACAATTTTTACAATGTGTTGAATAGTTATTTTCCTTAATTAATCGATGCTTTATGGCTTTATCACTGTGTTATTTTCTCGGACCTCTAAGTATTCGTCCTGTGGATAACTCTGTGGATTGTTTATAAGCCAAAGCTTTCAAAATTGAATTTGTTTTTTTCAAATATTATTATATTTTTTTTTATAAATACGTATTTATTTTTTATAATCAGTGGCTTGGAACATTTATGTAGAATTTAAATCTTCTTTCCTCTACAAAGCACTGTTCTGTTAGTTTTAGGAATTACCCTGTGTATAACTTATATTGTACGCAGTCTTTTTGACTCTGTTCTGATAGCATCAATTAAACACACAACATTTTCTGGTGGTGTAAATTGAGAAATTCCGTGTCCTAAATTAAAAATATGGCCATCAAGGGCTGACAAATTATTATCTATGGGCTTAGTAAGCGCTAACTCGTTAAAGAGTTCAGCAACCTTATTCCTAATGATCTTTTGATCACCAAGCAACACTAATGGATCAAGATTTCCCTGTAGAGTGATTTTATGTTCGCCCAACATTTCTCTCGCTTTATTTAATGAGACTGTCCAATCTAGACCTAAAACACTAGCTCCTGATTTTGCCATTTCATTTAACCAAATAGCTCCGCCTTTAGAGAATAACAAAATAGGCACTTGTTCTTTTACGATTCGATCTTCTTGTAGTCGTCGAATTACTTCTTTCATCGGTCCAAGTGAGAATTCCAAATAGTCGGAAGATGAGAGCAGTCCTCCCCAAGTATCAAACAACATGATTGCTTGAGCGCCAGCATCAATCTGTAATCTTAAATATTCTGTTACGGACTTGATATTAACTTCTAAAATATGGCGCATTAAATCTGGGCGCTTATACAATAAGGTTTTTGTTTCTTGAAAATCTTTAGATCCAGCACCCTCAACCATATAACAGGCTAAGGTCCACGGGCTCCCTGAAAAACCGATTAATGGAACACGTTGTTTGCCATCTTGCATCAGGTCTTTTTTGATTTGACTTACGGCATCAAATACATATTTCAGCTGATCCATATCTGCCGGTCGTAATTCTTTAATGCTTTTTTCTGACCGTAAGGGACGTTCAAACCTAGGTCCTTCACCCTGTTCAAAACTTAGACCTAATCCCATAGCATCTGGGATGGTCAATATATCCGAAAACAATATAGCCGCATCTAAACCGTACCGATCGATCGGCTGCAATGTAACCTCAGAAGACAGTTGCGGGTTTTTCGCAAGCTGTAAAAAGCTGCCTGCTTTTGCTCTTGTTTTATTGTACTCAGGAAGGTATCTTCCAGCTTGTCTCATTAGCCAAATAGGCGTTGTATCAAGCTTTTCATATCGGCAGGCCTTTAAAAACCTGTCGTTCATTAATTCAGGGAAAGTGTTGCCTGACATTTTGATTAATATTTACTTTTTTCTTCTGAATCTTGCAATTGCAGCCAATTGCGCTGCGGCGAGAGCAAATTCTGATTGGGCGTGAGCAAACTCTATATCTGACCCTCTTGTTGCCATCAGTTCTTCAGCCTTACGCTTAGCTTCACTCGCTTTTGCTTCATCTAAATCTGCCCCGCGTATTGCTGTGTCAGCTAAAACCGTGACTGCATTAGGCTGCACTTCTAAAATTCCACCGGCAACAAATACAAACTCTTCGCTACCATCGAGTTTTTCAATTCTCACTGATCCTGGCCGAATTCGAGTAATTAATGGTGTATGACCAGGCAATATACCCAATTCACCTGACTCTCCAGGTAAAGCAATAAAACTTGCCTCACCTGAATAAATCGAGCTTTCCGCACTCACTACTTCAACATGTATGGACGCCATAATGTATTAAAACCTTCTCAAAATTAAAGCTTCTTAGCTTTTTCGATCGCTTCATCAATCGTACCAACCATGTAAAATGCTTGCTCTGGCAAGTGATCTAATTCACCATCAACAATCATCTTAAATCCACGAATCGTTTCTTTCAGTGTGACATATTTACCTGGAGAGCCTGTAAATACCTCTGCTACGTGGAATGGTTGAGACAAGAAGCGTTGAATCTTACGTGCGCGAGCTACAGCTTGCTTATCTTCAGGCGATAGTTCATCCATACCTAAAATAGCAATAATATCTCGTAACTCTTTGTAACGTTGCAAAGTTGTCTGAACACCACGTGCTACCGCATAATGTTCTGATCCAACAACTAATGGGTCTAACTGTCGGCTTGTAGAATCCAAGGGATCAACCGCAGGGTAGATTCCCAATGCAGCAATATCTCTTGATAGAACCACTGTCGAATCTAAGTGCTGGAAAGTTGTAGCAGGTGATGGATCTGTCAAGTCATCTGCTGGAACATATACAGCTTGAATAGATGTAATAGAACCAGTTTTAGTTGATGTAATACGTTCTTGTAAACGACCCATCTCATCTGCTAAAGTTGGTTGATATCCTACAGCTGAAGGCATACGACCTAACAATGCAGATACTTCTGTACCAGCCAATGTATAACGATAAATATTATCCACGAAGAATAAAATATCACGCCCTTCATCACGGAAACTTTCCGCCATTGATAATCCGGTTAAAGCTACACGAAGACGGTTACCTGGAGGTTCATTCATCTGACCAAAAACCATGGCAACTTTATCTAGAACGTTAGAGTCTTTCATCTCATGATAAAAGTCATTACCTTCACGTGTTCTTTCACCCACACCAGCAAATACTGAAAGTCCAGCGTGTTGTTTAGCAATGTTATTAATTAACTCCATCATGTTGACCGTTTTACCAACACCGGCACCACCGAATAGACCAACCTTACCACCCTTAGCAAAAGGACAAACCAAGTCAATCACTTTGATACCTGTTTCGAGCAAGTCTACAGAGGGTGATAACTCATCAAATTTAGGTGCAGGTTGGTGAATCGCCCGGCGCTCTTCAGTCGCAATTGGACCAGCTTCATCAATTGGTCTTCCAAGGACATCCATAATACGACCAAGTGTTGCAGGTCCAACTGGCACGGAAATAGGTGCTCCTGTGCCACGTACGCTCATTCCTCGACGTAAGCCATCGCTTGATCCTAGTGCAATCGTTCTAACAACACCATCACCAAGCTGTTGTTGAACCTCAAATGTTAAACCTTTTTCAGCAAATGAGGCTTCATTACTTTCCTCTAAAACCAAGGCATCATATACCTTTGGCATCCCGTCGCGTGGGAACTGAATATCAACAACAGCTCCAATACATTGAACGATATTTCCGTTACTCATCGCATTTCTCCAATCAAATCAATATTTACAATTCTTTAAATTAAACTGCCGACGCACCACTGACAATCTCTGATAACTCTTTCGTAATTGCAGCTTGTCGTGTCTTGTTATAGTCAAGCTGAAGTTCCGCAATCAAATTCTTCGCATTATCTGAAGCGGACTTCATAGCAACCATCCGAGCCGATTGTTCGGATGCCATGTTTTCTGAAACGGCTTGATATATCAACGCTTCAACATATTTCTTTAGCAAGTCATCAAGCACCGTTTGAGCGTCTGGCTCATAGATATAATCCCATCCGTAAGCCAAAGCTTCTTGTGATGTTTGCTCGAGACTATTTGCAGATAACGGCAATACTTGTTCAATCACCGGCTCTTGTTTCATCGTATTAATAAAACGGTTATAACAAAGGTAAATCGCATCAATTTCACCTTTTTCAAAAGCATCTAATTGCACTTTAATCGTACCAATTAAATCGTCTAAAGATGGTTTGTCTCCCAAATGAGTTGCATGAGAAACCAACTTCGCCTTAATACGATTTAAAAACTGAAACCCTTTAGCTCCAATTGCCGTGCACAACATTTCTTTCTTTTCGCCGTGCCAACTTTTCATGCTATTAGTAAGCATCCGCAATATATTGGTATTTAAACCACCGCAAAGACCTTTATCTGTTGTAATTAAAATAATTCCAACATTTTTTACTTCACGTTGCATCATAAAGGGCGGACGATATTCTGGATTAGCCCGAGTTATATTTGCGGCCACATTTCTAATTTTTGATGCATACGGCCTAGCAGCTCTCATTCGCTCCTGAGCACGACGCATCTTAGATGCTGCGACCATTTCCATCGCTTTAGTAATCTTCCGCGTATTTTGTACGCTTTTGATTTTGCTTCGTATTTCTTTAGTTCCAGCCACGCGGCTCTCCTCGCTTCTTTATTTAGAAAGAAGCTGAACGTTTAAAGTCTTCAATAGCACCTTTTAAGGCGGCCTCATCATCTTTAGATAACTCTTTTGTATCTTCTATGCGGCCAATTAAATCTGCATACTTAGACTTAAGGTGATCCATCATTCCCTTTTCAAACGGGAGAATATCTTTAACTTCAACGTTATCTAAAAAGCCATTATTGGCTGCAAACAATGATGATGCTAGTTGCCAAACCTGTTGCGGGTTGTACTGCGCTTGTTTAAGTAATTCAGTAACCCTCTTTCCGCGATCTAATTGCTTTCTTGTTGCATCATCTAAGTCTGAGGCAAATTGTGAGAAAGCTGCTAATTCACGATACTGAGCAAGGTCAGTTCGAATACCGCCAGATAATTTTTTGATTACCTTAGTTTGAGCGGCGCCACCAACTCGCGACACGGAAATACCCGCGTTAATCGCTGGTCGAACACCAGCATTAAATAAATCTGTTTCTAAGAATATTTGACCATCAGTAATAGAAATCACGTTCGTTGGCACGAAGGCAGATACGTCGCCAGCTTGCGTCTCAATAATTGGTAACGCCGTTAAGGAACCCGTTTTACCTTTAACTTCTCCATTAGTAAACTTTTCAACGTATTCTGCATTGACTCGAGCTGCACGCTCAAGCAATCTTGAATGCAAATAAAATACATCGCCAGGATATGCTTCACGTCCTGGAGGTCTGCGTAAAAGAAGTGATACTTGACGGTATGCAATCGCTTGCTTAGTTAAGTCATCATAGACAATTAATGCATCTTCACCACGATCTCTAAAATATTCACCCATCGTGCATCCTGCATAAGCGGAGAGATATTGCATTGCGGCTGAATCTGATGCAGTTGCTGCTACGATGATCGTGAAGGCTAAGGCACCGTGCTCTTCTAATTTACGAACCACGTTATTAATCGTCGAAGCCTTCTGACCAATTGCAACGTATACGCAATATACACCTTTGCCTTTTTGATTAATAATTGCATCGATAGCAACCGCTGTCTTACCTGTTTGTCTGTCACCAATAATTAATTCGCGCTGACCACGGCCAATTGGTACCATAGCGTCGATAGACTTCAGACCCGTTTGGAGTGGTTGACTAACTGACTGACGTGCGATAACGCCTGGAGCAACTTTTTCAATAATATCTGTAGCCTTCGCATTGATCGGACCTTTGCCATCAATTGGTTGACCAAGTGTGTTTACAACTCGTCCAAGTAACTCAGGACCAACCGGAACTTCAAGAATTCTGCCTGTACATTTAACGGGGTCACCCTCAGAAATATGTTCATAGGCGCCAAGAATAACGGCACCAACAGAGTCGCGCTCTAAATTGAGGGCTAATCCAAAAGTGTTGTTTGGAAACTCTAACATTTCACCTTGCATCACACCAGATAATCCGTGCACTCGGCAAATACCGTCTGTTACTGAGATAACAGTACCTTGATTACGAACTTCAGCGTCTACTCCAACACTGCTAATTCGACTTTTGATCAGTTCACTGATCTCGGATGGGTTAAGTTGCATTTATAACTCCTAGGGTCTTTTAATTTCGTTGTACTACTTATTATTTCGCTCACACAAGTAAAGCAGCCTGCATCGCCTCAAGACGTGACTTTACTGATGTATCCAATACTTCATCACCAACTTGTACTCGAACACCTCCAATTAACTCAGGGTCGATGGATATCGTTGGCTTTAAATTCTTATTACCAAATCGTTTTGCAATGACCAAAACCAAACTATTTATTTCATCTTCACTCATTGGAAATGCACTAATAATGTGTACTTCGGCCGAGCCTTCACGGGAGTTTTTAATAGCATCAAACTGCTTTGAAATTTCAGGTAGTGCAGCAATACGGTGATTCATGGTAAGTAAGATAATGAACTTGTGCAGTGCGGGTGAGACTTCTGATTTGATTCCCGCAAGCATTAAATCAACCAACTGAGATTGCGAAACGTTAGGGTTCGAAGCAAGTTCAGCGACCTCAGGATTACTGGCTAACTGAGATAAAGTTTCTAATTGTTCAGACCATTTTCCCATTTCCTCTGGCTTGGCTGAACCAGCTAAAGCCTCAGCATAAGGTCGCGCTATCGTTGCAATATCAGCCATTTATAGTTCTGCTTTCAATTGATCTAAAAGAGCAGCATGCGCCGCAGGATTAATTTCCTTACGCAAAATTTGCTCTGCGCCTTTAACTGCCAAAGTTGCTACCTGAGCTCTTAACTCATCACGCGCACGAATAATTTGCTGTTCCGCTTCAGCCTTGGCTTGTGCAATGATCATTGCAGCCTCTGTTTGAGCATTTTGCTTAATCTCTTCGGCGCTAAGTTGCGCACGTTTTTCAGCTTCAGCAATGCGTTGAGCGCCTTCACTTCTTGCTTCTGTAAGAGCTTGTTCAGCGCGCTTGGTGGCAAACTCAAAATCAGTTTTACCCTTTTCAGCTGCTGCTAATCCATCTGCAATTTTGGTAGCTCTTTCATCTAATGCTTTCACTAGCGGAGGCCAAACAAATTTGGCTACAACCCACCAGAGGATAAAAAAGACAACCATTTGCGCGAATAAGGTCGCGTTCAGATTCACGGCTTTTCCTTTCGGTTCAATTTGACAAAACTACTGCATGCAGTAGTAGTCAACGTAAAAATATCTATTAAGCTGTTAACTTTGATAACAACGGGTTTGCAAACGCGAAAAGCATTGCAATACCTACACCAATTAGGAACGCCGCATCAATCAAACCTGCTAATAAGAACATTTTTGTTTGCAATGGCTCCATCAATTCTGGTTGACGTGCACAAGCTTCAATATATTTTCCACCCATTAGTCCAATACCCAAACAGGCTCCGATAGCGCCAAGGCCAATG
Organism: Polynucleobacter sp.; assembly: GCA_040403635.1. Lineage (GTDB taxonomy): Bacteria > Pseudomonadota > Gammaproteobacteria > Burkholderiales > Burkholderiaceae > Polynucleobacter. The sequence continues at coordinate 21,294 of JBBAKF010000011.1, forward strand.
ATGATACTGATACCTATGGCTGTCATACCTTGAATATTTGCGATGAATTGATTTAGCATATTTGCTCCTAGTTAATTAAAAAAATGAAAATGAAAATTAGTGATGACTATGTGCCTGACCTATATAAACTAAGGTAAGCATCATAAAAATAAAAGCTTGCAGCAGAATTACTAAAATGTGAAAAATTGCCCAGGCTGCACCGGCAATCACGTGCCCTACAAAACCCAAAATACTCAGATCTACACCAAATGTCCACATACTTCCAAGTAAAGCAATGAGAAGAAATAGCAACTCTCCTGCGTACATGTTTCCAAAAAGTCGCATACCTAACGTAATTGTTTTTGCAACATACTCGATTAAATTAATCATTAAGTTAAAAGGCGCTAAAAACCATTTTGCACCAAATGGCGCTGAAACTAATTCATGCGCAAAACCGCCAATGCCTTTTATTTTTATACTGTAATAGAGAATGATTAAAAGTACAGATACAGACATTCCTAAAGTTCCATTTAAGTCCGTCGTTGGCACTACTTTATGATGCGGTATGTGTAAATGGAAAACGCTCAAAATACCATTGACCCCGTTTACCCAGTCTATTGGTATTAGGTCTAAAGTATTCATAAATACTATCCAGCAAAATACAAAAAGGGCCAATGGAGCAATATATGTTCTATCTCCGTGGACAATATTTTTAGACTGCGTATCAACGAGCTCTACTAACATTTCAACCAAAGCTTGAAATCTACCAGGAACCCCAGATGTTACATGTCTAGCAGCTAAGGCAAGCAATCCTACCGCTAACAGACCCATGGTTAATGACCAAAAAATAGTGTCATAGTTCAAAATACTGAAATCGACAATTGCAGTTTGAGCATGACCAGTATTATTAAAATTGGTCAAATGCTCAAGTATATATTCTGTAGGTTGTAATGCTTTTGTAGACGAGGCTTCTGATGACATCTAAATTTTTCCAATACCCTAAGTAACTTATTTAACAATCTTAATAAAACCCACTAACCAATACGCCTGCAAGGTTATAAAAAACATCCCCAAAAAAGAAATCCACTCTAAATCAGGGTACAGGCGAATAACAAAAATTATTATAGTTAACGTAAGTGTAATTTTTATGACTTCTGCATAAATCCATGTACTTATAAATCTTTTTGCTCCACCAGCTAAAGTTTTCTTAATAGCTTGAACACGTATTATAAACATAGAACCGGGGACAAACCCTAATGCCCCCCCCAACACTACTGAAAGAGCATGGTTTTTCACATCAAAAATCAAGCTACAAATCAGAGCAGTGATTGTAAACGCAAATGTTAAAACACATTGAAGTGTCACAACTTGCCATGGGCTTGTCACTCTGGGCGATAAGTCTTTTTCATTAAATATCTCTAAAACTTCGGCGCGACTCAAGGTTTTATGTCCTTTTTCTGAGGTGTCTTCTTCCTCATCTAAGTTTTTATATGCCATCTTTGCTTGATTTAGCTTGAAATGCCAATTTTTTTAAATAGGTTATTTAACTCGTCTGCATGCGAAAACTTTATTTTTATCTCACCGCCTCTTGTCCGTGATTTAATTTCCACGGCTAACCCTATTGCATCTGACATTTGTGTTTCTATTCTTTTAAGGTCCGGATCAGGCTTTTTGTTTCCCTGAGTTTTATTTGTATCATTCGCATTATTTTTTTTGCTTGTATTTAATAAACCGCTAGCTAACTTTTCTGTCTCTCTGACAGATAAGCCTTGAGCCGCAACACGCTGGGCAAGACCTATTTGCATGGCGGTGGGTATTGGTAATAATGCTCTTGCATGGCCCATATCAATCTCGCCAGACATTAATAAAGCTTGCACTGACTTACTCAGTTGAGTTAAACGCAATAAGTTGCTAACCGCACTTCTTGATTTACCAACCACTTGTGCGGCTTGCTCATGTGTAAATCCAAAATCTGCAATTAATCTCGCTAAGCCATCAGCCTCCTCTAACGGATTTAAGTCCTCGCGCTGCATGTTTTCAATTAATGCCATCGCTGCAGCAGTTTGATCATCTACATTTTTTATAAGGACTGGTACCGCCTCTAAGCCCGCAATTGCGGCGGCTCTAAACCTTCGTTCGCCTGCAATTATTTCGTATTTATTATTACCAATAGACCTGACTAAAAGCGGTTGCATCACTCCTTGGGTGCGAATACTTTGAGCGAGCTCCTCAAGCTCACTCTCACGCATTTGCATGCGCGGCTGGTACTTGCCTCTTTGAAGTTGGGTAAGTTGTAGTTCAGTGGAGCTCATTTTTGGGTCTTGACCACTGAGATCAATGGACTCCCCGAGCAGTACTTCAAGCCCTCTGCCTAGGCCTTTCTTTTTCATCATTGTTAAAGACTCTTTATTCTTTCTATCATTTCAGCGCCAAACTCAATATAGGCCTTAGCGCCCCGTGACGACTTATCATATACAACACCAGGAATACCATAAGATGGCGCTTCTGCCAAACGAACATTACGAGGAATAATTGTTTTAAAAACCTTATCCCCAAAATGTTGGATGAGTTGTTGAGACACCTGCTGTTGTAGAGCCGTTCTTGGATCAAACATCACTCTTAGTAGTCCAATAATTTTCAAATCTTGATTCAAATTCGCATGAACTTGCTTAATACTATTGACCAAATCTGACAGACCCTCTAATGCAAAGTACTCACATTGCATGGGCACAATGACTCCATTAGCTGCACAGAGTCCATTTAAGGTCAGCAAAGAGAGTGCCGGGGGGCAGTCGATCAATATGAAATCATACTCATCCCCAACTTCTTGCAATGCATTTCTTAAAATAGACTCTCGATGATCAAAATCCACCAACTCTATTTCTGCGCCTGCTAGATTACGGTTCGCCGGAATGACATCATAACCACCTGATTCAGAAGGATATTTTGATTTTTTTATACTACTATGCCCAATCAATACTTGGTAAATCGAGTCATTTAGTTGGTGCTTATCCACGCCAGAGCCCATCGTCGCATTGCCTTGAGGATCTAAGTCAACCAATAAAACGCGCTGCCTTAAAGCTGCAAGTCCAGCAGCCAAATTAATTGCTGTTGTCGTTTTTCCAACCCCGCCCTTTTGATTGGCGATACAAAATATCTTAGCCATCTTCAGTTCCTAATTTAACTCTCTAATTTTCTCACGGTTTGTATCGCTAAAATACATCTATAGGCATCTAAATACGGAATGTCTAACTCTTCGTTGAATACAACTTGGTGATCATTCGACATGGACTCTAGCTCAAATGCGATTTTCTGTGATTTCATGGCGAACATAATGCCACCTTCTTTTATTAATGGGACACAGTAGTCTATAAAATGCTTTAACTCTGTAAAGGCTCGTGAAATCGTTGCATCCATTGACTTTGGCCGCTCTTTAGCAAATAGCTCAATTCTTTGCTCCACAATCTTTACATTGCTTAGCTTTAAACGACCCTTAACGTGCTGTAAAAAAGCTGTTTTTTTCCTAATTGCCTCTACTAGATAGAACTCAAATTCTGGCAAAAAAATAGCTAAAAGCATGCCGGGAAAACCACCCCCAGCCCCCAAGTCTGCAATTTTCGATTGACTGGGTAACAAGCCCATCTTTACTGCTTTCATAATAGGCTTTATAGCACCCAAAGAATCCATGACATGGGCGCCCAAGAATTCCTCATCACTACTAATGGCGCTTAAATTATGGACTCCATTCCACTTAAAAAACTCAATACTAAAGGTATGTAGTTGCTCTAATTGCGTTGTCGTAAAAGGGATTAATAGTTGCTTTAGCCCCTGCTGAACGCGATCCAGAAATAACTCCTCATTAAAAGCACTCATACTGTGACACTTTTTAGGCTGGCACCTTTTTTTAAGTGTACTAGAAGAATAGAAATTGCAGCGGGAGTGACCCCCGATATGCGGGCCGCCTGCCCAATGGTTTGAGGCTGATGCTGGTCTAACTTTTGGCGAACCTCATTAGATAATCCACCAACTAGGGCATAATCCATTCTTTTGGGCAACTCCACATTCTCATAGTAAGCATGGCGTTCAATTTCAATTGCTTGCCGATCAATATAACCCTGATACTTAATAACTATTTCAACCTGTTCATTAATTTGATTTTGCAAAGGTAAATCAAAATCTGTTTTTTGCGAAGCCCAACGACCCTCTAGTGCCTGCGATAAAAGCTGATAAGTAATCTGTGGTCTTTTTAATAGTTCAGCCAAGCTATATTCGTGGGTTAAAGGCTGACCCAAGATTTGTATACTTTCTTCAGGAGTTAAGTTCTTTGGCGAAACCCAAGTCGACATCAATCTTGATGTTTCACGTGAAACAGCCTCTCTTTTTTTGCAGTAAAAAGCCCATCGTTCGTCATCAACCAAGCCCATAGTGCGCCCTAGCTCGGTTAATCGAATATCTGCATTATCTTCTCGCAAACTTAAACGATATTCAGCTCTGCTAGTAAACATACGATATGGTTCTTGAACGCCTTTAGTCGTTAAGTCATCAACCAAAACACCAAGGTAAGCCTCACTTCTTAATGGGCGCCATGAATCTTTTCCTTGAACTCTTAAACCGGCATTTACGCCCGCGAGAAGACCTTGAGCAGCGGCCTCCTCGTATCCAGTTGTCCCGTTAATTTGGCCTGCAAAAAATAATCCCTCTATTTGCTTAGATTCTAAACTTTGCGTCAAAGACCGAGGATCATAATAGTCGTACTCAATGGCGTATCCTGGGCGCAAAATATGTGCATTTTCTAAGCCAGAAATACTATGAACCAAATTTATTTGTACATCAAATGGCAGACTTGTAGAAATCCCATTAGGGTAAAACTCATTAGTAGAAAGGCCTTCAGGCTCTAAAAAAATTTGATGGCTAGACTTAGAGGCAAATCGGTGAATCTTATCCTCAATCGAGGGACAATACCTTGGCCCCACCCCTTCGATTACACCAGTATACATAGGGGAACGGTCTAGACCGCCACGAATAATTTCATGGGTTTGTTCATTTGTGTAGGTTATCCAGCATGGCAGTTGTTTCGGATGCTCCTCTGGACGGCCCATAAACGAAAAAACCGGGAGCGGATCTAAGTCGCCAGGCTGAACAAGCATTTTAGAAAAATCAATTGTTCGCCCGTCAATTCGTGGGGGGGTCCCAGTTTTTAAGCGTCCCTGAGGAAGCTGAAGTTCTTTTAATCGCTCTGATAATCTAACCGCCGCTGGATCACCCGCCCTTCCACCAGAATGATTTTCTAAGCCAACATGTATTTTGCCATTTAAAAATGTTCCCGCGGTGAGCACTACTGTTGGAGCATAAAAATGTAACCCCAATTGTGTAACCGCTCCAATAACACGACTACCATGAAGAATTAAATCATCAACAGCAGATTGAAAAAGTGTTAAGTGGGGCTGGTTTTCTAAAAGGGTTCGCATTTCTGACTTATACAACGCTCGATCGGCTTGGGCCCTCGTTGCTCGAACAGCAGGTCCTTTACTAGAATTTAAAACCCTAAACTGTATACCAGCACGATCGGTAATTTGAGCCATTGCTCCACCCATGGCATCAATCTCTTTTACCAAATGTCCTTTACCAATCCCGCCAATAGACGGATTACAACTCATAGTACCTAAAGTTTCAATATTATGTGTCAGCAAAAGCGTTTCACAGCCCATGCGAGAACTGGCCAATGCCGCCTCACAACCAGCATGGCCACCGCCAATAACAATTACGTCAAAACGCTTTTTAAAATCTATCATGAATAAGCTTGAATAAGTAAAGGGTGTTTCACGTGAAACACCATATGTGTATTATCTTATGAAATCGATAATATGATAAGAGTCATTTGCAGTTTTAAGGACCAAAGCTATCACAATCCATATAAAAAACTTCCTCACCATCTTACTACCGTGCTTAAGTGCAAAAGCTGAGCCCAAAACCCCACCCAAAATATTAAAGCTCATCATCCACAAAGCAATACCCCAATGGATATGTCCCGTTGGAATAAAAAATGCAAGGGCTGCAAAATTAGTTAAACAGTTCACGATTTTCGTGGCCGCCGCCCCATGTAAGAAATCAAACCCTAAAAATCGTACAAATAAAAACATAAAAAAGGCTCCGGTACCTGGGCCAAAAAACCCGTCATAAAAGCCAATAGTTAATGCGCCTATAGAGACAATCCATAAACTTCGAACACTTTGTTTTTGCTCTTGATGCACCAATCCAAAGTTTTTGTTTTTTAAAGTAAAGAACAATAAAAGAATTAGGATAAATGGCAGTAATTTACGGATGTATTCAGGGGATACCAAGGTAACCGTAAAAGCCCCCGCAAAAGAGCCGGTCAAAGCAAAAAAAGCGGCAAAAAACATTAGCTTTTTGGGCAGCTTAACTTTTTTAATATATCGAGTGGCCGCCACAAAAGTACCGCCGATGGCGGAAAGTTTATTAATACCAAATAAAGTGGCTGGATTTTCTTTTGGATAAACAGAGAAAAGTGCGGGTATTTGTAATAAGCCGCCACCGCCAACAATGGCATCAATAAAACCTGCCAAGAAGGCAGCTAGCGCTAAAAAAGCAACGCCGTAAGTTAAAATTTCATTTAAAATCAATTAGTTACTTTTACTTTTGATTTTATCAAGAAACTCACCAACGATTCCTTTACGGAAGGCCATCACACAAATAACAAAGATGAGTCCAGTCACAATAGTTACCGATTCACCGAGTGATCTAAACCATTCAATACTAGTAATTTTATAAATCCAGCCTCCAATTTCATCCACTTTGTGCTCTAAAACCGTAATAACAAACGCACCAATAATAGGACCAATCAAGGTGCCAACACCACCAACTAAAGTCATTAGAATCACTAACCCTGACATTGACCAATGAGAATCAGATAAGGTTTCAAAGCCCATGATCAAGGCTTGTAAACTGCCGGCTAAACCAGCAAGGGTGCCAGAAAAAATAAAAGCCAATAATTTAAATCGATCTACTTCGTACCCTAAAGAAATAGCTCTTGGTTCATTTTCTTTAATAGCAAAAAGAATTTTTCCAAAGGGGGAAGTAGTAACTCTTGCGATTAATAGAATCGACAACAGAAATAATACATAAACCACGTAGTACATAGACATATCATTTTTAAGGTCTAGGAAGCCCAAAAATATACCTCTCGGGATGCCCTGCATACCATCCTCCCCACCCGTAAAACGTGCCTGCAAAAAGACAAAATATAACATTTGCGCTAATGCCATTGTGATCATTGCAAAATATATACCTTGGCGTCGTATAGCTAAACTACCCATAACATAACCCAATACTGCTGCGAATAAAGTGCCCCCTAAAAGACCTAACTCAGGAGATAGGCCCATATCGCGAATAATATAACCACAAATATATCCAGCTCCGCCTAGAAATGCGGCATGGCCAAAAGAAAGCAAACCAGTATATCCGAGAAGTAAATTAAATGCCGCCGCAAAAAGGGCAAAACATAAAATTTTCATTAAAAATATTGGATAAAAGAACCAAGGCGCAAGCAGTCCAAAAATGATTAAGGCCAAATAAAAAATATTGCTTAGGTTCTTATTCATTACTTCTCTCTACCAAAAAATCCTGCAGGTCGAACCAAAAGTACAACAGCCATCACAAGGAACACTACGGTGCTAGATGCCTCTGGATACAAAACTTTTGTAATCGCCTCAATCACACCTAATCCTAAACCTGTCAATATTGAGCCCATGATAGAGCCCATTCCGCCAATCACCACAATGGCAAAAATAGTAATGATCAAATTAGATCCCATTAATGGCGAAATCTGAATAATTGGAGCGGCTAGAACGCCAGAAAAAGCAGCTAGAGCGACGCCAAATCCATAAGTCAAAGTAACCATCAAGGGAAAGTTAACACCAAAAGCTTGAATGAGTTTTGGGTTTTCAGTACCAGCTCTTAAATAGGCACCAAGCTTTGTTTTTTCAATCACATACCAAGCACCAAAGCAAACAACTAAAGAAATTAAAACTACCCAAGCTCTATAAATAGGTAAAAACATAAACCCGACATCCACCGAACCAGCTAATTCATCAGGGACACTATAAGGCATTCCTGAAACACCAAAAAATGAACGAAATAAACCCTCTAGGATAAGTGTTAATCCGAAAGTTAACAAAAGACCATAAAGATGATCTAACTGATACAAGTGCTTTAACAAAAACCGCTCAATTAAGATACCAATAATAGCAACAACTATAGGGGCAATAATTAACATAGGCCAATAACCTATGCCAAAAAATGTTGCCGCCATCCAAGTAAAAAGCGCCCCCATCATAAACATCGCACCATGGGTAAAATTGACGACATTTAATAAACCAAAGATTACAGCTAATCCTAGACTCAGCACAGCATAAAAACTGCCATTAACCAACCCCAAAAGGAGTTGGCTAAGGACAGCAGATAAAGGTAAACCAAAAATATCCATTAGACTGGCATCTTATTTAACTAATGGACACTTAGATTCAGCCAAAGTATTAAAAGCTTGCTCGCCTGGTAACTTCTTCACTACGGTATAGTAATCCCAAGGCTTTTTAACATCTTCTGGCTTTTTAACTTCGAACAAATACATATCATGAACCATCACGCCATCTTTACGGATATAACCACCCTTAGTAAATAAGTCATTGATCTTCATTTTTTGCAGCTCAGCAATCACCTTCTCCGGATTATCCGTACCAGCTGCTTTAACTGCCTTCAAATAAGACAACATAGACGAGTAATCACCTGCTTGAACAGATGTTGGCATACGCTTCATTTTTTGTATAAAACGTCCAGCAAAAGCACGTGTCTCATCATTAAAATCCCAATACCAAGCTTCTGTTGCTAAAAGGCCAGAAGCATTTTTAATACCAATACTATGAACATCTGTAATAAACACGAGCAAACCAGCCAACTTCATTGATTTGTTAATGCCGAACTCATTTGCTGCCTTGACTGCGTTAATCGTATCTCCGCCTGCATTAGCCATACCCAATACTTGAGCTTTTGAACTTTGTGCTTGTAAAAGGAATGAGGAAAAATCGCTTGCATTTAAAGGATGTTTAACCGCACCCAATACTTTTCCGCCATTATCGTTTACCACCTTTGTTGCATCTTTTTGAAGTTGCTCACCAAATGAATAATCGGCAGTTAAGAAATACCACGATTTGTTCCCTTTTTCTACCATGGCCTTACCAGTTACGTTAGCTAAAGCAATCGTATTGTAAGTGTAGTGAATTGTGTAAGGCGAACACTGCTCATTAGTAAGTTGTGAAGTACCAGCTCCGTTATTAATATACAAACGTTTTTTTTCTGTTGTGACTTTTGAGGTTGCTAAAGCCGTACCAGAATTCGTTCCGCCGAAAATAACATTAACACCTTCTTGATCAATCCACTCGCGCGCTTTACCAGCAGCAATATCAGCTTTATTTTGATGATCAGCAAAAAGAACTTCTACTTTTCGACCTAGAACTGTCCCTCCAAAATCCGCAATTGCCATCTCCATGGCTTCTTTACCACCGATACCATCAATATCAGAATATAAGCTTGAACCATCCGTTATGAAACCAATCTTAATTGGCTTTTTATCTTGGGCAACAGAAATTGCAGATATCGATAAAAGTGCTAGTGCAGATACTATTTTCTTTAGCTTCATGATTTTCCCCATCAGTTAAATTAACTAAACACCCAAATAACTATTTAAAACATCTGTTTTTTGGATAAGCTCACTACTTAAAACAGTTTCAACTACTTTGCCATGCTCAACTACATAATGCCGATCTGCCAAAGGAGCAGCAAAACGAAAATTTTGCTCCACTAAAATAATGGTGTAACCTTTTTCCCGCAAGTCTTTAACAACTTGTCCAAGCTTTTGCACAATCACTGGGGCAAGACCTTCAGTAATTTCATCTAGCAAAAGAATATTGGCACCCGTTCTTAAAATTCTTGCCATAGCTAACATTTGTTGCTCACCACCACTCAAACGGGTACCTGGACTAGATCTTCTTTCATAAAGATTCGGGAACATCGCGTAGATTTCATCAACACTAAAGCCACCCTCACCAACAATAGGAGGTAAAAACAAATTTTCTTCCGCAGTAAGGGTTGCAAATATACCTCTTTCTTCAGGGCAATAACCTATACCCATCGGTGCTATTTGGTGAGTTAAAAGATGCGTGGTTTCAATACCATTAATCTTAATAGAGCCCGTTCTTTTATCTGTAAGTCCTAAAATAGCTCGCAGTGTTGTGGTCCGACCTGCTCCGTTCCTACCTAGCAGGGTAACTACTTCACCCTGATGTACCTGAAGATTAATCCCATGCAAAATATGGGACTCGCCATACCAAGCTTCAAGATTATTAATTTCTAAGGCTATCGTCATAGTGCTGAGCTCTCTTGACCCATGTATGCTTCCATTACTAAAGGGTTCTTAGAGACCTCTTCATAGGACCCTTCTGCTAATACAGCGCCACGCTGTAAAACAGAAATCGTATTAGCGATGGTTGCAACAACCTTCATATTATGTTCAACCATTAAGACCGTTCGACCTTTCGCAACCTCAGCAATTAAACGAGTAACACGATCAACGTCTTCATGACCCATCCCTTGAGTTGGCTCATCTAAAAGCATCAGTTGAGGATCCATTGCTAACGTGGTGGCAATTTCTAAAACCCGCTTACGCCCATAAGGTAAGTTAACGGCTAATTGATCATTAAAGCCATGAAGTCCAACAAGTTCAAGCAACTCTACGGCACGGTCATTTAACGCATTAAGTGTTGCGGGTGATTTCCAAAAATGATATTCACTACCAAATTGTTTTTGCAAAGCAATGCGTACATTTTCTAACACTGACAAATGAGGAAAAACAGCTGAAATCTGAAAGGAGCGTATTACGCCCATGCGTGCAATTTGAGTAGGCGTTTGTGAGGTAATATCCTCGCCCTTATATAAAATCTTGCCACTGGTGGGTGTTAAAAATTTAGTTAAAAGATTAAAGCATGTGGTTTTACCAGCCCCATTAGGACCGATTAATGCATGAATAGAGCCCTTACGTATCTTTAAGCTCACATCGCTGACAGCGACAAATCCTTTAAATGACTTAAAAAGACTTTGTGTTTCCAGAATATACGTAGAAGAAATTTCGCTCATAAGGCATTGATAATATTACAAGAAAGTGTTTTATAAAAGACTTTTTTAATTAGGGTTTATACGAGGATGCACTTAACAGATCAGCAACTCTTTCAGCAATCATCATTGTGGGTGCCGCTGTATTACCAGAAGTAATACTAGGCATCACTGATGCGTCGACAACTCGTAGGCCATGAATGCCTCGGACTTTTAAATCTGCATCAAGAACGGCCATTGGATCACTTAAAGAGCCCATCTTACAAGTACCAACTGGATGAAAAATTGTCGTCCCAATATCTCCAGCTGCTCTCATTAGCTCATCATCATTTTGTAAAGTATCTCCAGGTTTTATCTCCTGAGGAGAAAATTTTTGAAGGGGCATTTGTGCAACTATTTTGCGTGTAAGACGTATAGAATCAATAGCAACTTGTTGATCGTCGGATGTAGAAAGATAGTTTGGTTGAATTATGGGCTTAGCCATTACATCACGACTGTTAATATGCACACTTCCACGAGAGGTAGGCCGTAAGTTGCAAACACTCGCTGTAAAAGCATTAAACGGGTGTAAACTCTCACCAAATCGCTCAAGCGATAGGGGTTGTACGTGGTACTGAAGATTAGGGCGCGTATGGGACGCCGAGCTCATCGTAAACAATCCTAACTGTGATGGCGCCATCGACATTGGGCCAGCCCTACGAAACAAATACTCTAGGCCAATTTTTGCTTTTCCTAACCAATGATTCGTCATAGTATTGAGGGTTTTGATTCCTGAAACTTGGTAAACCAGTCTTAACTGCAAATGGTCTTGAAGGTTTTCACCAACACCTGGCAGGTCCTGAACAACTGGTATACCTAACTCTTGCAATCGCGGGCCTTGCCCAATACCAGAACGCTCTAAAATTTGCACTGATCCAATTGACCCTGAACAGAGTAAAAGTTCTTTATGACAAGTCGCTGAATGTAATTGACCACCACCAACAAATTGGACACCCGTACAACGTTGCGTTTGAGAATCTATCTCAAAACGATCAACAAAGGCGCCTGTAATTATCGTTAAGTTAGAACGTTTAGATGCCGTTTTTAGAAAGGCTTTAGCAGTATTTAGTCGCCATCCATTTCTTTGGTTTACATCAAAATATCCTACACCATGATTATTGCCGCGGTTAAAGTCTTTGCTTTGTGGAACACCGAACTCCATCGCAGCAAGCTTAAACTGCTCCAAAATGGGCCAATGTAATCTTTGTTCACTAACATTCCACTCCCCCGCATTGGAGTGCCATTCATTATTGCCGCCATGGTAGTTTTCAAATTTTTTATAGCGCTCGAGTGACGCAGCCCATGACCAATCTACTTCGTTAGTTTTACTAGCCCATTCATCATAATCTTGAGACTGACCACGCATGTAAATCATGCCATTAATCGATGAGCTTCCCCCTAAGACTTTTCCTCTTGGGTAAAGCAAAGATCTTTGGTTAAGACTTTTAATTTCTTCTGTTTTAAATTGCCAATCTGTTCTTGGGTTATCAATACAATACAAATAACCAACGGGTATATGTACCCAAATATAGTCATCCTTTGCGCCGGCCTCCAACAATAAAACATTGTTATTCGGATTTTGGGTGAGACGATCTGCCAGTAAACAACCAGCACTTCCAGCGCCAACAATAATAAAGTCAAAATCTCCGTGATTCAAAATCTTTCCTTGATTAAGTATTGGGGGTATTCGATCGAATATGACTAATATAGCCATTCCAAGCAGCTAAAGCCTTTGGATCTAGATAGTCAACAGCCAATCGCTGTGCGCCTTGAATAATTAAAACCGCATAAGGCTTAGCAAGTGCAGAAGCTTCAGGACACAATTCAAGCGCATCGCCAACAGACGGGGATTGAGTCCGCCAGTAATTGATAGCAGCTTCTAATTCAGGTAAGCTAATAAATAACATAATAGCTTTATCTTTTTCTCAACATGGTTCCACGACATTTCTTTGCACCGCATTTACAAAGGTAGTCTTTTTTTAATGCTTTCGTCGGTTTTTCATCTTCGAGATCTAAACAGTAATCATAAAAAAGTTCATCACCTGATTTGATATTTTTTTTAGCAAACAAAAAAACATGCAACCGATTTTTTTTATCTTTTAGTTCATGCGCGATACAGTTAGGGGCGCAAGAATGATTAATCCATTTTGCGTCATTACCCTTTATTTTCCCATCAATCACTTTACCATTCGTTAGGGAAAAATAAAACGTATGATTTGGCTGCAGAGGATCATGAGGATGCCTTTTTAAGGCCGTTTTCCAAGAGATTCTTTCTCCCTTGTACTCGATAATACAATCGCCTTTGCGGATGTTTTCAGTAGCGAAAACCCCATTACCGTGAATGGGGGAATTTTGAACCTCTATGAAGTTTTTTTTTAGAGTTTTTGGTAACTTATTAGACATCAATGTTTTTCGCAATCAAGGCATTGGACTCAATAAAAGCACGCCTTGGTTCAACATCATCACCCATTAAAGTCATAAATGTTTGATCCGCGTAGATAGCATCTTCAATTTGAACCTTTAATAAAGTTCTCGTTGTTGTATCCATCGTCGTTTCCCAAAGTTGGCTTGGGTTCATTTCACCAAGACCCTTATAACGCTGCCTAGAAACTGTTCTCTCAGCTTCCGATATTAGCCACGATACCGCTTCTTGAAAGTTATTTACGGCAAGTTCTTTACTTTTTTCAGACTCACCTCTTTTAACATTCGAGCCCACCCCAATTTTTCCTGCCTCAGAATGTGAGAATGCTTTGATCGCTGCATAATCAGAGCCATGTACGAAATCAGAATTAATAAATGTCAACTTTAGATTTCCATGAACTCTGCGAGAAACCAATAACCGATAACGCTCAGTTCTTTCTTCAAGTTGCGGAATAATTTCTAAACTTTGGCTATTGTCTCCTAGGCGCAATTTCAAGGCTTGCACTAACTCTTGACTAGACTGGGTTGCGTCCTCTAAAGTTTCTAGACGTATATCTACACCTTCGCTAATAACACGAAGCACATCAGAGTCCATTGTTCTAGAAAGTCTATCAATCACGGTTTGAGTTAAATAATACAAAGTAGTTAGTTGCTTTAGATTATCACTCTCGAATATGTCACCATTTGCATTGGTGATTTGTGCACTATTCAAAGCAATTTCAATTAAATAGGTATTCAAAGCGGCATCATCTTTAATGTATTGTTCCGACTTACCATGCTTCACTTTATAAAGAGGTGGTTGAGCAATATAAATATGGCCACGCTGAATTAACTCTGGCATTTGGCGATAAAAGAACGTTAAAAGGAGGGTTCTAATATGACTTCCATCAACGTCGGCATCGGTCATGATGATTATGCGGTGGTAACGCAATTTTTCTATATTGTATTCTTCAACACCTATACCTGTACCTAAAGCAGTAATTAAAGTCACCACTTCTTGGCTTGCTAACATCTTATCGAATCTTGCTTTTTCAACATTTAATATCTTTCCTTTTAAAGGAAGAATAGCTTGGAATTTACGATCTCGTCCTTGTTTGGCAGAACCTCCCGCAGAGTCACCCTCAACAATAAATAATTCTGAGTTCGCTGGATTCTTTTCCTGACAATCTGCAAGTTTCCCTGGTAAACCTAAACCATCCAAGACGCCTTTACGACGTGTCATATCTCTTGCTTTACGCGCCGCCTCTCGAGCGCGTGCGGCTTCAATAATTTTTCCACAAATGATTTTTGCGTCACTTGGATTTTCTTGTAAAAAAGCAGACAAGGTAGAAGAAACAACTTCTTCGATAGGTCCTCGGACCTCACTCGAAACTAACTTATCTTTTGTTTGGCTAGAGAATTTAGGCTCTGGGACTTTTACGGAAAGAATACAAGTCAGGCCTTCGCGCATATCATCGCCAGTTACCTCGACTTTTGCCTTTTTAGCTAACTCATTTTCGTCAATATATTTATTAATCACTCGCGTCATCGCAGCACGCAAACCAGTTAAGTGCGTACCACCATCGCGCTGCGGAATATTATTCGTAAAACATAAAACTTGCTCGTTATATCCATCATTCCATTGCATAGCAACTTCTGAAGTAATCATGCCACCAACTTCTGCTGCCTTTTCACCAATCGCGTAAAAAATATTTGGGTGCAATACTGATTTTGATTTATTGATATATTCAACAAAACCTTTTACACCACCCGAAAAAGCGAAATCTTCTTCTTTACCGGTTCTTTCATCACTTACCCGAATATGAACGCCATTATTTAAAAAAGATAATTCGCGAATACGTTTAACTAAAATTTCATAATGAAACTCAACTTTGCCAAAGATTTCTTCGTCAGCACTAAAGTGAACTTCTGTACCTCTTTTATCCGTTGAACCAATAACAGGTATCGGAGAAATTACCATTCCATTTTCTTCGGCAATTGTTCTATTTTGAACAACGCCTCTTGCGAACTCTAAAAAATGGGTTTTGCCGTCACGTCGAACCGTTAGTCTCAACCATTTAGATAATGCATTCACACAACTAACACCTACGCCATGTAACCCACCAGAAACTTTATAACTATTTTGATCAAACTTACCACCAGCATGTAATTCTGTCATTACGATCTCAGCGGCACTTCTCTTTGGATCATGCTTATCGTCATACTTAATACCCGTTGGTATTCCTCGACCATTATCAATAATTGATATAGAGTTATCGGTATGAATAGTGATGGCGATTTCAGAACAATGTCCAGCGAGCGCCTCATCAATTGAATTATCTAAAACTTCAAATACCAAATGATGTAAACCAGTCCCATCAGAGGTGTCCCCAATATACATACCAGGACGTTTTCTAACTGCTTCTAGACCTTCTAAGATTTGAATTGAGGATGCACTATATAAATCTGTTACAGATTGATTTTCTTTTGTCATGTGTTCTTAGTTAATTAAATACGCATCGGCATAACAACATATTTAAAATTTTCGTTATCGGGAATATTAATTAAAGCACTTGAATTAGAGTCGCCTAAACTTAATTGGATTTCCTCATTTTTAACATTACTCAAAACATCCAATAGATAAGTAACATTAAAACCGATATCTATTTCATCACCAGAGTAAATAGTCTCAATTTCTTCTTGAGCTTCTTCTTGTTCTGCATTGGTAGATTGGACAAGTAACAAATTATTTTTTAGTGAACAACGAATACCCTTAAACTTATCTGTTGTTAAGATGGCCGCTCTTTGCAAAGCTGCCTGAAATCCTTCTCTTTTTACAATGACTAAATTTTTATGCCCTTTAGGAATTACTCTTTGATAGTCTGGGAATTTTCCTTCAACAAGTTTAGAGAGCAATTCAATTGTTCCAAAAGAAAACTTGATTTGTGAAGGACTGATATGAATGTTCAAAACTTCATCTGAATCTTCCAATAAATGTTGACACTCTAGTATCGTTTTTCGAGGAACAATGACTTCTAACTTACCTTGGTCACCACTAATCGGTTGTGTCAAAATAATTTGACCATAGGCTAAACGATGTCCATCTGTAGCAACAGCAATTAACTTAGAGCCTTCTAAAACAAATAACATCCCATTGAGGTAGTAACGAATATCTTGTTGTGCCATCGCAAAATAGACTTGACTAATTAATTGCTTGAATTCATGTTGAGTCATACTTAATGATCGAACATCTTGCAAGTTTTCTTGCATCATCGGGAATTCGTTAGCTGCCAAAGTCTGCAAAGAAAAACGACTCTTACCACTTTGGATAACCATCCGATTATCTTTCAGATTCAAGTTCACTGGACCTTCAGGCATTGCACGAAGAATATCTAATAACTTTCTTGCTCCAACTGTCGTACTTAATTCTTCATCGCCAATACCAAAATCTGTTGTTGTGGTTATTTGAATATCGATATCTGTAGAAATAAAAGAAATTTTTTCCTTATTTTTTTTCAATAGAAGGTTTGCAAGAATGGGTAATGTATGACGACGTTCAACAATGCCACTAACTACCTGAAGTGGCTTCAAAAGAATGTCCCGTGTTGTACTGACCAATTGCATGGTGTTATTCCTAATCAATATATATTTAGTTTACTAATAGTAATAAGGATTTAAAAATCGGTGGATAATTCTAAATACCTTTATTAATCAATATTTTACAACAATTAAAACCTGTTAATAACTTCTGTATAACTTGAGGATAAAAAGTGTATAACTCTATTTTCTTTACTGTTGCTCGGAATAAGGCAAGTTATTAACAAATTATGAACATCTTATACACATACTTATACATGACTTTTCCACAAACTTATCCACAGACTTATTTTACGCTTTTAAAGTCTGCTCTAGTACGTGTAATTCGTGATTTAACTGACTATCGTGTAGACGAGACTCAGCAATACGCCTAACAGCATGTAAAACGGTCGTATGATCTCGTCCGCCAAACAATTCACCTATTTCTGGAAGGCTTTTTTGGGTGAGCTCTTTTGCGATATACATAGCGATTTGTCTTGGTTTAGCAATATTTGCAGGACGTTTTTTTGAGTACATGTCTGCAACTTTAATGCTATAAAAGTCAGCAACGGCTTTTTGTATATTTTCCACCGAAATTTGTCGATTTTGAATGGTTAAAAGATCTTTTAAAGCCTCTTTTGCGACTTCAATGTCGACCTCTTTCCCATGAAATCGAACGTAAGCCAAAATTTTGCGTAAAGCACCCTCTAGTTCACGAATATTAGATCTTAAGTGTTTGGCGATGAAAAAAGCGACATCTTCAGACATTGGAACGAACTCGGCCTGGGCTTTTTTCATGAGGATTGCAACCCGCATTTCTAATTCAGGGGGTTCAATAGCAACGGTTAAGCCAGAATCAAAACGAGAAATCAAACGATCATCAATACCATCCATTTCTTTTGGATAAGTATCTGAAGTAATAATGACTTGAGACTTATTAGAAGTTAGAGTCTCAAAAGCATAGAAAAACTCTTCCTGAGTCCTATTTTTTCCACTAAAAAACTGAATATCATCGATTAAAAGAAGATCTAAGGAATGATAGTACGATTTAAATTTATCAAATGCTTTCTGCTGATATGCACGAACTACATCAGAAACATACTGTTCTGCATGAATATAACGAATTTTGGCATTAGGTTTTTGTTGTAACAAGTAGTTACCTACTGCATGAATTAAGTGCGTTTTACCAAGTCCTACGCCACCATACAAAAACATAGGGTTATAACTTGTGCCGGGATTATTCGCTACTTGAACAGCAGCAGCTCGAGCTAGTTGATTAGCCTTTCCGTTGACAAATGTGTCAAATGTCAAAATTGGATTTAACTTAGAAAAGTCTTTAATATTGATTTGAAATGAAATGCCGTCAAGATCGTCAGCAATCTCGTCTTGGCACGCTAATACATCTTCAGATGCTGAACTTTGACCAACAAAAATCGGATTAACAGATTGTTCTGCCTCACTAATACTGCAAGCCTTGGAGTCAACGATAAATCGAATTTGCGTCCCAGCTGGCAGAAAGGTTTGTGCTAGATCATTGATTTTGTTAAAGAATTGATTTTTTACCCAATCAAGCTTAAATTGATTAGGAGCTGCAATCACAAAGTTCTCTTTCCCCTGATCAAAACCAATGGGCGCTAACGGCTTAATCCATGTTCTATATTGAGAACTAGACATTTCTTTACTGGCATCACTAAGAAACTCAGTCCAAAAACTAGAAAGTTGTTGATTTGAAGAGTGAGAGTCAGATAAGGCGGTTTGCTCGATATGAGTCATTGAATATTTTTATTTTTTAGCAATTGCAATTTAATTTACGTGGAAGTTGATTGTATCGAAGTTTATAAGTTATCAACAATGGAAAAACCTGTGGAAAAACTGTGGATAACTTGTGCATAACTAAAATAGTTAATTTAAAATCATAGGTTTATGCAAAAAAAACAGAAAATAGATTTGTCACTTTCTTATATTGTGACAAATGAAATTAATCTATTGACTCTAGGAAAAAATTCATGGAAAATGATAGGTTAACTAGTAATGAGTAACTGCAAAAATGAAACGTACATATCAACCTTCAGTAACACGTCGCAAACGCACCCATGGATTTCGTGTTCGCATGAAAACTAGAGGCGGTCGTCAAGTACTTAACGCTCGTCGCTCTAAGGGCCGTAAGCGTTTAGCCGTTTAAGAATTAAAAAGGGGTGAATGACCCCTTCTCATTTGCTATGGCGTTTATCAAAAGTTGGTTCGTTCATGCATAAACTGCCGAAAACAAAAATTCTTCTTGAGTCCGAGGACATCTCCCGTACTTTAAAGTCCAAGAGTACGTTAACAAAACATCTCGCTTTTTACAAAAACACATCGCAATGTAATGTTTCGCGCATAGGTTTAGCCATACCTAAAAAAAATGCGAAAAGAGCAGTTGATAGAAATCGCATTAAACGCTTAGTACGTGAAACATTCCGACAGGCGGCAATCGAAGAGCCTACTGATATTGTGGTCAAATTAATTATTTCTATAGGGAAAGAAACCCGAAGAAGACTTCGGGAATCTGAAAGAAAACTGATACGACAGCAGTTAAAAGACCATTTTCAGATTAATTGAGGCTATGAAAAAAATCCTTCTGTTCATGATTCGAGGATATCAATATCTTTTCAGGCCATGGATAGGCAGTCATTGTAGATTTAGCCCAACGTGTTCAGAGTATATGGAAGAGGCAATTCAAAATCATGGGGTACTTAAGGGCCTATATTTTGGTATTAAGAGGCTTCTTCGCTGCGCTCCTTGGAGTCTTGGCGGTTACGATCCGGTGCCCAAAAAGCACAAACATGATTTGTGATCTGAAAGCACTACAATCGAGTCTTGAATTAAATTAAAAAAATGGTAAAAAATGGATATTAGAAAAACCTTGTTATGGGTTGTATTTTCAGTTTCTGGAATTATGTTGTTTAATAATTGGCAGATTTCAAATGGTCAAACACCACTACCTTTTTTTGCACCTACACCCGCACCGTCGACAGAGGTTAAAAAAACTGAATCAACAACCAGCTCATCTGTACCTGTTGTTACAGAGCAAAAAGTAAAGGTCTCTAATGCACCGTCGAGCCCCGCAGAAGATACTAGCGTAATACAGAACAAAACAATTGTGTTGCAAAATGACTTATTAATCATTGAAATTAGTAACAAAGGCGCTTCAGTTGTTCACGCCACATTAAAGAAGCATTTCACAGATAAAAAACCCGTCGTTTTGCTTAATCAAGAAAAACAAAACATATATCTTGCTAGAAGTGGACTTACAGCGGCTGGTCTTGATTTACCAAACCACAATGACTCATTCGCGGATGTCATTATTGAAAAAGACAAAAAAGTTAAATTTATCGCCACCAAAAATGGTATTACCTTAGAGAAAACTTTTTCCTTAAATCCTGATAGTTATGTGGTGAAGGTAGAGAATAAGATTATTAATCAAACTGCATTACCGATTGCGCCATATATTTATGCGGAATTAGTTAAAGACGGAAATATTATTGTAGAAAGCAAGTTTTATAGTACTTTTACAGGGCCTGCCATTTACACGGATAAAGATAAATATCGTGAAGTAGATTTCAGCGATATTGAAAAGAAAAAGGTCAAATTACCAGAAGTTCAATCACCAGGCGAGGCGGGTTGGATTGCTATGGTACAGCACTATTTCGCTACAGCATGGATACCAAATTCTGCAAACTCAAGAGAAGTATATTTTGATAAGTTAGATAATAATTTATATCGTGTTGGTGTGAAGTCCGCGATAGAGCCCATAGCACCAAATTCAAGTACTGAGCAAGCTTCACAATTATTCATCGGGCCAGAAGAAGACGCATTGCTTAAAGAGGTGGCTCCAGGTTTTGACTTGATAAAAGACTATGGATATTTGACGATCATAGCAAAGCCATTATTTTGGATCATGACACAAATCCACCATGTGGTTCAAAACTGGGGATGGGCAATTATTATCCTAACCATATTTATCAAAATTATTTTCTTTCCATTATCAGCTGCTAGCTATAAATCTATGGCGCGTATGAAAGAAGTACAGCCACGTTTAGTTCAAATGAAAGAGCAATATAAAGGTGACCCACAAAAGTTAAACGCAGCCATGATGGCCATGTATAAACAGGAAAAAATTAATCCACTCGGTGGGTGTTTGCCAGTCTTAATCCAGATACCAGTCTTTATTTCCTTGTATTGGGTGTTATTACTTAGTGTTGAAATGCGAGGTGCGCCATGGTTAGGTTGGATATATGATCTATCTAAGCCAGACACACTCTTAAGTGATTTAGTTGGTATCAGTATTCCCATCGGAATTTTGCCAATTATTATGGCGATATCGATGTATATTCAAACAAAATTAAACCCTGTACCACCAGACCCAATACAAGCAAAGGTGATGTTGTACATGCCGCTAGTTTTTTCATTGATGTTCTTCTTTTTCCCATCTGGACTAGTTTTATATTACATAGTCAACAACGTTTTATCGATAGCTCAACAATGGCAAATCAATAGAATGTTCTCGGCACAAAAAAGTTAAGGATGAATGCAACTCAAACGTGACTCAATTATTGCGCAAGCTACAGCAGTAGGGAAAGCTGGAATTGGTGTCGTGCGAATATCTGGGAAGGGCTTAAGCCCTCTTTTAGAGCAGATATCTTCACAAAAGTTTAGCCCTAGAAAAGCTGTACTTTTGCACTTAAGGGATGCGCAAAATCAATCCATCGATCAAGGCTTGATCAGTTTTTTTCCAGCACCGCACTCATTTACCGGAGAAGATGTTATCGAGTTTCATGGACATGGTGGAATCCTTGTCATGAGTTTGGTGATTCAGCGTTTTCTTGAAATTGGGAAAGATATCCAACTTAGGTTGGCAAACCCCGGAGAGTTTAGTGAAAGAGCTTTTCTAAACAACAAAATTGACTTAACTCAAGCTGAAGCAATTGCAGATTTGATTGAAGCAAATTCAATCGCAGCAGTTAAGAGTGCCAATAGATCGTTAAGCGGTAATTTTTCCAGAAAAATTGAACAAGTCGTTGAACAATTAACCCATTTAAGAATGTTAGTAGAGGCAACGCTAGACTTTCCAGAAGAGGAAATAGATTTTTTAGAGGCCGCACACGCCAGTGAACAATGGGACGCGATTTATGCGGAACTCATATCAATTCTAGAGGTATCAAAACAAGGAGCTCTTCTTAGGAATGGGGCATTAGTTGTATTGGCGGGCGCTCCTAATGTTGGAAAAAGCTCATTATTGAATCAGTTAGCACAAGAAGAAATAGCCATAGTAACCCCGATCGCTGGCACAACGCGTGATCGTCTTCGTGAGGAAATCATTCTTCAGGGAATACCGATACAGATAGTTGATACAGCAGGTCTTCGAGAAAGTAATGACGCGGTTGAAAAAATTGGTATAGAACGCTCATGGTCTGCGATAGGACAGGCGGATTTAGTTATATTTATGCGCGACGCCTCAGAAATTAACCAAAGCGTAAGTGAAGCCCTACTCCAAGAAATTAAAACGGCATTAGCCCAAGAGGCTAAAGAGGTTGAATTAATGGAGGTCTGGAATAAAAAAGATCAAATTTCGAGCGAACAAAGAGAAAATCAAATCTATATATCGGCCAAAAATGGGGATGGAATTGAAGACTTTAAAGAAAAACTTTTATTAAGTCTTGGATGGCAAAAGCATTCTGATGATGTCATTTTGGCAAGACAAAGACATTTAGACGCCTTAAAGATGGCTCTAGAATATGTCATAAAAGCTAAAAATTACTTATCCCACGGAAATGCAAGTTTAGAGTTATTTGCAGAAGAGTTACGACTAGCCCAAGAGGAGTTAGGAAAAATAACGGGAAAAATTTTACCGGATGATTTACTTGGCAAAATTTTCAGTAGTTTTTGTATAGGCAAATAACGAAGTGTGCACGCACATACTCTTAAAAAAATCGCTAACTTACAAAACAAGAAGCTGGTTAACAAAAAAATGCGAAAATAATGTTAATTTAATTAACTATGTATAACTTCACTTATGACAACAACAAAAAAAACCTATAACGACAATTTAAATGCACCTAGCTATATGCAGCATAAAAAACTGCTTGAGTGGGTCAAAGAAATCGCAGAATTGACACAACCAGACCAGATTTATTGGTGTGACGGCAGCACAGAAGAGTACGACCGCCTTTGTCAACAAATGGTTGATGCAGGGACAATGAAAAAATTAAATCCTGCAAAAAGAAAAAATTCCTACATAGCCTGTTCAGACCCAACAGATGTCGCACGAGTAGAAGACAGAACCTATATTTGCTGGCCTAAAAAAGAGCAAGCAGGACCCACTAATAATTGGATTGACCCTATAGAAATGCGTCAAACGATGGACGGTTTAATGGCCGGAAGTATGCGTGGCAGAAACATGTATGTTGTACCATTTTCGATGGGACCATTAGGCTCACCAATCGCACATATTGGCGTAGAGCTAACGGATAGTCCCTTTGTTGTCGTAAACATGAAAATTATGACAAATATGGGAAAAGGAGTTTTTGATATCTTAGGTAATGATGGCTATTTTGTGCCATGTGTTCACTCAGTAGGTATGCCCTTAGCAAATGGCGAGAAAGATGTTCTGTGGCCATGCAATCCAATTAAATATATTGTGCATTATCCAGAAACACGTGAAATTTGGTCATTTGGTTCAGGATACGGCGGTAATGCATTATTAGGTAAAAAATGTTTTGCGCTGCGTATCGCTTCTGTTATGGGACGTGATGAAGGATGGAATGCTGAGCATATGCTGATTCTGGGTATTACATCACCAGAAGGAAAAAAATATCACGTGGCAGCAGCTTTTCCATCGGCTTGTGGAAAAACAAACTTCGCTATGTTAATACCACCTACTGGATTTAATGGATGGAAAGTGACAACGGTTGGTGACGATATTGCCTGGATTAAACCAAGGCTTGATCCGAAAACAGGTAAGTTACGTTTATTTGCAATTAATCCTGAAGCTGGATTATTTGGTGTTGCCCCAGGAACGAATGCAATCACAAACCCAAATTGCATGTCATCTCTTGACGAAAACGTAATCTTCACCAATGTGGCACTCACGGATGACGGTGATGTTTGGTGGGATGGAATGACTAAAGAAGCGCCAGCACATTTAATCGATTGGCAAGGAAATGACTGGACACCTGCTGATGGGGCTGCAGGGAAAAATGCGTCACATCCTAACGCACGTTTTACAGTAGCGGCAATCAATAACCCTGCATGCGATGCGCAGTGGGATGATCCAGAAGGTGTTCCAATCGATGCATTTATTTTCGGCGGTAGAAGATCGACAACAGTGCCATTGGTTACTGAGTCAAGAGATTGGGTAGAAGGCGTTTACATGGCGGCGACCATGGGCTCAGAGACGACTGCCGCAGCAACGGGTAAAACCGGCGTGGTACGCCGCGACCCATTTGCGATGCTACCATTTGCCGGATATAACATGAGCGAATATTTTCAGCATTGGTTAAATTTAGGTGAAAAACTTACACAGGCTGGCGCGGTTTTACCTAAGTTTTACTGTGTTAACTGGTTCAGAAAAAATGCAGAAGGGAAATTTGTATGGCCAGGTTATGGCGAGAACATGCGCGTTTTAGCGTGGATGGTTGGCCGTATAGAGCAAACTGCTCAAGCTGAAGAAAACGTGTTTGGATATTCACCAAGCTACAGTGATCTTAACTGGCAGGGTATCGAATTTACAGAGGCGCAGTTTAATCAAGTAATCTCTGTAGACAAGGAATCTTGGCGTGAAGAATTTAAACTTCACGAAGAGTTGTTTGAACAGTTAGCCTTTGGTTTACCTCCAATTTTGAAAGAAACAAAAGCTAAATTAGAAAGTTCATTGGCTTAAGGTGATATAGGGTTGCTTTGACAGGCTGGGCTGGTAGTATCAACTTGTAACCTCATATTACTATCAATAAAAGAACAGCCATCACGCAGTAGTGGTTTCTCCAGTTCCTTAATAGGAGAAGCTGCCTCAGCTTGTTTAGCAATTAAAACATCTTTGACGTTTTTACCTTTTGACTCTAAACAGTCTTTAAAAAGTTTAGCGTTTTCATCTTTAACTATGAGTAAAAGAGGTGCACATTTAGCACGAACCTCAGCATTAACAGCGCTTAATGCAATTGGATTAGGTTTCATCGCTATTGGAGAAATGACTCCCATGGGGTCGACCTGCATTCCTGCCACTAGCACTTCAAAATGTAGATGGGGGGCTGTAGCGCGTCCTGTATCACCTACAAGACCGATAAGCTCACCTTTTTGCAAGATTTGATTTTCTTTCACAAAGATCTCAGAAAGATGCCCATAAAGAGTGACTACTTCCTTGGCGTGTGTAATCTCAATAAAATTTCCGAAGCCCGTTTTTTCCTTACTGAATACCACCTTCGATACTTTGCCTTTTATAGCTGCAACGACAGGTGTACCTGCCTCAGTAGAAAGATCTACACCAGGATGATGAGAGTTTTGTGTCGTAAAAGGGTCTTGACGATCACCAAACCCACTACTGATAACGTAGGTACCAATTAAGGGAATTCCGTCGGGTAAATTCGTTTGCAAAAGAAGCGCTTGAGATAAAAACTTTTTAAGTATAGGTGCAGCAGCAGTGATGGACTCTAAAGAAAGATCGAGTTTGTCAAAAGATCCTTGGATTTCATAATCATCAACGGCTAAATTAATATTATTCAACGGTAAGTAGACCCCGCCCTTACCATCTTTATTCGATTTACTCTTATCAATCACTGGAAGTTTCTTTTCTAGAGTTTCTTTATACTTATATACCTCATTCACATCATTAATCGTTTTATTCAATTTATCTTCTAATTGATTAAACCGAGAAATGAGTTCTTGATTAAGGGGCGCAGGAAGTTGTGGGGGAGGGGTAAAACCGACGTAAAAGCCATTTAAAAATAAGTAACGTACCCCAACGATACTTGAAAAAAAAATGATCAAAAACCAAATGAAAAAGTGTTTTTTTCGAATTGAAAAATATTGATCTTCATCAGCAGGGGTTTGTTCCATATCCAACATTTCATCTCAAATTGGAAAACTATGAATGATTATATCTACTACGAATGAAAAATAAGACTACAACACCATCAAAGCATGATGTCTTGATTATAGGTGCAGGTATTGCAGGATGCACGATTGCTGGAGAAATTGCGCGCACTGGTTATGACGTAGCAATTGTAGATCAAAATTCGGGGCCAGCATTAGAAACATCGGCGCATGAAAACGCTTTGGCGCATCCACAAGTCGGAAAAAAAATCACAAAATTACAGCGCTTTACACAATTAGCTAATCAGTTGGCTATACATCATTGGGAAAACGCACAGATCCATCGACAAGCATTTGAGCCACGCCCTGAACTGGATCAACAGCAAATATTAGAGCTCAAGGAGCTCTGTTGTGAAATGGGGTACGATCAAAAAACAATTCAAGTAATCACTAGGCAGCAGGCTTATGAGCGAGCAAATATCGATGTTCCAGGCATTTGGTACGAAACAGCTGCAATTTATAGCCTACCTAAAATATGTCAGCAGGAAATTACAGAGTTATCGGCAGATCAAAAATACTGGTTTCGGGAAGTTCAAAGGATAGCTTTTCAAGAAAATGAGTGGCACGCTTTTGCACAAGATGGGGGGTTAATTTGTAGCGCAAGGTCAGTGGTGTTGGCGAATGGCATGGGTGCCCAAAAACTATTAAAACAACTAGAAATCGAATTACCATTGAGACCAGTAAGAGGACAGCTTAGTCAATTTTTAATCCATGTAAATTCTCCACTCATTAAGTTTTTACCCAAAAAGGTCCTTCGGGGAGATGGATACTGTTTACCAGCAAAACAAATCAATCCAGATTATTGGTCCTGGGAGGTCGGCTCAAGTTATGATGAGGATCATACCGAAACTTTAGCTTGGGTCGAAAGCGATATAGAAAATTCTAAAAAAGGATTGACGCTTATTGGGTGTGATCACTCACTTATAAGCGAGATGAGTGCAGAAAATTCATTCATAGGCATACGCAGTGCCTCGAAAGATCGATTGCCGTTAATTGGACCCCTTGGAGAAAGCACAGGCTTATTTATAGCCAGTGCTTACGGTTCACGGGGTGTAATGTGGTCAGCTATTGCAGCGCCGATGATAAAAGCTTATATAGAAGCTTTTTTAACAGGAGCAGAACGTTTACGGGCAGGTTTTTTAACGGGAGCTTCCGTAGCGCTTTGTGCTGAAGTTGTATCATCCGTGGCGCCAGCCCGTTTTTTAGCCGGAGCTTTAGATGCTCGCACTTCAAATTCAAAGCCCACTTTGCCAGACTCTTGACGGACTAAATAAGCTTTAAATACCCGACCCGTACGTTGCGATTTGAAGTTAGTTAACAGGTCAGTTTTTCCGGTGGAAAGTAATTTTTTGACTTGCTCTTCATTAATTTCTTGCTGCAAGATCACTTTTCCAGTGTTGAAGTCACAATGCTTATTGGGGCCAACAGAGTTCTCACATAAATACTTCATGCCATGCTCATAGACAGCACCAGAGCATTTGGGACAGACCCCAAGAGCAATTTGAGAGGAGAAATTTACAGGCTCTAAACTATCCTCATCAGAATTACCGAAATCAAACTCGAGTTTATAACCCGCATTAGGATAATCTTTGTCATCCAGTGGAATTGGGCTAAGTTTAATAATGGCGGCAAAAGGACGCCCCATTTTGCTTCTAAAGCCTTGCAGTGGACCGACAGTTTTATGCAGTAAAAGCTCTTCAGCTTCTAAATACTCAAGTGCTTTACCACCAGGAATTTTACTGATAGAAAAGCCACATTTTTCACAAGCAAAACGCCGATAGTTTTCTTTCACAGGACCAGCACAATGGGGGCAAGGAGTACTGAGGGTAATGTAATCGCCAGGGATTGTATCGCTATCAAACTCTTTTGCGCGCTTAACAATCCGTTGCGTCATTTGTGCAATTTCTTGCATAAAGGATTCACGCTTAATCAGGCCCTTTTCCATCTGAGATAACTGAAACTCCCAACCACCGGTGAGCGCAGGTTGAGTAAGCTCCTCAATACCTAGACCACGTAATAATGTCACTAATTGGAATGCTTTGGCGGTAGGAATTAGTTCTCTAGCTTCACGCACCATATATTTTTCATAAAGAAGGCCTTCAATAATAGAGGCTCGCGTTGCAGGAGTGCCTAAGCCTTTTTCGGCCATTGCTTCACGAAACTCATCTTCCTCAACGAGCTTACCGGCCCCTTCCATAGCAGACAACAAAGTCGCTTCAGAGTAACGAGCCGGCGGTTTAGTTTTAAGGGCATGTACATTCACAGACTCGGTTTGCACTTTTTCATCTTTACCAACAGCAATCAGTTCCTTGTCGTCTTGATTAGATTTGCCATAAACAGCTAGCCAACCAGGCGCAATAAGCACTTTACCTTCAGTCTTAAAATTCATGCCACTGACGGTTGTAACACGCGTAGTCAACATAAACTCTGCTGGAGGATAAAAAATTGCTAAAAATCTTCTGACTACGAGGTCATATAATTTTTGCTCTGGCTCAGATAATGTTTTAGGAGGAGCTTGGAGAGTTGGGATGATTGCAAAGTGATCTGAAATCTTGGTGTTATCAAAGATTTTTTTATTAGGCTTGACCCACTGATTTTTCTTAATTTGTTGCGCAAAGACGGTGTAATTAGGAACAGAATCACCGAGCTGCTCGATAGTTTCTTTTACCGTACTAATATAGTCTTCTGGTAAAGCTCTAGAATCTGTTCGTGGGTAAGTAAGTATCTTGTGGCGCTCATATAAAGCTTGGGCAAGTCCCAAAGTGTTTTTGGCAGAAAAACCAAAGCGTGCATTTGCCTCACGTTGTAAGCTAGTTAAATCGAATAATTGGGGAGCTTGTTGTGTTGAAGGTTTAGCTTCTTCATGAACCGTACCACTTTTATTTTGGCATGCAACAACGATACTTTGCGCCTCTACAGCACTCCAAATTCGGCTTTCACGCAATTCTGGATCACTAACGTGGGAATTCTCGTTAGAAACTTTAGGGGACTTTTTAAATTCGGGATCAAACCAGCGGCCTTCATAAACACCTTGAGCGCAAATAAATTCAGCTTTGACTTCCCAATAATCACGAGATATAAAACGACGTATTAACTCTTCCCGCTCAACAACAATGGATAAGGTAGGAGTTTGCACGCGTCCAACCGTGGTTAAGAAAAACCCCCCACTTTTACTATTAAATGCAGTCATAGCACGGGTGCCATTAATGCCAACTAACCAATCTGCTTCGGAACGGCACCGGGCTGCGTCAGATAGGGGCATCATATCTTGATCAGAACGCAGTTTAGCAAAGCCCTCCCGAATAGAGTTGGGAGTCATTGATTGCAACCACAGTCGCTCAATCGGTTGAGTGGCTTTTGCTTGTTGAGCAATTAAACGAAAAATCAATTCACCCTCACGACCAGCGTCACAGGCATTAATTAATTTAGAAACATCTTTACGTTTAATAAGTTTTTGAAGAACTTTAAGACGACTCTCTGTTTTGGCGATAGGCCTTAACTCAAATCTAGGAGGAATTACCGGTAAATGATTAAAAGACCACTTACCGCGTTTAACTTCGTATTCTTCAGGAGCTGCAATTTCTAATAAATGGCCTACGGCTGAAGAAATAATAAAATTCTCGTTTTCAAAGAAATCATCATGTTTAGTAAAGCCGCCCAAGGCCTTTGCAATATCGTTCGCAACAGAAGGTTTTTCAGCTATCACTAAAGTTTTAAATACCTGAGACTCTGATGCCGGAAAGGCTAATTTTTTGGCCACTATTTTTTACCTAATTTATGATTTTCCTTTTTAATTATTACCCGAAGAACTCATTTACGTGTGGAATTTTAAAACACAACTTGTTATAAAAACACAA
>JBBAKF010000012.1:0-44182 GCA_040403635.1 Polynucleobacter sp.
TAATATCGCAAGACCCCTAGCCGCTGAGATCACACGAAGTGCCGGCTGGAATGTCATTATCGAAAACAAACCTGGCGCCGGCGCTAATATTGGATCCGATTTTGTGGCGAAGTCCAATCCCGATGGTTACACTTGGCTCATGGCCTCAGTAGGTACCCACGGCATTAATCAACCCCTTTACACACAGGGAAATAACAAGCTGCCTTTTGATCCGATTAAGGACTTCACACCGATCACTTTGGTTGCAGAATTACCGAACGTACTCGTACTCAATGTCGCTTTTGCAGAAAGAAATAAAATTAATACGGTCAAAGATTTGATCGCTTATGCAAAAGCCAATCCCGGAAAAATCAATATGGCCTCCAGTGGTAGCGGTACATCCATCCATATGGCCGGTGAGTTATTTAAATCGATGACCAAAACCTATATGGTCCACTTACCCTACAGAGGAAGTTCACCCGCTTTAACCGACTTAATCGCTGGGAATACCGACCTGATGTTTGATAATTTACCCTCAAGTATTAATTTTATTCGTACCGGTAAACTCAAAGCAATTGCAGTGACGAGCTCAAAACGCTCTCCTTTATTTCCTGATTTACCAACTATTGCTGAAGCGGGTAATTTACCAGGCTATGAAGCAACATCTTGGTTCGGTATTGTGATTCCCTCAAAAACACCTCCTGATGTGGCTGCGAGAATTAGCGATGTCGTCATCAAAGCTGTAAAAAGCCCTGCTGTGAGAGAACAACTTTTAGCGCTTGGCGCAGAGCCCGTTGGCAATACCAATGAGCAATTTGCAGAGTATATTAGGAAGGAAATTGCCAAGTGGACTAGGGTCGTCAAAGACTCTGGCGCTAAAGTCGACTAAGAGAGCTCCGATAGTGTTTTGGTTGGTGTGATTGCTTCTGGTTCAGTCACAATTTCAATCACAGCACCTTGATCATTTTTGATGCTCTGCTTAAGAGCATCAAAAAATTCAGCAGTGTGAGTGACTCGGTAACCTGGTATTCCAAAACTATTTGCAAACATCACAAAATCAGGATTCGTGAGGTGTGTTCCGAGGACGCGTGATTTAAACTCACGCTCTTGGTGCATTCGTATCGTGCCATACATGCCGTTATTAAGAATCAAAATGATCGGCTTAACTTCGTACTTCATAGCAGTTGCTAACTCTTGACAGGTCATCATAAAATCACCGTCACCCGTGACCCCAATGACAGTGCGCTTTGGATAGGTTAATTTTGCAGCGATCGCAGCTGGCAAACCATACCCCATCGATCCATTGGCTGGAGCTAACTGTGTTCGAAAGCCTCCATAGGCGTAAAACCGATGTAACCATGTGGAAAAATTACCAGCACCATTTGTCAAAATAGTGTCTTTGGGGACATGTTGCGAGAGTTGAGAAAAGATCTCTGCGAGTTGAACCTGTCCAACAATCGGCACAGGTTGCATGTAGTCAAGCTGATCTTTACGTGCTTGCTGGAAATGCTCTGAGTCCGGTTTGAGGTTTTTAGAATTATGGACTAAGGCTTCAACAAATAATTTAGGTGTGCAATTAAGTGCATAATTCGGGCGATAGACTATACCAATCTCTTCAGCACCCGGATGAACATGAATCAGGATTTGCTTAGGTTGGGGAACTTCAAATAAGGTGTAGGCCAAGCTCGTAATCTCACCTAGACGGTCGCCAATGACCATCACCACATCCGCATTTTTGAATCGTTCAATGAGCTTTGGATTCGTGCCAAGTCCTAAAAAGCCCGCAAATGCTGCGCTTTGATTATCAATTAAATCTTGATACCGAAAAGATGTAGCGACAGGAATGTGCTTTTTTTCTGCCCAATCTTGAAGCTGTTGACAAGCCTGTACATCCCAAGAACTGCCGCCCACAATGACCATCGGTTTTTTTGCTTCATCCAGTGCATTCATAGCCTGCGCAAACACAATTGGATTTAATCCAGGCTGCACTTGATGGGCGGGTAAAGTCGGTTTTTCGATTCCTTGTGCTAATAACACATCTTCTGGTAAGGCCA
This sequence comes from Polynucleobacter sp., assembly GCA_040403635.1. Taxonomy (GTDB): domain Bacteria; phylum Pseudomonadota; class Gammaproteobacteria; order Burkholderiales; family Burkholderiaceae; genus Polynucleobacter. The sequence continues at coordinate 2,034 of JBBAKF010000012.1, forward strand.
AAACAACTGGCCCCTTACGACCAGCACTGGCCACGTGAAATGCATGAGAGATATATTCATCAATACGGTCTACGCGGTCAATACTACCCACCCATTTGGCACATTCAGAATACATTTTGCGTAAATCAATCTCCTGAAAAGCCTCCCGTTCAGCCATATCCGTACCCACCTGACCAATAAGCACTACCATCGGTGTGCTATCTTGATACGCCGTATGGACTCCGACCATCGCATTGGATGCACCCGGGCCGCGAGTGACCATCAATACTCCGACTTTACCAGTGAGCTTGGCATAGGCGTCAGCCATATACGCAGCACCACCCTCTTGACGACAGGTAATGAACTGCATAGATTTCTCATGCTCCAGCAAGCCATCGAGTAAGGCTAAATAACTCTCCCCAGGGACTCCAAAGGCAAACTCTACCCCTTGTCTTGCCAGCGCATTGGCTAATATTTTTCCACCATGCATCGTTGTCTTAGTCATTTTTCCATTAATCTTTATTTACTAGCCATTGTGAGGGCTCTTTTTATTCAGCTTTAATACTTTTCTCTCGAATCACCTTTTGCCAAATATCTTTTTCTTCACGCATCGATTGCATAAATTGTACTGGGGTACTAGCCACAATATCATTTCCACCCTTTTGAGCATAATTTAATACATCAGGCATTGCCATAATTTTGATGAGGGTCGTACTGAGTTTATTTTGAATATCTGCTGGCAAACTTGGGGGTGCTAACATCCCTAGCCAAATATACGCAGCAAGACCCTGAAGTCCATTTTCAGCCATCGTTGGCACTTCCGGCGCAGCACTAGACCTTTTATCCGCAAATAATGACAGACCACGCATTTTCCCAGCATTGACCATCGCTTGCGAGTTTCCAACACTATCGCAAAACATTTGTGTTTCTCCACCAATTAAGGCTGCTTGTGCAGGTGCGGCTCCTTTGTAAGGTACATGAACAATATTCGTTCCTGCTGCAATATTAAATAGCTCGCAGGCCAAATGTCCGCCACTACCTATCCCAACACTCGAATAGTTGAGTTGATTTGATCTAGCTTTCGCGTATTGAATGAATTCGGGTAAATTTTTAACAGGCAAACTAGGGTTCACCAGTAAATACATCGGGTATTTAATCGCCATCGATAATGGTGTGAAATCTCGCACCGCATCATAAGGTATAGGATTTTTTAATAATGGCCCAATCAAATGAGCACTATTGGATGTAAATAATAATGTGTATCCATCAGCGGGTGCATTCATGACAGCCAGTGTTCCCGGTGCGCCCGTTCCACCCGCACGATTTTCTACAATCACAGGCTGTTTAAATTCTTCCTGCATTTTGCTAGCAATTAATCTTGCATAGTTATCTGTGGGACCTCCTGGTGGAAACGGGACAATGACTCGGATCGGTCGATTCGGATAAGAAATATCTTGTGCGCTGACTGATAATCCGCAACATAAAAAAATCATACAGGCTAATTGGTTGATCGATTTCATCCAAGTATTCATCTTGTCTCCTAATTTTAATGTTTTAACTAGACTAATCCAAAAAAATAAATGTTTCAATGCGTAATTGCGCTAATGTTTCGCCACTTTCAAATGAAACTGTTAACATACTTGAAGGCCTTCTTTTATCAAAATATAGTACTTTTTTGGGAGTTTTTTATGAGAATGAATCAATATCGCATCATCGCTGTTGCTGTAGCAACCGCAGTGATTTCAGGAACGGCCCTTGCACAATTCGCAAAACCAGATGCTGCGATTGCATATCGTAAAGCGTCATTTACTTTAATGAGTGCACATATGGGACGTATTGGTGCAGTTGCAAAAGGTGAAGTTCCGTTTAATAAAGAAGAAGTTGCTAAAAATGCTGCTATCGTCAATACGATGGCAAGTCTCCCGTGGCAGGCATTTGGTCCAGGCACCGAAGGTGGAAATGCTTTACCGAGTGTTTGGTCTGACGGCGCTAAATTTAAATCTGCCCAAGATCGCTTAATCACAGCGACGGCAAGCTTGAACTCAGCAGCAAATTCTGGAGATCTTGAGGCGGTTAAAAAAGCAGCAGCCAATGTCGGTGCTGCTTGCAAAAACTGTCATGATGACTTCAAGAAGAAGTAACTAACGCAATACAACATATCGAAATAGTCCAATCAGGACTATCAAGATCAGCACTGCCAGTAGTCGAATTTTAGTATTGTCTTTTGATGCTATCAATTCGGATCCTGGCAGATTTTTTTCGTCCTTAATAATATCTTTGTCGCCATATAGCATGGGTCCAAGGAGATTATTTTTCTTAATGATTTGGTAATAGAGGATAGCCAATAAGTGCAGAGCGACAATCCCATAAACCAACACATGATTATTGGCATGAATACTGTTCATGAGTTTGACAGTACTTTCTCCTACATACTTAGCCATGGGTCCTGCAAAAGTAATTTCGTCATCCGTAAATAAACCAGACACCGATTGGACAAGAACAATGCCTAGCATCGCCATAACTGATAATGCTCCCAAAGGATTATGGCCAAGGGTAGTATGGGATGAGTGATTAAAGAATGCTTTTAGACTCGCAGAAGACGGTATGAATGTGATGAACCTGGCATGATAAGGTCCAATAAGGCCCCAGATCAATCTAAAAATAAGTAATACTAAGGCTGTATATCCACAATAGCTATGCCAAATGATCTCATCCAGTAAATCAGTGATAATGGCACCAAATACAGCCAAGGCAAATCCCCAATGAAATAGTCGTGTGGGTAAGTCCCAAATACGGAGTTTAGTAGTCATTTTTTAATTGGTAGGTCAGCGTGATTCAGTCAGTTTACTGAAGATCATTAATATTTTCTATTTTAGGCGGTCGGATAAGTCAATGGATAATCATTTGGTCCCAAAATGCGCTATCACTTAATTACCATGCAGGCTCCAGCCCATATTGGTTGATAAAAGGCAAAGCTGTATCGTCTTGGAGCCTTTTTATCCAAGCTTGCACCGCTATCACATCACTCACTTTTTCACGAATACCAAAAGCAAAAGTGGTCATCACCTGAATCTCTGGGGGTAATGGGCCAACAAAATCAATCTCTGGCACCGCTAAGATCTCTGGTATTTGTTGTAAACCAATCTCTGCCTCTCCCCTACGGACTACTTCTCCAACAGGCTCTCCTTGAACAAGAATTAATTTCGGGGCAAGTGCTGCCGTCATGCCCATTTTTTTAAATAATGCAGCAAGATATACACCGCTTGGACCTGTAGAGTACGCCACGGACTTAGCTTGAAGTAGAGCTTGTTTAAAGGTTTCTTGATTGCTCAGGTCTGGCTTAGCTGCCCCCCTTTGCACCCCAACACCAATTCCTGATCTCAAGTAATTTTTCCGCGATTGAGCTTCTAATTTTCCAAATTGAATGAGTTCATCAATCCCTGCTGCTGAAATAATGACTAAATCCGCTATCTCGTCACCTTTAAGTCTTTGCATGATCTCGACAGTCGGCAACCAAAAAGTGTTCACACGATAGTTAGTCGATTTTTCAAAATCAGGCAGCATCGCTAAATAGGCATCTTTAAATGCAACTGAAGCAATGACTTTAATTTCACTTGGCATCTAAGGTGACTCGGAGTTTCTCTCGTAACTAATTGATAAGAATATTGGGTTCTTAAGTTTTCTTAGTGGCCTACATGCAGAGCATTTAATAAGCGAGAAACCATGTTGTATGCGGAAATAGTAGTAACAACTTCTAAAATTTCACGATCATTAAAATGACTTTTCACAGAATCATAAAGCGCATCAGGTACCTGAATATCTCGGGTCATTACATCAGTCAACTCCATCACCAAGATCTCCACCGCTGAAAACCCCGCAGTAATTTTATCCTGCAAAATGAGATCTATTTGTGCTTCACTCAAACCTGCAGTTATCGCATGGGGTCGATGAGCATCAAACTCATATTGGGCGCGATTAAGTACTGCAACACGCATAATAATGAGCTCCCTCAGGCTAGGAGGTAATGAACTCCGGTTGCGCACAGCCGTGAGCAAAGACTCCCAACCTTTGGCAATTTCCGGACTTTTTAAAAGCACACGATATAAAGGAGAAATCCTCCCACGCTCTTTTAAAATACTAGCTTCAATTTCAGCAAGTTCGGCTTGGGTTCCCGGGGTGACTTCTTGGATTCTTTTATGCATGATTTATTCTGGCTTAATATTCTTGGCTTTGATAAGTTTGGTCCATTTGTTAATGTCATTCTTCAAGACATTAGCTAATTCTTCTGATGAAGAACCCACTGGCTCCGTTCCTGATTGCAACAAACGATTTTTGATATCGTCTTGAGCGAGTACTTTTTTAATTGCAGCATTGATACGTTCAATTTCTGCTTTGGAAGTCCCTGCCTTGACAAATAATGCATACCAATTATTAGAGTCGACTCCTGGCACTCCCATCTCTGCAAAGGTTCTAACTTCCGGTAAGGCAGCGCTTCGCTTAGGTGCTGCAATCCCCAAAGCTTTGAGTTTGCCTGACTTTATATTTCCAATGAGGCCTGGGATGTCCCCAAAAAAACCATCCACATGGCCGCCAAGGACATCCGTAATTGCCGGCGCTGCACCTTTGTAAGGTACGTGTAGCAACCTACCTTTAGTCATGTCAGCCAATTGCTCCATCGCTAAATGTGGCACACTTCCCGTTCCTGAGGAAGCCATCGAAATATCTTTTTGTTTAGATAAGGCAACAAATTCAGCGCCGGTATTTGACGGAAAGCTCGGGTTTACTACCAATACTTCAACATTATTGACTACGAGAGAGACAGGGGCTAAATCTCGGAGTGGGTTATAGGAAAGCTTTTCGTAAAGACCCGGATTGATTGCCACTGCGCCGGCGCTCGTGAACCAAAACACTTTACCGTCTGCTGGCGCATTAATCATAAACTCAGCAGCAATCGCACCATTACCACCCGGCTTATTATCAATAATGACCTGGGCACCTAACTCTTTACTTAACGGCTCAGCAATTGTGCGCGCCACAAAATCAACAGGCCCTCCTGGCGGAAACGCCACTAACATTTTGATGGGAGCATTTTGTGCCACGGCCATACTGGCAATTGCACTCACAAGGGATATTAGTAAGGTTTTGAGAATATTTTTCAAGATCATTTTTCTATATTTGATTAATCGGATTTAGCTGTCATACCACCATCAACTACAATTTCTGTGCCAGTAATAAAGCGCGCTTCATCAGAGGCTAAAAATAGTGCCGCATTAGCCGTATCCATACCGTCGCCCATAAATGGTAGCGGAATTCTTGCTTGGCGCTGCGCAAGAATAGTACTTACATCTCCACCAGTTCTTTGCTTCGCTAATCGCGTTTCAACCATTGGGGTATGTAGTTGTCCTGGAACAATAGAATTCACACGAATATTTTGTTTTGCATATTGCACAGCTAAGACTTTAGAAAACTGAATCACTCCCGCTTTTGTCGCCGCGTACGCAATTTGTGCTGATCCAGTCCAGCGCATACCAGATGCTGACGCCATATTAATAATTGCTCCAGATTCGCGTGCAATCATACCAGGCAGGACATATTTGCAAGTCAAAAAAACACTTTTTAAGTTGTAATCAACCTGCGTATCCCAAACCTCTTCAGACATTTCGACAGGACCGCCCTTTGCAGAACCACCAACATTGTTTACTAAAATATCTATACGCCCAAATTGCTGGATACAATCCTGCACCATTTGTTCGATTGATACAGCATGCATGACATCTACAATGCCTGTTTTGATTTGCCCTATTGCGTCACCTGCGTAAGTAAGAGTTTCATCTAAGCGTGATTGATCAATATCGGCAGCATAAACTTGTGCACCCTCTTGAGCAAATCTTACAGTCATTGCTCGACCATTACCCCAACCTGGACCAACAGATCCTGCGCCTGTAATCAGTGCTACTTTTCCTTGTAAACGATTTCCCATGTCTGTATTTTTCTTATTTGAATTGATAAAATTTTTCTGGATTCGAAACCATTATATGCTCGATTTTAGAGGCTGAATCTGCGATTAGCCCAATGGTATCGAGCAATATCTCGTCGTGCGGAATATGGTGGTGATTCGGATGAGGCCAATCTGTTCCCCAAACACATTTTTCTGTAAAACGGCCGACTAACATTTTCGCAAGTACGATGCCCTGAGAATAATCATTATTTGGCACAATACGGTCAACACCACTAACCTTGACATGCATCAATGGATGCTCTAACAACTGAAGCAGTGCTTGAAAATCCTCATGATCTGAGCCCCGCGTAGCATCTACTCGCCCAATATGATCAATCATCACAGGAGCTGCTGACTTGCTTAATTGCGGCCCTAGCTCGTGAATCAAGTCACTACTAAAGTGCACTTGTAAGTGCATCCCTAAAGGTTCAAGTCGCTCACTGAGCGCCAAAATATCTTCCATTCGATCACTGTTCTTTAAGTGCCGCATAAAGTTAAACCGAATTCCCCGGAATCCCTGACCATACATCGTCTTAAGTACATCACTTGAAACAGATGCAGGACTTAAAGCCACGCCTAAATAAGATCCAGGTCGAGCCTGCATAGCATCAACTACTACTGCATTGTCAAAGCCATGTAAAGCAGTTTGCACGATAACGCAACGCTCTATCCCTAAGGTGTCATGTAGGGCAAATAGTTTTTCTTTAGGTGCATCTACGGGAGTGAAGTTTCTTTCTGGCAGATAAGGGAAGCGCTCAGCAGGTCCAAAGATGTGACAATGGGCGTCACACGACAATGGGGGTAATCGTAATTGAGGGCTAGCGACATCTTCCCAATAGGTTCTTTTTAGTTCATTCATGATGGTCCTTTTTACTTAGTAAATCTCTGACATGTAGGTTACGCAGTGGGGGACAAAATTGATAAAATCCTAACGCTACCAAGAATGTAATAGCCCCCCCAAAAGCGATTGATGGTACCAAGCCTAATAAACTCGCAGCAATGCCCGACTCAAGTGCACCAAGCTCATTTGAAGACCCAATAAAGATACCATTAATGGAACTGACCCTACCACGCATATGGTCTGGTGTGGTTAACTGAAAAATCGCCATGCGTACCACTACCGATAAAGAATCAAAACAGCCCGTTAAAAATAAAAACAGGGCACTCATCCAAACTGTCGTCGAAAAAGCAAAGCCGATTGTGGCCAACCCAAATCCCGCCACGCCCAATAAAACAAACTTACCTGAATGAATCATTACGGGGTGTCTCGCGTAATACATTCCTGTTAATATCGACCCAATTGCCGGTGCCGCGCGTAATAAACCTAATGTTTCTGGACCTTGATTTAAGACCTCTTTAACAAATGCTGGCAACATGGAAATAGCTCCACCAAATAAAATAGCTAGTAGATCAATACTCATAGCAGATAAAAGTAGGCGGTGATTTTTAACGTAATGGATACCCTCTAAAAAACTTTCCCAAAATGGGGCGGTATTTTTCTCCCGCTTTAAATTTTTCAGTTTCACAGCAAATATGCCGTATTGGCCAAATAGTGCAAATAGTCCTGCAATGAGATAGGTATAGTCTAGTCCTAAAGTTGCAATACAAAACCCGCTTAATGCCGGACCCGAAACCACACATGCCTGAAATGTTGCAGAGGCATAGGCTGAATATTTAGGGGTTAATTCTCGAGGGATGACCTGTCCAAAAATTGACTGATAGGCAGGTCTTAAAAGAGATCGTCCTACGCCTAAAAAAGCGACTGCTAAATAAATATAGACCTCGGCTGGTGAAAATACATCTCTTGCCACATACATTAAAAAGATCCCAATGATGAGATGCAAAATACTTGCGATAGTTGCTATGACTCTTCGCGAATAAGTATCGACGATATGTCCTGCAAACAAAGAGCAGATAAAGAAGGGGACGAGTTCAGCGAGGCCTAAGAGGCCTAAGGAAATTACACTATTGGTAATATCAAATAAATGCCAGCCAATTGCGACCATCATCATTTGATAACTAATCGTACTTCCTACGCGAAAAATAAGTGTCGCATTAAAGTCTCGTTGAACGGCTTTTGAAGATTCCATAAGTTAAATTTACAGGATGGCTTTACCACCCAATGCGCTATGAACTGACTGGGGAATGATCAGTTCCCTGCCCAGTTGCGGCATGATCTCCTTTATTTTTCTGACGAAGATGATGGTCTTCTGCTAAGAATAGATACATCGCTGGTACGACAAATAAAGTAAATAAGGTACCAATTGATAATCCAGTAAAGATCACAATCCCCATCGATTGACGCCCAGCCGCACCTGCACCAGTTGCAATCACTAGCGGAATGACCCCAAACACCATCGCTGCCGTAGTCATCAAAATGGGTCGCAAGCGTGTTGTACTCGCTTCAACAATCGCTTCTAATTTACTACGACCCTTTTGCTGTAAATGGTTTGCGAATTCGACCATCAAGATGCCATGCTTACTGATGAGACCCATCAAAGTCACAATCCCCACTTGGGTATAAACATTAATACTAGTTAACCCAAGATTAATAAAAATAAGTGCCCCAAAAATCGCCATCGGTACTGATACTAAAATCACAATCGGGTCTCTAAAGCTCTCAAACTGCGCTGCCAAAATCAAGAAAATAATGATGATGGCAAAGAACATGGTGCCCACAAATCCGCCAGACTCTTTCACAAATTGGCGAGACGGACCAGCATAATCAACTGCATAACCTACCGGCCCAGCTTCTTTAATAGCATTTTTTAGAAAATTAATGACCTCAGCCTCTGAAACGAATGGTGTTTTTACACCCGATATCGTTGCCGAATTTTGCTGTTGAAAACGATTAATCGAGCTAGGTACTACTCTGCGCTCTATATGCGCCACATTACGCGCCTGAATCAAGTTACCGCTAGGTGTGCGAATGGTCTGATCTAATATCTGATCGGAATTTAAACGGTTAACCTGTTGTACCTGAGGAATGACACGGTATGAACGCCCACCGACTGAAAAATAATTAACATATCCGCCGCCCATAGCTGCCGATAATTCATTGGCAACGTCCTGTTGCGTCATGCCCAGTGCGGAAACTTTATCCCGATCAATAACTAATACATCTTGTGGCTTATTAATTTTTAAATCAGAATCCACAAAAAAGAACATGCCACTTTTTCGGGCTTTATCTAATACGGCTTGCGATACTTCATCTAGATTCTCAAAGGACTCTGTGGTATTGATGACCACTTGGACAGGTAAGCCTTGTGCTCCCGGCAAAGCTGGAAATTGAAAAGCGGCGACTCTAGCGCCAGCAATAGTGTTCCATTTTTCTTGCATTTCCTTTTGAAATACTGTTGCATTTTTCTTGCGCTCATCCCAGTCTTTAAGAATAACGCCGCCAAAGCTACTAGTGGGACTTGTGATCTGAAACATTTGCTGAAACTCAGATTCTTTGCTAGACATTTGATAAATTTGATCTGCGTAGCTTTGCATTTGATTCACAGTCGCATTGGGCGGTCCCGATGCTTGCATTAATACGATTCCTTGATCTTCAGTAGGAGCCAGTTCAGACTGCGATGTCATGAATAAATAAATAACGCCAAAGAGTAATAAAGCCCCCATCACAATCATGACCTGCCATGTGGAGAGAATACTCTCCAGTCGGCGTTGATAGCCACGTTCTACTTTGCCAAAAGTAGCATCTACTTTTTGTAAAAATTTACTTGGTGTTTCTTCATGTCGCAAAATACGGGAACACATCATCGGCGACAAGGTTAACGCCACAATCCCTGAAACCGCCACAGAGCCGGCTAAAGTAAACGCAAACTCTGTAAATAAAGCACCGGTAAGGCCTCCCTGAAATCCAATCGGAATATAAACAGCAATCAACACGACGGTCATCGCTAAAATCGGCATACCTAACTCTCTAGCAGCCATGATTGATGCCTCAGTCGGTGTTTTACCTTCCTTTAAGTGACGATCGACGTTTTCCACCACAATAATTGCATCATCAACCACTAAGCCAATCGCTAAAACCAGTGCTAGTAGCGTTAAAAGATTGATGGAGTATCCAAAGGCTTGCATCATAAAAAATGTGCCGATGAGAGACAAAGGCATCGCAATGATTGGAATGATCACCGCTCTAAAACTTCCCATGAAAAGGAAAATAACGACAGTTACGATGACCAATGCTTCTAGTAAAGTTTTTACAACTTCATCAATAGACGTTGTAATAAATTTTGTAGAGTCATAAACGATATCGCCATTCAGTCCCACCGGTAATTGCTTTTGGATATTTGGTAAAACATCACGAACACGCTGGGCAACTTCTAATAAATTAGCCTCTGGCGCTACTTTTATCCCGATAAAGACAGACTGTTTACCACTAAAGGCAACGTTAGTCGTATAGTCCTCGGAGCCAAGAGATACCGTAGCGACTTGCTCTAAACGGACAATGTCAGAACCATTACTTTTGATCACTAGTTTTTTAAACTCATCCAAAGTGTGTAAGTCCGTACCTGCAACCAAGTCCACGCTGACCATATCACCTTTGGTAGAGCCTACAGTGGATAGGACATTATTTGCAGCGAGTGCTTTATAAACATCACTTGCGCCAACTCCTAAACCAGCCATTTTTTGTTGGTCTAACCAAGCTCGTAAGGCAAACTTACGCCCCCCTAAAATTTCAGCAGCCTGAACGCCCTGAACAGAATCCAACTTAGGCTTTACTACGCGCAAGAGATAGTCTGTAATACTATTGTTAGGCAATACGTCACTTGAAAAGCCCATATACATTGCTGCTGTAGATTGGCCAACGGCGACTGTTAATACAGATGCTTGTGCTTGTGGTGGCAGTTGATTTTTGACAGAAGTAATTTGGGTATTAATTTGTGTCAGTGCGGCATTCGAGTTGTAGTTGAGGCGCAAGGTTGCCACAATCGTTGATAAACCGCTAATACTTGTAGAAGATAAATAGTCAATCCCCTGAGCTTGCGCAATAGCCCCCTCTAATGGCTGCGTTATGAAGCCTGCAACAGTAGCGGGATCAGCACCAAAATAAGCCGTTGTAATAGTGACAACAGCATTTTCAGTTTTAGGATACTGGCTGACTGGTAATGAGCCAACTGCCTTAAATCCAAGCAATAGGATTAATAAGCTCACCACAATCGATAAGACTGGCTTATGTATAAAAATGTCAGTCCATTTCATACAGGATGCCCTCGTGAGTAATGCGTTTGCGTTTCATGATAGTGAGTTCTTATTCTTGTGGCTTAGGATTAGGATTATTTGCTGGCGTAACCTGGTTATTCACAATGAGGGGTGTGCCATTTTTTAACTTGAGCTGACCACTAGTGACAATCGTATCGCCAACCGCAATCCCTTTAATGATGGCAACCTGATCGCCTCGTGTCGGTCCTGTAGTTACGAAAACCTGCTGCGCTTCAAGCATGGGCTTACCATCTTTACTAGTCCCCTTACCTTCTTTAGCTATATAAATAATCGAGCCATAGGGGTTATAGGTTACGGATGTTTGGGGCACAGTAATATAGCGTACCTTGTCTCCCAAATCGACTTTCAAGCTTGCAAACATTCCCGGTAAAAGTTTCTTATCTGGATTACTTACTAAGGCCTCAATTTGAATATTGCGTGTGTTCGCCTCTATCCTAGGGCTGATTGCAGTAACTTTACCCTTGAAGTTTTGATTACCAAATGCATCGGAGGCGAGATTCACAACTTGGTCTTTCTGAATTTGTGCAGCCACACTTTGTGGCATCGTGAAGTCAACAAAAATCGGATCAAGCGTTTGCAAGGTCATGGTCTTATCGCCGCTATTAATAAATTGACCAGGATTCATCGAAACAATACCGACGCGACCTGCAAATGGTGCTTTAAGATTCTTTTTGGCGATGAGTGCCGCTTGTTGTTCAACTTGTGCTACTTTTGATTTGTACTCCGCACTACTTGAATCGAATGCATTTTTACTAATAGCTTCAATCGCTAACTGCTGACGATCCCTTTCATTAACGACTCTAGCTAAATCGGCTTGAGCCTGCAGAGATTGTAATTGAGCCCTGTCAGCATCCTGCACCAATGCCATCAGTAAAGTACCTTCTTTCACATCCATGCCGGATTTTACAAAAACATTTTTAACAATCCCATTAACTTCTGTACTGAGCTCAACACCGCGGAAGGCACGTAAGCTGCCTGAGGCTGTTAATTGTGGTTGCCACTCTTCCTCATTCACAAGCATGGTTGTCACGGTTGCTGGCGGCGAACTAGCTCCCGCTAAATATTTTTTAATCATGATGGTCTTAAATAAATTGAAACCAATGATTAATCCCATGAGCACCAAAACACCTACCAACATCCAAATCATTCTTTTACGTAAAGGCGACTTACTAGCGATTGTGTTTTGAGATGAGTTACGTTTATTAAAAATATTCATATTTATTTCACTTCAAGTTGTTCTACGGGAGTGTTTGCTTGAGATACATTTTTCGAGGTATTTTGGCCAATATAGGCTGGTCCATTGCGATTCCACCACCCACCACCAATGGCTGCATATAAGGCCGCGGTTGTAGTGTAGCGATCTGCTTGCGCTTGGATTAAATTAATCTTTGCCTGCTGATACTGCGTTTGCGAATTAAGTACGGCTAAATAATTGATCGAACCCAACTTATATTGTTGCGTGACTAGATTGAAATTAACTCCGGCGTTACTCTCAGCACTTGAAGCTGAGGCTAAAACATTGGCCGAAGTTTCTAATGCCTTGAGAGCATTCGCTACTTCTTGAAATGCATTAACAACTGTCGACTGGTAATTAGCGGCAGCTTGATCATAAGAGGCTTTGGCCGCGTCGCGCTGCGCGCGTAATGCTCCCCCTTGAAACAGTGGCTGAAAAAGACCAGCCCCAAAGCTCCACATGGCCGTTCCAGGACCAAATAATGCACCTGTTGTGAGAGCTTGAGTACCATACGCTGCAGTTAAATTAAGTTGTGGATATAAATTAGCTATCGCAGCACCTACTTGTGCATTCGACGCTTTAAGAGCAGCCTCAGCGGCTCGAATATCCGGTCGTTGACGAATTAAATCCGAAGGGATTACTTGTGGCAGCTCACTAGGCAGCTTGAGATTAGCTAAACGAAACTGAGGGATATTCGCCGTTCCTGGGTAATTGCCGGTATAAGCCACAAGCATGTTGCGTGTCACTGATAAATTTTTATCAAAATTAAAGAGCTGCGATTGAGAATTAGCCACTAATGTATTTTGTGAACTCGTATCAATCTTAGAAACAGTTCCAATGACGAATTGCTGGTCAATAAGCTTTGCTAAGTTTTGTTGTGCACTTAAGATCGTTTGGGTAGCCTCTAATTGCTCCCGTTGCGCCGCCTCACGTATAGCGGCATTAACGACATTACTGGTTAAACTTAAATAACTTGCTTCTAATTGAAACTGTTGGTACTCAGCTTGTGCCTGTGCACTCTCAATGAGTCTACGTGAACTTCCAAATAAATCCACTTTATAACCTACACTGACATTGGCGTTATACAGAGTATAAATGGAGGGATTACCTGTTGTTTGTCCAAAGTAGGACGGCGGTACCTGCTGTCGAACAGCTCCGGCATTAACCCCAATAGTGGGGTAAAGAACTCCAGACTGCACCTGGGCTGTCGCTTGTGCCGAGCGTAAAGCAGCATCTGCTGCTTGCAAACTAGGATTTTTTTTTAATGCTGTTTGCACAATCGTATTGAGGTCGTTAGAAGCAAATAAAGTCCACCACTGCGCGGGAACTTGTTTACCTTGAACAAAGGATTGCTCAGTACCACCTACTGTACCGGGAACGCTCGTTAGTTTTTCGGGGCTTGTCGTTAGACTTACTCTCGCTTGTTCAGAAAGCTTAGGGGTATTAAAATCTGGTCCTACAGCACATGCCGCTAAACCCAAAAAAGGTAATAAGGCGAAATAAATGTGCGTTTTGCCATTCTTATAGCGCGCCATATCTTATTTACTCAAAAAGTTATAAAACTATTAATGAGTCATCTTAACATTCCCGCATGAAAGCAGATGGATATGCCTGATTAATGAGGGTTATTTCTTGGGAAAGCTTTTTGATGCCAAAAATAAATCTTCCTCTAGCTCGGCCAAAATCTTTGCAAGGGCAATTTGCTGTGCGTTTGCGATGGTTTTTGGTGAATTATCTGAGATAAGTTCCCGTTTTTGGTATTTTTTACGAAATAAGACATTATTCTTGGCCTTACCATCAGAGCTACTTAAAAAATATTCAACTGAGATCACTGCGGCAGGTTTTTGCCCTGCTCTAAAGTCTGTATACATGGCATCTACCGTGCCTTGGAGCAAATAGACCGGCATTAAGGTGTTCGAATTACCAACCGCAAACTGAAATATCCCAGCTTGGTTTAACCACTGTCGCGTCGCGGTAGCGACCATCTCGCTAGGAAGGGTAATAAAGTTGTTGTAAAAATCTTTCTCGTATTTTTGATCATCCAAACGATAAACAAATGACTTAGAGTCAAATGGCGATGTCACACTGATTGTCCCTTGTGTAAGCCAGTAAGGGATTTGAGTATTTTTGGCTGTACCTGAGCGCTCAGGCATCAATCGCCACTGCGCTGCGTCTATTGGGGCTTGTTGAATTGCACAGGCCATCAGGCCTTGAATTAATAATACTGAAATCCATATTTTCATTTTCATGGTGCAGCCACCTCAGGAAGTTTAACTTTGGCTGGAGGGGATCCTAAAATAATGGCGGAAGGATTACGACTTAAGCTTCTCGATAAGTCATTTAGTTGATCAGCCGTTTGTTTAATTTGCTCCATGGATAATTGCGAGTCACCTTCAATACTATGTAATTTTTGGCGCAGGGCAATCACACTGTTTGAGGCTTGTTCCATCAGGATCTCAATATCTTTATTGTTGACTGCTTTATTTAAATTATTAATTAACTGAGTTAAATCTTTTGATGCTTGCATCAGGCCTTTTTGATCTTTACCGTTACCAACAACGAGTAAATTCAAATTACTAATTAAGGTGTTGAGCTTTTGTTGTGTTTCAGTCAAATTGACTTCTTCAGTCATTTGCAAAGCCTTTTGAATTCCAGCAATGACCATATCAGCTTGACTTGGCATCGAGGGTACAACAGGGTACTTAGGCTTCCAGGAGTATTCAAGTTCAGGATAGGTTTCAGCCTTGGCGAGTGAATCAAATTCAATGTAATTTACTCCAGTAATACCTGCAGCCCGCACTCTAGCTCTTAAGTTTTTCTTGACTAAGTTATCTATCTCAGAAGCAATATCTTCCGTTGATTGATCTTCATTTTGTATGATCTTAATCCGGATAACTACATACTGTTTTTGATCCGCAATATGAACCTTGCGCTCATAAATTGGCCCAGATAATGCAATGGACTCAACACTCCCAATTTTGACACCACGATACCGCGCTGGTGCGCCAACCTCAAGACCCGTTACAGATCCCGAAACATAGGTTTCTACAATCGTAGATTTTTTATTAAAGTTACCCGCACCAAACACTAAAGTCAGTGCTATCAGCATTCCGATACCAAGCAGCACAAACAAACCTAAACGGAAGTAATTCTCATTTTGTCGACTCATACTTTACTCGCGCTAATCCTGTTGAAAAATTCATAAGCTTTTTTATTTTCTTTTTGTGTCTTTAAAACTTTTGGATCACCTTGTGCAATGATACCTTGCGTATCCTTATCCAACATAATAACGCGGTCCGCTATAGCCTCAATACTATCAAGTTCATGCGTCACAATCACAAAACTAATGTCTAAATTTCTAGCCAAATCAATAATTAATTGGTCTAGTCCAGCAGAAGTCACAGGATCTAACCCAGCCGATGGCTCATCTAAAAACAATATTTTAGGATTCAGTGCCATCGCTCTTGCAATTGCCGCACGTTTTTGCATGCCCCCACTAATCTCACTTGGCATCATCGCTTCATAGGGTAAAAGCCCCACCAAATTCAATGTGCAGCGCGCAAGGAGATTCATTTGATCTGTCGTCAAATCGGTGTATTCTTCAAGCGTGAGTTTTACATTTTCCAGTAAGGTCATTGAACCAAATAACGCCCCTTGTTGATACATCACACCAAAATCCAACATGATGTCCTGTCGCTCTTGACCCTGCGCCTTGGTTAAATCTTTACCCTGGATCAAAATCTTGCCACCTAAAGGCTGATAAAGTCCGAATAGGTTTTTAAGCAGGCTCGACTTACCACAGCCCGAACCACCCAAAATAACGAAGATTTCACCAGGATGCACAACAAAATTGAGATTTTTGGATAGGATACGATCCCCATAGCCGACCTTTAGATCTATGACTTCAATCGGATTCATTTAAAAACCCGTCCTATAAGATATATAGGCAAAAATCCCATCCACAAAAACAATCAAGACGATACTACTAACGACAGCTTGCGTCGTCGATATTCCCACCGCCGCCGCTCCAGTGCCTGTTTGCATTCCTCTTAAACAACCAATACTAGAGACCACAATGCCAAATATGACTGATTTAATCAATCCTGAATAAATATCACTTAAATCGACCATATTCAGTAAGCCGTTATATGAAGTGATCAAAGGAATTTTGTACAAGGTCATCGTCAGTACCACTGCAAATACACTAATTAAATTAGCGAACACTGTCAAAATTGGCACCACAATAATGCCTGCGATGACCCGAGGCATGACCAAAAATCGTACTGGGTTAATCCCCGCCGTTGTTAAAGCATCGACTTCATTATTCACCCGCATGGTACCAATTTCTGCCGCAAATGCAGCCGCAGATCTTCCCGCAAACAAGATTGCAGTGATTAATGGCCCTAATTCGCGAAAGATTCCCTTGGACACCAAAGGGGCAACGTAGGTGGTGGCTCCAAACTGTATTAAACCCACTGCCGTCTGAAATGCCAAAATCACACCAATTAAAAAGGCAACTAGGGTAATAATTGGCAAAGCAAGAATACCTGCTTGTGAACCTACTGTAACTAAGTCGTTCCACCTTAACTCATGTGGCTTTCGTATGACCCAAAACATCCCCGCTGTAATCTTACCAATAAAACTGATGACTTCTTTAGCATCTTGATAAGTATCAAAACTCTTTTTACCAATAGACGTAATCAAGCCCACTTGGTCTTTAGGAATAGGTTTGGGGTACAAAGGGTCAATCGGATTGAAACGATTCAGTAAGGCTTCGTACTTAGGATCGAGGCCTTCCAGTATGAGTGTGCCTTGATGCGTGTCTTGTTGATGCTTTAAGTCAATCAAAAAAGCAACGCCAGCTCCATCTAAATAATTAATTTCATTAGCATCAACGATTAATTCTTGGGAAGAAGATGTTTTATTTTTAAGCCAAGCTGCTTGTCTTATCCCAATGTCTTGCCAAATTAATCCTACTGAATCAATATCAATACTGCCGCGTAAAACTAATTTTGCTTTTTGCGGTGAGTGAACGTCCCAATGCACTGAGTGCGCGTTCGCAGGGTTGGTGGTGTTTTTCAATGCCTAGTCTTTGAAAGATGATTAGCTTTCATTGTATGTCATACAGATGAAACAAAGGCGTCAAGCTGAACATGCCAGCTGACGCCTTATCTAATTACCTAATCTTTATTTTTTAGGTATCACTGGGCACAGAATATATGCTTGATGCGCGGCTCCTGTGTGTAAAGTGACTTCGCCATCAAAAATTTCTGGTGGACGATCACCTGGATGGTTGTGCGTAAATGGTCCAACTCCAGTAAATGGATATTTCATATTGGATAATTTAGCGCCTGTTGCACCCGGGTACACATAATCTTTACCCCGAACTGTCAGACCAATCCTATAGCCAGCAGGGATCACAATACTTGTAGGCAAGATCTCAATATCTAATTCATAAACCTCACCAGGTTGTAACGGCTCTTTTTTCAGATGGGGATGATATGGACGATAAGGTACAGAGAGCTTAGGGTCTAATTCACGGTGCGACGCACGTAACCATCCCTGGGCAATCGGTGTGTTTGGATCCAAGGCACCTTGGAAGGTAATTTCCTTCATATTCTGATCGAATATACGCATGATGAGGAACATGTCTGCATCCACCGTACTGGATGACACAAAAAGCTTAGCGGCTAATTGACCAGTAATTTCTGTTTCTTGTTCCATGGGTGTTGTTAAAAATGTGACGCCTTCTGATAACCCGCGATAGGTGACCTTACCAGCCTTGTCAACACTTGATGTGCCCATCGTTGAACTCGATGCATCGAGATACATTTTTGTCCACTGTGTTGAAGCCAGAGGCCATGTTGTGTCTTCTCTTAGTACAAACTTTTCACCAGGATGACGCACGTTTAACAATACTTTAGATTGTTGATCCCAGCCATTCTTCTCTCCTTTTAAAAAGTAATCAAAGAACTTTTGCTGCATCATGCGACCATAATCTGTGTAAAAGTGTGTCCAATGCTCAATACCATGCATTTCTAACCATTTTTCCTTTGATGCTGAGCGCACAAAACCCTCCACATTACCCCGTGTATGCAAACCTTGCCCACCCCAATTACCAGCGGATAAGAAAGGGACTTCAATTTTGCTGTAATCTGGTGTACGCGATGTCCAAAACTCATCATCAAATTCATGCTTGAAAGTCAAACCACCAAAGTCGAAACGGTTCGCACCCAACTGCTCAGTCGTGAGTGTGTCCGGACCAGAAACCCAGTCGCCAGTAATCTTACTGCGATGACCATTTTTACCTAATCCATATTGCACAGTTTTGACCTGCATGTCATACCAGTTTTCAATAAAGTTACATAGAATTCCGCCATGATGACTGAGGTCACGATAAAAATCATTCGCACCTTCCCAAATACACATCGCTGCTAAATGCTTAGGTTGTAAGGCTGCTACTTGCCATTGATTCATACCGTAATAAGAAATGCCATTGATACCCACTTTACCATTGGACCAAGATTGTGTTCCTGCCCAATCAATACAGATTGCAAAGTCTTGCGCCTCGCGGGCACTCCAAAGCTCCACATACCCTGGTGATCTACCACAACCCCTTGAGTCGACACGAATGACCACGTAGTTTTCCGGCACCCATTTTTCAGGATCAACCACTTCCCAAGATTGAAATTGATTTGTTGAATTAGCACCAACCTCAGGGAAGGTCTCAATCATGCGATCCCAACAGGTTTTATAAATTTGCTCGAAGTGCAAATATTTTGCATACGGACCGTAGGTGATAATGACTGGATATTTACCCTCTTTGAGCGGTCGAAAAATATCTGCTCGCACTTCTAGTCCATCATCCATTTTGATGGGCACGTCCCAATCAATTTGCATGCCGACACGGACCTCTGATGTAAAACTTCCCATGTTTTATCTCCTTGTGTTTTATTGATAATTAAATATAGCTTAATGATATTTCAGTGTTTTGTATTGCAATACGGCTCAGATCAAAAATCCTCTTTAGACTTACAACTTAATGCGTTAGGGTTTGCATGATGCTATACAAGGCATTTTGACCTTCAAATCCGATTCCAGGGCGATCGGATAAGTTAATCATTCCCGCATCAATTTTGGCGTCATCATTAAATCCGGCAAAAGCGCCAAAAACATCTGGATAAGCTTCACACCCGCCCAAGCCAAATCCAGCCACAATCGCCAATGTCATCAGATTACCCCCATGCGGAAATATAGATTGTGGACTCCAACCGAGATCTTTCATCAGTTGTAATGTTTTCGAAAACTGCACAATGCCGTAGGATTGGGGGACATCAATTTGAATAATGTCTTTCTCCGCTCGAAGATTACCAAACCGCATTAAATTACCAATATCTTGGGTCGAGAACAAATTCTCTCCTGTCGCAAGCGGCGCTTCATACAAGTCCGTTAATTCGCTAAGCAAGGCAAAATCTAAAGGATCTGTTGGCTCTTCAAGCCACCTGAGTTGATAAGGCGCTAATGCCTTTGCATATTCCAAAGCAACTGGCCGTTGCCAAGCAGCATTGGCATCCACAGCTAAGTACTTGGCTGACCCAACGATCTCAATGGCGGCCTCTAAACGCTTTAAATCCTCAGCAAGTGGCGCGCCACCCACTTTGATTTTCATGGTGCGATAACCTTCATCCATTCTTTTTTTGATTTCTGCTTGTAACTCAGGAATGCCTTTTCCTGGGGCATACCACCCACCGCCAACATAACAAGGGACCTGCGTAGGAATCATGCCTTGATTAAATTGCTTGGCCAAGACTACGAAGAGCGGTTGCTGCTCGACTTTAGCAACCAAATCCCAAATAGCAACTTCAATAGTACCAATGGCTACAGAACGTTCCGTATGACCGCCAGGTTTTTCCCGTTGCATCATGCACTTCAGTAACTTCTCCGGAGAAAAATTAGTCCCCAAATCATTGAGGTAGTCTTCGGGCTTGGTTTTCAGAATTCTAGGAATAAATCGATCACGCATCTGCGCCCCACAGGCATATCTTCCCGTAGAGTTAAATGCATAGCCCACAAGCGGCTTACCATTGCGCTTAATATCAGAAATTACAGCAACGACAGAAGTAGTCATCTCAGAGAAATCAAATGCGGAATTCCGTAAATTAGATTTTAAGGGGACACTTATCTCCCTAATATCAATAATTTTCACAAGAAATTCCTATCTCAAAGACTATGTTAGCGGTGCAGTCGAGTATTTCAGATAACCAGGACGTCCTTGTACCTTGGCATACCAAGCATCAAGATGCTTCATGGCTGGGCGCTCTATCGGTAAGTTAAACCACCGATAACATAACAAAGCCATAGAAATATCTGCCATCGTGAATGTTTGGCCGGCGATAAACGGCGTTTTACTCAATTGCTGATCTAACATAGTTACAACCTGAATAAAGTTCTGTCGCGCGGTTTCAAGATCCTGTAAATTACGCTGAGCCTCCGGAGTCCTAATCCACCCCCAAAATAAGGTTTTCATGAGGGGCCAAGCTACCGTGTTGTACCAATCCAACCATTGATCCACTCTGGCACTGGACTGCAAATCTGCGGGGTACAAAGAGTTTGTCGCATCATATTTACGGGCTATATAACGCATAATAGTATGGGATTCCCACAAGATGAATCCGTCGTCATTAATCGTTGGAACCAACCCATTAGGATTTTTACTTTTATATTCTTCAGTTTTGTTGACGCCAAACTCCATGCCCGCATCAATACGATCAAAGGATAATTGCATGTCTTCACACAACCATAATACTTTTTGAACGTTAATGGAGTTCACCCGCCCCCAAATAGTCAGTTGACTCATTTTTGCCTCTTTATATTTATGATAATTTAATTAATCTAAAACAATAGCTCCTTACATGATAAATCCAAATAACTAAAAGATGAGGTAAGTATAAAAAAATCTGCGTTAATACTTGTGTGCAAGTTTTATTGGGACGTTTTGCTCCCCAGGTATTGTTTATAGTTCTGCCATTCGGGTTCAAGAGTATCCGTGGCGTCTTGAAAATCTTTGCTCCATTTACGTCAGGGGCCCTCTGATTTTATCGATGGGCTATTTCGTCTTAATTCCTAGTTCAGATCAAACTGCTCAAATGATTAAAAATGATGTCGATAAACGGTCTTGGGTAATTAAATCCGCAAACATAAAACCAGACTAAGTAATCCCCTATAAACTGATCTTCTGTTGCGTGTCAATTGACTTAGCTGTCGCTTCAAAAACCTTTACCGTTCTTAAGATGTCTTGTGGGGAAATTAAATAAGGTATCTTAGATTGGATGGCTTGTGCAAATGCTTCGAGTTGAAACTGTAAAGCATTATGCATTTCAAAAGTTTGGGTTTGTGTTGATTGTCCAGTAAGATTGAGCAGTAACTCGGTAGGTCCACGTACTTCTGCATTTCCAAGACTGCCAAATATATGTACTCGCCAAAAAACAGGCGATGGCCTTGGTGAAGACAATAAGCCAGTGGCACCGGAGCTGAATTCATAAAGAATTGCCATCGTGTCCTGCTTACCTTGGTTTTTTTGCCGATAGATTCCCTCGACACTTTTTACATCCCCCATCATATTTGTAAATGCATCCAGTATATGTATGCCCGTAGCCGTTAAACTTCCACCAGGAACATTCTCAGGCTGATCCCGCCAAGATGTTTGAAAATTCTTCAAATTTTCGTTGGTGAAAATGCCTTCAATATGAATTAGCTCTCCCAATATGCCTGATTGGACTATTTTTTTAAGCTCTTGCATTGCCGGCCAAAATCTCTTGTCATGACCAACGCCTAGTAATACATTGGCAAGCTCACAAGCTTTCACCGCCTGTTGCGCCTCTTGCCACGTCAGTGCTAATGGCTTTTCACAAAAAACATGCTTGCCTACCGATGCCGCTGCTTGTATTTGCTCAACATGTAATTTATGTGGAGTGGCAAATACAATCATTTGTATTTGTGGATCACTCAATACCTCATGAGCATCAGCAGTAACCAACAAATGATTTTGTTCTGCATATTCTTGATACTTGGACGGAGTCTGCACAACAGCTCTTTTAAAACGCACATCTGAACTCTGCTTTTGCACTGCGTTCACTAAGTTCTGACCCCATCTACCTAAACCAAAAATCGCTGCTTGAATCATTGACCCTTCCTAACAAATCCCGTAATCGACTCCATTTTCTCTATCGCATTGACGTGATCTAAGAGTCGTTGTGCAGTTTTTGCCATGGCAAGATCTACTAGCTTGCCATCAACCGTTGTACTAGCTACGCCACGCGTTAATGCCTCTTGGTATGCTTGCACTACCCGCGTGTAATAGTCTATTTGTACTTTGGTTGGCGTATAGATTTGGTTGGCGTCCGCAATTTGATTGGGATGGATGACCGTGCGCCCTCTAAAGCCGAGTCTTTTGGATAATTGCGTATCACTCCTAAATCCCTCAGGATCACGAATATTTGCAAAGACACCATCTAAAGGACATTCAAAACCTGCGGCTCGCGCTGATACTAATGAAAATTGCCTAACAAACATCATCTCCGGGCCCGCACACGTCCACGTTGCGCCAAGAGAGACATTCATATCGCCATCCTCTCCCCCGCCATAAATCATGGACTTTATTCTTGTTGAGCTCATCATAATTTCTCTGGAATCAAGAACCCCATTGGCACTTTCCATCATGACAATCATTGGCGTACTACCCGGCGTTAAATGTCGTCTAATTTCAAGACTAGTAATGATTTTGTCAACAGCACTGACATCCGCTAAAGAATCCATTTTGGGCACAATAAATCCAACGAGTCCACTTGCCCCAACCAAGGCCTCAACGTCTTCATGAAAATACCCTGTCGTTAAGCCATTCACTCTGACCCAACTTCTGGGACCAATCACCTTGGGCATTATCTCAAGTGTCATCTGCCGAGCATTATTTTTTTCTGGGTCCGGAACAGTATCTTCTAAATCAAAAATAAATCCATCTGCTGGCAAATCTCCTAATTTATTAAGCATTCTCTCTTGGTTTGCCGGAACAAATAATAAGCTTCTCCAAATTTGCATTTTTTTACCTAACTTTGTATCAATGATTTTTTAATAAAACAACACCCGATGCGGCTAATTGAGTAATATCCTCATTTTTATAACCTAACTCTTCAAGTATTTCCGCTGAATGCTCACCCAAGGATGGTGCATGTTTTCTAATCGATGGACTTTCTTCCGAAAATAAAACAGGGTTTCGCACAGCCTTCATTTTTCCCATGACGGGATGCTCAATATCTACCGTAATTCCACGATCAATCATATGCGGATCTTCAAAGACTTCCTTGATGTTGTTCATTTTCGAACAGGGAACCCCCGCCCCCATCAAAATAGCCTCTAATTCAGAAGCTTTTCGCTGACTGACATTAGGCTCCACGATAGAGAGTAAGTCCGCTTCATTTTGCTTTCTCAGGACATAACTCATAAACCTTGGATCAGATAAATAAGCTTCGAGATCTAACACCGTCATAAATCTTTTAAATAATTCATCATTAGGCGTACCTATCGCTAAATAATGACCATCACTCGTTTCAAATAATTGATATGGCGCATTTAAGCGATGTTGATTGCCTAGTCGCTCTGGTACTTCACCCGTTGCTAGAAAAAATGCTGTTTCCCAAGCGGCAGCTGCAATGGATGCTTCCACTAAAGAGACGTCAGCGACTTTCCCCCCGCGGTTTTTAAGAACGCTAATTAAACCACTGAGCGCTGCATAAGTCGCAAATAATGCCCCAAAAATATCTGCTGTTTGTATACCCGGTCGCATCGGCATTTCACCAGGTTCACCCGTCACAGATAATGTGCCAGAAAATGCCTCAACAATTAAATTTACTCCCGCACGCTTTCGATAAGGCCCACTTTGACCAAATCCTGAGGCAGAGACATAAACAATATTGGGGTTAATCTCACGTAAATCATTTGCACCTAAGCCTAAACTTTCTAAAACACCTGGTCGATTATTTTCTAAAAAGACGTCTGCATCTTTTACGAGCTTTTTGACAATTTCAATTGCCTCAGGTCTCTTTAAATCAAGGACTAGACTACGCTTGTTACGGTTAAGTGCTGCAAAACTCGCACTTTGACCATTAATCATTGGTGGCATTGCTCTCGTTTGATCGCCATTTTTGGGGCGTTCAATCTTGATAACATCTGCCCCCATATCCCCTAACAACATTCCACAAAAGGGTCCCGCAATAAAATTACCTAACTCAATAACTTTGATACCTTCTAACGGTAATGACATATCTTCCTAATTAATCGATAATTTCAATTATTTCTCTGAAAAATCTATTGTTTTTGCTAAGCGCTTGTTTAATTCAATTTCATTAGCAACTACTTTGGCAAACTCTTCTGGTGTAGAACCAACCACCTCAAAGCCCTGATCAAAAAAGGCTTTTTTGGTTTCAGGTAATTCTAAAACTTTGACGATTTCGTTACGCATTTTGTTCACAATTTCTTTTGGAACTCCGGCTGGATACCAATAGCCGTAAAACGGTTTGTATTGAAAATCTTTTAATCCTGCCTCATCAACAGTAGGTACATCAGGCAACTCCGACCACCGCTTCTTAGAGGTTATAGCAAGCGCCTTGACCCTACCTGATTTAATAAAAGGCAATACCGACGTCGCAGGTCCTAAAACATAGTCAATACGACCTGCAACTAACTCTGTAATTGCCTGCCCTACACCTTTAAAAGGTACATGTTGTGTTTTCATGCCCGCACTCGTATTTAAAAACTCCGCCGCAAATTGCATGACATTCCCAACACCACCTGAACCGTAGTTGTATTTACCTGGGTTAGCTTTGGCATCATTCACAAACTCCATAAAATTTTGTGCAGGTAAATCACTTCTCACCGCCACAATAAAACCCACACTACTGGCAATTTGCGTAATTGGCTGAAAGTCTTTTATTGGGTCGTATGTTAAAGAGCTACTGACTACTGGCAAACTGCTATGGCTTGAAGAGGTATTGAGGATCGTATATCCATCTGCCGGTGACTTTGCGACCAAGTCTGTTCCAATAGCCCCGCCTGCACCTGGCCGATTATCTAGAATAAAACTCTGACCCATGCTCAATTGGAGTTTTTGGCCGAGCTGTCTTCCTATAAAGTCCATAGGACCACCAGCAACATAGGGCACTACAACACGTACAGACCGATTCGGGAAATCTTTGGCAGTCGATTGCGCCATCGTTTGAAACGATAGTATTGATAAATAGAGGCCTGCTAAAGCAATTGGTATTTTTTTATAGAGTTTCATTTTGTATCCTCCTTTTAATCCTGCATATTAAGTAATTAGTCCGCTTTAATATTAGCTTGTTTAGCGACCCTCACATAAGTATCTACTTCATCCTTAATTTGTTTACGAAATTCGTCCGGTGAGTTACCTATTGGTGAAGCCATCGCAGTCGTAAAACGCGCTCTCACTTCAGGATTACTTAATGCCTTAGTTAATGCCGAATTTAATTTGGCAACGATCGGTTTAGGAGTATTTGCCGGCGCTAAAATACCCCACCAAGCTTTGGGCTGAAACTCCGGGAAACCGGATTGCGCAAAAGTGGGGATGTCAGCTAAAGGACCATCTCCTCGTTTATCCATTCCGACAGCAAGAGCCTTTACTTGCTTTGAGCGGATAAATGGCATCGCCGAAGGCAGCGTATCAATAAAGCAATCAACTTGCCCACCAATCAGATCCGTCATCGCTGGAGCACTACCTTTATAAGGAACATGAATCATTTTGATATTTGCGAGTGAACTAAACCATTCTGTGACGAGCTGCGCAAAACTACCTACGCCATAACTTGCAAAGGTCAACGGATTTGTCTTCTCACGAGATTTTGCTAAAGCAACAAATTCCTGCACAGAGTTGACGCCTAATTTAGGATTAACAATCAGCGTGAGATAAGTTTCAGCAACCTTTGTTACTGGCTCGTAATCTTTAATTGGGTTGTAGGTGATTTTTTCATGTAATGCATAATTGGATGCCATCGTGCCTACCGTAGCAAAAACAATCGTGTATCCATCCGGCTGCGCTCGCGCAGCCAACTCCATAGCAATCATGCCCGATGCTCCTGGGCGGTTATCTATGATCACTTGCTGACCTAAAAATTCGGAGAACTTCGCCTCTAAAGGCCTAGCTATTGCATCTGATCCACCACCCGCTGCAGTTGTAACAATTAACCTGACTGGTTTGTTCGGATAAGAAGCTACATCTGACTGCGCAAAAGCGTTAATTTGAACTAACAATCCAATACAAATGCTAATGAATGCTTTCATGTTCGAAGTCCTCTCAATTTTTAAAATTTACATCTCACTTCTCTTTCGGAATAATTGGTAGTAATAAATAGGATTCATACTGTCCACCCGAATGAATCGTATTTGTACCCGTGTTGTAATCCGCGTGATAGTGCATATAACCTGCACTGCCAACACCATCCCTAGGCTGAATATCGACCCGCATCTTATGACCTTTTCTGAAGACCATCGATGTTGGCCAAATTTCTACTTGTACTTGGACGATTTCTCCAGGAGTCAGACGCAAGCGTTTTTGATGCAGATGATAGGGTCGGTAAGGTAGAGATTTTTTCTCATCGAGTTCCCGGTGAGAAACTCTTAACCAGCCCTTAGCTACCGGAACGGGAGCACCTTGCTGTCCAGTATCCATTACTTCATTGCCGTTTTCATCATAGTGACGCATCGTGATAAAGATATCCATATCTTCACTCGAGCTAGACACCCATAAAGTTGCACTCAGCGGACCTGTAATCTCAACGTCTTCCGTCATGGCTTCAGTATAAAAAGCAACGCCCATATCGGGCTTAATGCCACCACCCATAACCTGCGCTGAAGCAGCAGAAGTCGAGCCCATTGAACCAAATCCAGTTGCCGCATAAGTACAAGCACTTTCTTTGCTAGGGTTGCTTGTGCTGATTTTAGCGTTATAGGGAGCTGTTTGTTGTGCTGTCGGTGCTAAGTCTAAATGCCACTTTGTCCACTGAGTCCTAGCAAGTGGCCATTCGTTTTCATGACGCCACACAATTTCATCATTGCCATAACGAACCGCTAATTTTACGGGTGGCTCAGTCATGATGCCGTTATCAATACCCTTTAACCAATAATCCAAGAAGCGCATCTGATCTTTGCGTCCCTCAGCCGTATAAAAAGGATGCACGTGACTACCATTTTGCATACGCAGTTTCTTATGCTTAGATGGCGACATCATATAAGCTTCCGTATTGCCTCTTAAGTGCAAGCCCATACCAGTCCAATTACCGACAGTGTAAAAAGGTACTGTAATCTTGCTCCAATCTGCTTGCGCACCTCTAAATGCTCCTGAATCTAAATTATTACTGAGCCAAAAGGAGAGGATATTACGCTCCCAAGGATTAGTCACAGTCTCTGAGGCACGTCCTAAATTGTGATGAAGTAAATGCGCTGTAAACCAATTAGTCATAAATACATTCAAAATACCGCCATGGTACAAACCATCGCGATAAATATCTGCAAAACCTTCCCAAGGAATAATTGCCTTGAGTGATGGTGGCTGTAAATTGGCGACAAACCACTGATTAATTGCATAGTAGGATATACCCAACAGTCCGACATTACCATTGCACCAAGGTTGCTTCGCTGCCCATTCAATCGCATCATAAAAATCCACTGCTTCGCCGTAAGACCAAGGATCATATTGTCCTTGCGACTTCCCTGATCCCCGTGCATCAACTCTGACGGATACATATCCTTCTGGCATCCAAATCTCAGGATTAACGGTCTCCCAATTCATGAAAGGATTACCCTTTTCTTCTAAGGTAGGCGGAGTTGCCCACAATTTATCTTTTTGATAAGGCCCGAGATTTAAAATTGCAGGATATTTACCGTCTTTTGTTGGCCGAAATACATCTGCTTTTAACACTGCATTGTCCCGCATGGGGATATCCACATTTTTTTCTAAAACAAAATGCGGGTGATTCTCTTTACTGTATTGCGTACTCATTACAAAGCCTTCTCTTTCTTTCAATCATTTAATTAACAGGTATTACAGGTAACAACAAATAGGGGCGCATCTTCTCAGAAAAGTGCAAGGTATTTTTACCCCCAAAAATTTCCATGGTACGGTCTACTGAATTCCGATGCCAAAAAGGTCCAACACCTTTCATCTGATAAGGGGCATGTGCCACACCAGCATCCGTCCCGTCAAACTCATAATCTTTGCCTCGTACATTTAATCCAAGTCGATAACCTTTCGGTATCACAATGCTCGTTGGCCAAATTTCAATATCTAATTCAGTAGGTGTATGAGGCTGTAATGGCTGATCCTCATCATGGGTATGCCAAGGGCGATAAGGTTTTGTTTGGGTCATATCTAACTTGCGATGCGAGGCCCTGAGCCATCCCAACCCAACGGGTGTTCTTGGATCGTTAGAGCCAATAAAAACAACCTCTTTGTTTTCAGGATCATATAAACGCAAAGCTAAAAATACATCTGCATCTGCAGTTTCTGAAGATACCCAAACTTTAGCAGCAACTGGCCCAGTGATTTCGACATCAACATTTTGTACTTGCGTATAAAAAGTAATGCCATCGCTCTGCGTCTCATATTTAATTTTGGCATCGACAGCACTAGTTGATGGCGCCATCTCCATTGCGGATGGATTTAAATAATAAGGCGTCCACTGCGTTCTTGCTAATGGCCACTCTTTTTCAGCACGCAATTTAAATTGCTCTCCAGGACTTCTAATATTGATGGAAACTTTGG
The DNA here is from genome assembly GCA_040403635.1 of Polynucleobacter sp. Taxonomy (GTDB): domain Bacteria; phylum Pseudomonadota; class Gammaproteobacteria; order Burkholderiales; family Burkholderiaceae; genus Polynucleobacter. The sequence goes on from JBBAKF010000012.1 coordinate 31,305, forward strand.
GCTGATCTAACCATCCAGAGTCCTCGCCTTTTAAAAAATGTGCGAAAAATTTTCTTTGCAACGCAGAACCATATTTGCTATAAAAATGCGTAAAGTGTGTGTCGCCATGAACCTCTAGCCATTTTTGTTCTGAGCCCGCTTTTAAATATCCCTCAAAATTACCGCGGGTATGTAAGCCTTGACCACCCCAATTGGCGGCAGATAACAGAGGCACTGTTATTTTTGAAAAATCCGGCGTTCTCGATCGATAAAACTCATCCATCCATTCGCGATTCTGCGCTTCCCCATCTAAGTTCGCTCTATTTTTATGAAGTTCTTCATCACTTAATGTTAATGGTCCCGCGACAGTATCTCCAGTGATATGGTTGATTGCACCGCGATCTCCAACCCCATTTTGAACACTGACAACTTGTCGGCGATACCAATCCCCAAGAAAGTCACAGAGAATCCCACCGTGCCGACAGAGTTCTCGATAAAAATCGGATGATCCTTCCCAGATACATAATGCTGCAAGGTGTTTTGGCTGTGTTGCGGCTACTGTCCATTGGTTCATGGCGTAGTATGAAATCCCGTTAATGCCTACTTTGCCATTTGACCAGGTTTGCGTTCCGGCCCATTCAATGCATTCATGAAAATCTTCTGTCTCCAGTGGCGACCAACAATCAATAATGCCCGGAGATCTCCCTGCACCACGGGAATCGACTCGTACACAAATATAGCCATCAGGTACCCATACTTCTGGGTCAACAAGCTCCCAGTTTTGATACTTATTGGATGATGTTTCTAAAATCTCAGGGACTGCTTTAACAACCCGCGCCCATTGACTTTTATATCCTTCCCGGAAATCTAAGCCCTTTGCATACGGGCCGTAGGTCATGATGACAGGATATTTGCCACTCCCCTGCGGACGAAAGACATCAGCTCTTAATACAACACCATCTTTCATCTGAATGGGGGCGTCCCAATCTATCTGCATGCCATCTCTTACTTCACTTTTCATTTGATTCATTGATCTATCCAAAGTACATTTTTATTTAATTAAGAGCATCGCCCATCTGAGTAACCAAGGCTTTCCACTTCTGGCGATCTTTAACTAAGTAGCTAGAAAATTCTTGAGGTGTTACTTTCGCAACTTCAAAGCCATTAAACTCAACAGCCCTAGTGATATATTCTTCAGATTGGGCAATTTCCCAAATACTCTTTGATAGAATTTGTAACACTGCGGGCGGCGTTTTTGCAGGAGCAACTATGCCAAACCAACCTCTAGATTCAAAATTAGGCATACCAATTTCTGCAAAGGTAGGCACATTCGGTAAAGCCTTATTACGCTCAGGTCCTGCTAATGCAATCGGCCTAATTTTTCCAGATTTTATAAACGGCAATGGTCCTGCAACTGTAGCCATCATGACTTGCACATTACCGCTCACTAAATCAGTGATCGCGAGTGGAGCTCCCGTATAAGGGACATGCGTCATTTTGATATTTAAACTCTTGCTGAGTATTTCAAGCCCGATATGTGATTGACTTCCAACACCAATCGATGCATAGCTGATTGGGTTATTGGGAGGGCTTGCAAGCGTTTGTATTTCTTGGACGGTTTTCGCCGGAAATCCAGCCCCCACAAATAGTAGCTGGCTAAATTGCGCTACTAAAGTGACTCCAGCAAAATCTCTGGCCGGATCATACGGTAATGCTTTTTGTGTCGCGGGTGCAAGGGACATACCAGCATCACTCGCTAACAAGAGTGTATACCCATCCGGTGCAGATTTTGCAACAAACTGTGACGCAATTGCTGCGTTGGCTCCAGGTTTATTTTCGACAATCACCGAAGTATTTAATTTTTTCGATAATGCCTCCGCTAAAGGTCTAGCCAATGAATCTGCCGGCCCTCCAGCATTAAAGGGCACAATAATTTTAATTGTTCGCTGCGGAAAATTTCCACTTTGTTGCGCATCAGACTGCGCCCAAGCAGTGATCGTCATCGCGCTCAAAATGAACACGAAGCTGTTTCGCGCAAGTCTGCGCATTTTAAGTTGAAGCATTGTCAATCTACTCACATTTGTCCCCTATTTTTTATATTGCTACTAAATGCGTTATCTAAATTGTTAAATGATGCTTTGTAAAATAATAAATTTGCTCCAAAGTTTCCTAATAATGACCCCAAATAAGGCCGTCACTGCAATCGTGATTTCTAAAAACCGCTAATAGGGATTGATGGTGGCTTGCCTGCCACAATGGATTACATAGCTCAAATTTGAGCTTATTAATCATTTTGTCCCCGTATAGTATTTAAAATTTTATATTCCTAAAACGAAAGCTTGTCAAGCACTTAAAAAATTCCTTTATCTTCAATGACAAAGGAATAAACATATACAGTTGTTTTATTTGGCATCTTAGGTAATTTCGCTTTCATGTAAAATTTTCAACACTTTAATTACTTTTCGCCAGGAATACTCATGTCAAATGATTTAGAAACACTTTTAGAAAAACAACGTATTCGTGAGGTCGTAGAAAATTGGGTCCTCTGGCGTGATTCAGGTCAATGGGAAAAGTTTAAGACGGTTTGGCACTCCGATGGGGTCATGATGGCAACCTGGTTTCAAGGGCCGTTTGAAGAGTTCATCAAAGTTTCAATCGATGGATGGAATAAAGGCGTGAGTATTTTGCATTTTCTCGGCGGTTGCAGTGTTGACGTCAATAACAATCGCGCGATTGCGCAAACTAAAATGACTATTACCCAACGCGGCCCAGTAGATGGTGTCATTTGTGATGTCGTTTGTACAGGTCGTTTTTATGATTTTATGGAAAAACGTGATTGCCGTTGGGGCGTAGTGCTTCGTCAACCGATTTATGAAAAAGATCGCATCAATCCCCTTGATCCAGCCACTAAGCTCGTTCTCGATCAAGATCTTTTACAAAAATTTCCTGAAGGTTATAGACATCTAGCCTATATTCAAACTAAACTCGGTTTTACAGTTAAATCAGATATGCCTCAACTCAAAGGTTCAGCAGTAGAAGCACTTTATCAACGCGGTCAAGATTGGTTAAATCATGTTAAATAAATTCATTATGTTTATAAAAGCTGTCTTTTTTTCATTATGCATTTTAGGAAGTCACGCATTTGCGCAAAGTACATTCCCGGACAAACCTTTGCGGATCGTTGTACCTCAACCCCCTGGTGGTGGTTTTGATTTTGTCGGTAGAGTATTAGGTGACAAATTAGGCCCACTCATGAAAGAAACTTTTGTTGTTGAAAACAAGCCTGGAGTTGGTACCGTTGTCGGCACGGATTACGTAGCAAAACTTCCGCCAGATGGCTACACCGCCGTTGTTGGCTCGATTTCCAATATTGTTATGAACCCTTGGCTCTATAAGAGCTTACCTTATGACCCCATCAAAGATTTTGTTCCCGTGGGCCTAGTTACAAGTTATAGCTATACCCTAATCGGTCGCAAAGGTTTACCCTTCAACGATCTTAAAGGGCTCATTAAATACGCGAGTGATAATCCTGGAAAACTCACTTATGCCTCTGGTGGTAATGGGACTGGTCAGCACGTATTAGCCGCTGCATTATTTAAGAGCGCTGGCGTAGATTGTGTTCATATTCCTTATAAAGGAGCACAAGCAGCTTATACCGATATTATTGGTGGTCGTGTTGATCTCTTCTTCGATCTTTCTCCTACAGCAAAACCGCATATTGATGCTGGTAATGTGGTTGCTTATGCCACTTCTGGTGCAGCCCGTAATCCAAACCTCCCCAATACTCCAACCATTTCAGAAACAGGTGTTTCCAATGTTCAACTAGAGTCTTGGTTTGGTTTGTTTTTACCAGCCAAAACTCCTGCACCGATTGTTGCAAAATGGCAAGAGGCTTTTGCGCAAGTGGCAAATCAAGCTGATGTGAAAGAGCGCTTTGAAAAAGCTGGTGGTAAACCGATTGCACCGACTCCAGCTGAAGTCAGAACGATCGTTCTGAATGATTACAATCGCTGGAAACAATTAATCGCAGCTGCCAATATCAAAGCAGATTAATTTAAATTCAGGGTGAAGTCAGCTCTTCACCCTGTCTATTAAAAACATGCGCTGGAATACAAATTTGACCCTCAAATATTCGGCGGGCTGTTCTTACAAGAGCAGCGCGATAGATAGCGGGCTCTTTAGCTGTTAAATCTGTATTTAGATCAATCGTGATCTTGCCGCTCGGATGTTCAATATCAATAAAGCCTTGAGGGCCTTGATGATTAATACCCGATAATTGAGCTGCCACAGTCCCTGGAATTGCGCATGCAGACGCAACACAAACCGCTCCCGTAACAGCGTGCGCTTTATGACAAGCATAGGGCACAAAATATCTCGAGGCGATTGAACCCCCATGCAATGGAGCAAATAAAATCCCCACTTTAGGAACTACCAATTTAGAGACATCTCCTAAACCCATCAATATGCCGGCTTTACGTCGAATAGTTTCCATTTTGGCCATGAACTCTTTATCCGCATCAAGCTCCGCTGGGGTCTCATATCCTGTTTTACCGAGATCAGTACCATGAATATGGATCATTGGCATAGCCACATCAATACAACTGACAGCAATACCGTCAATGATGTCCACTGGGTTACCCGTCGGTAAAAGCTTGCCGGTCACAGAACCAATCGCACTTTTAAAATTCAACATCACTGGGGCTGCTGAACCTGGCACGCCATCGATAGTGGCTGAACCTTCATACTGCACTTGACCATTGGGTGTCTCAATAATTGCGTCAACTACGGCTCCAGTATTGACATTAAAGATGGTGATCGTTGTCGTATCGCCCTGAATGGGTACTAAACCCTGTTCAAGGGCAAATGGACCAACTGCACCCAACATGTTTCCACAATTGGGTTTTGTATCCACAATTTTTTCATTCACAATGACCTGCGCAAATAAATAATCAACATCAACCCCTGGTCGCTCTGATTTGCTAATAATTGCCACCTTACTCGTAAATGGAGTTGCGCCCCCAATACCATCTACCTGATATTCATGGGGAGAGCCCATGGCGGCGATTAACACCGCATCCCGTTGTTGTGTATCCTGCGGTAAATCTTTGGCTAAAAAAAATGGGCCTCTAGAAGTTCCGCCCCGCATAATGACACATGGAATTTTTGTTTGCATAGTTTCTCAATCAATCAGTTATTGTGTACTTAATCTGAATTCGCCTTGATCTTGGCATCATTCACTACCTTTTGCCACTGAGCAATTTCTTGCCTAATGACATTTTTAAATTCTTCTGAGCTACTTGCGTAAGGTTCATCCCCTGTCGTTCTGAATAACTCAAGTGTCCTACTATCTTCTAAAGCCTTTGATAGCGCTGCATGAACTTTTTGCACAATAAGCGCAGGCAGGTTTTTGGGACCAATTAAACCATACCAAACGGTCACGCCATAGCCTGGTAGACCTGACTCCATAATCGTGGGGATTGATGGCTCCGCCCTACTTCGTTTGGGCGTTGTAACCGCAATCACACGAATTTTTTTGGTTCGCATATGTGGGATTGCAGCCCCAGATGTACTAAAAAATACATCAACTGTGCCACTGACCAAGTCAATTAAAGCCGGTGATGTTCCTTTGTATGGAATATGCACCATCTGAATATTTGCTGTTTTTAAAAATAGTTCTGTTGATAAATGCGAAATGCCCCCTTGCCCAGAGGATGCATAAGATAACTTCCCAGGATTTAATTTGGCATATTGAATTAACTCTGTTATGTTGTTCACAGGAAGATTTTCACGTACCGCAACTAATAAAGGCGTTCTTGCAATTAACCCAATAGGTGTTATGTCACTATTGGGATCAAAATTGATTTTGTACAAGCTCGGGTTGGCGGCATAACTATTCGATATCAGCGTTAGAGTGTAACCGTCTGGTTCTGCCCTCACGCCAGACTCTACGCCAAGACGCCCCCCCGCTCCTGCCCGGTTATCAACAACTACTGGCTGTCCAAGTGTCTCAGATAGATTTTTAGCAATGATGCGACCAACAGCGTCATTACCTCCACCAGGGGCAAAGGGAATAATCATTTTGATTGGACGGGCGGGATATTCTTCAGCAAGGACAGCCTGATTGACTAGGCTGACAAATACCAGCATGCTGGAAGATATACTAAAGAGGAACTTCTTAAAAAATGATGCCATTTTTCTAGTCTCCAACTTGTTTGATGTTTTTTGAAAATTGTACTCGCAAAGAATCAGCCAATCAAAAAAGTCCTCAAAAGCACATCGCAGTGCCAAGATCTCTCTTAGGATAATTCAAGAATAGGGGGTTGTGCTTATTTCTTTGAATGCCAGCTATAACATCTTAAATAGCCGGTTCAGACTGGGTATTAATCAGCTCCAACGCTCGCTGATTTACCCATCCTGACTTCAATTGCATTTTTAAGCAGTGCGGCACTACGAAAAATACCATGCGCAAATTTTCCATAGGGCATCATCAAGAAAAATCCCATGACAAAGCCTAAATGGACGCACAATAAAATCCCCATCCAAGGGGTATGACGCAAAGCGAGTAAAGCTAAGCCAGTAACACTAATCGCTAATAAAGACACAATAAAACCAATATCCATCGGCTTTTGCGCCGCATCACCATGGAGTGGATGACGGTTTACGTTTAAATAGAGGAGTCCTACTGGGCCCACTACTAAGCCTAAGCCGCCCACGGTGCCTAGAATCACAGGCAGACTAGTATAAGAATATGGAGCTTGCCATCCTAAAAAATAGTGGAACAACGTAGCCACACTTGTCGCAGCAAAACATAACATAAAGCCATAAAAAGTCATGTGATGAAAGCGTCTACGCCATAAAGAAAATGCATCATCAGATTCATTACAGCCTTGTTGATGACCACCGCCTAAATTTTTTAACGTCAAGGCATCATAAGAAGCTTCTTTGGCCGCGCCAAGAATCATCGGGTCCGTAGAGACTCTCGCCCAAAATTGACGCACACCTAGAGTCATCGCAATGATCATCGCAATAAAGACACTTCCAAAGACTAAAGCCAAAGTATTATGCGGAAAAATTGCGTAAAAGTTAGCGTCTGTATTGCTATTAAAAAGGCCTGCCGTTGTTATTTGTAAACTCAATAAAAATAAACTAATCGCAATAGACGTTAGCATCATCAGAGCTAGTCCATTTTTTTGATACAAACGCCCCATGGCTTGTGGCCAGGCGTATGTTTGATATGTTTCAAGACGTACTTTAGCCATGGCTTGAGGAATATTAACGCCGAATTCATTCGGAGGTGCATACTGACAAGCGTGTAAACAAGCACCACAGTTATGGCACAAATTCGCCATAAAATGAACATCCGCAACATTAAACTCTAAGCGTCTTGTCATCGACTGAAAAGTAGCACAAAAGCCCTCGCAATAACGGCAGGCGTTACAGATTTGTAAAACCCTTTGTACCTCCATCACAGCTGCTGAGGGTGTTTCAAAATTTTTCGCATCTGCGATCAATGTACTAAGCGTGTGCATCTGTTTCTTCCATCATTTTTACTGCCTGGGCAGCAGATTGCCCGGCAATTCTGCCAAAGATTGTTCCAATCGACATCCCAATACCTGCGGTATAACCTTTACCTAAGACATTGCCCGCCATCAGTTCTCCAGCAGCGAATAGATTAGGACTTGGCTGCTCATTAAAAAAGACTGCCGCCGTCTCATCGGTCTTTAAGCTCAAATAAGTAAAGGTAATCCCTGGGCGCAAAGGATAGGCATAAAACGGCCCATCTTCAATGGGTAATGCCCAATGGGTTTTTTCAGGTGTCAGATTTTCTGTATGACAGTCATCTAAAACATTGTGATCAAAAGTTCCCACGCGACATGATTCGTTATATTCCCGAACCGTTTGGTTGAGTTGATCAACATCTAGTTTGAGTTGCTCTGCAAGTTCTGAAATAGTATTGCCTTTAATCGCCGGAAATACGGGTGGCATAAAGCGACCAATAGCCTTCGAGTCAATAATTGAATAAGCAATTTGCCCTTGCTGTAAGGCTACCAAGCGACCCCAGATGGCATAACGCTTTGGCCAAAAATCTTCGCCTTCATCATAAAACCGCTTCGCGAATTGATTAATAACAATTCCTAAAGATACGCAATCGAGTCGGGTGCAAATGCCGCCATCATACAGAGGTGAGCGCGCATCAATCGCTACGCAGTGTCCTTGGGTCACATCACCGATTTGGTCTGCACCTTGATCTAGCATGTTCTTCAGCACTACACCGCGATTAAACTTAGTGCCACGAATTAAGAAATTATCAGCAGGCCATTCGCCATTATCGTTTTGACCCCAAGCTTCTCTTAACCAATCTCGATTTGACTCAAAGCCACCTGAGGCAAGAACACAGGTCTTTCCGGTAATAACTTCGCCATTGTCAAGGATGAGACTTTCAAACTTACCCTGCTTGACAATCACTTCTTTGACTGTAGCTTGATAACGTATCTGAATACCTAATTGTTCTGCACTACGAAAAAAGGCGTTTACAAGGGCTTTACCACCCCCCATGAAGAAGGCATTCGTTCTAGCAACATGTAAGGTGCCAGATAATGAGGGCTGAAAATGGACGCCATGTTTGCGCATCCAATCACGTACCGTTGAAGTTCCACGAATAATGATGCGCGCAAGCTTTTCATTGGTTAGTCCACCAGTGACCTTATATAAGTCTTGCCAAAATTCTTCTTCGGGATATGCTTCTACTAAGACATCCTGCGGAGCATCATGCATACAACGAATATTGCGCGTATGGACTGAATTTCCACCACGCCATTCAATCGGTGCAGACTCTAGAATAAGAACAGAAGCTCCTGATTCTCTGGCTGTTATTGCCGCACACAAGGCAGCATTACCGCCACCAACTACAATCACATCAAACATGCAGAACCTATAAATTGTTTAAATTTGATAATAATTATAGCCTTTTAAGGCAAAGCTTTCAGTGTTGAATTAAATCTTAAAGCCGCTAAAGGTTTCTTTGGCAAAAATCTCTTCCATCGTAAAAGATTGCTTTAAAAGAGCTTGGTTGCAGGAATAACGCATTAAAGTTTCGAGATTGTGTTTGGTTCCCGCAATATTCCAAGGCCAATAATCTTCACCCATCTCTTTGCGCACTTGATCTAAGTAATAATTCATCCATGGAAACATCGTTTTTAACACGACGGTTTCTTTCATGTCTTGATACACCAATTGTTGCGAGGCTAAAAAAGCTTTATACAAAGACATTGCAATCCAAGGATTGGCCTCATAAACACTTCGCTTAATGACTATCACATGCATGATAGGGAAAATTTTTGACGATTGATAATAAGCGCGCTCAACCTCACCGTAATGAGGAAACAAACGTTGTATCTGTGGATTAGCAGCGTTAAAGCAAGATGGGGTTCGGGCTGTATAAAGCGCATCTATCTCACCATCTTTAAGCATTTGAGATAAAGTCTGATGCTTCTCAATCGGCTGGACTTTGATGTTATCTGGTAATTGCAACTTAATTTTTTCACTTCTTCCAGGTTGCTCAGCACCACCAGTGAAATAATTGAGCTGATCAAACGGCACTCCAAAATCATCTTGTAATATGCCACGAATCCAAACTGCTGCCGTCATTTGATATTCCGGTGTCCCAATTTTTTTGCCGATTAAATCTTTTGGCTCACGAATCCCGGAATTGGTATTAATAAAAATACCGGAATGCCGAAATGCGCATGATGGAAATACAGGTATCGCAATAAAAGGCTTTTCGGGTTTTTGCAAAGACAACAGATACGACGACAAAGACAACTCTGCAACATCAAATTCTTGATTGGCTAGTGCACGAAAAAAAATCTCCTCAACTGGCAAACTCATGTAGTTGAGATCTATACCTTCCGAGACCACCGAGCCCTCCATGAGTGCGCGTGTGCGATCATAGTTCCAGCAGGCAAGCGATAGTCGAAGTTTTGACATGCCTTAAGCTTTAAATCCAGTTTTTTCGTAAAAATATTTCAGGGCATATTCTGCAACAACTTGATCCTCAGCGGCAGTACCTGAACTGATACCAATCCCGCCAACGATTTGCCCATCTACAAATACAGGAAATCCTCCACCAATAATACTAAAGTGCCCACCATTGGTCACATGAATACCAAAGGTTGACTTTCCTGGCTGGCATAACTCGTTATAAACATGCGTCCCTTTGCGTGCGACGGCTCCGGTAAAAGCTTTATCAATGGCAATCGGTGAACTACTCACTTTGCCGCCATCCATTCTTTCAAATGCCATCAAATGGCCTGACTCATCTGTCACGGCGATACACATCGGAATTTTCATTTCTATAGATTTTTGAGTTGCCCCGTCAATCAGTACCTTTGCCTCTGCTAAAGATAAACGTTTAATGGTTAACATGTCTTTCTCCTAATAATTTAAATTATTCTTTGATGATATTTTGAGTTGCTAATATTTTTTGATATTTAACAAATTCGCTTTGTAGTAATTTATTGAATGCATCTCTTGAAAGAGTTTTAGGCTCTAAGCCATCTTCAATTAATCGGTCCCGTATTGCGGAATCTTTGACGATTTCATTAATTTCTTTATTCAATAAATCTAAAACCGAAACGGGGGTTCCTTTCGGTGCTACTAAAGCAAACCAACCTGAGGCTTGGTATCCTGGTAAGGCATCAGAGATCAAGGGGAATTCTGGATATTTAGACATTTTTGAAGTACCTGCTACGCCCAAAATTCTTAACTTACCACTCCGCTCATGCTGAATAATTGATGGCATCGGATTAAACATAAACTGTACACTCCCACCTAGTAAATCATTCAGGCCTTGGGAGCTTCCTTTATATTGAACTTGCGTAGTTTGTATTCCTGCAGTCATTCCAAACAAGACTCCTGCAAGTCCTTGAGTCGATGCAGTACCTCCGGAAGCCCAATTCAATTGATTAGGGTGAGACTTGCCATATTCGATTAATTCTTTGACTGATTTAACAGGCAATTTTGAGTTAACTGCTAAAACTAATGGCGCATCAGTAAAGATAGCGACGCCTGTAAAGTCCGCCATAGGATCATATGGATGATTTTTTATCAGCGAAGGCGTCATTAAGAAAGTTGGGGTCGCGAGTCCAAGGGTATAACCATCAGGCGCTGCCTTAGAAACAAAATTCATTCCTATCGTATTACTACCACCACCACGATTTTCAATCACTACGGATTGTTTAAGGCGCAAACTCAATTGTTGACCAATCAATCGGGCAACCTGATCGGCCCCACCCCCTACAGCATAAGGAACAATAATCGTAATCGATTTTTTCGGATAATCAACTTGAGCGACAGCACAACTAGAAAAAACTAAAAATACAAAAAATACTTTTAAACGTACCAAATAATTCACAACTACTCCTTATTTCACCTGAAGATCAGTGGTTTTTAAATAGGCCTCTAAAGCCTTTAAATCATCTCCATGAATAGCCGGATGGGGTGGATATGGATCACCAGCTGATAAGCCCATTAACTTCAGAGAGGCTTTCATTGTTGGCGTAAGTCCATGTCCCATCCAACGATTTGGATAAGATGCAAATTGTAATTGAAGACGTGTCGCTTCTTCCAGTTCGCCTTTAATAAATGCTTGTACTACTTTGTTTGCAAGATATGCAGCTGGTGGGGGTAAGGTGACTCCAGACCCACCCAACTGAAGAGTGATCAATAACATTTGCATCGTTGTAAAGTATCTTGCATGCCCAGACAACTCTATTTCAGCAATTAATCTTGACACTCGGGATAAATCACGAGAACTCTCTTTAATGTAATGAATCCCTGGCAGTTTAGCTAAAGCAATAGTGGTTGGAATTGATACATTAGCTCCAGGACCCGGATTTAGATAAAGTACCATCGGAACTTTGATGTCATTTAATACAGCTTGAAAATAATCTAAAGTTTCTTGATGTGTGGGCTCTCCCCCAAAAGCTCTTAAAGGCGCTAAGAGTTGCACTGCCTGCGCCCCTAGATCTTGAGCATAATGGGCAAGTTCAATCGCCACTTTATAAGAGGGATGAGAGATTCCAACAGCAACTGGACATCTTTGCCCAACAAATTCAATGGTCTTTTTAATCAGTTCTTTACGCTCTTCAAACTTGAGGTAATGGTATTCCTGCGCCTCAACTCCAGCAGCTATAACCATCGCAGCATTACAGTCATCAACTACATAATTAACACCTTTTTCTAATAACGCATAATCAACTTTTTGTTGGTCATTAAATGGTGTTAGCGGCGGGACAATTAATCCAGGCAGTCTTAATTCCAAGCTCATAAGGTTTCCTCAAAATAGATTGGTTTTATTTATACGTATGCAGGTTTTTTTTCTAATTGTTTCAATTGAAAACCTGCAACATTTTTGTACTCGTTGAGTATAGCCTCCAATTCAGATTTACTAATCACATCTTCAATCTTATTAAACTTTTTCCCACCAGTTCTTTCATAAACCACTTTTAAGATAGTGTCTGGTGGGTTTGCCCGATTCATGAGAACCACTTTACCTGTTGCCGCGACACGCTCTTTGTCATATTCTTGCAATGCTGTTTCATTAACGCCATGGCGTTTAAATGCCCCCGTTAAAAACCTTGCGTCAAGTATCGTTTGTCCTGCGCCATTGGAACCACGCGGATACATCGGATGTGCCGCATCACCCATCAATGTCACTCGCCCATTAGTCCATGTTGGTAATGGATCTCGGTCGACCATAGGGTACACCATAAATTTTTCTGTTTTTTTGAGTAAGCCCTTGATGTCTAACCAATCAAAATCCCAGCTATCGTAGGCGTCATAAAAATCTTCCAACTTGGCTGCACCATGAAAGTTCCATTTTTCTGGTTTAGGACGAA
>JBBAKF010000013.1:0-42583 GCA_040403635.1 Polynucleobacter sp.
CATGCTCTGTGTAGAAGCTGGTGCAGATATGCTGTTTCCAGAAGCGATCACTGAACTCGATCAATTTAAAAAGTTTGTTGAGTCAACGAAGGTACCCGTCTTAGCGAATATTACCGAGTTTGGAAACACCCCTTTATTTACTCTTGAAGAGTTACGCTCAGTTGGGGTCAGTATTGCCCTTTACCCTCTTTCTGTATTTAGAGCGATTAACCATACTGCAGAAAATGTGTATGCGTCGATTCGTAAAAATGGTACTCAAAAAGATTTAATACCAATCATGCAAACGCGAGAAGATCTTTACAAGAGCATTAATTACCACAGCTACGAACAATCTTTAGATACGATGTTTAAGCGCGATAAATAATCTATTCAGGTTCGATACCTGCTATCTTCACGACCTTTGCCCATTTTGTGATTTCGCTGGAGATAAAGCTCGCAAATTGATCTGGCGTATTACCAATTGGCTCGAACCCACGCTGAATTAACTGTTCGCGTAATTCTGGGGTTTTCAATACTTCTACCGTTGCCTCGTGAATTTTTTGGACGATATCTGTAGGTGTACCCTTGGGGGCATAAATGCCATACCAAGTCGATGCACTGTAACCCGGCATACCTAACTCTGCAATTGTAGGTACATTAGGCAACACAACAGACCTTTTTTCTGATGTGACTGCTAGTGTCTTTAATTTTCCAGATTTAATAAATGGCATTGCAGCTGGCATCGTGGCAAAGAAAATATCCACTTGACCACCTAGTAAATCGTTCATGGCCAATCCACCGCCTTTATAGGGTACGTGAACCATATCGACTTGAGCGATCGAAGAAAATAATACTCCGGCAAGATGTGATGAAGTTCCCGCTCCCGCAGATGGATAATTGATTTTCCCAGGCGAGCTTTTCGCAAAAGCAATTAAATCTGCAATAGATTTAACAGGAAGATTATTATTCGCTACCAAAATATTTGGCGTAATAGCCACTAGAGAAATCGGAGCTAAGTCTTTTTCTGGGTGATAAGCTAATTTTTTAAAAATACTGACATTAATTGCATTAGGACCAATATTGCCCATGAGTAATGTATAGCCATTTGGGGCTGAGTTTACAGCCACCTCTGTACCCATATTGCCGCTTGCCCCACCACGATTTTCAATAGTAATCGTTTGACCGAGTCGCTTTGATAATTCAGGAGCAATTAATCTAGCAATAATATCCGTGCCACCACCGGGTGGGTAAGCAACAATTAATCGAATGGGCCGATCAGGATAAGCGGCATGAAGTAATGGGGTTTGAATCAATAAAACGAGGATGAGTAAGATATTTTTTAACATAATTTGCTTTATTTGAGATATACCGTTTTACCAATTCTTGCTGATTCTTCAATCGCAAGAGTCACTGCCAAGGTTCTTCTAGCATCTTGTGGCTTCGCTAAATTACAGGGTTTTCCAGTCGCAAGATAATCTAGCCAGGCCCTTGTTTCATCGGCTATCGGACCCAAAAAATCCCCTAAAGCCCAGTCGCCTGGGGTGGAACTTTCTAAAAATACTGTCTCAATTTTATGATCAGATAAATAGACATGCGGAAAACCCACTTCTGTTTGCATGATTTGATCCGTATGATCATCGTTGATGAGGAGTGTTCCATGTGTTCCAAGAAGTTCAACTCTGGAACTATGCCCTACTGACGGCCATTTTTCAGGAAGAGCATAACTTACACCTAAGTTGATCACTGCTCCATCTTGGCAGGTTAAGATAGCCCATGTGACATCTTCAGTGTCATACCCGGCTGCATGAATCACTCCTTTTTGACCTTTAGCAAATACTTCTGTTACCGGATTATCAGCAAGTAACCAGCCCATGAGGTCGACATAATATGTTAGCGCATCAACCACTGGTGTTGCACCTTTATTCCGTCGTAACATGGCAAAACATTGTGATCTTGAGTTATATAAACGCGCACAAGCTCCAGTAATCGTGCCTAATCGCCCTTGGATTATTTGCTCTTTAGCAATCAAATAACGATTCTTGTAGCGCCGACTATAGCCAATATGTAAATCACTATTCAGTTCTGCTACTTTCTTTAAAACTAAATCAGCATCCGTTTCAAGAAGAGTCAGAGGCTTTTCCACTAAAACGGGTACTCTTTTTTCAAGGGCATCCAAAAGTGGTTGCGTATGCTCATGTTCGCTTGTAGCAATATTAATAGCTGTAACTTCTGGTCGTGACATCACCTCATGACGATCCACACTCCAAAAGTCTGCACCAATCAATTTGGCAAGTTTTTCTGCAGCAACTGGATCTTGATCCGATACGGCTATATAAGAAACAGATGGATGCATTTTCGCTAATCGACCGCGTAGCGTACCAATTTTCCCGCTTCCAATAATGGCAAGCCCAATTTCTTTTTTATGATTCACTTTTTATGTCCCCACATTTTTAATCAACCTGACGTAGGAGTTTGGAGCATGTTGGATAAGTAACATTCGACCAATACCTAGTATCGGATATCTCGGATAAATAGAAAGACTTGATTGACATGCATTCAACATAGTGTGTCTTAATTAATATTTTTAATAGTCAGCTATAGGTGCTTTATAAAGTATAGCACCAGCTAAATATGCATTGAAACATGATAATCAGCATAATGTGAGCGAAAAAAAAGTAGCCGTAGCTACCTTTTTTTATACTTACCCTGATTAGGACAAGCTATCCGCCCAAATATTGCGCGCCCAGCCCCAAGCATAAATTCCCTCTAAGACACTAGCTTCTGACGATAAGCCGCCAGATCCCGGTACGGTTTTAAAGGTTTTTTCAGCTGCGACATATTGATGCACACTCGCTACGTGAACGACTTTTTTCGCATCAATAAAGCTATAGCAAGTATTAGTAAGCATCGGAGCGGGATTAATATCCCAACCATTGAGTTCAGCAACAATTGCTGCAGCAGCAACTTTGGCATGTGAATTAGCCATATGACCTGATTTAGGCATCAAAGGCGCAATTTGAATGGAGTCACCAAGAACGTGAATATCTTTAACCGCTGTGGATTCAAAATTGAGGTAGTTGACATTTGCCCAACGTCCATTTGAGTTAGCAACACCACTCGATACAGCAATATCTCCAGCACGCATCGCCGGTAATATATTGAGTACATCCGCTTTGACGTCTTCTTGGACTTCAAATTTGATGGTCTTTGTTTTTGCATCAACCCCAGTTACTTTAAATTGTGGGCGATATTCAATCATGCCCTTATATTCCTCAGCCCAAGCTTTCTTAAACAGCCCTGCTTTGGAAACAACGTCTTGGTTGGCATCCAAGATAAGTACTTTTGATTTTGGTTTATGTTGCTTGAAGTAACTAGCTACCTGGCAGGCACGTTCATAAGGGCCTGGAGGGCATCGATATGGAGCTTCTGGAATACTAATGGCAAATACGCCACCATCTTGCATCGAAGCTAATTGATTATGCAAAGCAACGGTATCAGGACCCGCTTTCCAAGCTTGTATCGTAGCACCTGATTGGTTTGCGGCTGATAGACCTTCGATACTATCCATCATCATGCTAATACCTGGGGATAAGACCAACTTATCATACTTCAAGGTAGCCCCTGAAGCGAGTTTAAGAGTTTTCTTCTCACCATCAATTGATGCAACGCTACCTTTAACCAATTTGACGCCATGACGCTTTGATAAATTGGAATAAGCTGAAGTTAACTCAGAAATCTGCCTCGATCCACCCACCACTAAATTAGACATGGGGCATGAAACAAATTCTGCATTGGGCTCAATCAGAGTCACTTTTGCTGTGTAATTTGAAAATAGTCGAAGATATTTGGCTGCTGTTGCACCACCATAACCACCCCCAACCACAATAATCTCTGCTTTATTGAGATTTGAAGCACGTCCAATCGCTGGATACATTGCCATGGCACCTAAAGTGGCAATACTTTGCCCCAAGAAATAACGACGATTCATATGGATTCCCTTAATATTATTTTTTGCCTAAGAAATTAGCAATGACTTGCATTTGCTCATCGGTATAGCCTTTAGCCAACTGCGGCATGATTGTGCCTTGGCGCTCACCACTTTTGAATGCTCTTAGTTGCGTTAAAATTTGTTCACTATTGAGATGACTAATCACCGGCATCGTGGCGTTTTCAACACCCTTACCATCCGTACCGTGGCAATTAGCACAGGTTGCAGCAAGCCCTCTTTGATAAAGATCTTGCGCACTTTTAGTTTGTATTGGATTTGATTGCGCCATCACACTAGAACTCATGGCTATCGTTGAAATACTTAAGACAACACATGCCATGCTAGAAATACTTTTTTTCAGTTTCATTATTTATATACCTTGTCACAAAAAGATTACTTTACTATGTTAATGGCAAACAGGCCGTCTAGGACTAAAAACAAGCGTTTTTATTAGATAAAATTGGCATAACCTTATAACTAAATAATAAATATCAATGATTTTTGGTCACTTAACCAATGACCTAAGCGATTGGCTGATACATCATTGCAAAAAGCAGACAATGACTTGCTTTTTGAACAAAAAACTTTCTAAGATTTACCTAGAGGCATTAGCCACACATCTGAAGCCAATGTAGACGACTGTAATATCTCCAGATTTTGTTTCCACATCGGATTCTTGTTGCCGATCAGGACCATACCACCAAGATGCCCCACGCGTAATAAAACCACCATTACGTTCTGTCGCAGTCCATTCCCAAACATTTCCGCCCATATCGAGTAAACCATTCACGCCAGGTTTCGTTGTGCCTGCAGTCACATGACCAGTCCCGCGGTTTAAAGCCCCTGCAGGTGCTAAGCCCTTATAGTCCCCACAGCCACTTAAGCAATGCGAATTCTTGGGAGTACTACCACCAGGATAAGGATAACGTTGACCTTTTATATAACCGCTTGGGGGATTGTCACGTTGCTCCAAAAGGGCTGCAGATGTCCACTCAGCTTCCGTTGGTAATCGTTTACCAAAATGCCGACAAATTAACTCAGCCTCTTTCTGATTCAGATGCGTAGCTGGTTCTTGATCATTTGCGCTTACACCGTAAGGCGTTTTCCAGCTCCACCCCGGTTTTTTGACAAAACCCGCCTCATAGGATAATCCGCCACCATTTTTTTCTGCTTGACTGATAAAGCCTGTAGCTGAAGCAAAGATCTTGACATCGGCAATCGTCATCTCTGATTGATCCCATAATAATGGTCCAATTTTGATGGCTGGGATGGTGGATTTTGGATTACTATGCAAATCTTTAATAGGAAAAATCAAAACTAAACTTATTAAAAAAATCTGCAGAGAAAATAAATTATGATTCATTTAGACCCCCTCACCACTATGAGATGAAATCGCTAAGATGCACTCTTCATTAGAATGATTACTCCACGCATGATTAGATCCTTTTTGAACAACAGTGTCACCCTGCCTCAGATGAACATCTTCTTTATCAAGTATGAGAGTAATTTCCCCCTTGAGAATGATACAAAATTCAAGGGATTTAGATTTTTGATAATAAGGATGCTTTCCTTTTGAATACAACGATAAATTACTTTCTTGAACAGCGGAAAAATAGGCTTTAACATCCTGCTCTTTCACATCAGCTATCCAATGATCATCTGGCGGAAAATGATATATGTGAAAAACAGAACCGTTAGTGGGTGGACTAAGAATTTCTTTACTTGAATCAACTTGTAATAAAGATTCTAACGCCGCAGGAGTTTGACCTGTCAACCAAAGCTGATATCTTTTAAAGCCAGGACGCGCTTGGTCCAAAAAAGGATTACTCAGGTATGTATCGGATAATAATTTGGATTTACCATTTTCATCATCAATAGTGACCATTCTTCTCGGCATTATTGGTTACCTTTTTTTGAGTGATCGCTCTTTTCTGCACCCATCATGACAAAAGCCATCAAACTTTCTTGATTAGGATTTGTCCAGCCATGCCAATTAGCCAACTGAACAACTACATCCCCAGGAAGCATCGTATGCTCGCCATCATCAAGAATGAGAGTCCTTTCTCCTTCTAGTAATATCCCATAATCGACTGTTAAAGATTGATGAATTGGAGAACTAAAAGCATTTTGGCCTCCCTTATCCATGGTGTGGCTATTTTTTCTTTGGAAGGGTTCTTTAATAGGCACAGCTGATGAGTCTTTATCCGGATCATAGTTTTGAGGTTTCGCAGCAGACTGAACAATTCTAAAGTGACCACCCTGACTCGGAGGATCAAATGCAAACTCCAGATTACCATCATCCTGTAAATTGGATAAGTCAACCGGACAAGATTTAAAAACCCAAAGATCTGTCATTGAAGCACTTGCTGCAATCTTTCCAACATTCACATTTGGAGCATCACTATCCCATAAAACTAAGGAGTTTCCCTCTAAATCATTACCAGTCACAACTCTTCGTATTGGTTTAACATTCATATAACAACTTTATTCAGCTTGAATATTGCCGAGTTTTATTACTTTAGTAATTTTTTCAAGGTCTTGATTAACAAATTGATTAAATTCTTCCACAGTCGATCCAACCAGATCAAAACCGGCCGCTTGTGCTTTTGATTGAACGTCAGGCATATTTAAAATCTTCACTAACTGATTATTCAGTTGATCAATAACTGTTTTAGGTGTTTTAGAGGGTACATGGATACCATTCCAACCAACCATTGAAAATTGAGGATACCCTGATTCTGCGACAGTAGGTACTTGAGGTAATGCTTCGTACCTTTTCACCCCGGTTACCGCTAGAGCTCTGAGTTTGTCTGATTTTATCATTGGTAATGCTGTTGGTGCTGGAATAAACATCAAATTTACTTGCCCACCAAGCAAATCTGTCATTCCTGCAGCTGCAGTTTTATAAGGTATGTGCGTCATACTGACACCAGACATTTGTTTTAACATTTCTGCGGAAATGTGAGGTGGTGTACCGTTTCCAGCAGAAGCATAATTCAACTTACCAGGGTTTGCTCTAGCGTAAGTAATTAAACTCTGTAAATTTTGATGCGGAGAATTTGTATTTACTGCAAGGATAAAAGGTAGTGTTGCTAACAAACTCACGGGGCTTAAATCGCGCTTAAACTGATAGGGAGCTGCTGGTTGCAAAATACTATTTATAGTAAATGAACCTGTAGTCAAGAGTAAACTAGTTCCGTCAGGAGCAGATTTTGCTACAGTATCACCTGCAACAATACCACCGGCTGCAGGCTTTTGATCTACAATCACCGGTACTCCGGAGGTCTCTGTTAATTTTTCAGCAACGATTCGAGCAAGAACATCGGGACCCGGTCCAACAATGATTCTTATCGACTTTGCAGGAGTTTGTTGGCCATGAACTTGAGTAACAAATAGAGAAAAAATTAGTAAAAAATATTTAAACTTGGAATAAGCGATTCGATGATTCATATATTGTCTCTTCGTTATAGATAAACTGATATGTTTTTTATTTAGCATGAAAAGTAGATTCTTACTTTTTTTAATCTTACTTGATAATAATTTAAAATTACAAAATAATAAATAGTTAGGAGACTATATGCCAGAAATTACTGGTTCACGCTTATTTGCTGAAATGCTCAAGGGCTACGAAGTTAATCATGTGTTTTATGTTCCTGCAATAATGCTTGGGGCCATCGCTGAAATGGGTAATTTAAATATAAAGCGTGTTATGACTCACGGCGAAAAATCTGCCGCTTATATGGCTGATGGATATGCAAGAGCAAGCAGAAAACCGGGAATTTGCTTGGTACAACAAATTGGCGCTTCTAATTTAGCCGCCGGATTAAGGGATGCCTATATGGCTGGCTCTCCAATAATTGCTATTTCTGGCGGCCCTCCTATTAATGCGCATTACCGAAATGGCTATCAAGAAATTGATGATTTTTCTCAGTTCGAGTCTGTGACCAAGATGAATGTCCGTGTTGATCATGTTTCTAGACTGGCAGATTTGTTAAGGCAAGCATTCAGAACTGCGACAACCAATAGCCCTGGCCCGGTTCATCTGCAAATAACTGGACCTCATGGTCAAGTAGCAAACGAAAAAACATCCTTACCGCCTCAAGTTGAATCTCGTTTTAATCAGACTCCCCCATTTAGACCAGCTGCTGAAAAAAGTCATGTTTTAGCAGCAATTGAATTACTCAAAAATGCGACAAAGCCAATTATTATCGTTGGTGGAGGCATTGTCTTTTCTAACGCACAAAAAGCTTTAGTAGAGTTAGCTGAAAAGTTACAAATTCCTGTTGCTACTTCGATGAATGCAAAAGGAGCGATTCCAGACAACCACCCTCTATCTATAGGTGTTGCAGGAAGCTACTCTAGAGCTTGTTCAAATCAGGCAATTTATGAGGCTGATGTCGTATTTTTTATAGGCAGTCGAACTGGTGGGCAACTTACTGTAGATTGGGAAATTCCATCCACTGGAACAACAGTGATTCAATTAGACATTAATCCAATTGAATTAGGTCGAAACTATCCAAATCAAGTTTCTCTTTGTGGAGATGCTCAAAAGGTTCTTGAGCAATTAATTGCTCTTTCAAACACTGAAAAAGTTAATGTCAATTGGTTAAATAGAATAACTGAATTAAAAAATAATTGGCGCGATCAGTTCATGCCGTTATTGACTTCTGATCAACTGCCCATTCGTCCAGAAAGAATTTGTCATGAGATTAGTAAAGCGTTACCTTCTAATGGCGTAATTGTCTCTGATACTGGACACTCTGGAATGTGGACGGGCGCAATGATAGACATGACCCACCCTGATCAACGCTTTTATCGTTGTGCAGGATCTTTAGGTTGGGGATTACCAGGGGCTATGGGAGTTAAATGCGCTTTACCCGATAGTGTCGTAATTAGTTTTGTTGGTGATGGTGCTTTTTATTATCATATTGCTGAACTTGAGACGGCAGTACGACATAACATTTCTCTGATTGTGGTAGTAAACAATAATAGTGCCTATAACCAAGAAATTCCTCTTTGGGATAATGTTTTTGAAGATAAAAAATCAATCAACCATCAACCTAAAGAACTTTGGGAAATGAATCATTTAAACTTTGCCAAAATTGCCGAGGGATTTGGTTGTGTTGGTATAAGAGTAGAATCACCCGAAGATATAGCCCCAGCTCTGCAAAAAGCAATATCATTAAATCAACCTGTTGTCATTGATATAGTCTCTGACGTTAACGCATTTGCTCCCAAAGCTTGGGTTCTTAGGAGATAGTATGCACACTGATTTAGCACTCCCTGAACTAGATAATATTATTTCAAAAGATTCCCCCTTAGACCAAATAGCTTATGGATTAAGTTTTGGTGAAGGCCCAGTTTGGGATAAGCGAAACGGCTTGTTATATTGGGTTGAAATTATTGGTAACACCCTATGGAAATATCAGCATGGTGTTGGTCGTGAGATTGTCATGCAACCAACTGGACACATTAACGGACTCACGTTTGATAAAGAAGGCAGGCTAATAGCTGCTGGATGGTGTACACGAAAGATACTGCGCTTTGAGCACGATGGAACTATCCAAACAATTGCAGAACGTTGGAATGGTCTCAAAATGAATAGCCCAAATGATATTGTGATGCATTCTGATGGCTCTTTTTATTGGACAGACTCTGCTGGTGGATTACAAATTCCGGGGATGGTTGCTGAAGATGTTCAAAGATACATTGATGTAATGGGTGTTTATCGATTGAGTCCTGACGGCAACGAGGTGAGTATGGTAATTCCAGATTGTAATTACCCCAATGGACTTGCATTCTCTCCAGATGAAAAAAAACTATATGTCAACGAAACTCGCCAAGGCTTAATTAGAGTATTCGATTTTGACTCAAATGGAACAGTAAGCAACGGCAAAGTATTTCATATTCTGCAAGGTGCTGGAAATGGCGTAGCAGATGGTATGAAAGTTGATACTAATGGCAATGTATATTGCACCGGTCCTGGTGGTATACATATCATTTCTCCAGATGGGGATTTAATAGGTCGTCTTCGAGTCCCAGGGCACTGCACAAACATGTGTTTTGGTGAAGATGATTGGAGAACTCTTTTTATTACAACCTTTGATTCTGTTTATCGTACAAAATTAAAGATACCTGGAATCCCTGTTTAGTAAAAGGCCCATAATGAAACCATTATTTAAAAAAGTCAGCGGACCTTTTCCCGGTCAACTAGGCGGTATTACATGGAATGAGCAAGAAGTTTTATTTAGCTTACTCGATGAAATGATTATTAAACAATACAATCCGATTACAAAAACAACAAATGATTTCAGAAAATATACTGGGCGTATTAATGGCATTTGTTATGAAAAGTCCTCGAAGATAATTTATGCAGCTCAAGAAGGTGGCAGAAGAGTAATTCAATTATTACCAGATGGAAGCGCTGCAGTAACTGCCTTAAGATACAGAAGTGCAATTCATAATCATCCATCAGATCTAACTTTAGATGATCAGGGAAGAATTTGGTTTTGTGATCCCTATAGTCCTATTCTTGCATTTGGTCCCCAATTTTTTCCTACTCTCGATCACGCTTCTGTTATGCGTATTGAAAAAAATGAACGGCATGCTTTTGTAATTGAAAGAATGACTTTTGATACCAAAGCACCCCGTGCAGTGATTCTATCTCCTGACCAAAAAACTCTGTATGTCGCTGAAGGAGATTTAACCTCAGATGTTAGAGAATTGCGTGCATACCCCATTATTAGCGCCAAAACACTTGGGCGACCTAAAGTTTTTTACACCTTTGGGAAAGATGACTTCGGTCCCCATCGCGGAATTGAAGGCTTATGTACTGACCAATTTGGAAATATCCTCGCCTGTGGCGGTTCCTTTGAGGCTGGTCCTGGCCCCACGTTATTTATTTTTTCACCTGATGGTCATTTAATGACTTCTCATCCTTTACCATTTGATTTACCTGCAAAAATAGCATTTGGTGGTGAAGCATTAAATAATTTATACATTACTGGTGGTGATGGTTTTTTATATGAATGGGAGAATTGCGAATTAAAAGGTAAATTAACTGAATCATTAAGTATTCATCAGTAAATCACTAAATATTCAACTCTTTAAAAATCCAACTTACCTTTCTAATGAATTTTGTTGAACAATTAATAGTACGTCTTGGCCCACATGGAGTCTTAATCGATCCGGCAGATACGAAACCCTATTTATCCGATTGGCGAGGAATCTTTCATGGAACTGCGATCGCTGTCGTGCTACCGCAGTCTACTGAACAAGTCCAAGCTGTTGTCACCTTATGTCAAGAAAATGCAATCGCCATAGTGCCCCAGGGTGGAAATACTAACCTTACCGGCAGTGCTACTCCAGAAATTTCTGGTCAACAAATTGTGTTATCTCTCAAGCGCATGAACAGCGTGCGTTCTATTGATCTACAAAACCAAACCATGACGGTTGAAGCTGGTTGTATTTTACAAACGATTCAAGAAAAAGCAGCTGAGCACGGTTTGTTATTTCCCTTAAGTTTAGCCGCCGAGGGGAGTTGTACGATTGGCGGCAATCTTGCCACCAATGCTGGAGGCATTAATGTTTTACGCTATGGAAATACGCGAGATTTATGCCTAGGTATTGAAGCCGTGACTGCTAGCAGTGAGGTTCTTCATGGCTTGCGAGGTCTACGCAAGGATAATACTGGCTATGACCTGCGCAATCTACTGATTGGTTCTGAAGGCACTTTAGCTATTATCACTGCAGCCGTGATTAAATTGTTTCCTGCCCCCATTGATCGTTGCGCCGCTTTAATTGCAGTCAATGATTACGATGTGATTGTGCGCCTTTTGCATACTTTACAAAGAAGCGCTGCAAATGAATTGACCGCCTTTGAAATTATGTCTCAAGAATCTTTAGAGTTAACAGTCGCACATTTTCCACAATTTGCTAACCCTATTTTTTCTCGCTCAAAACATACTTTACTCATTGAACTGTCTGAGTTTTCTCAGTCCATTCAAGCAAGTCAAATTTTGGAAGATGTCCTTGGCCCAGCCCTTGAGCTTGATGATATTCAAGATGTCATCATTTCAACCTCTTTATCTCAAGTTAAACAATTTTGGGGCGTGCGAGAACACATCACACTTGCTCAAGTTAAAGAATTAGGCAATATTAAATTTGATATTTCCTTTGAAATATCCAAGATTGGTGATTTCATAACCAGCACAAGCGCCCTATTACAGACAAGTTTTCCAGGGATTCGTATTATTAATTTCGGTCATTTCGGGGATGGCAATCTGCATTTCAATCTATGCCCGCCACCCGGGGCTGATCAGACCTATTTGCCCATTCATGAGGAAAAAATTAATACGATTATTTATGCGCAAATCGAGCTCTATTCGGGCTCGATTTCCGCAGAACACGGCATCGGACAATTAAAACGTGATTACCTTCAGGAGCATCGTGGACTGACAGCTTATCAAATGATGAAAGAGATCAAGCGAGCACTTGACCCCCATCATTTACTAAATCCACATAAGGTTCTTAAATAGATTAGATTAATCGATCTTAATCTGCGCTCGAGTGACGACATCTTTCCAAACGCCTTGCTGCTGAGTAATTAAGGCGGCAAATTCAGATGACGGACCGCCACCAATGACGGCATCTTCGCTTGCAAATCTCTCTGCAACTGCCGGTGCTCTTAGGGCTTTATAAGACTCCTCTTGTAGCTTTTTAACAATCGCTTCCGGGGTTTGGGCTGGCGCCATAATGCCGTACCACTGCACGGATTCAAAACCTTTATAGCCTGATTCAGAAACTGTTGGCAGATTAGGTAATGACGGAATACGTTGTGGGGTTCCTGTTGCAATAGCTCGTAATTTACCGCTACGAATATACTGCAATAAAGCGGGTGTACCAGCCGAGAATACTTGTATTCTTCCGGCTAGTAAATCGGTTAAAGCGGGACCAGTTCCTTTGTAAGGAATATGTAACATCTCCATACCAGTAGCTAATTTAAGGTATTCCATCGCCAAGTGCCCAGCACTGGCATTGCCTGCTGAACCGTAATTTAATTTACCAGGGTATTTTTTTGTATAAGCCACTAATTCTTTGACATTCGTGACTGGTAAATCAGGATGCACAACAAATAAACTTGGTACTTTTGCAAGTAATGTCACAGGCACAAAATCACGATTCACATCATACCCAGTGTTCGTAAAAATATAGGGATTAACTGCCATCGATCCTACATGACCCAAAATAATCGTATGTCCATCTGGAGCTGATTTAGCAACCTCTAACATGGCAGGAACGCCGCCTCCCCCGGCTTTGTTCTCAACAATCACAGGGTATGGCAATAATTTCGATAACTCTTGAGCACTTAATCTTGCGACAATATCCGAAGTTCCACCAGGTACAAACGGCACAATAAAACGAATCGGTTTTTGTGGCCAATTGGTTTGGGCTAATGATATGTTGGCCCAACAAGCGCTTGCGCCCAGTAAGGATGTCTTTAATACAGTTCTTCGCAATGGATTCATGAATACCCGTCAAGTAATTAAAAGTGAAATTATAAAGGCAGGCGTACTGGCAATCCTGTGGCAACTGCTTTTTCAATCGCCAATGTTGTCTCTAAATTTTGTCGGGCTTGCGTCGGTGTGCAATGCATTGTCGCTTGACCGGTCACCAATTGATCTAACCAAGAACGCGTCTCGTTGCCTAGTGGCCCCCAAAAATCACCGCAAGCCCAGTCTCCCGCCGTATTACTGCCAAGAAATGCCATATTCACGCCATGATCAGGAACATATGCATGCGGGATACCGCGGTCGGAGTACAAGATATGATCCATATGGTCATCATCAATAATCATCGTTCCTTCGATCCCTAAAAGCTCTAAGCGATCCGACTGTCCTAATGTTGGATATTTAGCAGGTAGTGCATAACTAATGCCTAAATTGATAACGGCGCCATCCGAAAATGTCACAATCGCCCAAGTTACATCATCAGCACCAAACCCAGCCTCTTTAAAAATACCGGCTTGACCACGCGCAATAATCTCTACTGGGTGACACTGGTCTTCCAATAACCAACACATCAAATCAACGTAATATGTTAATACGTCGACTACTGGCGTTGCATGCGGGTCTCTTTTTAGGATAGAAAAAGCTTGTGCTCGTGAATTGTAGACCCTTGCATGTCCCCCCACGATTTTGCCAAGGCGCTGATGAAGCATTTGTTCTTTAGCCCTGAGGTAACAATCTTTGAATCTGCGACTGTAGCCAATATGTAAACTACCGTTCGTTTCTTTTAAGACACGTAGTACGTGATCGGCATCTTCAAGATTCATGGCCAATGGCTTTTCTACAAGAACTGGCTTACCTAATTCGAGTGCACGAATGATTGGCGCCACATGAAAATTTTCTGGAGTCGATACAAACACTGCATTCACACTCGGATGAGCAATCACTGCATCATTGTCTGTAGAGTAAAAATCTGCCTTACACACATCAGCTAATTGCTTCGCTTTAGACGCATCTTGATCTGCGATTGCTAAAAAACCCACTGATGGATGCTTAGACGCTAATCGCGCTCTTAAAGTGCCTATTCTTCCTGATCCTATTACACCTATACCTAAAGCTTTTAGCATATCTTGTCTCCTTTTTATAAAAGAATCTTAACACTTTCAATACTCAATTTAAAGAGATTAGACTTGGCGACTAAATCTTTTATATAATCAAAACATAAATATAAATTATTAATTGGAGACATACGCTTAATTACCGCAAATGGTAATTATTTTGTGTGTTTAGTTTTTTCACTAAACATTGAGGCTTAAGATGAAAACTTTATTAGGGTTGTTCTTTGTCGTACAAGCGTTTTTTTCTACACAAATTTTTGCGTCTGACCCATTTCCCACACGACCTATAAAAATTATTGTCCCCGTCGCACCAGGAGCAACAGCTGACTTTTTAGCGAGAAATGTAGCGGTTGAATTATCTAAGACTCTAGGTCAGACCGTTATCGTTGAGAATAAACCTGGTGGCAATCAAATTATTGGCAATAATGAAGTGGCAAAAGCCAATCCTGATGGCTATACCATTGGTCTTGCTATTAGTTCCCTAGTGATTAATCCCTATGTCTCGAAAAACATTCCTTACGATCCTATCAAGGATTTTATTCCCCTAGCAATGCTAGGTATCATGCCAGGTCTAATGACTGTTCATCCAAGTATTCCTGTTAAAACCTTTCCGGAATTTATTGCCTACGCTAAAGCAAATCCTGGAGTACTGGCTTACGGTCAACCTGGGGGTAATTCTTCAGGACATCTCACGATGGAGTTCCTTAAAAAGGAAGCTGGCATCGATGTATTAAGTGTTCCCTATAAAGGCGGTGGGCCAGCTCTGACTGACTTTTTGGGTGGTAGGTTTCAGGTCTTTATCAATAGCCCAACAGCTACGATACCCCACGTAAAATCCGGAGCGATCCGAGCAATTGCAACAACAGGCGCAAAGCGTCCTGCTGCTCTGTCCGATATGCCAACAATTGCTGAATCAGGTTTTCCAAATGTCATTACCAATGAATGGTATGCACTATTTTTACCTGCAAAAACACCAGCGCCCATTGTTAATAAATTGAACTCTGAAATAGTTAAAATCATGAATAGTCCAGCAATGCTGAAAAAATTGAATGATATTGGCGCTGAAACCTTTACTGATAATCCAGAACAATTTGCGCGTTTTATTGCCAAAGAAAATCAGTTTTGGGGCAACTTAATTAAATCCCTTAACATCAAACCTGAATGAAACGAATCCCTCTATGACTGCTATATATTCTGACTTAAAAAATAAAATCGTAATGATTACCGGTGGTTCAAAAGGTATTGGTTTTGGTATCGCTAAGGCATTTGCTGCTCAGGGAGCAGCGATACGCCTCGTGGCCAGAGATCCTGTTTCTCTTGAAAAAGCGCATCAAGATCTCGTCAAGGAATTTGGGGTAGATGTTAAATCTATGGCAGTCAATTTATCAGAAGATAAAAATATCGATGCCCTTGCTCCCTTTTACGAGGATGCCGACATATTAGTGAACTCCGCTGGGGCAATGGGACGTGGCACTCTTA
This sequence comes from Polynucleobacter sp., assembly GCA_040403635.1. GTDB lineage: Bacteria > Pseudomonadota > Gammaproteobacteria > Burkholderiales > Burkholderiaceae > Polynucleobacter. Next base: position 16,071 of record JBBAKF010000013.1, read on the forward strand.
AAGAAATCGATCCAGAAAAATTTCGGGATGCCTGGGAAGGTAAAGTGATGTCAACGATTTTTCTAACACGCCGCATTTATCCTTTTATGCAAAAACGTCCTCATGGCGGTGTGATTATCAACATTATTGGTATTGCTGCGGATCGTCTGAACTTTAAATCCATTGGGACAAGTACAGCGAATGCTGCTTTAGCCGCCTTTACTAAAGGTATGGGTTCAGAAAGTCCTAATGACAATATTCGTATTGTTGGTATCCATCCTGGATTAGTTCGAACAACAAGAACCGAGGTCTTACTTAATCCCACGACCGATGCTGATCGTAATGCCTATCACAATTTAATCAAAAATCTTCCCTTTGGTCGGATGGGTGAGACTTCTGAAATTGCCAATTTAGCCCTCTTTTTGGCATCCACACAAGCTGCTTATATGAGTGGTGAAGTGATCAGCGTGGATGGCGGGTCTCGCTATAGATATTAATTGACAATTAAAAATATCTCCAAATAAAATATCAATAACTCGCCTCAATTTGGCTCTATGTCTCTGAAATGTACTTAGGCATGATGAACATTGGAACCCTGAAGCTAGAAAAGTTTTTTATCCGGCAAGTATCAACGCAATACAAATTCTCCAGAGGTCGTAAGACGTGCTGGAGAATTTGATTTTCAAGCAGCGTATCGAGCTACCCCACCGGAAAAAACAAAATAAGTTCGTAATTTATGTTAAATTAGGGCTTGGATGAAACAGGGGTGCTTGTAGGTGTCTACCGGCTGAGAAATACCCTTCACTCGAACCAGATAATGCTGGCGTGAGGAGTTTCTAATATCTTGTCTCTGTTCATCCCCCTTGTTGCTATGGAGATGAAACATGAATAAACCCCAAGAACTTACACTCAATAGTCTTGAACAAGATTTAGGTCAAAAGTTTGCCTACCCTTCCTCAAGTAAACACTATATGACTGGCTCTCGCCCAGATATTTTGGCACCTTATCGCCTCATTGAGCAAACCTCAACAAAAACATCTACCGGCGCCTTACTGGAAAATCCTCCGATACCGGTCTATGACACTTCAGGCCCTTACAGTGACCCTGCCGTAGTGATTAATTTAGAGCATGGCCTTCCCACACCCAGAAAACAATGGGTAATTGATCGGAACGATACCGAGGAACTCAATGGTCCTACCTCAATCTATGGGATTGCTCGTGCCCAAGATGAAAAAACCCAACATTTACGTTTTGCCCATATTGCCCCACCAAGAGTGGCTAAAGAGGGTAAAAATGTGAGTCAAATGTATTACGCTAAACAAGGCATCATTACCCCAGAAATGGAGTATGTTGCTCTACGTGAGTCATTAAATTTAGCGAGTCTGCGTAAAGACCCGCGCTATCAACAAATCTTAAAACAACATCCAGGACATTCTTATGGCGCTAATTTGCCACAGGAAATCACCGCTGAATTTGTGCGCGAAGAAATCGCCTCTGGTCGCGCAATTATTCCTGCAAATATTAATCATCCTGAATTAGAGCCCATGATTATCGGACGTAATTTTAGAGTCAAAATCAATGGTAATTTAGGTAATTCAGCAGTTACCTCATCAATTAATGAAGAAGTCGAGAAAATGATTTGGTCAATCCGTTGGGGCGCAGATACCATTATGGATCTGTCGACCGGCGACAATATTCATGAAACGCGTGAGTGGATTATTCGGAACTCTCCAGTTCCTATCGGTACGGTGCCGATTTATCAAGCACTCGACAAAGTGGCTGGTAAGGCTGAAGATTTAACTTGGGAAATCTTTAAAGATACTTTGATTGAACAAGCTGAGCAAGGCGTTGACTACTTTACAATCCATGCCGGTGTATTACTGCGCTATGTTCCATTGACCGCTGACAGAATTACAGGCATTGTGTCCCGTGGTGGTTCTATTATGGCGAAATGGTGCCTTGCTCACCATCAAGAAAACTTCCTTTATACGCATTTCAATGAGATTTGTGAAATCATGAAAGCCTATGATGTTTCCTTTAGCTTAGGCGATGGCTTGCGTCCTGGTTGTATTGCTGATTCGAACGACGCAGCTCAATTTGGTGAATTACGTACCTTAGGTGAATTAACACAAATCGCTTGGCAACATGATGTGCAAGTCATGATCGAAGGACCAGGTCATGTGCCGATGCAACGTATTGAAGAGAATATGCATGAAGAGCTAAAGCATTGCCTTGAGGCCCCCTTTTACACGCTTGGACCACTCATCACGGATATTGCTCCAGGCTATGACCACATCACAAGTGGTATTGGCGCTGCCCAAATTGGATGGTACGGAACTGCTATGCTCTGTTATGTAACACCTAAAGAGCATTTAGGTTTACCTGATAAAGAAGACGTCAGAGAAGGCATTATTACCTACAAAATTGCGGCTCACGGCGCAGATTTAGCCAAAGGCTTGCCGGGAGCTCAGTTGCGTGATAACGCTTTGTCTAAAGCCCGTTTTGAGTTCCGTTGGGAAGATCAATTTAACCTGGGCTTAGATCCTGAACGTGCACGTGAGTATCATGATGCTACTCTGCCCGCTGACGGTGCCAAAATAGCCCACTTCTGTTCGATGTGTGGCCCGAAATTTTGCTCGATGAAAATCACCCAAGAAGTGCGTGATTATGCTGCAAACCAAGGCTCTAATCCACAAAATGGTATGCAGGAAAAATCGATTGAGTTTCGTAAAAAAGGTGCGCAAATTTATCAATAAGTAAATGGTGAACTCTTCCCCAAAAAATATTGCGATTCTTGGTGCTGGACTCTTAGGACGGCTCTTAGCCCTTGAACTCGCGAAAGTCAATTGCGATGTTCATGTTTATGATCGGGATGGCTTAGATAATCCTCGCTCGGCTGCATTTGTTGCAGCTGCAATGCTTGCACCTCTAGCAGAGTCTGTAAGCACAGAGCGCAGTATCGTGGAAATGGGCTATTACAGTCTGAAGAGATGGCCAATAATTTTGCAAGAACTCGAGAAAAATGTTTTCTTCCAGCAAGAAGGTTCTTTAATTGTTTGGCATCAACAGGATCAGTCGAGTGCTTTGCATTTTAAAAACCAATTGCAAAGAATCACGCAAGAAATCCCCAATATTCCTCTCCCTGAATTACTCAATAAGACCTCACTCAATGCGCTAGAGCCCCACTTGAGTCATCAGTTTGAAGAGGGAATCTACCTCCCAGAAGAAGGTCAACTCGATAATCGCGAACTTTTAGATGCCCTCTATCATCAAGGAGTTCAACTGGGAATTCATTTTCACTGGAATCACATGATTGATATCGCCACTTTTGACCAAAGTGCATTTGATCACATCATTGATTGTCGAGGGGTGGGGAGTCATCTGGATGTCAACTCTTTAAGAGGTGTGCGCGGTGAAGTAGTACGTGTTTTTGCGCCTGAGGTGAATTTATCAAGACCGGTACGCTTGATTCACCCGAAATATCCTATTTATATTGCACCAAAAAGAGATAATGTATACGTCATTGGCGCCACCGAAATAGAATCAGAGGACGATTCACCGATGAGCGTTCGCTCTGCACTCGAGCTGCTGAGCGCTGCTTACACCGTTCATTCGGGTTTTGCCGAGGGGCGTATCTTAGAATCCGGAGCGCAGTGTCGACCCAGTTTTAAAAATAATTTACCCCAAATTATTCAAAGCAATACTAAACTCATACACGTCAATGGTTTATATCGACACGGATATTTAATCGCTCCTGCGATTGTTGATAGCGTTCTAGCTATCTTACTCAATAACAATGAGAGTCTTGCACAACAATTTCAACTTGCCAACCAAGAGTCATCTCATGCATATCTTTGTTAATCAAGTCCAAAAAGAAGTCAGCCAATCCATGGATATTGCTTCCTTGCTAGAAGTTTTACAACCCAAAAAGCCCTTTGCGATTTCTTTAAACTCACAATTTATTGCAAAAACACATTATGCAAGTACGATTGTGCAGGACAACGATCGTCTAGAAATTATTTCACCAGTCACAGGAGGTTAATGATGGCACAGGGATTAGACACAGATCTTATTTTGTACGGTGAAAAATTTTCTAGTCGACTATTGCTCGGAACATCACGCTACCCTTCCCCGCAAATATTAGAGGATGCGATTGACATTGCTCAACCCTGTATGGTGACTGCGTCACTGCGTCGCCAAGGAGCTAATCCTACTGAAATCTCAAGCGGGTTTTGGGAGCTTATCAAAAAACTAAATATTCCAGTCTTGCCCAACACGGCTGGTTGTCATCGCCCCGAAGAAGTCTTTCAAATTGCGCATATGGCCCGTGAAGTTTTTGAAACGGACTGGATTAAACTCGAACTCATCGGCGATGACTACACCTTACAGCCAGATACACTCAATTTAGTCGAGACTGCTAAAGTATTAATTAAAGATGGCTTTAAAGTCTTACCGTATTGCACAGAAGATCTTGTTGTTTGCCAACGCTTAGTGGACGTCGGTTGTCAAGCAATTATGCCGTGGGCAGCACCGATTGGCACCGGTAAAGGACCGAGCAATCCCTATGCCTTACAAATTCTTCGCGAGCGTATTCACGTTCCTATGATTGTCGACGCAGGTCTAGGCTTACCATCGCATGCCAGCCAAGTTATGGAATGGGGTTACGACGCCGTTTTACTCAATACCGCTGTTGCACTAGCACACCAACCAGTTGCAATGGCTCAAGCATTCTCATTCGCTGTCAAAGCCGGTAGACAGGCTTTTTTGGCTGGCGCAATGCCCGCTCATCATACAGCCCAAGCTAGTACACCAACTCTCGGAACACCCTTTTGGCATCAATCTTAAATTCCTTACTAAAGCCTGATGAGCTCTTTATGGTTGAGCGAATTGTCAATCATTATCAGGAACTTCAGATTCCCCAAAGAGATCGAGAAGAGGATTTTCAACTCACTTCAACGAACACCTTTTATCGCATTATCAAAGTAGCATGTTTTCATCTTGGCTTTATCTCAGTTGATGCTGAATGTATCGCCTATGCGTGGGTAAATCAGTCTGCCGGCAATTTTGATCTTGACCAATGGCCAAAATCATTAGCGGATTTTGAAGTCCCATCCAAGCCCTTCCCAAGCTTTGCCTCTTGCCCGAAAGATCTCGGTCTTTATGTTGTAGCACCTAACGCCGAATGGGTCGGTAAACTTGCACGTGCAGGGGTAAAAACTATTCAATTGCGCTTTAAATCCGAGGACCCTTCAAGTATCGAAGATGAGGTTAAGCAGGCCATTCATTTGGTAAAAAACTTTGACTGTCACTTATGGATCAATGATCATTGGGAAGTGGCAATCAAGCATCATGCATATGGTGTACACCTTGGCCAAGAGGATTTAGCACAAGCTGATTTTTTAGCTCTACAACAAGCTGGGCTGCGCTTGGGTATCAGTACCCACGGCTATGCTGAAATAATGTGTGCATTATCTTTTCAACCAAGCTACATCGCATTGGGAGCAATCTTTCCTACTACCTTAAAAATGATGGTAACAGCCCCTCAAGGACTTGGAAGATTACGCAGGTATGTAGAACTTTTAAAAGATTATTCACTGGTAGGTATTGGTGGTGTTGATGCTAGCAACATTGCAAGCGTAATTGATTGCGGCGTTGGATCTGCAGCGCTTGTCCGCGCAGTCATCGGTGCAGATGATTATTTATCCGCAATTAAATCACTGCAGCTTTACTTTGAGCCTAGCTGAGGAAACTGCTCATAAGCATGCCAAATAGGGCCCGCACCTTGGGCATGATTCATCTCTCGAGCATGATATAAAGCTTGTTGAACGAACTCAATCGCTACATCTACAGACTCAGTCAGGGATAAACCTGCGCCTAAACTACAAGCGATTGCACTTGATAAACTACATCCTGTGCCATGCGAGTTTTTTGTTTGTATCTTTGGATGTTTAAAAGCTTTACTAAAGATTTGATCACCCTCTTTAAAAACTAAAATATCTACAAGTTGGTCCGTGTTTTCTAAATGACCACCTTTTAATAAAACAGCTTTAGGACACAAATACAATAAGTCTTTTGCCGCAAGTTCCATTTGCTCAATCGTCTTGATTTCACGATTTAAAAATACACTTGCCTCAAACAAGTTTGGTGTTATTAAATCAACTTTGGGCAATAAGTGTTCAACCATTGCCTTTACTGTATCTTTATCTCCGAGCGCAGCTCCTGAAGTGGCAACCAATACAGGATCTAGAACTATATTTTGCATCGGATACTTTGTAATTGCTTGGGCAATGCAGGCCACCATTTTGGGGCTGCCTAGCATACCAATCTTCACAGCTTGCACACCAAAATCTGCCACCACAGCGTGTATTTGAGTATCTACAGACTGTTCACTCAAGTGTTCAACCCAGTGCACCCCTAAGGAATTTTGGGAGGTAACAGCTGTAATTGCAGTCATTCCAAAAGCACCAAATGCAGCCATCGTCTTAAGATCTGCTTGGATACCTGCTCCACCGCCACTATCAGAACCTGCAATGGATAAAATATGAGGGATACGTTGTGACATAATTTAAATATTCGCTGTAGAACTTATAATTTATACAGCATTACAATGACTACACATACTTCTTTTCCAAAGGTTAACAACTATGTTCCATAATTTTTATAAAAATATTAAGAGCCTATCGCGTGTATTGTCTATCACTTTGACAGGTATTTTCTTTTCTATGCCATCCTTCGCACAAGATAAATGGCCCTCGAGATCCATTACGATGGTTGTGCCCTTTCCGCCAGGGGGAGTTGCTGATACCGTAGCACGCCCAGTGGCTGAGGCAATGAGTCGACAGTTAGGTCAACCAGTGATCATCGAGAACAAAGCGGGTGCAGGCGGGGGCGTTGGCATGGCCTTTGCGTCTAAGGCTAAACCTGATGGCTACACTATCCTTATGACCCTTTCGTCTATCTCTATTATTCCTGAAGCAGATAAGATCCTTGGTAAAGAAATGTCTTACCAACTCAATCAATTTAAACCCATTGCCAGATTTACAGCTGACCCAACGGTACTCGTTGTCCGTGCGGATAGTCCTTGGACTACCTACGATCAGTTTTTAGCTGAAATGAAAAAAAACTCAGGTAAATATAACTTTGGCTCTTCAGGAAATTATGGAACGATGCATATTCCTATGGAAATGATCAAGCTAGGCGATCAGTTTGAAATGAAGCATATCCCTTATACAGGTGCTGGACCTGCCATTATTGGACTGTTGGGTGGTCAAGTTGATGCATTAGCGACTGGGCCTGCCTCTATTGTGCAACACATTAAAGGGGGTAAAGTACGTGCTTTAGCCCATTGGGGAGACACTAAACTGGCGAGCTTACCGGATGTTAAAAGTTTCAAAGATCTAGGTAAAAAAGTTGAATTCGCACAGTGGTCTGGTTTATTTGTCCAAGCAGGTGTATCTCCTGAAATCACTGACCGACTTCGCGAGGCAGCAAAGATGGCTGCGAATGATGAAAAAGTTAAAACGGTTCTTGAAGGAGTAGGCTCGCCGATTCAGTATTTAGATGCGCCAGCATTTCAAAGTTACTGGAATACAGATGCTAAGAAAATGGCTGATATTGTCAAATCCATTGGTAAAGTTGAATAACTTTGACTTTTCCAAAGATTTCTTCATTACCTTTTGAACCAGGCTTTTTAACTCTAGGACCAGATTTTTCTACCCAACTTCGGCCATCGCCCCTCAAAGATCCAAGTTGGGTAGTGACCTCTCCAGAGTTGGCTAACTTGCTTGGCTTAGATCTAGACTTTATTAATGATCAGAACTCCCTCGAAATTCTATCGGGTAATGATGTACCTCCCCAACTCAGCCCATTTTCCAGCGTCTATTCAGGTCATCAATTTGGCGTCTGGGCCGGGCAACTGGGAGATGGTCGCGCAATTACCTTAGGCCATATTCGTCATCAAGATCAATCTTGGGAAATACAACTCAAAGGCGCGGGTCCAACTCCATATTCCAGGATGGGAGATGGTCGCGCTGTTCTGCGTTCTTCCATTCGCGAATTTTTAGGTTCGGAAGCAATGAATGGTTTGGGTATCCCAAGCACTAGAGCTCTTGCCGTCACATCCTCCCCTGCCCCAGTTCTTAGAGAAACTTTAGAGACGGCCGCTGTTGTTACCCGCGTTGCTCCTAGCTTCATTCGTTTTGGGCATTTTGAACACTTTGCATCCAACGGTCTTGATGAACAATTGAGAACTCTCAGTGATTATGTAATGACGCATCATTACCCCCATCTTCTTCAAGAGTCACAACCACACCTAAATTTATTTAAAGAAATATTGCTTCGCTCTGCCAAATTGGTGGCCCATTGGCAAGCTGTAGGCTTTTGCCATGGGGTTCTTAATACCGATAACATGTCTATTCTTGGCTTAACTTTAGACTACGGTCCATTTGGTTTTATGGACCAATTCTCAATGAACCATATTTGTAATCACTCGGATAGTCAAGGCAGATACTCCTTTGCTAATCAGCCTTCTATTTTTTATTGGAATTTAGTGCGTTTAGCACAAGCCATGTTGCCTATCATTGCCGAGGATGAGAGTGACTCTGCAAAGAAAGCGGCAATCGAGCAAATCAAGCCGATCCTATCAGACTTTGCAACGCTCTATCTCACCGAGTATCGACAATTAATGTCTTCTAAATTAGGATTTCAAGGCCAGGTGAGCGAACCCATTAATCAGTTAATCCAAGAACTCATTTTACTGCTTGACGCTAACCATATTGATTACACCTACTTTTTTAGAAACCTTTCAAACATCGTTTTAGAGTCTAAGAGTCCGTTGCTTCGTGATTTGTTCATTGATATCAAGGGCTATGATCAGTGGTTGGAATCTTACTTAACGCATTTACAGACGACTTCTTTGTCACCATCTGCAATTGCTAAAAACATGAACTGCGTGAATCCAAAATATATTCTGCGCCAACACTTAGCGCAAAATGCCATTGCACAATCCCAGTCTGGCGATCATTCTTTAACGCAAGCACTGCAGCAATGCCTAGCCAATCCATTTGATGAGCAAAAGCAATTTGAAGATTTCGCTCAACTACCCCCTGACTGGGCAAAAACGCTTGAAGTTTCTTGCTCATCCTAAGGATACATACCATGATCGAAGATGATATTGAAGAAGATGATGGCCCGAGTAAATCGGCAGTCAAACGTCATATGCTGGCTCGTCAAGACCTCGCTAAAACTTTATCTGAACTAAGTAGTGATGCGATTAAATCCTTACCAGTAGATGATCGTTTAAAAGAGAAGTTACTAGAGACAGAAAAAATCAAAACCTTTGGCGCGATTAAACGCCATACGCTCTTTCTTGGAAAGCTCATGCGTGCTTATGATGATGAGGAAGTTGCAGCGATTCAAGAACGTCTAGATGCTTTGCAGGGTGTCAACAAAGCAGAAATCGCAAAGTTTCATTATCTTGAGCGCTTACGGGATGAGCTGATGAGCGATGACAGTCGACTAACACTCTTTATCAAGGATCACCCCCATATTGATGTCCAAGAATTAAGAACCTTGATTCGTAATGCGCGCAAGGAAAAAGAATTGCAAAAGCCGCCTAAGTCTTACCGAGAAATTTTTCAGCTCTTAAAGACGCTTGATTTATAGTGGCGCAAAATAAATCAGTTCATCTTTAATGGTAATGGGCAATGCAATTAATTGCGCGCCTTTTGGACAAGGACCGCGTAAACATTTGCCACTAGTTGGATCATATACCGCATAATGCGTTGCACAGACAAGGTGCTCTCGCTCCATATCAAATACCTCGCCAGGATTCCAGTCTAGCTCCATAGCAACATGTGCGCAGCGATTGAGGTAAGCATAATACTCCTCAGCAAACTGAATTAAAAAAGCAGGTAGATAATCATCCTCATCGGCATTCATTCCAGGAAAAGCAGTGATTTGGCCACATATAATTTGAAAACGATAGGCAAGTCCCCCAGCTTGAATATCCTTAGTTGAACAAATGACTTCGCCCCTCTTAATAATGGGATCAGATATTGGTGACAAACTTGTATTCATTTAAAATATAAAATAGAAATTCCGATTAACTTAATTAAAAAATCATAATGACAAAGCAAATTATCCCTTATCAGCCGATTGATCTTGTTGAACCTAAAGAAATTGTAGATGCTGTTCGTGTAAGACGTGGTGGCACTTTACTCAATTTAGATCGTATGCTCCTCAATAGCCCGAACTTAACACGCGGATGGAATGCACTTCTTAAAGAAGTACGTGAAAACCTTTCTCTAGATGATCGCTATAAAGAAATTGGTATGTGCGGCGTAGCTATTTTGAACCGAGCCGAATATGAGTATTTTCATCATGCACCAGAACTCTTAAAAGCAGGTGGCACACAACAACAAGTTGATGAAATTCGTAAAATTGGTACAGAAGCCTTTAATACTTCTATTTTTAGCGCTATTGAGCAAGACGTCATCGCACTCACCATCGCAATGACAAGAGATATTGAAGTACCTGAAGCCGTGATGGAAAGACTCACAAAATCTTTAGGTAATCAAGCGACTGTAGAAATCGTAGCCGTCGTTGCAACTTATAACATGGTGTCTAGATTCTTAATTGCTACGGGTATTAATCCTGAAAATACGAATCATTAATTGAAAATTTCTTGAACACCATAAAGATTTTTTCAAGTATTGCAGACATTTCAAGAAGCACTTGGAATCATCTGATTACACAGGAAAATGCATCGCCTTTCATACGCCATGAATATCTCATGGCTATGGAAGAAAGTGGTAGTGTGTGTTCCAAGACTGGTTGGACACCCTGTCACTTTACCCTCTGGGACGATGCAAGTCATGAACTCTTAGCAGCAATGCCTTTTTATTTCAAAACACACTCTTACGGAGAGTATGTTTTTGACTGGGCTTGGGCTAATGCGTATAAAGAACAGGGCCTATCGTATTACCCCAAAATGCTGAGTGCAATCCCTTTCACGCCGGTCGGTGGATCACGTCTCTTAGGTTCTGATCTCGAGGCTAAACATCAATTATTAAAAACAATTTTAGCGTTTGCAAAAGAAGAATCCATTTCAAGTATTCATGTTTTGTTTCCCCCGCAAGAAGATGAAGCTCTGTTTAAAGATGCAGGTTTTTTACGTCGGGAATCTATTCAATTTCATTGGCAAAACCAATCTATCGAAAGACCTGGCCAATATTTAGCGGACTTTAATGAGTTTTTATACACCCTCAATAAAAAACGCCGTAACAATATTATTCGTGAAAGACAGTCCGTAATTGATGCAGGAATTAGGTTTACTCACGTCCCAGGGCAAGAAATGTCTGATATGGATTGGGACTTCTTTTATGAATGCTATGCCACTAACTACTTTAACCATGGCAATGCACCTTACCTCAACCGTGAGTTCTTTAGTCTCATTGGTCAGTCAATGCCGGAATCAATCCATCTGATTTTTGCGTCGCATGATGATCAAAAATTGGCAAGCTCAATGATATTTAGGAATCGAAATGCAACTAGCGAAACTGCTTATGGGCGCTATTGGGGAGCGGTAGAACATGTTAAAAATCTTCATTTTGAGACAGCATACTATCAAAATTTAGAATTTTGCATCCGTGAGAAAATCCATACTTTTGAGGGAGGTGCTCAAGGAGAACATAAGATCCACCGAGGTTTAGCCCCAGTGAATCTGTTTTCTATGCATTATCTTCTCGATGAGCGTTTTTATGATGCCGTAGAGCACTTTTTAAAACGTGAAGGGATGTCCATGTATCACTACATCAACGAATTAGCAGAACATCATCCCATCAAAACATCTGTTTAAACTTTAGCTTGATTTAGTATTGATATATTTAAAAATCAATTTTTCGACTTCATAAACATTGCTCGGATTTTGACTATTAACAAAAGCTTCGCATAGATTATGACGGCTTAAACTGTGATAAATACTTGAAATTACATTGAGTATAGTTGTCATTGAAGGTTCCATATTAGGGTTAACACTTAAATATTATCCACTATAATGGAAAAAAATGCTGACAACATTATTTAAAAGATATAAATCTTTTAGCCATTCATTAAATGGATTTTTTAAAAAGACGACTATTTTTAGGTAAATTTGCTGCTAAAAATTCCATTTGATCCGCCAAAATATTACGCCCTTTGAGGATCATATCTTCATACAAACTCGGAATATAAGGGGCATAAATTAATGACATCCCAGCTTTTTCAGGAGAGCGATTGCCTTTTTTCTGATTACATTGACGGCAGGAAATGACCAAGTTCATCCAAGAATAATCACCCCCTCGACTCGCAGGAGTGATATGTTCTGCTTCAGCTTCAACTTCGGAGACTTTATCGGCGCAATAGGCACAAATACCCTGATCACGTCTAAAAAGCTTACTTTTGGTAATTGCCGGGGTAACATCGAACAAATTGATTCGCGAGGCACCTTTGGTCGCGATGATGGAGTGCAATTCAATAATAGATTGTTTGCCAGATTGACGGGAAACTCCTCCCCGCATCACCGCAATCGGTTTACCTAAAGTCCAAGCAATACTTCCTTCTGCATAGTGCTTGGTGGCTTCCTCAGCATTTACCCAACTTTGAGGGACACCGCCAACGTCTAGCTTCAATATATGGAGCACGTTATCCTCAGTATTTAAAAGACACTTTGAATTCTAATTAATATATATTAATCAATATTTAATGACATTGCTTAAAAGATTTCAAAGTGTGGCAATCCTGCTATTAACGACCGCCGATTTTGATTTCCTTAAAAACGTGTTGATGCTCTCTGGGTAAACAGCGCCAATATTGCTCGACTGCCTCAACTTGACCGCCAAGCACCGCTGCCGCCTCCCAACCCCAACGTGGCTTATATAAAAAAGCCCTTGCAAAGGCAACTAAATCCGCTTGACCGTCTTCAAGAACTTTTTCAGCTTGGTGGGGATCAGTAATCATCCCAACAGCAATCGTTGGTATACCTGTTTGCTCTTTAACCAATTTAGCAAAAGGCAACTGATAACCAGGACCAACAGGAATCTTTTGACCGGAAGCAACCCCACCACTCGATACGTGCATATAGGAAATCTGACTTTCCTTTAAACGATTAGCAAATATGACTGCCTCCTCTGGAACAAAGCCGCCCTCCACCCAGTCAGTAGCAGAGACACGCATACCAATGACACCGTTATAAGCTGCACGAACTGCAGCCATGACCGCCAAAGGAAAACGCATTCTATTTTCTAAAGAACCGCCATATTCATCAGTACGTTTATTAGCAACTGGAGATAAAAATTGATGTAATAAATAACCATGGGCGCCATGAAGCTCAATGAAGTCTACCCCTGCCCGAGCCGCACGCTCTGCCGCAACACCGAAAGCTTTGACAATGGTATCTATTCCCTTTTGATCTAGAGCCTCTGGTGGATGTTCATGTGCTAACTGCGGCACATTAGATGGTGCAAGAGTTTGCCAACCTAAAGGATCTGTGGGCGGTATTGATGTGCCACTTTGTGAGGGTATATGACTTGAGGCCTTTCTCCCAGCATGTGCCAATTGAATCCCAACTAATGTCGTCTTTGGGGATAATGCACGTGCTCTTTTTAAGCGGTCTGTAAGAGCTACTTCACAAGCATCATTCCATAAACCTAAGCATCTAGGTGTAATCCTGCCTTCAGGAGTGACGCCTGTAGCTTCAATAATAAGGGAAGCTGCGCCACTGTTCATCAGATTTGTCCAATGGGTTAAATGCCAATCATTAGCAAGCCCGTCATGCGCAGAATATTGACACATTGGGGCAACAACCATCCGATTGGCTAATGTAATCCCACCGGTTGGGGCTGGAAGTTGAAATGGGGAAAATAATTGAGTCATAAATGTTTGTTTTTATAGGAGTAAAAGGTTTATTGTATAGGAGAGAAATAGCACAAGCGTGCAATCTTCTATGAAAACATATAGAATTAATTATGAAATTAAATATACCGTCGATCCCGGGTTCTGAAATCACCTCACAAGGTGTTTTTGATAAACGTCGTGAGCTCATCAAAATTGCAGCCGGTGGTGCACTTGGTCTCCAAATGAGTTCCTGGTTTTCTAGAGATGCTCTCGCCCAAACAAAGCTTGCAGTTAAGCCCAATCCAGCATACGTTTTGACGGATAGGAAAACTTCTTACAATGATGTGGCCAGCTACAATAATTTTTATGAGTTTGGTACGGACAAATCCGAACCAGCTGTCTACGCATCTAGCATGATTACTAGCCCTTGGAAACTGACTATTGAGGGCTTGGTGGCAACCCCCAAAACCTTTGACATTGATGATTTAATGAAACTCATGCCCCTTGAAGAGCGCGTCTACCGGATGCGTTGTGTCGAAGGCTGGTCTATGGTGATACCTTGGGTAGGTTACTCTTTGAGCCATCTTCTAAAACAAGTAAACCCGCTTGGCTCAGCAAAATTTATTGAATTTGTCACTCTTGCAGATAAAAAACAGATGCGGGGCTTATCTAGTGAAGTGGTGCAATGGCCCTATACCGAAGGTTTGCGCTTAGATGAGGCAAACCACCCCCTAACCTTGTTAACACTTGGTCTTTATGGACAAACTCTACCAAATCAAAATGGTGCTCCGGTACGCATTGTGATTCCTTGGAAATACGGTTTCAAAAGTGGTAAATCAATCGTCAAGATTCGATTCCATGAAAAACAACCCGCTACGAGTTGGAACATGACGATTCCTAGCGAATATGGCTTTTATTCAAACGTCAATCCTGAGGTTAATCACCCGCGCTGGTCACAAGCCACTGAACGCCGTATTAGTGATGACAAAAGCTTATTTTCTCCGAAAATAAAAACTCTAAAATTTAATGGCTACGGCGATCAAGTTGCCTCTCTATATGCAGGCATGGACCTTAAAAAATTCTATTAATCTTTTAGGCAAGCCTGTTGTTTTTCTTTTTGGTTTATCCCCAGCACTGCGCTTAATTTGGTACGGTTTTTATGGTGGCTTAACCGCCAACCCAATTGAATTTATAACACGATTTACGGGTGTTTGGGCAATTGTGTTTTTATGCTTAACACTCGCTATTACCCCTGTACGAATGACTACCGGATGGCATAGCCTTCTTAAATACCGGCGTATGCTTGGCTTATTTTGTTTCTTTTATGCCCTGTTACATTTTTTAATTTGGGCTCTGATTGATCAACAACTCGATCTCGACGCAATTTTAGAAGACTTTTACAAGCGTACATTTATTACTTTAGGCCTGGCTGCTTTTATCTGCCTGATCCCTCTAACATTAACTTCAACTAAGGCCATGCAAAGAAAATTAGGTCGCACATGGTCACGACTCCATGAACTCATCTACCCAATTGCTATCTTTGTTGTTTTGCATTACTACCTCCATAAAGCCGCCAAAAATAATTTGGGGGAAGTGAGTATATATATTGCTATTTTAGGAGCACTTCTGGCTTGGCGATTGACGCGATGGATTTTAAGGAAAGTACTTATCAAATCCAATTAATTTTTATGTCATTTTTATGGCAAAAATCCTTTTAGGGATTAAAATAGTCAGAATTTATGAATTCTTCTTCCCCTCCTTATTCGACTTTATCTCGCAGTGCCATTTGTCTCCAAGAAAAAGGGTTTGCCCTTTTGCATAGTGATGAGTTCTTTTTGTTGAGCGAGCACTCTGTCTCCGACTGGCAACAGCTGTCTTTGTTTTGGAATACATTAGCGGAAGATCAGTATCTCAAAGACGGGGGTAAGTATCGTAAACGCAAGCATGCCAGCGTGATCGTTACAGATCAGTCCGTTGACATTGTGCCCTACCGACCCCATTTTCAACCCCTTTCATATAATGCCCTACATGGTGGTATGAATCGGGTGTTTAATCCTTGTGATGATCACTTTTTAAAGCATCCCGCGATGTTTGATCTTCTCATCCAATTAGGGGATTTATTTATGCAAGTACTTGCTAAAGAAAAACAAAATCTTTCTCCTTGGTTTGTGGAGGTTCACCAATTTCGGATCGATACTGCGGGTGGTATTGGTCGACCCACTCCCGAAGGAGCGCATCGTGACGGCGTTAATTTTGTTGCGGTACTTTTAGTCGATCGGCATTTCGTGACTGGTGGCGAGTCCCGAGTTTTTGATGCGCATGGACCGCAAGGGCAACGTTTTACTTTAGATACACCCTGGACTTTACTTTTGCTTGATGATACGAAAGTGCTTCACGAAACAACTCCCATCCAACCCGCTGATCGCAAAAAGCCTGAAGGCTCTTGGCGTGACACTCTCGTCATTACTTATCGACAAGATCGTTTCTTAGAAGCTATTGCGTAAATATGTTTTATAACCCGACGCCTTGGTATCGCTATTTATCGATGAGTGTTTTTCTTGGCTTAATCATTCACTTTATTTTCGGTTTTATCTTAGGTCTTTCCGTAGATGAGGCGCATTATGCTCTCTACGGTCTTTACCTCGACTGGAGTTATTTTGATCATCCACCTTTAGTGGGGTGGATTCAAGCATTACCCGTGCATTGGAACTGGTATCCTGGTTGGTTACGCTTAATTCCTGAAGCACTTTGGTTGGGCGGGCTTTTAATTAGCTTGGAAATCTCGCAAATTTTACTTGATCGATATCGCGGATCTTTTGATTACGTGAGCCCCAAAGCTGTGATGTTTTGGACAGCTTTCATTATTGTTTTAGCGCCTATTTTGCATGTTTTGGGCGTTGGCTTATTACCCGACACTTTGTTACTGTTTTTAGTCCCTTGTATGGTGCTGATTACTTTGCGCTTGGATGATAAGTTAAACAATCGCCAACCACAAGATATGCTGCTTTGGATTTTCTTAGGATTCGTTTTGGGACTTGCTGGACTAGCCAAATATACTGCTCTGTTTTTTGCTTTGTGTATTCCTATTTGTCTGATCTCTTGGCATGGGTCGAAGATTTTTCGCCGGCCGGGTCTTTATCTTTGCTTGGTGATTGCCGGGGTTCTAATTTCCCCCGTGATTTATTGGAATTATCAGAATGATTGGATTTCGTTTGTCTATCAATTAGGTCATGGCACTGGCGGTGAGTGGAAGTTCAAACGTGTTCTGACTTTCTTCTTGAATCAATTTCTCTGCTATGGCCCACTCATCATTATGGGTCTTGCCTGGAGATGGCGAAAACAATTACCAGGTTCATTCGCTTTAGGCAGTTTTTTTTACATCCCTTTTGTTTTATTCGCGTACTTTTCTGGAGGCGGAGGAAGCCTGCCACACTGGACAGCCCCGGCTTGGCTTGCACTTGCTCCAATGGCTGGTATTGGACTAGCTCAAGCCTGGGATGCAGGTCGTCGGTTTTGGGTTGGCTTAGTTGCTAGTGCTCAGCTCGTTATCTGTGTTTTAGGCTTTACGCTTCTCTTTTTTGGTGGTATTCCATCAATCAGCATGGACCATGCTTGGGGGAAAAAAAATCCCATTGCCGATTTATATGGTTGGGAAGATGCAGGTAATCGTATGCGAGAGCTCTCCATGCAATATGAAGTGGATCAACTTGCTGTGCAAAACTGGACATTAGGAAGCCGCTTAGCCTGGTATGCCAAACCACTCAGAGTGCACGTTCTTGATCAACGCGTCGATCAATTTGATTTATGGTTTGGCCCTTTAACCATTGGTAGCGATGCATTGCTTCTTAATTGGTCACAAATGTCTTATATTGATCCCGTCTCGGATCAAGGCTTCGAATCGTGTGAAATAGTCGACACGCAAACCGTGTCGCGTATTGGACGTAATATCGCGCAATTTGACTTTTTACTGTGTAAAAATTGGCAAGGTCAAGCCGAACCACAGAGATCACCCTAACCCGATTTTATGTCCGAAACTCACACATCTGTTGTTATCAAAAAAAGTTTCTGGGCGCGCTATGGCTTATACATTCGTTTGCTTATTTCAGTGATTTTGCTCACGCGCGCTTTTCAATCCATTGATTGGCAAAAAATTGAAGATGCGCTACCCACCATTGATGCCAAATGGTTATTACTCTCTCTTGCCTTGCTATTCATCAGTAACACTATCTCTGGAGCCCGTTGGGGACTCATCATGAGTCGTGCAGGTTTTAAAAAGAATTTTTTAGCCTATATTCGTCTTTATTTTGCTGGCGGTTTGATTAACCAAGGCCTACCTACAACTCTCGGGGGCGATAGCTACCGGGCAATTACATCGCATCAAAAGCTACAAAGTAAAGAGCATGTCTTAAGTTCTTTACCCATGAGTTTTTTAGGCGTATTACTGGACCGCTCAATGGGCTTTGCTGGTAATAGTATTTTAGGTGCCATTGGTCTGGCTCTTGGAGGTAGTGTTTTAGCTGTCTGGGTTCCGCAATTGGGCTGGGCCTTACTCATCGGCATGTTACTGGGCGCTTTACTCATTGCTGCTTTGCTGCGTCTTCCAAGAACCCAACATCTCTATGTGAATATCATGCAAGGCCTAAAGATGCCATATGCATTAGCCCCTACTCAAACAACTTGGGGCTTTCCGAACATTTGGTGGCAAATTATTCTTGCTACAGGAATTCATTTTTTAACCCTCGCCGCTTTTTGGGGATGCCTAAAAGCATGTCATGTTCAAGCGCCGATCGAGGCACTCTTGATTGGGATTCCAGCGATTGGTTTACTGATGCTAGTACCTATTAGTATCTCGGGGTGGGGGTTACGAGAAACCTCACTAGCAAGCATGCTAGCACTTTGGGGTCTTGATCCTAGCCTCGTAATACTTAGTTCATTATTGTATGGGCTTACTATCCTCATTACTTTTTTACCGGGATTACCTAGAATCATACAAAAAGGCTAGTTGACCTGTCATAATATAGCCCATGACTATCCGTGTAGACACGATGCGCCGCATCGATCACCTTGCTGGTGTGCCTTTATGTGCCATTCTTACCCCTATCGTTTACCTTTACGATTTTTTGTGCAAACTTTTCTCTAAATCTTCAATCACCCCGCGTAAGGTTTTATTTATTGAGCTTTCCGAAATGGGTAGTGCGATATTGGTCGATCCTGCCTTACGCGAAACCACAAGACGTGGTGCGGAAATCTATTTTTTAATTTTTAAAAGTAATCAAGCCAGTCTTGAGCTTTTACAAACAGTCCCCCCAGAAAGAATTCTAACGATTGATGCAAGTGGCTTGTTCCCACTCATTAAAACAACTTTGACAACACTCATTCAAATACATCGTTTAGGCATTGATACCGTCATTGATTTGGAATTATTCTCACGATTTACTGCTTTACTGACTGGATGCTCAGGCGCTAAAAGACGTGTTGGTTACCATATATTTCATGGTGAAGGCTTATGGCGCGGTGATTTACTCACCCATAAAGTCCATTACAACCCGCATATTCATATTGCCAAAAACTTCTTGTCTTTAGTTCACGCCGCATTTTCATCAGAGTCAGAGTCACCTTATAGCAAGGTGACTTTTACGGATCAAGAGATTCAACTTGCGCAAGCGCAAGTCAGCGATTCTCAAAAAGAAGCGATTGCGTCCCGAATAGCAAATCTGATTCAAGACCGATTTCCGAGCCTACCAAAAACTATTATTTTGATTAACCCAAATGCTAGTGATTTATTGCCACAGCGTCGCTGGGCTCAAGATCGCTTTGCACAACTCATCCAAGTAGCTGCCAAAGAATGGCCTGAGGCTGTATTTTTAGTCACAGGATCTCCTGAAGAAAAAAATTACGCCCAGCATGTCCTATCTCTTGCAGCAGTACCTCAGGCTTATAACTTTGCTGGAATGGTCAAGTTCAATGAACTGCCTGCGCTGTATCATCTTGCACAGGTCATGGTAACGAATGACTCTGGTCCAGGGCATTTTTCTTCTGTCACCCCACTACCTACCATTGTTCTGTTTGGACCAGAAACTCCAGCTCTTTACGGCTCTTTAGGTAAATCTATCCCCATCTTTGCAGGGCTTGCTTGCTCACCCTGTGTTTCAGCAGCAAATCACCGCAAGACTCCGTGTACTAATAATGTGTGTATGCAGGCCATTACAGTTCCTCAAGTGATTCAAGCCATGCACCAGTGGCTAGGTCCTCAATAAATGATTTTCAAGTATTCTGCGCGGTTGCCACGCTGGGTTTTTCTATTACCCGTGATTCCCTTAGGACTTTTTTTATCGGATATCTCAGGCTCACAAAATCAACAATGGTTTTTAAGTATCAATCAGCAAACCGCACGAATACCCGATATTGTTTGGACTACTTTGTCTATGTTTGGTAATGGTTGGGCTGTTTTTGCTGTGGCATTGCCCCTCCTACTGTTTGCGCGCAAAGCACTTTATGCAGCACTTATTGCTGGTATTTTTGCGGCCATCTTCTCCAATGTAGCAAAACCTTTATTTAAAACCTCGCGCCCTGCCGGAGTCATTGATCAACAATTGATGCATATTATTGAACACCCATTGTTACATTCAGCAATGCCCTCAGGCCATACAATGACGGCTTTTAGTATTGCTACATCGATTTATTTTAGTCTTGATGTGCAAAAAAAATGGCCGTGGTTATGCTTGTTTCTACTCGCTGCTGCATCAAGCCTATCCCGTATTGCTGTTGGTGCACACTGGCCCGAAGATGTTCTCGTAGGCTCAGCTTTTGGTATTGTCGCGGGATTGATTGGTGCGCAATTAGCAAAATTTATCCCCGCCTCAGCTCTGGATATTACTGCTTGGCCTGTTAAAGTGATATTACTAGCTAGCCTTGTCAATCTCTACATCCTAATCATGGATACCATTGACTTTAAGCTCAATCACAATACACAGTTTATCTTAGCTGGGATCATTGTGATTACTTGGATTAAGGTCATTCCCAGAATCATTGACCGCGAGCAATAAGCCCAATGTTTAGTTATCGCCATGGGTTTCATGCAGGTAATCATGCTGACGTTTTAAAGCACATTACACTGCTCACCTGCCTCAACTTATTGCATAAAAAAGATACGCCTTTAATGCTTGTAGACACCCATGCTGGAGCTGGTCTTTATAGCTTGCAAGATCGCTTTGCAACCACCTCCCAAGAATCTGAAGAAGGTATTGTTAAACTTTTCAAGAGTAGCGACTCAGCTCATCTGACTGAAGGTATCCGTGACTATCTTGGAGTCATCAGTAAACTGCAAGCGCAAAAAAATCATCTAGAGACCTATCCTGGATCGCCTTATCTTTTATGGCAAAGTATGCGTAGCCTTGATAAATTACGTTTGATGGAACTGCATCCCAGTGACTTTCCGGATCTCAAAAATCATTTGGCGCAATTGATGAGTAAAAGACAAGATATTAAGATCGAATTAGTGAATGGTTTTACAAATCTAAAAGCCTATCTACCCCCACCTTCACGGCGTGGTCTAATTCTGATCGATCCTTCTTATGAGGATAAGGCGGATTATTTCGAAGTCCTCAAAACACTGCAAGAAGCGATTCAGCGATTCTCAACAGGGGTCTATCTGATTTGGTATCCGATTCTGAGCCGACTCGATGCCAAAGAGTTTCCGGATCGTTTAAAAAAGCTCTGCGCCGGACACAAACTACCTTGGCTACAAGCAGAGCTTCGCATTAAGAGTCATACGGAAACAGGTTTGTCTGCAAGCGGTATGTGGATTATCAATCCTCCATGGCAACTGAAAGAATCCCTGGAAGTGGATTTACCCATCCTACAGTCCATCCTTGAAATTGATGGGTTGGGTCAGCATCAGTTACTACATCAGGACTAATTAATCGACTTTGTATTTAAAGGGATTAAAATCCGTCTTTGTATCGTAGTAATCCTCATCCTCTTTTTGCTTCAAAAAAGTGACTACTTTATATGTGACCGGAATTGCCAATACTTCCCATAGCGTTTTAAGAATATATTGCACGCAGGCAACCTCAATAATTTGTTGGGTAGGCCAAATCCCATAAAATGCCAACATATAAAACAAGATAGAGTCTAACAACTGCCCAACCGCAGTTGAGCCTATGACGCGCAACCATAAATATTTACCGGCTGTGAGCACTTTCATTTTGGCAAGCACAAAGGCATTGACAAGACTTCCGCACCAAAATGCCACAATAGAACCAAACACAATTCGCCATGTATTGCCAAATACCGACTCAAGGCCCTCTTGAAGTTTTTGGTTATATTCTCCTGAAGCGGGCTCTAAATGAATCACAATTTGCGACATCACCACAGCAAACAGTAAAGCTCCAAAACCGCACCACACGGCGCGACGATCATGGGCGTAACCATAGACCTCAGTAAAAATATTCCCAAAGGCATAAGAAATTGGAAAAAATAAAACTCCCGCACCAAAAATGACGGTACCAAAGACAGGTAAGTCGATTTGAGCAGCTTTACCAGCACCAATCAGATTGGAACAAAGTAAGACCGTTACAAAACCCGCCAATAAAAAGTCATAGTATTTATAGGCGCGTTTCGTGGGTGGTGAGGTGTTTATATTTGTCAAAATAGCTTTTAAATTCATAAATGAGCAAATTAGTCTAAACTATTTTAAATATTATAGTTAAACAACAGATTAGATAAATACATCCTATGGCTACAAAAGCACAATTTCAGTGGGACGATCCCCTTTTATTAAATGCACAACTCAGCTCTGAAGAGCGTATGGTTCAAGAGGCTGCCCGCAAGTATGCTCAAGAGCGTCTTGCCCCAAGAGTGCTGCAAGCGTTTCGTGAGGAAAAAACAGATATTGCCATCTTTCAAGAAATGGGTGAATTAGGCCTTTTAGGCCTGACACTACCCGCGCAATATGGTGGTTCAGAAATGAACTATGTTAGTTATGGTTTAGTCGCTCGAGAAATCGAGCGGATCGACTCTGGCTATCGCTCTATGATGAGTGTGCAATCTTCTCTTGTCATGCTACCTATCTTTGAATTTGGTAGTGAAGAACAAAAGCAAAAGTATTTACCTGGTCTTGCCAGTGGCAAACTGATTGGCTGCTTTGGTTTGACAGAACCCGATTTTGGGTCTGACCCAGGCAATATGATTACCCGCGCAACATCAGTACCGGGAGGCTTTAGTTTATCTGGTGCGAAGATCTGGATCTCAAACTCACCCTTTGCCGATATTTTTGTGGTCTGGGCTAAAAACGATGACGGAATTATTCGTGGTTATATCCTCGAAAAAGGCATGAAAGGCTTATCTGCTCCTAAAATCCATGGCAAGATGGGCCTGCGTGCTTCTACGACGGGTGAGATTGTCATGGACGCAGTCTTTGTTCCTGCAGAAAATGAGTTACCTCATGTCCAAGGTCTTAAAGGCCCATTTACCTGCCTTAATTCAGCGCGCTATGGCATCGCTTGGGGTGTGATGGGTGCTGCAGAATTTTGCTGGCATGCCGCACTTCAATACACACTCGACCGCCAGCAGTTTGGTCGTCCCTTGGCTGCAAATCAACTCATTCAAAAGAAGCTTGCTGATATGCAAACAGAGATTACACTAGCGCTTCAAGCCTGTTTACGCCTTGGTCGCATGAAAGATGAAGGCAGCGCTAGCCCAGAAATTACCTCGATTCTTAAACGAAATTCTTGCGGTAAAGCGCTGGATATCGCCAGAATGTCTAGAGATATGCATGGCGGTAATGGGATTTCTGATGAATACGGTGTGATTCGCCATCTGTTGAACTTAGAAGTTGTCAACACCTACGAGGGAACTCATGATATTCATGCCCTCATTTTAGGTCGGGCAATGACAGGAATTTCAGCATTTTAAAGCATCCTCTTTTACTAAAACTAGGCTTGCATCATCAAAAGTGATGCAAGCCTAAATTTTTATTGACGCTTTAGATCTCTATCTTGGCACCAAGCTCAACGACTCGGTTTGTTGGAATTTGAAAAAAGTCAGCAGGCTTGGCAGAATTCTGAAACATCCAAGCAAATAACTTTTCACGCCAAAGTGCCATTCCAGGAATTGCCGATGGCACCACAGTGTCTCTCGCAAGGAAGAATGAGGTTTCCATGATGTCGCAATCAATATCAAATTCTTTACCAATCAAATCCATAATCGCAAGGACATCTGGCGTTTCTTTAAATCCATAAATAGCTCTTACTAGGTACATTCCCGAGCCCATATCCTTAAAGGTTAAACGCTCATGATCTTCTACGAAAGGAACATCCCAAACACTGATCTTTAAGAAAATGACTCTTTCATGCAAAATCCGATTATGTTTAAGATTGTGCAACATCGCTACGGGAACATAATCAACGTGAGCCGTTAAAAAGACTGCAGTTCCTTCAACACGATGCGGCGGATGCGCTTGTAAGGACTGGACAAAACTTTCTAAAGGAATACCACTTTGAATCGCTTTTTCACGGAGTAACTTGCGCCCCTGAAACCAGGTCATGAGCAGTAAGAAGCAGATAGCCCCAAGTAGCAAAGGAAACCAACCGCCCTCTGAAATCTTTAATAAATTAGCGACTAAAAAGGATAAGTCGACCACTAAGAGCGAAGCAATCACTAAGAAGATAAAAATAGGATTCCACTTCCAGACAAAACTCATAACAATCGCCGCCAGGATCGTTGTTACGATCATCGTGGTCGTTACGGCTATTCCGTAAGCTGCCGCAAGATTACCCGAGCTTTTAAATGCCAATACAACTGCGACAACCACTACGAGTAATATCCAATTAATCGTTGGCATATAGATTTGACCGATTTCTTTGTCAGACGTATAGAGGATTTTCATCTTCGGCACAAATCCGAGCAATATCGCTTGTGAAGTCATCGAGTACGCCCCTGAAATCACTGCCTGTGATGCAATCACAGTAGCCATCGTGGCTAGAATGACCAGGGGTAATGTATAGGTCTCAGGGACCATCAGAAAGAATGGATTTTCAATGGCCGCTGGATTGGATAGTAACATTGCACCCTGTCCAAAATAATTAAGCAATAATCCCGGCATCGCAATCAAAAACCAAGCCAAGCGAATTGGCTTTGTACCAAAGTGACCCATATCTGCATACAGAGCCTCAGCACCAGTCAGCACCAAAAAAACCGCGCCAAGAACAATAAAAGCTTGTACAGAATGCTCCCATAAAAACATGATGGCATAGATAGGCCTTACTGCACTCAGAACCTGGGGATTATCAATGATGTTATAAACCCCCATCCATCCCAAAACAAAAAACCAAATGATCATGATTGGGCCAAATAAACTCCCAACAATATGCGTTCCTGTGCGTTGAATTAAAAACAAGAAAATGATAATCACGAGTGTGATTGGAATCACGTATTGACTCAGTGTGGGTGAGACGATTTTCAAACCCTCGACAGCAGAAAGTACCGATATGGCTGGGGTGATGACGACATCACCATAAAACATACAAGCCCCAAAAACACCCAACATAATAATAATTAAGGAACGCTTTGAATTTTGCGGAACGGTTCTTAGCGCGAGAGCCATGAGTGCTAAAATCCCGCCCTCGCCTTTATTGCTGGCACGCATCACGAATAAGACATATTTTAGGGAAACAACGACTAAAAATGCCCAAAAGACCATGGATAAGACACCGTAGACGCTATCCTCAGAGAACGGAATTCCATGCTCTGGACTAAAGCATTCTTTTAAAGCGTAGAGAGGGCTTGTGCCAATATCACCAAAAACTACCCCAGTTGCTGCTAAGGTTAAGGCAGCTAAGCTACCTTTTTGATCATGTTGAGAGCTGTGAAGATTAACGGGCCGAAGAATCTTTGATTCGGAATACTCTGGATTACTAAGGGACATAAATCACCATAACAAGGAAGGATGGTAACAATTGTAGTCCTTTAAAACGGCACTTGTTCGATTTATCCAAGCCAGATACCCATTCCTTGTGCATTTAATTCAATATCTGTGGCAAGTAACTGATCAATCTTACTATCCGGCAAAGAACAGCCATGATCTCTAAGACCCTGAATATAAAGATTTAATAAACCAGTTTTTAGTAATTCATGGCGTTGATCTGCTTTTGCTAAAGATTTACCCAAATTCTCTACCAGCGTAAGCATATCCGAAAGCTTTTGATATAAACGCGGTACCCCTGTAACTTTACTAAAATGCGTTGGATAAATACACTCGGGTTTAAGAGCCATGATCCGTTTTAAAGAAATACGAAGTGCCTTTGGGTCGAAGTGTATCGGCGTGGTCGTGGGAATAATAAATGCTCCTTGATCCGTATCAAACTCACGATAAGATAAACCAAAGGTATCACCAGTAAAGGCACCATGAGTCATTTGATCCCAAATAGTAATGTGATGTTTAGCGTGACCGGGAGTGTCTAAACAGGTCAGCATGCGTCCCGCTAAATTAATCATCAAACCATCTGTGGCTTCTATCACGCGCGATGCGTTAATGGGCAATAACTGCCCGTAATCTTTTTCAACCGTTTGCTCACCATAGACAGCAACTGCCCCAGCGCGCAATAAAGTGGGGTCGATCATGTGCTTTGCCCCTCTGGGATGCACTACTAACTTTGCATTCG
>JBBAKF010000014.1:0-42223 GCA_040403635.1 Polynucleobacter sp.
GTTCTTGTAAGGCCGACCAGTAGGCATCAAACCCTTTGCGCAGAGCCTCGCCAAATACCGCTGCTAATGGCAGAACTAAAAACAAAAACATGAAAGTTAAGGCCAAAGTAATCAGACCAAACCGGATCCATACTGGCTCTGAGGTACTGTTTTTACCTTGGCTTATGCTTGAACTCAATAGCTTGCTCATGCTTGAGTGCCTGTATGCCGCCGCTGATAGGCCTGCAGTGCATTGATAATCAGTAACAAAATAAAAGAGATCACCAGCATCACCAGCGCAACAGCGGTAGCACCTGCATAGTCATATTGCTCTAACTTACCAATAATGATGAGGGGCGTTATCTCCGAAACCATGGGCATATTTCCAGCAATAAAGATGACTGACCCATATTCACCGATGGCGCGCGCAAAAGCCATAGCAAATCCAGTGAGTAATGCTGGCGCTATGATTGGTAGAATGACTCGAACAAATGTTTGAATACGCGTAGCACCAAGGCAGGTCGCTGCCTCCTCCAGTTCTTTTTCAGCGACCTCCAATACAGGCTGTACTGTTCGGACCACAAAAGGTAAGCCAATGAATATCAGTGCAATGACGATACCATTCGGATTAAAAGCAAGCTTAATTCCGAACGGTTCAAGATATTGCCCAATCCAGCCATTGCCGGCCAGAATAGCAGTCAGTGAGATGCCTGCGACCGCAGTGGGTAAGGCAAAGGGGAGGTCAACTAAAGCGTCAACGAATCTTTTTCCAAAAAAGTTGTAGCGCACCAATATCCAAGCAATCAGCAGTCCAAAGACAACATTGATCAGGGCTGCAATGAGGGACGCACCAAAAGTGAGTCGGTATGATGCCACCACTCGGGGGCTACTGATGGCCGCCCAAAAATCTGGCCAGCTGAGTGCAAATGTTTTAAATATCAAAGCTGATAATGGAATTAACACAATCAAGCTTAGATACGTCAGCGTAAGGCCAAGCGTCATATTGAAGCCTGGGAGAACCCGCGCGGCTTTTGAGCCACGCGACCAAATTAAAGTGCGCATTAAAAATTACTTCACGGTATAAATCTTATCGAACTGACCACCATCGTTAAAGTGAATTTTTTGTGCTTCACTCAGTGAGCCAAAGTATTCGCTGACGGGCACAAGTTCGATGGGCTTAAACGTAGAGGCATATTTTTTAAGTACCGCAGGTGAGCGCGGACGTAATGCATGTTTTGCCGCAATTTCCTGAGCCTCCTCAGAATAGAGGAAGTTCAAATACGCCCTCGCTAAATCGCCAGTACCTTTTTTATTAACAGTACGCTCCACTACAGCAATGGGGTTTTCTGCAACGATACTAACGGATGGGTAAACAGCATCAACCTTACCTGTACCAAATTCTCGATCAACAGACAGAACCTCAGATTCAAAGGTAAGTAATACATCGCCAATATTGCGTTGTAAGAAAATGGTGGTCGCATCACGTCCACCCTTCGCGAGTACTGGTGCATTTTTAAACAACTTGCCAACAAACTCAGCAGCTGCAGCATCACTCATCCCCTTTTTCTTGGCGTAACTCCATGCGGCCAAGTAAACCATGCGTCCATTTCCGCCTGTTTTGGGGTTAACAATAATGACCTGTATTCCTGGTTTAACTAAGTCATCCCAATCCTTAATACCCTTAGGGTTGCCATTACGCGTTAGAAAGATCATGGTTGAGGACGTAGGAGATGCATTAAATGGAAATTTTTTGGCCCAATCTTTAGCGACAATGCCATTATTTGCTAAAAATTCAATATCAGTTGTGGTATTCATACTTACAACATCCGCATCCAATCCGTCGTTTACAGCGCGTGCCTGGGCACTAGAGCCACCATGCGCTTGGTCAATTTTGACATCTTTACCCGTCGTTTTTTTGTAATGCGCAGTAAAAGCCGCGTTGTAATCTTTATAAAATTCGCGAGCGACGTCGTATGATGCGTTTAGCAAAGTTTGTGCTGTAGCAATCGAGCTAAATGCTATGAGTCCAGCAGAAACAATCACGTGTAAGTATTTTTTCATGCTAATAAAAATCCCTTCTAGTTAAGTAAAGGAGATTGTGCATAGTTATATCTCAATATCAAACTATTCTTTCCGCATTAGCTAATAATCTAATTGCATATAAGCTAAGAAAATAAGCTTAAAGGAGTATACCTATGAGGGGGCTTCAAGGAGAAGGCCAAAAACAGTCCATTACTGGAGAACTTATATTGCTTGGATTGGTATTTCAAAACCCTACTTACAAACTCGTTTAAGCATCAGTTTTCCATTATCTTTGGATTGATCTGCTTTAATTCACCCATATAGGGTCTTAAATTTACTGGAATAGTTATACTGCCATCGGCTTGTTGATTGTTTTCAATCAATGCGACCAAACAGCGGCCAATCGCTAATCCAGAACCATTTAAAGTATGAATTAACTCTGGCTTACCCTGCGCTTGTTTGAATCTCGCCTGCATGCGTCTTGCCTGAAAATCCCCCATCGTCGAGCATGAGCTAATTTCACGATAGGTGTTTTGTGATGGTATCCAAGCCTCAAGATCATAGGTTTTCATACTGCCAAATCCCATATCTCCCGTACATAAAAGGATTTTACGATATGGAATTTCTAGGCCCTCTAATACAGCCTGCGCATTCTTTGTCAACTGCTCTAAAGCATCTAAGGATTCTTGTGGTTTTACAAATTGCACTAACTCCACTTTTTCAAATTGGTGTTGGCGAATCATTCCCCTCACATCACGACCATAACTCCCCGCTTCAGATCTGAAGCATGGGGTATGCGCAACATATTTCATGGGTAATTCCTCACTTTGAAATATGACATCGCGTGCCAAATTAGTGACAGGGACTTCAGCCGTTGGAATCAAATAAAAATTCTCTAGCATTTGATTACTATCTTCATTCGCTACCGACTCAGAAATCTTTCGGGGTAACTTAAATAAGTCTTCCTCAAACTTAGGTAATTGCCCCGTACCCCGCATAGAATCCGCATTGACAATCAAGGGTACATTGATTTCTTCGTAACCATGTCGCAGCGTATGCAAATCGAGCATATATTGTGCCAGTGCACGATGTAGTCTAGCCATCGCCCCCTTCAAAACTACAAATCTTGAGCCCGTAATCTTAGTGGCCGATGGAAAATCTAGTCCATGCAAGACGCCTAAGTCAACATGGTCCTTAATCGTGAAATCAAACTGCGGAATATCCCCCCAACGATGAATCTCCACATTTTCCTGTTCATCTTTGCCAATAGGTACGCTGTCATGCGGCAAATTAGGAATGCCCATCACAAAATCAGCAATCTCTTTTTGTAATACTTCCAAATCTTTCGTCGACTGACTTAATAGTTCATTGCATTGCAAGGATTCAGACATCTCCAAGCCAGCATCTTCACCCTTTGCTTTTTTTATACCAATACTTTTTGCAAGTTGATTACGTTTTGCCTGCAACTCCTCTGACGCGGCCTGAAGCGTTTTTCGCTGTGTTTCAAGCGAAGTATAAAGATCGACATCCAAGACAAACTTTCGTTTTAATAATTGCGTCGCAACGCTATTGACATCTTTACGAAGAAGTTGGGGATCAATCATTAATTTGCAATCTATAAAATCGAGTTATGGAAGTTTAACTACGTCAGCCCCAGGAGGCACTTTAAACAAAAAATCACTGGGCGTTACCGCTATATTTGTTTTTATCTGACTAAATGTTAACAAAACTACATTGCCAAAATTATCTGCGAGCTCCATTGCCTGAGGTAGATTGTTTGCCATACCTATACCTATTTTAGAGTAAGGAATCTCACTGGCACCAACTTGACTCGCTTTAGGAAACAATTCCACCCATGTCAGGTTCCCCTTTTCTCCTACCAGTCGAAGTTCAAAATACTTATCAAGAGGCGTATCGCCAAATAAAATAGCTGCTGGTGTTGTTGCTAGCGCTTGATTTACTGTCCTATAAGTCACTTGATTTAAGTCTTTATCCCACATAACAAGTTGCTTACCATCGGCGAGGATTTTTTGCTCATAAGGTTTTAAAACTGTCCAAGAAAATTTTCCAGGCCTTGAAAACACAAACTGGCCTGATAGCTCTTTATTGACTTTTACTTTACCGTCAGAGGTTTGAGTAACTTGTTGTTGCAAAAATTGTCCAGAAGATGTTTTAGTATTCTTGGAGAAATTCTTCAATTGCTCAACGGCGTCCATGGACCATGCCCAAGGCATAAAACACAAACTCGCCATTATGATGCCTATTTTTTTAATCATCACAGCCTTTATCGTGTTACTGAATTCGATATCAATATCTCTCTAGTACCAGATCCAGACATTTTAGATACCAAGCCAGCTTTTTCCATATCTTCGAGCAATCTTGCTGCTCGGTTATAACCAATCCTTAAATGTCTTTGCACAAGAGAGATTGACGCCCGCTTATTTTCTAGTACGATTGCCACCGCCTGATCATACAGAGGATCGGCCTCTCCACCAGCGCCGTCAGCGACTTCGCCATCTAACCCCTCAGCAGGACCATCGATGATTTCTTCAATGTAATTTGGCGTACTGCGCTCTTTTAACCATTCAACGACACGCTGAACTTCATCATCGGAAACAAATGCTCCATGAGCACGAATCGGCTGACCTGTACCAGGCGGCATGTACAACATATCTCCCATACCCAATAAACTCTCAGCCCCCATTTGATCTAAGATCGTACGACTATCAATGCGACTACTCACCTGAAATGATAGGCGTGTAGGTACATTTGCTTTTATCAATCCCGTAATAACATCTACACTTGGACGCTGTGTTGCGAGAATCAAATGAATGCCTGCAGCCCTAGCTTTTTGTGCAATTCTGGCTATTAAGTCTTCTAGTTTTTTTCCTACAACCATCATTAAATCAGCTAATTCGTCAATCACAATCACGATTGTCGGTGCTTTATGTAAAGGCTCTGGATCTTCGGGCGTCAAACTAAATGGATTGAATAAATGGGTTCCAGCTTCTTGTGCTTCCACAATCTTCTTATTAAATCCGGCTAAGTTACGCACACCAAATTTACTCATGAGTTTATAACGTCGATCCATTTCTTTAACCGCCCACTGCAAAGCATTGGAAGCTTGCTTCATATCAGTCACAACAGGCGTTAAGAGGTGCGGTATATCTTCATACATTGCCATCTCTAACATTTTAGGATCAATCAAAATCAATCGGACTTCATCTGGCTTGGCTTTAAACAAGAGAGACAAAATCATGGCATTAATTCCAACTGATTTACCTGATCCCGTAGTCCCAGCTACGAGCATGTGCGGCATCTTTGCCAAATCAGCCACCATCGCGTGTCCTGAGATATCTTTACCCAAAGCCAATGTTAATAGCGACTGGCTAGAGTTATAAACTTGTGAAGAGAGTATTTCTGACAAACTAATCATTTGTCTTTTTGGATTAGGCACCTCTAAACCCATGCAAGTTTTACCAGGAATTGTTTCAACAACACGCAAGGCTTGTGTACCTAAAGCTCGGTTCAAGTCTTTACTCAAATTAACAATTTGACTTCCCTTGACACCTAATGCAGGTTCAATTTCATAGCGCGTAATCACAGGCCCAGGGTAGGCTGCAATAACTTTTACCTCGACACCAAAGTCCTTTAATTTACGCTCAATTAATCGCGACGTGAACTCTAAGGTATCCCCTGATATCGAATCTACTTGAGAAGGTGAGTCATCTAACAGGGATAATGGTGGTAACTCAGAATCTGGTATTTCATCAAACAAAATATGTTGTTTCTCGCGCTCTACTCTTTCACTTTTCGGAACTGCAGGCTCCTGCCGCACAATTTGTATCGGTTTGACTTCATCAAATTTTTCTAACTCGTCACCAACCAATTCCTCACGCTCTACAGCCGCAACCTCACCAATTCTGCGATCTGCAACAGAATCTTTTTTATTCCTCAACTTCATAAAGCCAAGTTCTAAAGCACGACCTACTCGCTCAGATAGCGATATCCAAGAGAAATGAAGAAATAATGATAGGCCCGCGAAAAAGATGAGTAGTAAAAAAAGAGTTGACCCAGTAAAACCTAGTGCGTTTTGTAAAAATTCGCCAATTATTTCCCCTAAGACTCCACCAGGATAATTAGGCAGCGGTAAAGTTAATGAATGCAAGCGAATCGACTCTAATGCCACGCTAGAAAATAAAGTCATCAGAAAACCCAACCACCTGACAAGCCAAGAGTCTCTAATAAACTCGGAATTTTCTAATGTTTGCTCAGGTGAAGTGGGTTGCGTAATACTTCGCCAACCAGAAAAAACTCGCCTTGCAAACAAAATAACCCACCAATATGCAGAAATACCGAAAATGAAAAGGGATAAGTCTGCTAAGTCAGCACCTAGTCGTCCACCTAGATTCTTAATTTCCCCAGAGGAGTTGTTCGACCAAGCTGGATCACTCAGATGATATGTGATAAGAATGAGAAATAAGCCCAAACACGCTGCTAGTGCAACCAGCCATCTGATCTCAGCGAGTAATTTATGAAATCTGATTGTGCTTTGCGATAGGGGAAGGTTCTCCGCACCCATGTTGGTGGATGCTTTGACATACCCAGGTTTTGATTGCACTATGTTTCGACCCATATGCGCTTAATTGTAAACCTGTATAGTAATTTCATTATAATTCTTAGTGCGAAAACACTATTTTCTTATATCCCCTAAAAATTATTTAATCCCTATAATATCTATATGACTGAAAAAAAGACGCAACACTCTAAATTACTGATTTTAGGATCTGGTCCTGCTGGTTATACGGCGGCAGTCTATGCTGCCCGCGCCAACCTTAATCCTGTCCTTGTCACTGGCTTAGCGCAAGGCGGTCAACTCATGACTACCACGGATGTGGAAAACTGGCCCGCAGACCCCTTAGGCGTTCAAGGACCTGAACTGATGCAAAGATTTTTAGAGCATGCCGAGCGTTTTCATACAGAAATCATTTTTGACCATATTCATACAGCAGCTTTAACAGAAAAACCCATCCGTTTAGAAGGTGATTCTAATACTTATACTTGCGATGCCCTCATTATTTCTACGGGTGCTTCTGCACAGTATTTAGGTCTGCCTTCTGAAGAGCTTTTTATGGGTCGAGGTGTTTCCGCATGTGCCACTTGCGATGGCTTTTTCTATAAAAACCAGGATGTGTGTGTCATCGGCGGTGGAAATACAGCAGTCGAAGAAGCTTTATACCTCAGCGGGATCGCCAAAAAGGTGATTGTGGTGCACCGCCGCGACAAATTTCGTGCTGAACCAATCCTCATTGACCGCCTAATGGCTAAGGTTGCTGAGGGTAAAGTAGAAGTTAGATGGCATAGTCAAGTCGATGAGGTCCTAGGAGATCAATCTGGGCTGACTGGCGTGCGCATTAAAAAATCAGATGGCAGTTCTGAGGATCTTTCTGTTCAAGGCATGTTCGTTGCTATTGGGCATAAACCCAATACAGATATTTTTACTGGTCAACTCGATATGGCTGGCGGTTATATTAAAACGCAAAGCGGTCTGACTGGAAATGCAACAGCCTCCAATATCCCTGGAGTGTTTGCCGCTGGCGACGTTCAAGATCATATTTACCGACAAGCCATCACAAGTGCGGGAACGGGCTGTATGGCTGCTCTGGATGCGCAACGTTACTTAGAGGCTCTTGAGTGATTTGCTGCTGAGAGTCAATTTACCAAGCCGCGCTTGGCTTTTACGTTTTAATATGCTTTCATTTTCATTTGTTAGAATTTGAATTTACCACCTAAACCTACAGAACCTTACTTATGAGCTTAAATAACGTCCCTCCTGGCAAAAAAATTCCTGAACATTTCAATGTCATTATTGAAATACCAATGAATGCTGACCCTATTAAATACGAGGTCGATAAAGAATCTGGTGCGATCTTTGTAGATCGTTTTTTAGGAACTGCCATGCACTACCCGTGTAATTATGGCTATATTCCACAAACGATTTCAGATGATGGCGATCCAGTAGACGTTTTAGTCATTACGCCTTTTCCACTAATCCCTGGTGTTGTTGTGTCTTGCCGCGCAATCGGTATTTTCATGATGGAAGATGAGGCTGGTGGTGATGCTAAAGTTCTGGCCGTTCCCGAGAACAAGATTTTATCTATTTATTCCAGCTGGCAAACTCCCGAAGATCTCAATCCACTAACACTCAACCAAATTAAACACTTCTTTGAGCACTACAAAGATCTTGAACCCAATAAATGGGTCAAAGTTAAAGGTTGGGAAGGTCCACAAGCAGCTCACCAAGAAATCTTACAAGGTATTGAGCGCTACAAAAAAGAATCTACTGCTTAATTACACGATCTGCCTTGAAATCAAGCCCTCTCAAAATAGCCCTTGCACAAAGTAATTTTTTACTTGGTGATTTATCTGGAAATTGTAAAAAAATTATTCATGATGCAAGGCTTGCCCATGAGAGTGGCGCTCATCTTTTAGTAACCCCAGAACTTTCTTTAACGGGGTATCCACCTGAAGATCTCCTTTTCAGAGAAGCATTTATTCACTCCGTTCAGGAACACCTTACACAACTGTGTCATGACTTATCTTCACTACAAGATTTTTTTGTGGTTGTTGGACACCCCTCACCATCCAAAGATCAAGATACACATTTATTACAAAACTGCGCTTCTGTCATTTGCAATGGCAAGGTAGTCACAACTTACGCTAAACAGTTTTTACCAAACTCTGAGGTTTTTGATGAAGTACGTTACTTCGCTCCAGGTGATCAAGCCTGTGTGTTTGACGTGCGCGGTATCAAGCTTGGTCTCATCATTTGCGAAGATGCTTGGCACGAAGGTCCAGCTCAAAAAGCCAAAGCTACGGGTGCAGAGTTACTGGTTATTCCCAACGCCTCACCTTTTCATGTAGAAAAGACCAACTTGCGTCATGAAATCATCCAACAGCAAATACGAGATATTAAGATACCTGTTATTTATGTTAATTTAGTTGGCGGTCAGGATGAGCTTGTTTTTGATGGCGGCTCCTTTGTTATGAGTGCCCAAGGAAATCTTATCGATGAAGCCCCACAGTTTATCGAACAGCTGCGGTATGTTGAGTTTTCTAATGGTGATGTTTTCGGTGGGAATTTGACTCCACCAACTTCAATAGAGCAGCAAGTCTATGATGCCTTAGTGCTTGGCGTTAAAGACTATATTGGGAAAAATGGTTTTCCCGGCGCAATTATTGGTCTATCAGGCGGTGTAGACTCAGCACTCGTGCTTGCAATTGCTGTTGATGCCCTTGGTCCCGATCAAGTCAGAGCAGTTATGATGCCTTCACGATATACAGCTGATATTTCATGGATTGATGCGAAAGATATGGCTAGCCGTCTTGGTGTCAGATACGATGAAATTCCTATCTCGCCCATGTTTGACGCTTTTGAATCTTCTTTAGCACCGGAGTTTTCTGGACTGGCGCTAGATGCAACTGAAGAAAATATTCAGGCTCGGATTCGCGGAACTTTACTCATGGCACTATCCAATAAGTCAGGCAGAATTGTTCTCACTACGGGTAATAAAAGTGAAATGGCTGTGGGTTATTGCACCCTATATGGCGATATGGCGGGTGGTTTTGCCGTAATCAAAGATGTTGTCAAAACACTCGTATATCGCTTATGCTATTACCGCAACTCCATCTCGGAGGTAATTCCCGAACGCATTATTACTCGTCCACCATCAGCGGAACTTCGACCCGATCAAAAAGATCAAGATAGTCTTCCCCCTTATGAAATTCTAGATGCCATTTTAGAAAACTATATGGAAAAGGATGCCCCGATTGAAACTCTCCTTTCATTAGGCTTTGCCCAAGCAGATGTCGAAAAAGTGACCCGATTAATTAAGATTAATGAATATAAGAGACGCCAATCTCCAATCGGTGTTCGTATTACCCGAAGAGCATTTGGTCGTGATTGGCGCTATCCAATTACTTCAAAATTCCGCGCTTGAGAATGTCCTGCTTTTAAATTCTCAGTTATTATGTTTGAAAATATAGAGGAATTATCATGAAACTCATTACTGCGATTATTAAACCATTTAAACTCGACGAAGTCAGAGAAGCCCTTTCTGAAATGGGTGTGACGGGCCTTACCGTAACCGAAGTCAAAGGTTTCGGACGCCAAAAAGGGCATACAGAAATGTATCGTGGGGCGGAATACGTTGTAGATTTCTTGCCTAAAATTAAAATTGAAATTGTCGTCTCAAGCGCTGATGTAGAGAAAGTCATCGATGCCATTATTAAAAGTGCCAAAACAGGCAAGATTGGTGATGGGAAGATTTTCGTTACTCAGGTAGAGCAAACGATCAGAATTAGAACTGGCGAAACTGACGATAACGCAGTTTAACTTGGGTGTTGCCACCCAAGTTAGGTGCTTACTGAAATTAAGAAGTTTTGCGTGACGTAGTTTTAGCTGCAGTGGTTTTAGCAGTGCTGGCTTTAGCTGCTGTAGTCTTAGTCGCAGACTTTTTAGTTGTCGCTGCTGTTTTCTTGGCAAACTCATCAACCTGAGCTTCAGCATTTTCAAGAGCGTCATCCACCATTTTGCGACCCTCTTTGTAAACTTTAGCCCCAGCATCTGAGACATCCTTAATCAGTTTTGACAACTCTGCACCACCCACAGGCAATTTCTGTGAGGCTTGATCTAAATAATCATGCATGGCTGTGCGCGCCTTATCAAGATACTTATCCGCCTCTTCTGCTGTTTCTTTATTAACCTGCTTCAGAATACCCTTCACCTTAGCCTGATAAGAAGCCATCCGCTCTACAGCCTCTTCAGATGCTTGTGTCTGAATTTCTTTGAGTTTGGCGAAATCACTTTGTGCAGAAACCTTTGCTAAGTGCATCGCATGATCCATATTCGCCTTTAATTCCTCAGCATGATGCTCACTTAATTGCTTTGCTGCTTCCATAAGTTTGTGGGAAATTGAAAATAACTCTTTGGCTTTGTCCGTACTCCAAGCACCGAAATCGTTTTGACTCATAATTTTTCTCCTTTAATTAAGTACCAATGGGAATAACAAATTCAATAACATCCGTTTAATTTAACTATAGTAACTCCATGCAATGCGACAATACAATATATTTTTAATGATGTTACACGCTGACACCCCTTCCAAACGTCGAACCGGCATCTTACTTGCCTCATTGGTGACGATCGCCTTTTCCATTCTAGATACTGCAGGTAAATGGCTTTCAACGCATATCCCACTGATTGAAATCGTCTGGCTAAGATTCGCTATTGCAGCTGTCATTGCTCTGATCGTCGTCATGCCGCAAACTAAATTGGCCGATTTTGGGAAAGAGAATCTTAAAATTCAGTGTCTTCGCGCTCTCATGATGACTGCGATGACGATTCTGAATTTTGCTGGTCTGAAGTACTTACAATTAGCACAAGCAAATGCCATTTTGTTTTCCGCGCCCATTATCATCGCCCTCATTAGTTCTATCTTTCTCAAAGAAAAACTGAGTATCAATATATGGATTGCTATTTTAGGTGGATTTTTTGGGGTCTTAGTGATTCTAGATCCTTTTGGAACCAGCTTTCATCCCGCGATGTTTTTAATTCTTGGACATGCGATTATTTACGCCCTATTTAATCTTCTCACCCGAAAAATGGCAGCAAACTCTAGCCCAAATATCACCATTGTTTACTCAACGATCTTACCGACAATTGTCTTAATTCCCTTTGTAATCCCAGAGTGGCAAACACCAACACACTGGCTCGATTACCTCGTTTTTCTCATCACTGGAATATTCGGTTTTTTAGGTCATTATTTACTAGCAATTGCATATCGCTTTGCAAAACCTACAACGATCTCTCCCTTCTTTTACCAACAAATTCTGTATATGATTTTCTTGGGCTGGTTGATCTTTGATCAAATTCCGCAAGTTAATGTGCTGATCGGCGCGTTACTGGTTGTAGGGTGTGGTTTATATTTATTATTTATGGAAAATATGCGGGATAAAAATGCAAAATAATATTAAAGTCGCCTTGGTGACTGGGTCTGGGACGGGGATTGGAAAAGCTTGCGCCCTGACTCTTTTAAATGATGGCTATCATGTAGTTTTCGTTGGTCGTCGTTTAGAGTTACTGCAATCCGTGATTGCACAAAGCACTGCTTCTTCGTCACAAAGTCTTGCATTGCAAGTCGACAT
Source organism: Polynucleobacter sp. (assembly GCA_040403635.1). Lineage (GTDB taxonomy): Bacteria > Pseudomonadota > Gammaproteobacteria > Burkholderiales > Burkholderiaceae > Polynucleobacter. The sequence continues at coordinate 12,208 of JBBAKF010000014.1, forward strand.
CAGTGACCCAATACAAGTCGATCAGATGTTTAAAACTGTGAAGGATCGATTTGGCCGACTGGATGTCATCTTTAATAATGCAGGCCGTGGCACCCCCATGTTGCCTTTTGATGAAATCCCTTTTGAGATGTGGCAAAGCACCGTTGGCGTGAATATTACCGGTACTTTTCTGTGTGCTCAAGGAGCATTTAAAATGATGCGTGAGCAAAGTCCGCAAGGCGGCCGTATTATCAATAATGGCTCGATTGCAGCGCATGCACCGCGGCCACTATCTGCTCCCTATACAAGTACCAAACACGCTATTACTGGCCTGACTAAGTCGATTGCCTTAGACGGCCGCCCCTTTAATATTGCGTGCGGACAAATTGATATTGGTAATGCTGCTACCGAGATGACTGAGCCCATGGCAAAGGGCATCTTGCAAGCCAATGGTCAAATTGATCCTGAGGATAGAATGCCCGTTCAAGAGGTCGCCAACGCCGTTTTGATGATGAGCAATCTTCCACTGAATAGTAATGTTTTGTTTATGACCATTATGGCAACGAATATGCCACTGGTAGGAAGGGGTTAACACTCCCTTAAAAATCATAGGGTTCGTGATTTTCATGGATAATATGGTATCTATCTAATGATGTTCAAAAGGAATCAAAAATGAATGAATGGCACAACGAATCTAAAGATGTTATCAATAAAAAGATGATTACCCTCATCGTTATGCTTGCAGTAGCTACCTGTCTTGCAATTTTATTTGCTCTGGGTGCTGCACATATCGGTTACGTTTTAGGCTAAACCTTTAGCTTGATTGATGAGTTAAATGCGTGACTGCCACCATTTAACTACTTTTCCGGATAGGTATAGTGCTAACGGTCGATAAATAATAATAGAAAGCACCGCGATCGGATAGGCAATCGGCCAAAGTTGTAACCAATTGGCAATAAATGGCCCCTCAATTCCGATTAAATATATACTGATACAAAAGGTGAGTGTCATGGACATAAAAAGTCCCATGAATACGGCAAACATCACTGCGGCTAAAGAAAACATCGGCTATCTATCTCCAAACTTTGATCTACATCTATTATCCACAAAGAATGTCGTTCTTTCAGGAATATTTGGGCAACAATACCTATTCACTACACTCGATTAATCTTTATTTTTTAGTTATCGGCACTATTCATTAAAATAGCTTATTCTGTATTTATTCTACTTTTAACAGTGCCGATATGAAAATTAAACGTCCTGCTCTTTCTCGTGGTTATGGTGACCATGGCTGGTTAAAATCTTTCCATAGCTTTTCTTTTGCTGATTATCATGACCCTCAATTTATGGGCTTTGGTCCTTTGCGAGTCATTAATGAAGATTGGATTGCCTCTGGCAAAGGTTTCGGTACCCACGGTCATAAAGATATGGAGATTATTACCTATGTCTTAGAAGGTGAACTTGCGCATAAAGATAGTATGGGCAATGGTCGCGCCATTTACCCGCATGAAGTCCAGCGTATGAGTGCAGGTCGCGGTGTCATGCATAGTGAATACAATCACGCCAACGATCAAACCACCCATTTACTCCAAATTTGGATTCAACCCGATCTTTTAGGGGTGGATCCTAGTTATGAGCAAACCATGTTTGCTCCAGAAGAAAAACGCGGTAAATTACGTCTTGTCGCCTCCCCCGATGGTGCAATGAATTCTGTCAAGATTCATTCCGATACACGTTTATATGCGGCCCTGATTCATGGTGAAGAAACACTTCAACATACTTTAGATCAAGGGCGAATTGCTTATTTACATGTTGCTCGAGGGCAAGTACAAGTCAATGGTGAGTCACTAAACACCGGTGATGCCCTGATGCTAACTGACGAAAGTCTCATTGAGATTACCCACGGCCACGCAGCAGAAATCTTATTATTTGATCTACCTCCTGCAGCTAAACCAAGAATGGTGAACTCCCATTAAGTCTGAGTTTTCTTGGTAATGTTAATGCCCACTCTCTTTATTGGTCATGGTAGTCCAATGTATGCGCTTGAGCCTAACCAACATACTCAAGCCTGGACAGCGATTGCGCAAAAGATTCCCCGGCCAAGTGCAATTTTGATGATTTCTGCGCACTGGTACACCAGGGGGATTTGGTTAACCGCGATGCAACACCCAAATACCATTCATGACTTTAGTGGTTTCCCACAAGAACTCTTTGACTTCCAATATCCGGCTCCCGGCTCCCCCGAACTTGCTTTTCGATTACGGGATCTTCTCTCGCCATCCCATTCGAATATCACTCTTGAAGAATCCGAATGGGGGCTCGATCATGGCTCTTGGTCTATCTTAAAATATATGTATCCCAATGCCAATATTCCTGTCGTCCAAATGAGCATGGACGCTACTCTCACAAATGCAGAGCATTTTTTGATTGGCCAAGTTTTACAACAACTGCGTCAAGAAGGTGTTCTGATTCTCAGTAGTGGTAACGTCGTCCATAATCTGGGTTTACTTTCTAGATCAACAGAAGACTCACCACCCAAATGGGCTTCAGGTTTTAACGACTTCTTTAAGTCGCATTTACTTAGCAATACTTTTCAGCCCATCATTGAATTTAATACTTCTAGCCCATACGCGAGCATGGCCTGCCCTACACCGGAACATTATTTACCTGCGCTTTACACTCTAGGATTAAAAATGCCGACAGAGTCTGCGCAAATCATTTCTGATGGGATCGAAATGTCCTCCATTAGCATGTTAAGCTTTGGCTTTGGTTTGACCCCTACTCAGTAGACGAAAGAAACTATGGATTCTGATTTAATTTTTACGATTTTGACAGTCGCCCCACCACTGATTCTTGCCATTACACTGCATGAAGCAGCGCATGGCTATGCAGCTAAATACTTTGGTGATTACACAGCTTACTCCTTAGGACGCGTCACTTTAAATCCCCTGAAACATATTGACCCTATCGGTACTTTTTTAATCCCATTAATACTCAAGCTCTCTGGATCCCCATTTTTATTTGGCTACGCCAAACCTGTGCCCGTTAACTTCAACGCCCTTAGGCACCCAAAAAGAGACATGATTTGGGTTGCACTCGCAGGCCCTGCCTCCAATTTTATTCAAGCATTTATTTGGACAATCATTTTTTCTATACTAAGGGTCTCTGTCGACTCACCCTTTTTTCTCGCTATGGCTAAAGCAGGTATTTATTGGAATATCGTACTGGCAGTTTTTAATTTGTTTCCTCTGCCCCCTCTAGATGGTGGCCGAATTTTAGTGGGCTTACTCCCATACCAACAAGCCAGAATGCTTTCTAAGCTTGAACCTTACGGCTTTTTTATAGTGATTGGTTTATCTATTGTTGGTATTTTGGGCTCTTTTTGGCTAGATCCCCTAATTAATCTATCACTCAATATCTTAAATATTTTTGTAATTCCTTAGTTTGTAACGTGGCTTTCAAGCCTGCGTTGAACATCTTCAATATGGGATATTAATTCGTAGATCTCTTTCGTATTAAATTGTGAGACCTTTAAATGAATCGTTCTATCGAGAATGTGTTGCATTTGGTCATCAACAGTTTTCTTGTCAAATGTACCGTGATTAATTTTATTTTCAACCGCGCGTAACTCTTGATATATCGAAGCAAACTTATATTTTTTACGGTATTCCAATATTGAAGGTAAGAAATTAAATACGGGAATGAGAATCGCAAGTAATGGTACTCCCACACGCAGTAAACGCTCAACCCAAACGGCTACCCAAAATGGTAAATACCGATTTAAAAAGCTCGGTCCATCTTTCATAATCTTTTGCGCATCTTCATTAGGATCAAAAGTTAAATTATTGGGGTTCGGAAAATGATTTTCCCTACTCAAGATGTCTTCAACAGATAATAAGTCAAGTGACAAACTAATCATTAAATTACTAATTGCTGGGTGAAGATCTTTTTTAGTTACCAGCTCAGCTGTTGATGATATTAATAAAATATCTTTATTCGGGGTGTCAGTTACGATATCCAATGTTGCCCGGCGCACGCTTAATACGCTTAAGCCTTGAATGCGCGGTGGATAACCATATGCCTTCGCAAAGTTCATGATTTCTAAATCCGTCACAAATACTTTTTGCATAATGGGCGCATGATTGCTGGCGGATATAAACATCGCATCAATTTCACCTGCTTTTAATTTCTCAAAGGACTGATCTGCACCCAGTTCTATCCAATTAGGCTGGTTTGTATTGATTTGATTCAGTTCAAAAATACGGCCAACCAACTTTCGCGTTCCACTACCAGGAAGGCCAATAGAGATTTTTTTACCGACTAAATCCAATATTTTATCGGGAGGGCTTTTACGATCTTTAAAGGCTTGAGAATGATGAATCAACCATAGGGGCTCATAGAAAATACCAGCCAAAGTTTGTAATTGAGGATATTCTTTACTAGACGATATACCAGATTGTACAAAGGCGATATCCACTTTTTGCTTGGGATCATTGAGTAACTCGAGGTTTTCAACCGATCCTTTAGTTACTAATAACTCTACTTCTAAGCCATTTTTCTCAAGCAGTTTTTTATATTCATTACCAAGGCGATAATACTCACCTGTTTGCGACCCAGTTGCAATAACTATTTTTTTCGGCGGTGCTGGTACCAAATAGTTCAATGCCATAACGACAATGACAATGATTGAAATAATAAAGGCTACACTGAATGCAATTGTTTTTGAAGTAAACATGACTTATCCTACCAATGTGTGGGGGTCGCACTCGACCAATAATCACCTAAGCCATCAAAATGCTGATTCAAATGGATGTGCGCATCCCTCGTCAGTAATTCTCCTGGCTCAAGTTGTAATAAATTTTTACCTAAGGGAACAGCAATACCTTGTTCATTCCTTCGAATGATGGCACTTGCAGTTAATTCGTCTGTATGTGCAAATCCTGCCGCTGTGAGTAACTCACCTAGAGCAATCAACGTATTTTGGTGGAAATGGAATACCCGATGGGCTTTATCTTCAGGATCTAAAGCCTGTTGGCGCATCGCATCTTGCGTAGCCACTCCAGTTGGGCACAAGTCAGTATGACAGCTTCTTGCTTGAATACAGCCAACAGCAAACATAAAACCTCGGGCAGAATTACACCAATCAGCCCCTATGGCACATGCTCTTGCAATATCAAAGGCAGAGACAATTTTACCGGCGACTCCCAACTTGATTTGATCTCTTAAACCGACGCCAATCAGAGTCATATGCACTAGTCGCAATGCATCACGCATGGGTGTGCCCACATGATCGACAAACTCTACAGGAGCGGCACCAGTTCCGCCCTCGCTACCATCAATCACAATAAAGTCTGGCGTGACTTTGGTTTCCTGCATGGCCTTAATAATGGCAAACCATTCATTAATCTTGCCAATACACAATTTAAAGCCAACAGGCTTACCACCTGAAAGTTCTCTTAATTGCGTAATAAATTGCATTAGCTCGAGTGGGGTTTGAAATGCCGAATGACCTGCGGGGGAATTACAGTCCACTCCCATCGGAATCCCACGCGTTTTAGCAATTTCGGGAGTAATTTTAGCCGCAGGTAGTACGCCACCATGTCCAGGCTTAGCACCCTGAGAAATCTTAATCTCAATCATTTTGATTTGCGGTTCTGAGGCGACTTGAGAAAATTTTTCTGGGTCAAACTTACCGTCAGCCGTACGACATCCAAAATAACCTGACCCTAACTCCCAAATCAAATCACCATCATATCTACGGTGATAATCAGAGACAGATCCCTCGCCCGTATCATGCGCAAAGCCGCCCATTTTGGCACCTTTATTTAACGCCATGATGGCATTTGCGGATAGCGACCCGAAACTCATCGCAGAAATATTAAAAATAGAAATCGAATACGGTTTAGTGCAATCAGGGCCACCAATTAACACGCGAAGATCCTCAGGTTTTATATGCCCAACGGGATTGATCGTGTGCATTAACCACTCTGTACCACTTTTATAGGTGTCTTCAATAGTGCCTAACGGGCGTTTATCAGACGCTCCCTTAGCACGCTGATAAACAAGCGCTCTTTGATTTCTAGAAAAGGGGAGTTTTTCATTATCTGACTCAATCAGATACTGCCTAATCTCTGGTCGAAAAGTTTCAAACAAAAATCGTAAATGGCCACTCACTGGATAATTTCTGAGGATGGCGTGTTTCTTTTGTGAAACGTCAATGAGACCAACAATACTCAAAAAGGTCCAAAAAGCGAAGAATAGTAACGAATCAAGGCCATGATGTCCGCCTCGAATTTGAAGCGCCATCAATACAGCAAAAATAATACAGGCCCCCCATGGGATATAACGCGAAAAACTTCTTAATATTTTAAACATGGGGGTAGTTCAATCATTGGCCTAAATTGTCCTTCAAGCACTTTTTAATATGGGCCTCTTTTGCTGCGCCACTCGTCTTTTTACTGATGTCATCATTTTCACAAACGGCACGGGCATCTTTTTCACATTTTTTGACAAAACTATTTTTTGCAGCCCCATTGAGTTTCTTCTCTGCCGCTTTTGTTTCACAAGCATTTTGTGCAACGGCCAAATTAATGGCACATAAAGAAAATAATGCAACGATGATCGATTTCATATTAGTCTCCTTGGATTTAAATAAACAATAACAAAGGTTTGTGAACACTTGAAATAATTAGTCAATTTTTTCTTTTGACTCAAATAATAATATTACAGCTCCAACGGCAAGACAAGCAACTCCAACTAACGCCCCCCAACCTGAGTAAGCCAAACTAGACCAAAGTAACCACGCTACGGTCAAAATAAAAATGATTGGTAATACGGGATAAAAAGGGACTGGGCAAGGTATCTCTTGGTTGGGATTCTTTTTTCTGAGAATAAATAAAGAAATAGCGATTAATAGAATAAAAAACCAAAATACGGGCGCCGTAAACTCAACGACTGATTCAAAACTTTCCCGCGCAAAAGAAGCACCAAATACTAAAACTAAAGCAATTAAGCATTGGATAAGAATCGCCTTTCTGGGGGATCCGGATTCATCCCATTGGCCAATCCATGAAAACAACTTCCAATCCTGCCCCAAAGCAAAACTACTTCTTGAGCCAAAAATAATGGTTGCGTTAATTGAATTCAAACAAGAAAAAACAACAATCGCACTAAATAGAACTGCCGATTGTGGGCCATAAGCCAGATCAAATAAATCACTAGCTAAGGCGTTTGACTGCCCCATTCTTTGAACTCCAAAGGCATGAATCAAAGCTAAATTGACTAAAACATACAGTAAAGTGACAATACCAATCCCTAGAATCAAGGCTTTTAAGATGCCGCGACGTTGATCCACCGCCTCAGCAGAGACATATGCAGCCTCGTTCCATCCACCATAGGTTAAAAGTACAAAAATAATCGCCAAACTGCCTGCACCAAAACTTGGTTCACTAAAATTAACTGGGGCCTCTTGTGGTGCGGCGCCTTGCACCATAAATCCGGTCACAATAATACCCACAACACCTAAAATCTCGAGAGTAGTCAAAATATTTTGTGCTGTTTTACCCTCTTTTATGCCAATAGCATTGAGGATACTTAAAACCACGATGACTAGCATCGCCCAAATGGTTGAAGAGTAAGCCCCCAAGGAAATAATCTTGGTCATGTAATCGCCAAGAGTGATACCTAAAATACCTAAGGACCCAGTCACAATGACAATCGACCTTGCCCAACCATACAAAAATGCCAATTTTCTTCCATAAGCTTTTTGTAAGAAAAAATACTCCCCACCCACATTGGGGTAAGTGGTAGCCAGTTCGGCGTAACACAAGGCGCCAATGATCGAAATCAAGCCCCCGAGTATCCAAGCCCCAATAATAAAATACTCATTATTGAGCTGACCGGCTACCATCGATGGGACACGAAAGATGCCTGCACCTAAGACAGTTCCAATAATCAACGCAGCAATATCAAAGGTTTTTAGAGACCGCTTTGGACTGATTGATTTGTGAGAGTTATTTGAATTTGTCATTATGAAATAAGGGGTTATAAGTAATATTGGTATGAATGTCTGCTATCGTGCAAAATAGCATTATGATGCTTCCTTATAAAAATACTCTTTTTTGTGCTATCTTAGGCTTGTCTGTGTTGTTTGGATTCAACTCTTTGCCTCTTCAAGCGCAAACTTTTAACTTGACACCCACCATCCAACAAAAGACTTTTACCACCTCTGACCAAGTCAAATTACAGTATTTAATTGGTGGCAGTGGTTCAAAAACTTTGTTTTTTATTCCGGGTTGGCTCATGCCTGCTGAAGTGTTTAATGCCCAACTCAATTATTTTGCAAATTCTTATCGGGTGATTTCATTTAGCCCGCGCTCACAAGGTAAATCAGATATCTACTTAGGCGCTAATCTGGCAGAACTCAGGGCACGCGATATTAAAGAACTGATTGCCGCCACACAAACCTCTGAAGTTACCCTCATAGGCTGGTCATTGGGCGTTATGGAAGCCTTAGATTATGTGAATCGCTATGGCAGTCAAGGAATTACCAGTTTAGTTCTTATTGATAATTCTATTGGTGAAGGAACCCCACCTAAAGCTAGCGCAGTGAAGAAAAGTGCTCCCATGAATACCGATTCTTTTAAAAAGTATGTCAAGGGCTTTGTAGGTGCTATCTTTAAATCAAATCCCCCTCCAGAGTTTATTCGTACCGTTGAGAACTCAGCCTTAAGACTAGCTGCAAAGCCTGAAAATGCATTTGCTATTTTAAGAAAACCCTATTCAAGAGAGTACTATCGCGATACTTTGTACAATACCCAAGTGCCAATTTGGTACGCCATCACTCCACGTTATAGTGAACAAGCTTTATTAATGAGTGAGAAGCACCCTTTGGGAGAATTTAAAATCTATGAAAATGATGCTGGACATGCATTATTTGTGGATAAAGCAGAAGAATTTAATCTGGATTTAGAAAATTTTCTAAGGAAATTGAATTGAGCTTTTCATGTTATCGTCAAATAGTGCTTTTAATTTCAGTTTGTTTATTCTCGAGCATTACTTTTGCTGCAAGTGAAAAAAAACAAAAAGCTCCAACGCCTCAAAAAACTGCAACGTCTCAAAAAAATGTCGCAGAAAAACAAGTAGCAACTCCAGCTCCAAGGTTAGGTGCCCAACCTGTCTATAAGCAAAATAGGTTTAATTCTTACCCCTTAAATAATCCACAAAATGATCTCGGGGAACCGTTACCTACCCCCAATATTATTGAAAATATTTTAAAAACTCCCAGTGTCGAAGTTGTCAAACCGAGCTCTAATATCCAGCGCTTTTCTTTCAAGCATGGTTGTGGACAAGTATCAAACTCCATGGCAAATTTTTTAAAAAATATTGCTTTACAAGATCAAGAATTTTTATCTGCATTTGATCGCCAAGTGCCGCAATTTTTTTCCAACTTAAAAGCCCTGTGTATTCCATACGCCTATTCGCTCGACAATAATACGAATAAAATTCAAGCATTTTCTATTCTGAATAATGAAAAAAGGGATAAATCCACGACTCTAGTAACTCTCAATAGGTCTCCAAATACCGATGGATTTTTAGTAAGTTCTCAACAAATTGGCTCGCAATTTGAAAACTTTCTTGAACTGACTTTAGATTTAAATGACCTCGTTGTCTATAAAGCCAACCAAGCTAATACCTCCATCCCGCCTGAACTGATTTGGGAATTAGGTTCTCTCGTAAAAGAGCTTTACCCCAAGATCAATTCAAACGAAAAACATTTTGCTCGCGTTGTTTATGATACGGGTGGCAAAGATCAATGGGCGCAAGTCATCAGTCTGGAAATTCTAGACCAGTCTCAAAAACATGTCGTTGCTGATGCTTTTTGGGTCTCGCGAGATGATTTACCGGGAGGATTTTTCACTTCCTATGGTCTGGAGCTTGAACAACATTTCTGGATTAATCCTTTAAATTACACTCGGATCTCACGAGGTGTTGGTAACTTTGCATATACAAGTCGACGTCCAGCAGTTGTCAAAAAAGGTAAGAAAAATGTTGTTGTCTTGCAATCCTATACAAGTTATTCAGGTCATCAAGGGATCGACTTTGCCGCCCCACCCGGAACTCCTATTTATGGCGTAGCTAACGGTAAAATTGTTCACTATAGCCCGTATGCTGGGTATGGGAACTTAGTCATTATCGAACACTCTGGCAACTACAAAACCTATTATGCCCATCTAAGTGCTTTTAACCCCGAGCTTTCAGTGGGTAGCGAGGTAAGACGTGGGCTTGAGATCGGATACGTTGGTTCTACCGGTTTCTCAACGGGACCTCACCTACACTTTGAGCTAAGGAAGAATGGAGTTTATCTCAATCCATTATCCAATGGACTTGAACTCGATCTTTGGACACTAAGTCCTTTTGATCAAAATCAATTGACAAATAATATCGTCCTATTTTCTTCTTTTTTAAAATAAACGCGTTATTTACGTTGTCCAATCATCAGCATAGAACCACCTGCTTTTTCATAGCCCAATAAAAAAGGTAATTCTTGTTTACTAGGCTGTTCTTGATAATACTTCGCCAAACGCTGTGCTGACGGACTTTTTGCCCACAAGGTATTTGGCGCAATGAACCGGCCAAACAATTGCAAATTAAAGTTTTCAGCGTAAGGCACAATATCTAGGCCCGTCTCATCTTGTGTGATCCATTTAGCATTTGCAATCAACACATTTTTCATGGTTGAAAAATAAGTATTCTGTAATAGATGGGAAGCCGACTTAATCAAGACTACTTGACTTGATTTACGTTCAAAGGCTTTAACCACATGCCCCTGTTTTTCTAAGCCACTATCAGAAATGTTTGCGCTTAAATAATCAACCGTCACAGCCCGACCATCTTTCGTTTCCACAATGAACCTCACCCCATGAGGCTGAGTATCTTTCGTCTGCGGAATAATCATGCCATCCGAACTAATAGTGAGGATTTTCACCTCATTAATCTTGGCTCCAGCAAAAGCAAAGTTATAGATTAATAACTTAATAAATCTTGGTTTTGGACCATTTTTACCAATCAAATCATTGGTTAAATAGTAACCACGCCGAGAAAAATTACCCAACATTTGGCATTCAAATGCCTGTGAAGCATTACTGAGTTTTTCTGGCGAATTAATATAGGCGTATTCTGGGACTTGATCAGCTACCAAAACGTAATAGTTTGCTTTAGGATAGATCGACATGACTGTGACGACGTCAGGTCCTGAAAATGGATAAAAAGCAGTTTGATACTCTGCCCCAGAAAGATGTGCTGTACTCCAGGTGCTCATCTTCGAGACAAATTTTTGCTGGTAACTGTTCACCATTTCGTTAAAGTTGGGACAAGAAACAGAGAGTAAGGTATTTAAACTCTGCCCAGAATCTTGATTTGTGTTTTGAGCATAAACTAAGCCTACTGAAAAGGCATTCAAACCCAAAGCTAGACTAATAGTTACACACCCCTTCAAAAAGTAACGCTTTAGCTTTGATGTTTGTGTGGAAATCGATTGCGATGTATTCTTCATAGACATTTAACTCATAATTAACTCAGTAGACAGACTTTATAACACTTTTTTCTTGCTAAGCGATGATTTCTCAACTCTTTTCTTAAAACCAAGCGATTACAACGCCACAGTAAAATGATAAATCTTGTAAAGAATAATTAAGGACAAAAATGATTATTGATTGCCATGGTCACTATACAACCGCACCTAAAGCTCTTGAAAACTGGCGAAATCTTCAAATTGCGCATCTTAACTCACCTGAACTCGGGCCAAAACTAAGTGATTTAAAAATTTCTGATGATGAGTTACGTGAGTCCATAGAAACTAATCAATTGGCTAAAATGCTCGAGCGCGGGAGTGACCTCACTATTTTCTCGCCCCGAGCGAGCTTTATGGCACATCATATTGGTAATTTCAATACTTCCGCTACATGGGCAGGAATCTGTAACGAGTTAATTTATCGCGTCAACCAACTTTTTCCGAACAACTTTATTGGCGCAGCAATGCTTCCCCAATCACCTGGCGTAGATCCAAAAACTTCCATCCCAGAACTAGAAAAATGCGTTCGTGAATATGGTTTTGTTGGTCTTAACCTCAATCCTGACCCTTCGGGCGGTCATTGGCAATCTCCACCATTATCCAATCGATATTGGTACCCCATTTATGAAAAAATGGTGGAGTATGACATTCCCGCAATGATTCATGTGAGTACGAGTTGTAATGATTGCTTTCACACGACAGGCGCACACTACCTCAATGCCGATACCACAGCCTTCATGCAGTGTTTAAGTGCCGACCTGTTCACAGATTTTCCATCACTTAAATTCTTAATACCCCACGGAGGCGGTGCTGTTCCCTACCACTGGGGAAGGTTTAGAGGTCTTGCCCAAGAACTCAAAAAGCCTTTACTGGAAGAGCATTTACTAAATAATATTTACTTCGATACATGTGTTTACCACCAACCAGGAATCAATTTATTAACTGAAGTGATCCCTGTTAAAAATATTTTATTTGCCTCAGAAATGATTGGTGCTGTTCGCGGAATTGACCCTCAAACAGGGTATTATTTTGATGACACCAAACGGTACATTGAGTCCAATACGCAACTATCTCAAGATGACCGAGTACAAATTTATTCTGGGAATGCACGCAGAGTTTTTTCTCGTTTGGACGCTGTATTAAAGCAACAAGGTCGATAAAAAGGAATCTTATGAAAGCATTCGGTATTGTTAAAACAAAAATTTTACGAGCAGATGCAAGCGCTGTAGAAGCACTTTCGCATTTTGGTGTAGCTACGATCCATGAAGCAATGGGCCGTGTGGGTCTCATGAAAACGTATATGCGTCCAATCTACTCTGGCGCAAATCTATGTGGCCCAGCCGTTACAGTATTACTGCAACCGGGTGATAATTGGATGTTACATGTTGTGGCAGAACAAATCAAAGCGGGTGATGTGGTGGTAGCAGCTTGCACTACCGACAATACAGATGGTTTTTTTGGGGATTTGCTCGCGACTTCTTTTAAAGCTCAAGGAGCTAAGGGGTTAATTATCGACGCCGGTGTGCGCGATGTAAAAGAACTCACAGCCATGCATTTCCCCGTGTTTAGTAAAGCGATTAGCGCTAAAGGTACTGTCAAAGAAACGCTGGGCTCAGTAAACATTCCTGTCATTTGCGCTGGGGCTTATGTCAATCCAGGTGATGTGATTATTGCGGATGATGATGGCGTTGTTGTAGTTCCTGCACATCATGCACAGGAGGTTGCTCTCGCTGCTCAAGCACGTGAAAGTAATGAGGCTGAGAAACGGGCTAAACTCGCCTCAGGGGTACTCGGTCTTGATATGTACCACATGCGAGAGAGATTAAAGCAAGCTGGCCTTGAGTATATTGGCGACTAAAGTGGGTCATGTTAGTATTTTTAATCAAAAGATCATTACAAACCATTAGGCGACCATCATGTCATCTCATTTATCACTGCGTCAATTAGGCCCCTTTCAAGTGACAGCAATTGGTCTTGGTTGTATGAACCTAAGTCATGCATATGGTGTTCCACCGTCAGAGGTGGAGGCTAACCGCCTGTTGCAGGAAGCGTTCGATCTTGGCATAACACATTTTGATTCCGCCGCACTCTATGGCCTTGGTCATAATGAAACACTGCTTGGTAAAGATTTTTTAAAGAAACATCGGCAACAGATCACATTAATCAGTAAAGGTGGTGTAGGTCCTTGTGAAGGAAAACGCGTCATCGATAGTCGCCCCACTTCTTTGCGACGCGACGTTGAAGGAAGTCTCTCCCGCTTACAGACAGATGTTATAGATCTCTATTATTTGCACCGATGGGATAAGAAAACCCCGATTGAAGATGTCATTGGCACTATGGGAGATTTTGTTAAAGAGGGTAAGGTCCGCACCATTGGGATGTCCGAAATTTCAGCCCAAACTTTGCGTAAAGGTCATGCGACATTTCCGATTACCGCTTTGCAAACCGAATATTCTATGTGGACTAGAAATCCAGAAATTGCTCTGTTAGATACTTGCCGAGAACTTGGTATTGCTTTTGTTGCCTTTAGCCCTCTAGGTCGTGGTTACTTTAGTCAAGCCCCATTAGCTATTGAACAATTACCAGAAAAAGATATTCGACGTGGTATGCCCCGTTTTCAGAATGAGCATTTCGAAAAAAATACGGCTTTTTATACTGCTTTAAAAACAATCGCTATTTCAAATAACTGCTCATTAGCGCAACTCGCTATCGCTTGGGTATTACATCAAGGACAAGATATTTTAGCTATTCCAGGCACCGCGAATCTTGTACATCTGCGCGAAAATGTCGCCGCTGATGCAATACGTTTATCCCCCGAGACTCTCAAGGAGATTGCAAAAATTTTAGATAGCATGCCCGTTTCTGGTAATCGCTATAACCCCGTCAGTCAATCTGAGGTAGATACGGAGCAATTTCCAGCTTAAAGATTTTTAATTTGAATTAGTTTGAAACGATCTCAATTCCAACGGGTATACCATCTTTTGCTGAGGTTTCTTTTTTGAAGTCGGTAAGGATTACGCGCTGATCCATCTCTCTATTGATCTTTACCAGCTCTTGTTTAATCGCAAGCGCTCGTGCTTGCGCTAGTTGTTTGAGTTCTTCTTCACTGATCTTAGCTTTTTGGACTAATTGATCATGCAATACTTTCCACCCCTCAACACCACTAGGCCCCTCTTTTAGCTTAAGGTCACTAGGAATACTCCCAATACTTACGGTATATAAGCGTCGAATGGCTCGCTGAACCCTTTCATCTTCCAATGGCAACTGTGGCAAGGGCTCAGAATCGAGTAACTTAAAACCACCATTTTTAAAAATTTCACGGTCTACTTTTTCTGAACTCAAACTGAGCTGATCGATTTCAGGGTCATAAACACCATTAACTTGCAATTTAGTTCTTGGTCGTTTTTGCATACCAGCAACTAAATTTTCTAACTTCAAAGATTCTGAGGGTCTCAAAGTACTTTTGCCGGGCTCAAAGTAAATTCCAGTCTCACCCTCAATGCCAATTAATCTTCCAATCATCTTAAATGGTGCTGAAACGATATTCCCCAAAATGGTCCATACTGCATCCCAAATTAAATCGCCTACTTTAAAATCAGGTTTATCCACATTTCCCTCAACTTTTAAGTTCAAGTCGATGACGCCATTTTCATCCTCTAACAAGGCAATGATAAGCTCCAATGGAATGTTTTTACCCTTGTAGTCTGGGACTTGATTACCCAGCTGCATTTGATTAATAACAAAGCGGTTATCTCCTTTTAGCTGCCCGTCTTGTGTAACATACCTTGAGTCATACGATAAGCTGCCACCCTTAACCTCATATCCTGCAAAAGTGGTGTAGTAAGGATTAATAGAAGCTAAAGGAATCCGTCTAAAAGATAGATTGATATCGTTGTTCCGGCGCGCATCCTCAAAGGCAATTTTGGCCTTTAATTGCATATCTCCATTGGGTGCGATCAGGCCTTCAAATGCACCCGTAGCATAGCGCTTTGGATAAGTGCTAATCCCAATCAAGGTGCCATGGAAATTTTCTATATTCGTTTTAAAACTTGGCTTGATTGAAAAGTCTGAAAACTCAATATTGCCACGTGTAATTTGTATCGACTTCATATTAAAGTTCATGGGCTTTTTAGCCGCAACACCCTTTATAGATGGGGCCTTATCCTCGCCCTCTTGTCCTTGCTTGTTAAAAGGTTTTATTACTGTTTGATTCGAGTTACTCACGACTTGCACATACTCTGAGACTATTTTTTGAGCAGTCGTATCAGTTGGCATTAAATCCATCGTATTCTTGGATATTGGTGGATTTAATGGTGCTTTTTTTCTCTCTTCATCAATCCTTTTAATTTCCTCACGCGAGGGTTGAAACATTCTTCGAAAATTAGAACTCTTATCACCATAAATGACAAATCTTCCTTTAAGGCCATCAATCTTGACATCATCAACACGTAACTTTCTAGAGCGTGGATTTTCCTCAAAATAAAATTGATTAACATTTGCTGACTTCCAGCCTAATAGCTCCGAGGTCTTATCAGGTTCATAAAGAGCTAACTGGCTCAACTGAATATCGCCTTGTACCTTGGTATTTTCAGGGTCATAATGAATTTTAAAATGGCCGCCAGCACCGCCAGATTTTGCATAAATCGTGTTGATTGTCGGCGCTAGACTAATGAATGGAGCGATACTCAATTGCTCAACTTGAATATCCCCATCCAAGGTAAGATTTTTATCCTGTCGCACGACTTTTAATCGCCCAGACAGTAAGCCTGATTTTTCAGTCCGAGCCACTTTCGGAGTTGCAAAATCAATGAAGGGGATTAAATTTAAAAGCTCAATGGTGATGTCACTTTCCAATTGATTATTTGCTTTATTCATCCGTGCTATCAGATTAATATTGCCTTCATCGATCTTAGCTTTCGTATTGAGTACAAGATCTTTATTCGCATCTAAATCAAAATCACCCCCCAAAAGAACATTTCCTAAGACTAGCTTTTGACTGCTTTTGGGGATTTGTAGTGTTACTTGTCCAAGATCAATGCCATATTTTGTCTCGAGGCCACCAATGCCACCCTGAGAGTTTAAGTTCGTGACTTGTCTTAGCTCGAAGTTGAGGGGCTTGAATTCCGTAACAAACTTAATACTAGGCTCATCAATTTTTAAATTCCCTTCCCTAAACAGTAATTCTTTGATCAAAAATTGCTTAGGGGGTGCGGGCTGACTCCCCACTTTGGAAGGAAACTTTTTTTGTATCACCTCTATCAACTTTAGCCAATTCCACTGATCTGGATACTTCTCAGCCAAAATCGATGCCTGATCAATCTGCACCTGATTTAACTCCAGCTTCCTAAGAAGCAATGTATTCCAAGATGCGGATACTTCTATATTTTTGACATGTAAAAGTTGGTGTCCGTTGGCAACTTCGAGGATTTTAAGCTCAGAAAGTGCTACTCGAGGGCTCTTTAAGTCTATTTTTAACTCATTAAAATCAATGACATAACCTATTGATTGACCGAGTTCATTAGCATACTTCTTGGCCCATTCAGATGCGTGGCTGTGAGCATACCAAGCCCCCCCCGCAAGAAACACCCCCAAAGTCGTTAAAAAAATAGCAAAATATTTAATAATTCTCAAAAGTATGCTACCTCGAAAGGCCCTTATTTTTACTTTTTTGTTTAAAAACAATAACTTAGATTAATAAATACGCTCGAATCTTTTTTATATTTTTTTCTAGTTTTGTCAACTTAAAGAAATTCTCTGCGTTGAATACACAGGTTAAACAATTTATATGAAATTTTCATCATTGTAAGACCTAGTTGATATAGATCGGAGATTTAAATGAAAACGAATGATGTAACTAGACAGTCTGCTAATCCTACTTTAAATAGCTTGGATGTTCAAGAACTCGACACGTTTAATCGTCGAAGAGCAGCTAGGGGTCTTTTGCCTGTGACTCAAGATGAGTTTAATGAGCTTCTAATGAAGATCACGGGTTTTGTGTCATTTGGAATCCCTTCCCCGACAGTCCATTAATTGTTCGTAACTCTTTCGATCAAGGGGCCACTGGGCCCCTTTTTTCTTAGGTAGAATAAAAACTCTCCATCCTTTAATCAGATTATGGCTTATCAAGACTTTACTTTTTTTCATACGCTGCGTGTCCGCTTTGTCGAAGTTGATATGCAAGCCGTTGTTTTTAATGGCCACTTTCTGACTTATTTTGATGTTGCACTTACCGAATATTGGCGAACAGTCAAGTTACCATCCCCGATTGAACAAGCGAAGGATGGCTGCGAATTTTTGGTTAAAAAAGCCACTTTGGAATATCACGCTCCAGCAAAATTTGACGATCTTTTAAACATTGGGGTCAGAGCCTGTAGGGTAGGCAACTCTTCCCTAGTAATTCTCTTCGAGATTTACCGTGACTCGCAATTAATCGTCAGTGGTGAAATGGTCTATGTCTATTTCAATACCCAAGAAGCAAAAAGCATCTCAATACCTGCCCGCTGGATTGAAATGCTTAGTGACTTTGAAAAAAATACGGCATTACAAAAAATAATTAATTAGCTTTCGCAATGTTCGTCCGCTTGATGAGTGCATCAATCGCTTCTTGTTTTTTTCTACCCAATAAACCTTGATAGATGTTTCCCTTAGCTTCTTCAAAGCTTGGCATTTTAAATTTACGAACATCATCTACCCGTACTACATGCCAACCAATATTTGTTTTTACTGGCTTGGGATCTAATTTACCCTTTGATAAATTGACTAAAGCATCACCTAAAGCCGGAACAACCATATCTGGCAATAACCAATTAGGTACTGACCCACCCTGCGCTGCTGTTGATTTTTCGAGGGATTTTTCTCTAGCAATTTTTTCGAATGAAGCCCCACCATTGACTTGATTAATGATCTCATTCGCTTCTGATTCTGTAGCAACAACAACTTGGGAGACTTTGTATTCGTTCGAATTACGGCCCTCTTTCGTTAAATTTGCTTGTCGTTCATAGTCAGCTTTAACGTCGCTTTCATTGATTGGGTTCGCCTTTAAGTAATCTTCAAACCACAATTCTTGTAAAAACTGCTGTTGCGCTATTCTAATTTTTTCCTGATTGTCGCCTTTTTTCTCAATGCCAGCTTTTTTAACATCTTGCAAAATAGCTTCTTTTAAGATCAACTCATTGGTCACTGCTTGACGTAACTCCGGTGAGTCTTTAGCGCCCCGAGTAATTGCGTTTTTTATAATCGTATCCACTTCCTTTTGCATAATCTTCGTGCCGTTGACAGAAACTATAGCGTTGTTTTGTGCATTGGCGAAGGACATACCGAATGTGGCAAAAAGGACAAAGACTAATCGTTGCAATTTCATGGGGATACCTTTTTTATCTAGATGATTGTATTTTACGGCTCTATTGCGTCAAACCCGCTAAACTGAGTGCCACTGCTTGCGCAACTTTGATGCCATCGACACCTGCCGATAAGATACCTCCAGCATAACCTGCCCCCTCTCCTGCAGGATATAAGCCTTTGATATTAAGACTTTCAAAATGGCGTCCACGGGTAATGCGAAGAGGGGATGATGTCCTTGTTTCAACGCCGGTTAATACGGCATCAGGTAATGAAAACCCTTTTATTTTTTTATCAAATGCAGGGATTGCCTCTTGGATCGCTGTAATGACATATTCTGGCAAGCTTGTCCTTAAGTCTGTCAAATGCACTCCAGGCTTATAAGACGGAATCACCGACCCAAATTCTTTGGATGAGAGACCTTGTATAAAGTCTCCCACTAACTGACCTGGAGCTTCATAATTAGACCCCCCAAGAATATATGCATGTGCCTCAATAGCCCTTTGAAACTCGATACCAGCCATCGGCCCACCTGGGTAATCTGCCGGCGTAATACCGACCACGATACCCGCATTTGCATTTCTTTCATTACGCGAGTATTGACTCATCCCATTAGTAACAACATGATTACTTTCTGAGGTTGCAGCAACTACAGTCCCCCCAGGACACATACAAAAACTGTATACCGCACGCCCATTTTTGGCATGATGCACTAATTTGTAATCTGCCGCGCCAATAATCGGATTTCCAGCATGCGGTCCTAATCTAGCTTTGTCAATAATCGATTGCGGATGCTCAATACGAAAACCAACAGAAAAAGGTTTAGGCTCCATGAATACACCGGCTTCATTTAAGGCATAAAAACTATCTCGAGAACTATGGCCCAAGGCTAATACGACATGATCCGACAAGAACTCTTGACCATCTGCAAGCCGAACTCCTCGAATCGATTTATTTTCAATCAGAAATTCACTCACTCGGGAAGAAAAATGCACCTCGCCACCCAATTGAATAATTTCTTCACGCATACGCTCTACAACACCCACCAAACGAAATGTACCAATGTGTGGCTTTGCCACAAAAGCGATTTCTGCCGGTGCCCCAGCCTTGATAAATTCAGCAATCACTTTTCGTCCATAAAACTGCGGATCTTTAATTTGGCTATACAACTTTCCGTCCGAGAATAATCCCGCTCCACCTTCACCAAACTGGACGTTAGACTCTGGTTGTAATATATTTTTGCGCCAGAGTCCCCATGTATCTTGCGTCCTTTGTCGAACCGCCCGACCTCTCTCTAAGATAATCGGTCGAAAACCCATTTGTGCCAAGATTAACGCAGCAAAAATTCCACATGGACCAAAACCAATGACGATTGGTCTTTTTTTAAAATCTTTAGGGGCTTGTGTCACATAACGATAAGAGGTATCTGGTGCTATGGTGATATGCGTATCACCGGTAAATTTTTTTAGAATTTCCTCTTCGTTTTTAATAGATACATGTAAGTTATAAATTAATGACAGGGTACTATTTTTTCGTGCATCATGACTGCGCTTAAAGATATGAAACCGTATCAAGTCCATTGTCGAAATTTTTAGTCTCTCAAGTATTGCATTTTCCAAATCTTGGGGGCTATGATCAATCGGTAAACGTAATTCATTAATTTGTATCATCTAGCAAATCCGCTTTGCGTCTAATTGCTGGCGCACTTTGTCCTGCTCCCTATGAAACATGCTGATAGTAGTCCTAATCAGTAGAAAATGTAAATAGTCGAATACTTCAGGCAAGGACATAAGTTGATCTCAATCTTTCAATATTCATAGTTTAATGCCTAGCCAACATACTTTTGCTTACAATAGAGTCTGAGACATTAAAAAAATAAATAAATTAGGTTATAAATATGAATCATCGTCAGATTATCGGTACCGATACCGTACAAGAAGTTTTCGATAAAACTATTGCTGCTAGGCAATGGTTGAGCGTTAAAGATGAAGAAATTCCTCAAGTTCAACCACAGTTTACCCTCCGAGTCAGCGCTCATATCCCAGGCCAATCCCCTGCGGTTCAAGACGTTTTTGAGCCGGCTTTTAAACGCCTACAAGTCATGTCTGGTGGCGCTATAGGGGTTCAAGCGTTTTGGGGTGGGTCGCTCCATGCTGAAAGGGATGGTATTGAGGCTCTTCAAAAAGGGATTACAGACTTATGCCCGGTCTATTCCGCTTGGGATGCTGAATTATTTCCTGCTGCACAAATTTTGAGTCTGCCATTTATTTTCGCAAGTTCAGAGCAAGCCACAGCGGTTTCTGAAGCACTTTACCGACCTTACTTTAGTCATGATGTTGAAAAACATGATATTTACATGGGTCGGATGGTAGCAACTAGTGAATATAACTTGTTTAGTCGATCGCCAATACGCACATTAAACGATTTAGCTGATCAGAAAATCGCTTGCAGTAATGGCGTTGAATCCGATATTTTTAAAGCTCTAGGAGCCCAGCCTATCGGTTGTAGTACTCCAGAAGCAAAAAAAGAATTTGAGTCTGGCAATGTATTTGCTGTATCTATTTCCGATAGTGCAGCCCAAACTATTGGCCTATATAAGTTTGCTAAATATCGTACAAGTGCAAATTTAGTCCGCGTCAATCTTGAATATGGTTTATCCAAATCTTTTTGGCAACAACTTCCGCCACCTTTACAAACCGTTTTTAATCAATGGTTACGTTCCTTAGCGCAAGCAGGTGCGCAGATTTTCTATGGCTTAGCGGGTGCAAAAGCATGTGCCGTTTTCCAAGACGCTGGTATTGAATTTATTACTTTAACTGCCTCTGAACAGCAGGTCTGGCGAGATAAAGTTAAACCTGTAGAAGAACATCTTCTTGCCCACCTGGCAAGTAAAGGCTACCCAGCTCAAGAAATGATGGCCAAAATGCTGGCCTCCACGAAAGAACTGCAAACGTGGAGTGCCAATGATTTAATGCAAGCCACACTCAAACAGCCCCTAACAAACATCATTCCTCCGCAGAAAACACCATGAGTTTATTGCCTAAAAATCTAACAAATCCAATTGGTGTTGTTGGACTAGGCCTCATGGGGCAAAGTCTAATTAAACGTTTAGATGACGCATCCATAGGCGTTCTTGGTTTTGATATTAATCCTGAGCAAGTTAAAAAACTGGGTGAACAACGCTTTGCTAGTATTCCTAAAATTGCAACGTCGTGTGAAATCATTTTTTTAGCTGTTTTTAATACCACTCAAGTTAGAGAAACCCTGTTTGCGACTGATGGTTTATTTGCTCATGCCAAACAGCCACTCATCGTGATTTGTACGAGTACTTGTGATCCTGGTGAAATAGCGCAGATAGCCCTTGAGACTGAAAATGCGGGCCATCATTTTTTTGAATTACCTATTTCTGGAACGAGTATGCAGCTTGCCAGAGGTGATTGTCTAGGACTCATGGGCGGTGACTTAGAATTAAGTCAAAAGTTACATGATGTATTAGAGGTCATTACCCCACACCGTCAATATATTGGTCTCGCAGGAGATGCTAGTAAAGCTAAATTAGCGATTAATTTAGTTCTTGGTTTACATCGTGCTGCTCTTGCTGAAGGTTTAAACTTTGGCGTCAAGCTAGGACTCGACCCCGAAAAACTTTTACAGACTCTGCAACAGTCAGCCGCTGCCTCAAATGTCATGCCTATCAAAGGGCCTCTGATGGTTGCCAGAAGTTATGACAAGCCACAAAGCAAAGTAGCCCAAAGTTTAAAAGACTTCTCTTTGATCGCTGATTTAGCCAAGCGCGCTGATCTGAACCTACCACTTGCCCAAGTTTATATTCAACTTTTAGAAACACAATTGAACGATGGTCACGGCGATGCAGATAATGCCATCATTTATGAAGCCATTCATCAAAATCGTTTAAAGAATCTCGTCTAATAAATATATTATGCCTATCTTAAATACTGTAGCTGAACCACTTTTAATTAAACGTGTGGATGCTTTTGGTTTGAATCTACCACTCAATAAAATCGTACTCATGGCTGGCGTTGAACTCAGCTGTGTTGAAAATCTTTTAATTCGGATTGAAGCTGAAAATGGTCTCGTTGGATGGGGTGAAGCTTCTTCTGCCCCAAGCCATGGTGGTGCTTCACTACAAGACATGCTGGCTAGTTTTCATCAAGAAATGCACGACTTTTTGATTGGTAAAAATATTCTTGAATTATCTGGTATTACTCAAGCATTAAATCTATTAGCTAAAAATGCAAAAAGTGCTGTTGCTGCAGTTGATGTTGCTTTATATGATCTTTTAGGAAAACATTTAGGTGTCCCTGTCCATGTTTTATTAGGTGGCGCGCAACGCCATCAAGTTCCACCACTATGGTTGATTGGTAATAGCAGTATTGAAAAAGACCTCAGTGAAGCGCAGCTAAAATGGGACCAAGGCTATCGTTTTTTTAAGTTAAAGCTAGGCGTTAAATCACTTGACGATGATATTGCGCTAACCATTGCAATCCGAGAAAATTTAGGTGATCAACTACAGATTTGCGCAGATGCCAATATGGGTATGAATCTTGATCAAGCAAATACCTATGTACAAGCTGTAAAAAATACGCGGTTAGCCTACTTAGAACAACCCTTGCATAAAAAAGATATTCAAGGGATTCAAACTCTCGCTAAAACAAGCCCCATTCCAATCGGTCTTGATGAGTCTGTCACTTCGACCGATGATATTCTTGAAGCTGCGCGTGATGGTGTGCAAGGAGTTTCCTTAAAAACACTTAAATTAGGTGGTTTATCTGGCGTCATGGGCGCCGGACATTTATGTCACGCCTTTAAACTTCAAATCAATTTAGCAAGCAAAATGGCTGAGACAGGCATTGGTGCTGCAGCTCTTCTGCACTTGAGTGCTGCGCTACCAAATGTTAACTGGGGAGTGAGCCCCACACATCTTTATCTAAAAAATGATGTCGTAAGCCATCAAGAGCAGCCACAAAATGGCTATTTTCAAATCTCTTCCTTGCCGGGTTTAGGCATTGAAGTCAATCAAGCAGTCATCGATCAACATACTGTGTCATAAGGAACTCTCATGATTAATGCAGCACTCATTGGTATGGGCTGGTGGGGTAAAAATATTGCCCAAGCAGTCCAACATAAAAGTCAAGATATTCAATTTTCTCTTGGTGTTACAAAAGAAATTAAAGAAACCCAAGCTTTTGCAGACGGTATGTCCATGCAGCTTGCTGATAGCTTTGAATATGCCTTAAAACAACCCGACATCAAGGCCGTAGTCCTAGCTACCCCTCACTCTTTACATGCTGAGCAAATCATTGCAGCGGCAAACGCAGGTAAACATGTTTTTTGCGAAAAACCCCTTACACTACATTACTCTCAAGCGCAAGAAGCGATAGCCGCATGTGCACGTAATCAAGTCGTTCTTGCAATAGGACAAAACAAGCATTTTTGGCCATCCATGCAAAAGTTGCGTGAACTGGTCAAGAGTAATATCTTAGGTCAGGTTTTACATATCGAAGGACATTACAGTAACGAAAATTCGACGAAGTTTTTTTCTGATTGGCGTGAATCACCGACTGAATCGCCTGCAGGCGGTCTCACAGGCACCGGCATCCATCTCATCGAAGCTTTTGTAAATTTGATGGGGCCTGCGGCCATGGTTAATGCCATCGTCAGCTCACAACGTGTTGGTCCAGATCCGAGAGATTCTACGGCCGTTAGTATTCGTTTTCAGAATGGTTTAAGTGGCTACTTTGCGATGGTCCGTGCAACACCTCTTTTTTGGCGTGTTCATATTTTTGGTGATCAAGCATCGATTGAGGCAACCGGCGAAAATGAGGTCGTTGTTCGCTATAAAGGTGGTCGTATCGACCGTCATGTATTGCCACCCCTTGATTCTTTGCGCGCTGAATTAGATGCTTTTGGACGCGCAATTCCGAAAGAATTTCATCATGGTGATGTCAGTCAATTACAGCAAACACCCTATCCAATCACGCCATTGCAGATGGGACAAACAATTGCTATGTTTGAATCCATTGTTCAATCTGTAGAAAAAGGCAGCAGTATTGAAGTCCCGAATTAAATCTACTATCGGGACTATCTAAGCAATTACTTTTTTGGCAAGTAATTGCTCAATACTATTTTGATCTAAGTATTCAGCTAATACCTCTTGCGTGTGCTCCCCAAGGCGCGGGGGAGGATAACGCACTGCGGTGGGAGTTTGATGCATCTTGAGTGGCGTGCCAAGAGTCTTTAAATCTCCAATCGTTGGATGTTTGTGACTCAAGATCATCTGCCTTGCAAGGGTATGCTCAGCTGCCAATGCCTCAGAGACTGAATTTACTGGTCCGATAGGAATACCATGTTGACGCAACAAAGGAATCAATTCCTGGGAATGCATCTTTTTTAACTCTACAGCAACCATCCCATCCACTTCTTCACGATGCGTAATACGGGCAGTATTAGTCCTATACTTTTCATTACTGACCCACTCCGGATGACCTAAGATCTCGGCTAATTTAGCAAACTGACTATCATTACCCACTGCTAACGCAATCAGTTTATCTGCTGCATGAAAGGTTGTATAAGGAACAATTGTAGGATGGCCATTGCCGAAACGCCTAGCGTCCTTACCAGTTGCTAAATGACTAGAGCCCACATTCGCTAATAATGCAATTGATGTGTCATATAAAGCCACTTCAACATGCTGACCTAAGCCTGTACGGTATCTAGCTAGGAGGGCACCCTGAATCACATTAGCCGCCATCATGCCAGTGGCAAGATCCACAATCGCAACGCCATACTTACTTGGATCGCCATCTTGCTCTCCACAAATACTCATCAAACCTGATTCGGCTTGCAAAATAAAGTCATAACCTGGAAGCTGGGAAAGTGGTCCTTGAGTACCATACCCTGTAATGGAGCAACGCACGACTCGAGGCGCGTGACTCTCAAACCAAGTTGAATCAAATCCCCATTTTTCTAAAGTGCCATTTTTGAAGTTTTCTAACACAACATCAAAATGGGGTATGAGTGTTGCGAGTAACTCTTTACCTTCTGGTTGTGAGAAATCAATGGTGATTCCTCTTTTATTTCGGTTACATCCCAAATAATAAGAGGACTCACCCTCCAAAAAAGGAGGGCCCCACGCTCTAGTATCATCACCAGACTTCGGTGATTCCACCTTAACGACTTCAGCGCCCATATCGCCAAGCAACATTCCGCACCAAGGACCTGCCAATACACGACTCAGGTCTAGCACTTTAAAGCCTGACAATGCCCCTTCTTGGGTTTGATTCTCAGCAGACATTAGAGATCACGCATATCTGGAGGTGCATTTAAGTTTTTATGAAATCCATCCATATAGTCCTCAAGTGCTGCTTTGTTTCTTAAGCGGAATTTTTGGAAGTCAGGTTTACGTCCTTCGAGGAAGGCATTCATACCTTCTAAACTTTCCTCAGATCCCCAAACATAAGCTAACAACTCCATACCATGCTGCCAAGATGCGTACAGTTGATCCGATTCAAAGTTCAAACTCTTCTTCGTCATACGGATTGTTTGTGAGCTATGGCTCTTGATGCTTTCACACCAAGCAAGTGTCTCTTCCATCAATTTTTCTTCAGGCACACACTTATTGATTAAGCCAATTCTTTCGGCTTCTTTTGCTTCAAAACGTTTTGCCAAGAAAATCATTTCACGTGCAATACGCTCACCAACAATTCTAGGCAGATACTGTGTTGCTCCAACTGTAGGACATGCACCTACTTTTGCACCCGTCTGACCTAACATGGACTTCTCAGAAGCAATCACTAAATCACACCATAAAGCCAATTCATGTCCACCACCCACACACCATCCGTTAACCATGGCTATCGCTGGAATAGGTACACCACGAATCGCCATTGCTAGACCTAACATGCGATCATTCCACATGGATCCATTGGTAAAAGTTAGACGCTTCATTGCGTAAAAGTCTCCACCCGCTGAGAAAGCTTTATCGCCGGCGCCTTTAAAGACGATACAGGCAATTGAAGGATCTTCACGAGTTGATTTAACCGCATCAATCATCTCATCCAAAGTCTGCTCTCTAAAAGCATTCATCACACGTGGACGATTAATAGTGATCCAAGCTACCTGATCTTTTACTTCAAAAATGATGTCTTTATAATTTTGTTGATTCTGCATGCCTGCTCCAATTTAATAATGAAAAAAAAATCTAAAATACCAACTAAAAAACTATTTGATAAGCAACCCTGCTATTGTAATAAAAAAAGTAGACTTAATCCGGTTCGATTTGAAGTACATCAAAAGCACCTTTGAGCCGCGCGTTATATTTACGTCGCATTTCTTTCATTTCTTCATCACTCCAAGTCCTAAAACCCTCTTTGGATTTCATGCCATATTTGCCATTGGCAATCAAATTAGTCATTACAGGCTGAAGACCAGAGACGTTGTATAAAGATGGCCAAATTTCAACTGAGGCGCCAGCCATGCCTTCCCAACCACTGATTTCTTTTTGCGTCATGGGGCCAACCGCGGCATAACGAAAGCCAAAGCTATAACGAACAGCTGTATCCACATCGTCTGGTGAAGCGATTCCCGCATCAACAAGTGATAAAGCTTCTCGCATCAAAGCATGTTGAATCCTATTGGCCAAAAATCCTGGTATATCTTTTTTTACAAGAACAGGCTTTTTTCCAGCGTCCCGATACAGTTGACATACCGCCTCACCCATCTGCGGATCTGATTTTTCACCCAGTACAACTTCTACTAAAGGCACAATATGTGCGGGCATAAAATAATGCGCATTGAACATACGATGTGCTGTTGGTAAGTTCGCTGCAATCTTGGAAATCGGAAATCCCGAACTATTACTACCAATTGGAATATGCTTAGGAACTCGTTGATCTAACTGAGCAAACAATTCTTGCTTGAGAGTCATATCTTCTTTGATTGTTTCTAGGACCCAAATCACATCAGACCAGTCATTCCAGTCATTGATTGCCCCGCAAATCAATGGAGAGGTTTCTGCACTCCATGCTGGATTCATCTCTTTAGTAAGCTGCAGAATTTCATCTTGCTGACTCTGCGCACGCTCTTTCGTTCTTCCAAGCAAAATCACTGTATGACTCGTTGCTAAAAATCCTGCAACAATACCCACAGCCATAATACCGGTTCCTAATACGACAACTTTTTTCATCTGTCTCCTCCACATCAAACATACTTGTACGTACAAGTATTTTAGGTATACTTTATTTTATCAAATAAAATTTGATTGTAACCAATAAATAGATAGATCATATTATCATTACTTTATTAGAGATTATTTTTTTACAACCTGTTCGTACAAGTAAGGAGTCATACTCGTGTTTAATCCATTTCAACAAGTAGAGCTTATTAAAGCTGAGTTATTCATGTCGATGCCAGCAAAATTCCGCAATCCTAAGCGGAGTTCATGGGCAGATCCAAATCGTCAAGGCGCAGAAATTGAATGTTTTTTAGAAGGCCCTTCTTTTGACCGTGAAGGCAATCTATGGTTTGTCGATATTCCTTATGGCCGCATTTTTAGAATTTCCACAAAAGGCGAATGGGAACTGATTACGCAATATGATGGCTGGCCTAACGGTTTAAAATTCCACAAAGATGGTAGAGCCTTTATTTGTGACTACAAAATGGGCTTACTCAGTCTCGATACGAAAACGGGGAAAATTGAGACTATTCTGGGCACAATGTATAGCGAATCTTTCAAGGGTTTGAATGATTTACATTTCGCTGCTAATGGCGATTTGTATTTTACGGACCAAGGTCAAACAGGTATTGCAGATCCAACTGGTCGTGTTTTCCGTATGCGTGCAAATGGCCAACTTGATCGCTTGGCACTGAATGTTCCGAGTCCAAATGGAATTACTTTATCCACCACAGATAAGCATTGCTATGTCGCTGTAACGCGCTCACAACAAATTTGGCGTTTGCCGATTATGGCTGACGGCTCAGTGTCTAAAACTGGCGTTGCTATTCAGTTATCTGGCGGAGCAGCAGGTCCTGACGGTATCGAAATGGACTCAGAGAATGGTTTACTTGTTTGTCATTTAGGTGTCGGTGTTTGGCGTTTTGATAGCAATATGCTCCCAACGCATTTAATTTATTCAGAAAACAAACATCACCACCACTTGGCGAATATCTGTGTTGGCGGTGATGGCAGAGACCTTTATATTACTGAATCTATGTCCGGAGATATTTTAAAAGCTCGCTTACCTGTAGCCGGCAAAAAAATGTTCGGTCTTAGCTGAGATGCTTCAATCTGTGGCTAAAAGAGTGGTTTTGTATCGGCAAGTTGCTACTCAACTTGTCGAACAGATTCAATCTGGAAAATGGACAGTAGGTTCTAACATGCCTTCTGAAAATCAATTAGCCACAGACTTCAACGTCAGCCGTCAAACAGTCCGACAAGCTTTACAGTTTTTACAAGAGAATGGTTATATTTATCGCCATCAGGGATCTGCAACAAAAGTAATTTCTACTTCACAACCCAGAAAATTTAGTCAAAGTTTTAATTCTTTGGGTGAGATATTAAATTATCCTCGCAATACTTATCGAGAGAATCATCTTGAAGAGTATGTCGAGTGTGATATGGATTTACAAAAAGTGCTCAAAGCCCCTCTTGGATCTGCTTGGTATCATATAGGTGCAGTCAGGTTGGAGGAAGATACCCATACCAAGCTTGCTTGGACAGATATTTATATTCTGCAGAAATTTGCAAAATTAACGCAAATGAAAGAGCACTCTCGCGAGATGGTCTACACCCAAATTGAAAAATATTTTGGAGTAAGTATTGCGCATGCTGAAGTAGAAATCTCCGCTTCTCGTTTAGCGTCTAATCATGCAAAGCTTCTCGGCGTTAAGTCTGGCTCTTCGTCTTTAATTGTTTTAAGAAGGTATTTCGATCAAGAGGGTAATCCTTTTGAGATTTCTATGACGCATCATCCAGAAAATCGTTATACCTTCAAAATGAATCTTCGTAGTTCCCATCAAATCAACTAATTTTATAAAGAGGAATCTCTATGTCTATTATCAAGTCAGTCCATGTTGCAAATATCAGCGTACCTTTGGATACGGTCACGT
>JBBAKF010000015.1:0-40171 GCA_040403635.1 Polynucleobacter sp.
GGCCCCCAGGCGTTGGTAAAACTTCTCTTGGACAATCCATTGCGAGAGCCACAAATCGAAAGTTTGTACGTATGGCTCTAGGTGGCGTAAGAGATGAATCTGAAATCCGAGGTCACAGAAGAACCTACATTGGTTCCATGCCCGGTAAGATTTTATCGAGTCTGACTAAGGTTGGCGTTAGAAATCCACTCTTTTTATTAGATGAAATCGATAAAATGGGTATGGATTTTAGGGGTGATCCTGCTAGCGCGATGTTAGAGGTATTGGATCCTGAACAAAATCATACCTTTCAAGATCATTATGTCGAGGTTGATTTTGATTTGTCAGATGTTATGTTCGTCGCAACGTCAAATTCTTTGAACATTCCTGGTCCACTTTTGGACCGCATGGAAGTGATTCGTCTTGCCGGTTATACGGAAGATGAAAAGACGCATATTGCCATGAAATATCTTTTGCCCAAACAGATTAAAAATAATGGCCTAAAGGTTGGCGAGATTGAAGTTAAAGAATCTGCCATACAAGAAATCATTCGCTACTACACCCGAGAAGCAGGTGTTCGTGCGTTAGAACGTGAAATTAGTAAGATTTGTCGTAAAGTTGTCAAACTTTTACTCCTCAAGAAAGAAGAAGCTCCGATTATTGTTGACGCTAGTAATCTTGAAAAATTTCTCTCAGTCAAGCGATATGACTTTGGTTTAGCGAGTAAAGCAAATCAGATTGGACAAGTTACAGGTTTGGCTTGGACAGAGGTTGGCGGTGATCTTTTGACCATTGAGGCAGCTTTGATGCCTGGTAAGGGCAATATTATCCGCACGGGATCCATTGGTGATGTTATGAAAGAATCTGTTGAGGCGGCTCGCTCAGTAGTGCGGTCTCGCTCCAGACAGTTAGGTATTAAAGAGGATATGTTTGAAAAGAAAGATATTCATATTCACTTTCCTGAAGGGGCCACGCCAAAAGATGGTCCTTCAGCAGGTATTGCGATCTCAACAGCATTAGTCTCTATCCTCACGGGTATTCCTGTTCGTGCTGATGTTGCTATGACTGGGGAGATTACTCTGCGTGGGGAGGTTTTACCTATCGGTGGTCTCAAAGAAAAGCTTCTAGCTGCGCATCGCGGGGGTATTAAAACGGTATTAATTCCTGAAGAAAATGTGAAGGATTTGATCGAGATTCCGGATAACGTAAAAAATTCGATTGAGATTATTCCTGTACGTTGGATTGACAAAGTCCTAGAAAAGGCTCTTGAAACGATACCTAAAGCACTGCCAGAGGACGAAGCTATTGTGGCGAAGGAAGGCACACCCCCTAAATCGGAAGCAGAAGAGGTAATAAAGCATTAAGAGGATTGAAAAAAGCCAAAATTCAATATACAATAGTAGACTTTCTTGGTGTATGGGCTTATCTTTCGATTGCCTATACAACTTGTGATGTATAGTTTTAATAGTTCAATAAATCACTGAAAAATCCCTGAATTTATAGGGTAATTTGGGGTGCTTAGCTCAGATGGTAGAGCGTCTGCCTTACACGCAGAATGTCGGCGGTTCGATCCCGTCAGCACCCACCACATACCTGATCATTTCCATCTCCGTTATACTCAAACAATTATTATTAAATCCTTGATCACATGCTCGAATACGTAAGAACTCATCAAAAAATATTCCAAATCATTCTCTTAATTTTGATACTTCCATCATTTGTGTTTTTAGGAGTTGAAAGTTACACCAATATGGGCGGTAAGGACTCAGATATTGCCAAGGTCGGCAAAGATGTGATTACTGGGGTGGCATTCGAGAATGCTGTGAAAAACCAAGCGCAAAGAACTGGCTTACCATCAGAACTCGCAAATTCGCCAGCGTTCAAGTCCAACGTATTAGAGCAAATGGTTCAACAGCAACTTTTGAAAAATGAATTACAGTCCTTGCGTCTCCAAGTCTCAGATGAGCGTCTAGCTAAGGAATTAAATCGTTTTCCAGAAATTGTGGCGCTGAAAAAACCTGATGGATCTATTGACGCAGAAAAATATCGTCAATTACTACAAAGTAATGGTTTAAGCGTTGCACAGTTTCAAAATATAAAGCGCTCAGAACTCATGGGGG
The DNA here is from genome assembly GCA_040403635.1 of Polynucleobacter sp. Classification (GTDB taxonomy): domain Bacteria; phylum Pseudomonadota; class Gammaproteobacteria; order Burkholderiales; family Burkholderiaceae; genus Polynucleobacter. The sequence goes on from JBBAKF010000015.1 coordinate 2,100, forward strand.
CTGATCTACAAAATGCCGTTTCTTCAAAGCAGGCTGGAATTCAGTCTTCAGTTGTATCTGAAAAATTGATCGCTGCCTATGGGGTAGAGCGTGAAGTTCAAGTCGTATTTTATTTGGCTGAACAATATATCAAAAAAATTAAATTAGAAGAATCGGAACTCAAAGACTATTTTCAAGCAAATCCAAGCTCTTTTCAAACTAAGCCGACCGCTGATATTGAATATGTAGTGTTGCCTAAAGATACAAAGATGGATGAAAAAGAGTTCTCCAAAAAAGCAGACTCTTTTGCCAATATTGTTTATGAGCAAGCGGATAGTTTGCAGGCCGTATCTGATCAATTAAAGCTGTCAATTCAAAAAGAAAAAGCGCTTAGTGCGAGTGGTACAAAATCCCTAGCAAAGAACCATCCATTAAACGATCCTAAAGTGCTAGTGGCGATTTTTAAAGATAATATTTTAACGTCTAACAAAAATACTGAAGCGATTCAACTTGCCAATGGGGACTTAATTTCTGTTCGTGTGACTCAATATAACTCTGCTCAAACACAAAATTTTGAAACGGTTAAAACTGAAATTGAAAAGATACTCCTCGTTAAAAAAGCAGAAGAAATGGCTGTTCAAGATGGACTGCAAATGACTGAACAACTCCAAAAAGATCCCAAGATAAAATTAGTTGGAAAAGAGTTTTCTAAAGCAGTATGGGTATCAAGAAACCGACCTTTAGATTTATCTGGTGAGCCATTTGAAAAGATTTTTGGCGTACAAGTCACACAACTACCACAAGTAGTCTCAGCAAAAATACCTGGTGTTGGTTTGGCAGTCTACAAGGTCACTCAGGTTAGAGAATCGAAAGTGAGTGACTCTAAGGCGCAAATCGAGCAGTTTAAACAAATTGCAGAACTTAATTTACAAAATGAGTTAGGTGCATACTACAAAAACATGCGTGATCGCTCTCCAGTAAAGTTAATCAAGTCATTGCAATAATTTTTTTAGTGCTGGCAACATATTATTCAACAAAATGCTTTGTGCAGTTTGATTAGGATGAATGCCATCATCTAGAAAAAATTCTCTTTTTGTGGCTATGCCCTCTAAAAAAAATGGGACTACAAGGCTTTGTGTATTTGCACCCAGGTCAAGAAACATTTTAGAAAATTGCGTAGTGTAATCTGCACCGTAGTTAGATGGTATTTTCATACCTAAGATAAGCACTTTAGCGCCACTATTTTTACTACTTTGAATGATATGTAGCAAATTTTGATAACTACTTGATAAAGGGAAGCCCCTCAAAGCATCATTTGCCCCTAGTTCAACTATGACGATATTCGGTTGATGTTGCTTAAGGAGAACTGAAATTCTGGCCTTACCCCCTGCAGAAGTTTCACCACTAATACTCGCGTTAGCTATTGTGAATCGGTGTTGATCTTTTTTTAAGCGCTCTTGCAAAAGATTTACCCAACCTGTACCACTTGGAATTCCATAAGCCGCCGAAATACTATCCCCAAGAACCAAAATACGATTCGGAATGAGTTCTTGCGCATGAATTCCGAAGGTACAAAATGTCAGGACCAAAACAGCAATGAGTTTTTGTATGATAATCAAGTTACCTAATTTCATAAGTCATCTATGTCCTTAAATCCTCTTGTAGCAGTTAAAAAATTAAGTAAAACTGTCACTGTTAATGACAGTGCTTTGCATATCTTAAATGATATTAATTTTGACATCTATGCCAAAGAAACCATTGCAATTTTAGGGGCATCGGGATCCGGTAAATCTTCTTTATTGAGTATTATGGCTGGTTTAGATCCGGAGTATGAAGGATCGGTTCATTTATTTGGTAAAGAACTTAAAGATTTACAGGAAGATCAACGTTCTAGCCTCAGAAAAAATGATGTTGGATTTGTATTTCAGTCATTTTTACTGATCCCAGAACTCAATGCTTTACAAAATATTTGTTTACCACTAGAAATTTCCGGTGGGTTATCGCCCCAGAAAATTGAAATAGCCAAAAATTTGTTGGAGAAAATTGGCTTAATTGATCGCTCGAGCCATTATCCAAGTACTTTATCAGGTGGAGAGCAGCAGAGAATTGCTCTTGCAAGAGCTTTTATTAGTGAGCCCAAAATACTGTTTCTAGACGAGCCCACGGGTAGCCTAGACTCAGATAATGGTAAGCGTGTCATCCGGTTATTATTTGAGCTCAATCAAGATCGAGGAACAACCATTGTCATGGTGACTCATGACACAGAAGTATCTCAACAGTGTGATAGAGTTTTAAGATTGAAAGGTGGCAACTTAGTCTAAATCCTCACAAATGCTTGTCAAATAGGGAAAAAACATGAAAAAATTATTACTGACTCTCTGTTTTGCAGCCTCAGCTATGGCTTTTGCTAAGGATCCCGTAGACCCTAATTCTGCAACTACAAAAGAGGCTAAACAAGCCACTGAAGCACCGGTTAAAAAAGAAACTGCAAAAGAAGCCAAGGAAGCTGCTGCTAAGGAAAAGGCTGAAAAAGCTGCTAAAGTTAAAGAGGAAAAGGCTAAAAAGGCCGCAAAATTAAAAGAAGAAAAAGCGGAGAAAGTAGCAAAAGCAAAAGAAGAAAAAGCTGAAAAAGCAGCCAAAGCTAAAGAGAACAAAGAATCAAAAGTGAAAGAAAAAGTAGAGACGCCTGTAGCTGAGAAAAAGCAGGAAGTCAAAGAGGCCACTAAGCAAGTCGAATCTAAAGTTAATAATCCTGCTTCTGCAGTCAAAGAGCCCACTAAAGCCAATTTACCTAAGGGTTCAGCTTCCGCAGAGGGAGCTGCTGCTCGATCAAAGATTGGCGAATTAAAACCAGGTCCTAATGATTTAGATAAAAATGGCAAGCAACTCACCTCACAGCAAATGAAGATGAAAGAATGTTCTGCGATGGGTAAGGGTAGAAACCAAGCTGACTTTAGGGCCTTTATGAGTGAATGCCTTAAAAACGATTAAGTTTAATAATTAAGGTTTAGAATGTATAACTATTTTTTAAGGAAATTCAGATGTCTATATTGCTCAAACGTGGTTCGCTCCTCTCATTGGTTACATTAGTAGTACTTTTTCTTCAGGGTTGTGGCTACAACACATTCCAATCCACCGACGAACAAGTTAAAGCAGACTGGGCCGAAGTACTCAATCAATATCAACGTCGTGCTGACTTAATACCTAATTTAGTCGCTACTGTTCAAGGTTACGCCACACAAGAAAAAGAAGTGTTAACGCAAATTACAGAAGCTCGCTCAAGAGTCGGCTCCATGCAAGCTACACCTGAATTAATCAATGATCCCGAAGCCTTTAAGAAGTTTTTGGCTGCACAAAATGAGTTAAAAGGATCTTTGTCACGTTTAATGGTGGTTGCTGAGAATTATCCTGCGCTTAAATCTGATCAGAACTTCCGCGACTTATCCGCACAACTGGAAGGAACTGAAAATAGAATTACTGTGGCACGTAACCGCTACATTAAGTCTGTTCAAGAATACAACTTAGCTGTTAGAACGTTTCCCAATAATTTAACAGCCATGATTTTTGGATATAAAGCAAAACCCAACTTTACAGTTGAAAATGAGGCGGTTATTGCTAAACCTCCAACAGTTCAATTTAATAACGCCAAATAATTCATGTCGAAATTTACACAAGCGCTAGAACGTATGTTTCTAGCACTTGTCTTTGGACTTTGTTTTTGGACATTAAGCGCTACTCCAAGCAACGCTCAAAACCCCTCTAGTCCCCCAGCTAATCGCAGTATTACCTATGAGAAAAGTTCTCCTCGTGATGCAGATTTAGTTCGTATTCCTGTTCTAAAAACCCAAGTTACAGATGTTACATCAACCCTCACGCCTTCACAAATCAATAGTCTTGAACAAAAACTCAGTGAATTTGAAGCGCGTAAAGGCAGCCAAATCGCAATTTTGATTGTTCCCAGCACGCAACCAGAAGCGATAGAGCAATATTCTTTACGGGTTGTAGAAAAATGGCAACTTGGTAGAAAAAAAATTGATGATGGGATCTTACTCTTGGTTGCCAAAGAAGATCGTCGTTTACGGTTTGAGGTAGGCTATGGCTTAGAGGGTGCGGTCAATGATTTGACTGCTAAAAGAATTATTTCAGAAATTATCACGCCGTACTTTAGGCAAGGACAGTTTTATGAGGGGATCAATGCAGGTCTTGACCGATTAATTCGCGTGGTCGACGGCGAAGAATTACCACCTCCAGTGATAAAAAAACAAGAAGCGAGTTATAGCCAAGACGGAGGTGGAGTCGAGGGGATTTTATTGATTGCCTTTATGGGGTCGCTCTTTTTAGGGGGCATTCTGAAAAGTGTTTTAGGCAAGACTTTAGGTGGCCTGACAACAGCAGGTATTGTTGGCGTTCTAGCTTTTATTTTGACGGGTATTATTGGCATAGCAATTATTGCTGGATTAATTGGTCTAGTTGCATCGATGATGGGCGGTCTTGGTGGCAGAGGTGGACCCATCGTATTTCCTGGCGGTGGCTTCGGCGGTGGTAGGGGTGGTTTTGGCGGCGGTGGTGGCTTTGGTGGCGGCGGTGGCGGTTTTGGTGGTGGTGGCGCTTCAGGAGGATGGTAATGGAATTTATATCGCGATTAATCAGGCATATTTTTACCTCAAGTCGATCAACGCAACGGCACTTTAATGAAAGTGCCTTAAAGCGTATCGAACAAGCCATTGCAAAAAGTGAAGCAACCCATAGCGGACAAATTCGATTTATCGTTGAAACTGCGCTAGCTCCTCTATCTCTTTATCAAGGGCAGTCTGGGCAAGATAGAGCTTTAGAGATTTTTTCTTTGTTTCGCGTTTGGGACACTGCCGATAATAATGGTGTACTGATTTATTTATTAATGGCAGACCATGATTTTGAGATCATTGCAGATCGCAACATTCATCAAAAAGTAGGGCAAGCATTTTGGGGGTCTGTCTGCCATGAAATGGAAACTCTTCTCAGAAAAGGGCAATTCGAAGAAGGTGTACTTTTGGGTATTGAACTGATTCATCAGGCTTTGAGGGAACATTTCCCTGCGCAAACCATAACACCCAATGAATTACCCGATCAGCCCATCATCATTTAACGCGAATGCTTTGGCATTTCGTATAATCTGTATATGCCAACATTTACCCTTTTACGCGGTTCATCCGCACTTTCCGATTTTCGTAAGCAAGGACTGCTTGATACCTTTGAAAAATCACGCTTACCCATTCATAAAATTGACGTCCATCATTACTACTTTATTTGGACTGATCAATCTTTATCAAGCGAACAACTTGGGCAAATTAAACAATTATTAAATGTTTCACAACAGGTTCACGCAGCAAGTACCACAGCCCATCAGTTTTTTGTAATCCCTAGAATAGGTACTCTCTCACCATGGGCGAGTAAAGCTACAGAAATTGCAAAGTTATGTCAGCTTCAAATTTTGCGTCTAGAAAAAGGTGTTCAGTTTAGCTATGGTGTAAAAGGTTCAATATCTCCCGAGCAAACAAGACTTTTACACCAGTTAACGCATGATCGTATGACAGAGTCTATTGTGATTGATTCCTCTGAACTTGAGAATCAATACCAAGTACTCGCAGATCAAGCTTTTCAAACAATAGATATCCTCGGTAATGGAAGAGCTGCATTAGAACAAGCCAATATTGCACTTGGGCTCGCGCTATCGGATGATGAAATACTCTATTTATTAGAGAATTTTCAGACTTTAGGACGAAATCCTAGTGATGTTGAACTCATCATGTTTGCTCAAGCAAATAGTGAACATTGCCGTCATAAGATTTTTAATGCTTCATGGACAATTGACGGCGTTCCTATGCAGCAATCACTCTTTGATATGATCAGAAACACACATCACCTTCAACCAAAGGGGACTGTTGTTGCATATTCAGATAATGCTGCGATTATGCAAGGTTGTGAAGCGACGATTTGGTCGCCGTCACCGAGCACACATCTTTACGAAAAGCATGATCAACTTGTGCATACCTTAATGAAGGTTGAAACACATAATCATCCAACGGCTATTTCACCATTTCCAGGAGCTTCTACCGGGGCGGGTGGTGAAATTCGAGATGAAGGTGCAACAGGTATTGGCGGAAAGCCAAAGGCTGGTTTATCGGGTTTTTCTGTTTCTCACTTACACATTCCCGATTTATCCATGGCCTGGGAAAAAACTGCCTATGGTAAACCAGACACAATTGCTTCCCCTTTGGAGATTATGATTCAAGGTCCCATTGGCGGAGCAGCTTTTAATAACGAGTTTGGCCGCCCCATTTTAGGCGGCTATTTTAGGGTTTTTGAACAAAGTCTATTTGGTAAACGTTGGGGCTATCATAAGCCCATCATGATTGCTGGAGGTATCGGAAGTATTCGTGATGAGCATACCCATAAAAAAGATATTCAAGTTGGTGATTTGTTGATTCAACTCGGTGGCCCTGGTATGAAAATTGGAATGGGCGGTGGTGCTGCAAGCTCCATGAACACAGGGACTAACGCTCAGGATCTAGACTTCAACTCCGTTCAGCGTGGTAATCCAGAAATGGAAAGACGTGCCCAAGAAGTGATTAATACTTGTATTAGTTTTGGTCAGAATAGCCCGATTGTTTCAATCCATGATGTAGGTGCCGGTGGCTTATCGAATGCCTTCCCCGAATTGGCTGATAGCGCCAAATTAGGGGCAATATTTGATATGCGCAAGATACCTCTTGAAGAGAGTGGCATGAGTCCTGCTGAGATTTGGTGTAATGAATCTCAAGAGAGATATGTCCTTGTGATTCAAGAAAAGGATTTGCCATTATTCGAGTCGATTTGCGCTAGAGAGCGTTGTCCATTTGTCGTGGTTGGACATACAACCCAAGAGCGTCAATTAGTTTTATTAGACTCTAAAAAAGATAGGTCCTCAAAAGAGCATTTACCGATTGATATCCCGATGGAAGTTTTATTAGGTAAACCCCCTAAAACGCATCGTGATGTCCAGCGTGTAGAAATACCTGGCATAAAGTCTGATTGGTCCGGCATTCCATTAGAGGAAGCTATTGCATTGGTCTTGCAACACCCAACAGTTGCAAGTAAGTCATTTTTAATCACCATTGGTGACCGTTCCGTAGGTGGTTTATCACATCGGGATCAAATGATTGGGCCTTGGCAGGTTCCTGTTGCCGACTGTGCTGTGACAATGATGGACTATGAGGGTTATCGTGGGGAAGCGATGGCTATGGGTGAGCGAGCACCGATTGCTATTTTTAATTCAGCTGCAGCAGCAAGAATGGCAGTAGGTGAAGCCATTACCAATATATTAAGTACCGACGTTAGAGGAATTTCAGATCTCAAGCTTTCAGCAAACTGGATAGCTGCTTGCGGATCCTTCGGTGAGGATGCTAAACTTTTTGATGCTGTGCGAGCTATAGGTATGGAGCTTTGTCCAGCCCTTGGCATATCTATTCCCGTCGGTAAAGATTCTTTATCGATGCGCACACAATGGCAAGATCAACATGAATCTAAGAACGTGACTTCTCCTGTTTCATTGATTATTTCCGCTTTTGCACCTGTTGAAAATGTGCGCAAAACAATCACACCTCAACTCCAAAATATACTCGATACAGAAATCTTATTAATTGATTTAGGACAAGGTGAAAATCGACTCGGGGCGAGTATCTTATCGCAAGCATTTAATCAAGATGAGTCGATCTGTCCCGATGTCAATCAAGCAGAGTTACTTTTGAATACCTTTACAGCTGTTACAGAGTTAAAGGATGCCGGTCTAGTTCTTGCCTATCATGATCGTTCTGATGGTGGCTTATTGGCGACTATTTGTGAAATGGCATTTTGCTCCCATCTTGGTGTTGCGATGAATGTTGATCTTCTTGTATTAGAAAAAGGGCACGAATCCGATTATGGTGATGCGAAAAATTGGGCCAAACAAGTCTCTGGAAGAAGAGATGAGAACACCTTAAAAGCCTTATTTAATGAAGAACTTGGCATTGTTATGCAGATTAGGCGACAAGACCGAGATCAGGTATTTGACACTTTACGCAAACATGGTTTAAGTGGTTCCTCCCACATTATCGGTAAAGTAAATCAAAAAGATATCATCGAAATTTGGCGCGATGCGCAACAAATTTATCAAGCAACACGTCAGAATTTACAAGCCTTATGGGAAAAGCCGAGTAGTGCGATTGTCGCACTTCGCGATAATCCACAATGCGCAAGCAGTGAGCAATCCCGCATTGATGATCTTTCAGATCCTGGAATCTCTCCCAAATTAAGTTTCAATTTAGTACAGAATCCTTCGACTCCATATATTCATGTCAAGAGTCAACCTAAGATTGCGATACTGCGTGAACAGGGCGTCAACTCCCATCAAGAAATGGCGTATGCATTTTCTTTAGCGGGTTTTGATGCTTACGATGTTCATATGACTGATCTGATTCAAGGTCATCAAGATTTAAGTTCTTTTAACGGCTTGGTGGCGTGTGGTGGATTTAGTTATGGTGATGTTTTAGGTGCGGGTGAAGGTTGGGCGAAGTCCATTCTCTTTAATACCCAATTAAGACATCAATTTGAAGCGTTTTTTCAATCTTCAAATACTTTTGCACTTGGGGTTTGTAATGGTTGTCAAATGCTCAGTCAACTATCTGAGATTATCCCTGGCACGGAAGATTGGCCGTACTTTACTAAAAACATCTCTGAACAATATGAATCTAGACTTGTACAAGTAGAAGTGATGCCGACGAAGTCGATTTTCTTTCAAGGCATGGATGGAAGCCAACTACCAATTGTAGTTGCCCACGGCGAGGGATATGCCAACTTCACTCAAAAGGGTTCATTAAATCAGTTGACTAGTAAGGGCTTAACCGCTCTTCGTTATACCGATCATTATGGACATGCTACAGAAAAGTTCCCTTTTAATCCAAATGGTTCACCCCAAGGTATCACCAGTGTAACGACTGAAGATGGACGATTCACAGTTTTAATGCCACATCCAGAACGGGTCTTTAGAGTGGCTCAAATGAGTTGGCATCCCAAAGAATGGGCACAATTAGAAGATGGCTTAAGTCCTTGGATAAGAATGTTTCAAAATGCCCGCAGTTGGGTTAATTAATTAAATCTCATTGAATGAATAAGCCTTTATACGAACCTGTTACTTTCTCTGAAATTCAGGGAGTGCGCTATTTACATCTTGGAACACCCTGGGTACAGGGTGCTATGCGAATTAAAAAGCCTTATGCGATTGAATTAGAGTACGCCCAACAAATGATGGCATGGTTACTTTTTTTAGATCCGAAGAATGCAAAAACATTACAACTCGGCCTAGGTACAGGGGCTTTGACGCAATTTACGAATCGTTTAAATGACTCAATACAAACTGTTGCAGTAGAGTTAAATCCGGCGGTGATTATTGCAGCACAAACCATGTTTGAATTAGATGTGCATAGCCCAAGAATGACGATAGTTCAGGGTGATGCACTTAATTATGTGAAGAACAAAAGTCACCATTTCCAGTTTGATAGTCTTCAAGTCGATCTATTTAATGGCGAAGCGTCAGGTCCTGCGATTAATTCTTTAGAGTTCTACACCGCCTGTTACGAGGTTTTAAAAGAAGTAGGTGTGATGACCGTTAATTTATTTAGCAGACATCCTAGTTTTTCGACGAATATCATTCATATTTGTGATGCCTTTGATAATCGCGTCTTACTATTCAAGGAAGTGCATGATTGCAATGTGGTCGTTATTGCTTTTAAAGGTCCCCATCTTGAAGTATCCTGGGCTGACTTAAAAGAACGGGGCCAGTCACTCAAAAAAGAGTGGGGCTTACCAACACGAAAATGGGCCAAACATATACAACAAAGTAATGTTCAACCCAAAAAAATACTCAGTATTTAACGTTAATATTTTAAATAATTACTGGATTTTAGCTTTTGACTTAAAGCTTTCCATCATCTCCATAAACTTTGCTTTTTGAAAGTTTTGATCTTGGGATAGCATTTGAATCAATTGTGGCTTAACTTCAGCTAAAGGTGGAATTTTTTGTTCGCGCGCGTCTTCAAGTTTAATAATATGCCATCCAAATTGAGATTTAACAGGCGCACTTGAAACTTGCCCAGGAGTAAGAGCAACCATAGCATTGGAGAATTCAGGAACTAAAGAAGAGGGTGATACCCAATCTAAACTACCACCATTAACTGCTGAACCCTTATCAATCGAGTTCGCTTTTGCTAACTCAGCAAAATTACCGCCCGCTTTAATCTGTGTCAGTAAAGATTTAGCTAATTTTTCACTCTCAACCAGGATATGACTCGCCTTGAATTCTTTACCGCCCATTTGAGCCTTTAAAGCGTCATAAGCAGTTTGCAGATCTTTATCTTTGATACCTTCTTTACTAATCCAATCTTCAAAAACAGCTGAAACAATAACGCTTAATTTAGCTTGTTCAATGGCATCCTGTATTTGAGGGTCTTTAGTGATTCCTCGCTTGTTTGCCTCTTGGGAGATTAGTTCTTTTGTAATTAAAACATCACGCGCTTTGCCTCTGACTTCTGGAGTGTTTTCTTGACCAGAACTTTGGACTAATCGATCTAATTTAGACAAAGGAATAGGTGTGCCATTAACAACGACTGCGTTTTGGGCAAATGAGATTGGGCTCAAGGCAATATAGGTCGCTGTAATACAAATTTTTACTAAATTATTTGTTTTCATTTTCTAAGGAAGTTTTTGCGTTAATAACTAAAGCATGAATATCGGATTTCATCCAAGGACACAGAATATCATACACTAATCTATGTCTTGCGACTCTTGACAATCCATTAAATTGATCTGCAACAATGTGCACCGTGAGGTGACTTGCGCCAGCACTTGAATGCCCCGCATGGCCAGCATGCAGATGAGAATCATCCACAATTTCTAGGCTGAGTGGTTGAAGACGTTCTCTGAGTTGCTCTTCATAAATTTTGATTTGGGGATGCATAGATATCATTTTATGAGTTTTCCGTTGTGTCGGTTTGAATATGTTTGGCTAACCACAAACCTTGAAGAACAATAAAAGCTAAGAGAAGGCCAATGGTTGACAATCTAAAAGTGACCCAAGTTTCTTTGAAATGATAGGCAACAAATAAGTTAAGGCCACCCAAAAAAACAAAATAAACTACCCAAGATAGATTGATCTTGCCCCAAATATTTTTATCAGCAGAAGGCTTTAAGGTAATTTCCTTACCGAGTAATATTTCAATCAAATTCTTTTTAAAGACATAAAAACTGATTGCTAGACCAAGTGCAAAGCACCAATACAAAATCGTCGGCTTGAGCATAATAAAGGTCTCATCTTGAAGCAAAATAGTAAGTCCCCCAAACACTAAAATGACAAAGCAATTAAATAATTGCATTTTACTGATTGGCTTATTTTGTGATTTCAACCAAATCATTTGCAATACTGTGATTGCAATGGCGACTCCGGTAGCCACATAGATATCGTAAACTTTACAAGCAATAAAAAAAGCCAGAATAGGTAAAAATTCGGTGAGCAGTTTCATAGATATCTATTCTTCACTCTTGAGCTTTAAAGATGCGGAATTAATGCAGTAGCGAAGACCTGTTGGCTGAGGTCCATCATCAAAGACATGGCCAAGATGGGCATCACAACTTTGGCAACGAACTTCAGTTCGTATCATTCCATGGGATGAATCTTTTATTTCTTCAATAGGAGCACCATCGACCAGGACAAAAAAACTGGGCCAACCACAACCAGCATCAAATTTACTTTGAGAAGAAAAAAGTTGAGCACCACAGCAAATACACGCATAGTTACCTTTTGTCCACGTATCCCAATATTTACCTGTAAAAGGTCTCTCAGTGGCGGCTTTGCGTGTAACTTCATATTCGATAGAACTTAATTCAGCTTTGTACTCTTGGTCTGTTTTCTTCATATGTTTTTTGGATTGGGTTTAATTGAGTAATATAGATATGAATTATAAATTCAAAGGATAAGTTTTGACGGATAGGGTACTCATACGGAGGACTGATGGCTAATTATCAACAACCTAAGGCATTGTTCGGGCAAATGATGGATTGCCCTCTGTTAATCTCTGATATTTTGAGTTCTGCAGCAAGGCACCATACCCAATGTCAAATTATCTCCAGAAGAATTGAGGGGGATATTCACCGTTACTACACTCAAGATCTTGAGTTACGTGCCAAAAAATTAGCGCTAGCTTTACAGCAATTAAATCTTGAACAAGGCACGAGAATAGGGACATTAGCTTGGAATGGTTATCGCCACCTCGAAATCTATTATGGTGTTTCAGGAAGTGGTTTGGTATGCCACACTATTAATCCGAGATTATTTCAAGAACAAATTGCTTATATCATTGAGCATGCTCAGGATCAAATCATCTTTTTTGATATCAGTTTTCAGGGTCTTGTAGAGCAATTACGGCCACTATGCCCCTCAGTAAAATATTGGATATATCTAGCTGATACGTCGCACTCAGTGAATAATCATTTCGGGTTTATCGGTTATGAAGACATGATTGCTGAGCAATCTGGCGAATATGACTGGCCAGTATTTGATGAAAGAACAGCCTCAAGTCTTTGTTACACATCGGGTACAACAGGCAAGCCTAAAGGTGCCTTATATAGTCATCGATCTACAGTCCTGCATTCCTATGCTACGGCTTTACCTGATGCATTATCTTTATCTGCAATGGATACCGTTTTACCGGTCGTACCCATGTTTCACGTCAATGCTTGGGGATTGCCATATTCTTCATTGTTAGTTGGAGCAAATCTTGTGTTACCAGGTAATCAACTAGATGGTGAGTCCTTATATCAGCTGATAGAAACTCAAGAAGTTACTTTCTCAGCGGGAGTGCCCACTGTTTGGGCTGGCGTTTTGCAACATATGAAAACCAATCACCTTGAGTTTTCTAAATTTCGGCGGGTTCTTATTGGGGGCTCAGCATGCCCTCCGAATATGATGACTACTTTTAAAGATTATGGCGTCGATGTCATTCATGCCTGGGGGATGACAGAACTCTCACCTTTAGGGACTGTCGCTCGACTCAAAAGTAATGATGCAGGTAAAAGTTCAGAGGATCAAGATAAGATCTTACAAAAACAGGGAAGGGTAATCTTCGGAGTCGATATGAAGATTGTGAATCAACAGGGTCAATCATTGCCCCATGATGACTTGGCATTTGGTGATCTTTATGTAAAAGGGCCTTGGGTCATTCAAAATTACTTTCAAGCAAATCAACCCACGCTTATTGAAGATTGGTTTCCAACAGGTGATGTAGCTAACATAGATCCTGATGGGCATATGCAAATTACAGATCGTAGTAAAGATGTCATTAAATCAGGAGGTGAATGGATCTCCTCGATTGAAATCGAAAATATTGCGGCAGGTCATCCTGATGTCATGATGGCCGCGTGTATTGCAATCGCCCATCCAAAATGGGATGAACGACCCTTATTAATCATTGAAAAAAGTCCTCATGTTACTATATCGGACGAGTCCCTAAAGCAAAACATCTTGGAATTCCTGAATGGAAAAATAGCCAAATGGTGGATGCCAGATGATGTGGTTTTTATTCAAAAGATACCTCTCACAGCAACAGGTAAAATGCAAAAGCTCAAATTAAGAGAACAATTTAAACACTTTCAATTTCAATCAACATGACCCAAGCAGCTAACAACTTACCTTTTAACGTCCCTTTTTTAAATTTATTAGGCGTGCAACTTTTAAAAATGTCTGATGGAATAAGTGAACTCAGGCTGAAGATAGAAGAAAAACACACGAATTCATGGTCTGTGGCACATGGTGGGGTAATACTTGCCTTGGTAGATGCGGGTATGGCTATTGCTGCAAGATCGGCGGATCCTGATGATCGTAATGTAGTGACTATTGAATTAAAAAATAGTTTTATGCAGGCCGTTAAAGGAGAAGCGAAAGTGATTGGTAAGGTGGTACATCAATCGACAACGATGGCATTTTGTGAAGCTCGGGTATTTGATGAAGATGAAAAACTCTGTGGTTTAGCAACGGGAACATTCAAATACTTTAAAAATCTACCAATGCGTGATCGTAAATCTACATAAGGTTTTATCTGCCGACGTGCTCGTAACCTTGAAGTTGACCTTCTACAACACTAGTTTCATGTTGATCACTGCCATTAAAGCGTCTTTCAATCATTTGAAAGATACCATCTTTTCGGACTCGCAGGAGTGTACTTGAACGAGTACCATAATGGGGTGTTTTGATGAAAATAGGAGCTAAAGCTCTTTCCCACTCCATGCTCACGCCAGTAGTTGGTAATTCAAGATCAGAAAACTTCGTTGAATTTTGCAGCAATTTTAAATAGTGCTCAGCATGATTTAACTTGCCCTGATCCATTGCGATTGCTTGCGCAAATTGGGCGACTCCGAGACGCACTTTAGGCCAGGGAGTATCAAGCATCGCATTGGATAAACCATAGATACCTGGATCGACTTTTACAGGAGTGACTATTTTTCTCTGACGTATCTTATCTGCAAGCAATATACGATTACTCATCCAATAAAGTGCTTGATGGTTGGCTTGCGATAAATCAGCCGCTAATAGATTAAAACCGTTATATTGCAAAAAGGATTTTTGTTGCGTTTGAATAAAATCGGGGAGACTTGTATTTTGCGATAAAAACTTTGCTGTTAATTCGCCACGCGTTCTTAAATCAGGGTTTTTTTCACTCGGTGCACGAATATTGGTGACGGCAGCAAATTTACCATGGACCGAAAGACCTAAAGCAGTACCTCGCAAACCGATAACATCGGCATTATCTCTAGCGCCAAGTATTGTTTTATGATCCTCCCACCAATCCATAGCTTGGGTTGGCCTTTCATAAAACTCATCACGATTGGCGGCCACGACCAATGAATAGTCAGGATGAGAATGCCAAGCAAAGAGTATTAAACACATAAGACTAAATCGTTATTAATGGATATGGTGGATCGATGACTGTTAATGCCGCGGAATGCTGAGAGTTAGGTAACTTAAAAAACAAAGGGGAATTCATCTCGGATAACTTGAGTTCAATTTGCAAACAATAGTTTTGACGCGTCTCATCTAAACTAGACAGAACAACAACGCCACACGCTTGATCAGGATCGGACTCGGAAAACAATTCTGTGCCAGGTTGGATATCGTCGGCCGATGAAGTGTCATTAGACATCAATGCGATCTTCAAACGTCTTTTAATGGTTCCAAGATATTGACTTCTTGCAACAATTTCTTGGCCAGGATAACAGCCTTTTTTAAAATCGACACCACCAAGAGATTCAAAATTAATCATTTGGGGAACAAAAAGATCTTGAGTTTTATTTGTGATTCGTGGAATACCGCTATGCACCTCAAGAATTGACCACAGAGAGTGATTTGAGGTGGGATTAAGCTCAGCAACAGGACTCATTATTAAACGGCGTTGATACAACTTTTCACCATAAAGAACCGCGGGTAAATTACAAAAACTTGATGAAGTCGGTAAAAGAGGGCCAAGACTTAACTCACCTGAAATCTTAAAAGTATCTTCAAGGGCAGTAATTTCGACTTTTGATCGCAGGCGATACATACTTAATTTTTTCGCAAAATCAATCGCAAGATCCGCACTGACCCAAAGATGATAAGTATTCGTTGCTGGATGACTCACCCAACAACTGGCTATTAATCTCCCTTTAGCGGTGCAAAATCCAGATAAGTGTTGATCACCAATCTGTAAATTTAAAACATGATTAGTCAGTAAATTTTGTAAAAAAATACCTGCGTCAATACCATCCACTGCGAGTAAAGTCCAGTCAGGCAAATCTGTAAGCAAACTTGTATTAGTATTAGTCATCGAGACTATTATCTAATGTTTTTTAGTTTTTAGCCAAAGTTATCTCACTGGTAAAATGATCAACAAAAACCATGCTATGAATACTCAACATCAACTCTATTCAGGAACATTGATCTCTTTTGAGGGGATTGATGGCGCTGGAAAAAGCACACATATTCCTTTTTTTTCGCAGGAATTAGCTAAGCGCTTTCCAGATAAAAACATCGTTCTGACGCGAGAACCTGGCGGGACTGAACTTGGTGAAAAACTAAGGCAATACCTACTGAATGAGCCCATGGATATTCGAACAGAAGCTTTGTTAATGTTTGCAAGTCGACAAGAGCACCTTACACAATTGATCGAGCCTGCTCTTCGCAGTGGTGACATTGTCATCACGGATCGTTTTACAGACTCATCATTTGCCTATCAATGTGGGGGGCGAGGCCTTCCCATAGCAGACCTTGAAGTCATGGAAAAATGGGTTCAGTCCAGAAGTATGGATGAACAAGCTGTGTTGCTGGAACCCAAAATCACTTTTTTATTTGATTTGACCCCTGAAATTGCTCAAAAAAGAAGAAGTGCTTCAAGAAATCCAGATAAATTTGAAGAGTTAGATCTTGATTTCTTTAATCGTGTACGTAATGAATATTTAAGAAGAGCCTCTTTAGCTCCTGAACGGTTTATTCTGATTGATTCAAGCTTAGACATACGGACGATTCAAAATCAGCTAAAAATGTGTGTCGCCAGTTTATGAGAAGTACGGGGTCGTTGCTCAAAGATACATTTTTATACCCATGGTTAAAACTGCCTTTTGACCAACTCACGCAACATCCCGTACCCCATGCTTTATTACTCCATAGTCCAAAAGACAATGGGGAATTATTTTTTGGACTTGAGTTAGCCAATTTTTTACTATGTGAATCCCAAGAACATAAGCCTTGTGGAAAATGCGAGGCGTGTCATTGGATCAGGCAAGGGAATCACCCAGATTTGTTCATTGTTATCCCCCAAACTTTAAAGGCTTTATTACCGTTTGAGTTTGAAGATGACTCAGGGGCAGATGAGGATGATACAAAAAAACAGAGTAAATTTATTCGGATAGAGCAAATTCGCCATATTATTTCTAGTAATGAATTAGGATCTTATCGGGGAGGGAAGAGGGTAGTACTGATTTATCCGGTAGAGGCAATGCAAATTGAGGCGGCCAATTGCCTGCTTAAAACTTTGGAAGAGCCCTCAGACCGCTTACATTTTATTTTGATTACCCATCAACTTGAAAGAATCTTACCCACGATTAGATCACGCTGTCATCTATCGCCAATTCCTAAACCTAGTCAAGAAAATGCTTTATCTTGGTTGGTTGACAACCTTTCAAAAGATCACTCGCCAGAGATGTTACGTCAAAAATTATTGTTGTATAGCGGCTCACCCCTAAAAGTGATGTCCTGTATTGATGAGAATGTTTTAGATGAGTCCATCATTGCTCAACAGTTAGCCAGGTTTAAATTACTTCACTCGAGTACGGTCATCGAATTATTGGGGCAAAATACCCTATTAGATATTCTCAATTGCATTTTAAAATGGTCTTTTGATTTAAATCTTGTACTATTTGGTCAAACTGCCAGATATTTTCCTCAATATGAAAAGCAAATGAAGTCTGCCGTTTTAAAGGTCAATAAGATCACATATCAACACTTTTTAACCCAATTAAAGGAAGATTTGCGACTTGCTCACCATCCTTTATTTCCAAAAGTTCAATTAGAAGCATTATTGACGCGTTACCAACAACTTTTTTAAAGTAACTATGTTTATTGACTCCCACTGCCACTTAGATTTTGATGAGTATCGAGATACTCTAGATGAGATCATGGTGAATATGAAAGATGCTCAAGTTGATAAAGCCTTGTGTATCAGTGTAGATATTCCTGATTTTCCAAAAGTATTGGCCTTAGCCAATCAATATGAGCATTTATATGCATCCGTTGGAGTTCATCCTGACTATGAAGATACGATCGAGCCGACTCAAGAGTGGTTAACTCAAGAGGCGCAGCATCCTAAGGTGATTGCCATTGGAGAGACTGGACTTGATTATTATCGAATGAGTGATCGTTCCTATAAAGATTTAGAATGGCAAAGAAACCGCTTCCGAATACATATTCGCGCCGCCCTAGAAACTCAAAAACCCTTAATTATTCATACGCGTCAAGCCTCAGATGACACTATCCGCATTCTGAAAGAAGAGGGTGCAGACCGAGTTGGAGGCGTTATGCACTGCTTTACGGAATCAAAAGAAGTTGCCAAAGCAGCCATGGATCTAGGGTTTTATATTTCATTTTCAGGAATAGTGACCTTTAAAAATGCTCTAGAAATTAAAGAAACCTGCAAATATGTCCCTCTAGACCGCTTATTAATAGAAACGGACTCACCCTATCTTGCCCCTGTGCCGCATCGGGGTAAATTGAATCAACCTGCCTGGGTGAGTCATGTAGCGCACTATATTGCTGAATTAAAAGGCGTTTCGGTTGCCCAGATTGGACAAGTGACTTCGCAAAATTTTTACCAATTATTTAAAATGTAAAGCTATGCGTCAACTACTCATCCTATTCATCCTACTCATTCAAGTATTGCCCAGCGCCTATGCGCAAAATAGTGCATCCGAAAATACTAGACAAGAAACTATTCCTGAAATTGATGCTTTTTTTAGATATATTCTTCTTGATGATGTAAATGGTGTGAAAAAATCATTAAGAAATAAAGACTTAAGCCCTAATACTTTAAGTAAATATGGAGATGCTCCATTACCATATGCGGTCAAAGAAGATTCTTATAAAGTATTTAAGTATCTTACGCAAGTCCCTGATATTGATATAGATATGGAAAATAAAAGCACAGAAAATGCTTTAATGATGCTTGCTTTTAAAGGGCGCTTAGATTTAGTAAAATACATGGTCGATGAGTTAGGTGCTGAACCCGAAAAAGATGGCTGGACGCCTTTGCATTATGCGGCGACTTCTGGGCATCTCGATATCGTTGAATACTTAATCTCTAAGGAAGTGGATGTCGATGCCCATAGTCCAACGGATACGACTCCGCTGATGCTTGCGGCTAGATTTGGTCATATTAAGGTTGTTAAATACTTGTTAGATCAAGAAGCTGACTTAGCTTTGCACAACACGCAGGACCTAACAGCAATTGATTTTGCCTACATGAATAATCAAAAGGAAATTGCACAGGGTTTAATGTCTAGATGGAAAAAGCTTTATGGCAATGATTATGTGATTAAGCCTGGAATTATGGCATTACAGAAATAATCTAATTGCGTATAATAATTATTATGTTAAATAAGATATTTACTAGGGAAACAATCTAAATGCAATTTTTACACACCATGCTTCGCGTCACTAACCTTCAGCAATCCATCGACTTTTATTCCGAAGTCTTGGGCATGAATTTATTGCGCACAACAGACCGCCCCGAGCAAAAATACTCTTTAGCTTTTTTAGGCTTTGGAACCGGCAATAAAGAAAATCAAGGTGAACTTGAGCTTACTTATAACTATGGTGTGGATCATTATGAACACGGCGGCTTTTATGGTCACATAGCTTTGGGGGTATTAGATGTTGCAAAAACATGTGCGAAAATCAAAGCAAAAGGCGGCAAAGTGACCCGCGAAGCTGGTCCAGTTAAGGGTGGAAATACGATAATTGCTTTTGTGGAAGATCCAAATGGCTATAAAATTGAGTTAATTCAGATAGGTACACACGGATGAGTGATGATTTTGGCGGTAGTTCTGCAGCAAATGTTGATTCACCATGCATTGGCATCTGCTCTACTTTGTTTGACGATATCTGTAAGGGCTGTGGGCGTACAATTTTAGAAGTTTCCAACTGGGTTGCCATGACTCCCGAAGAGAAAAATCAAGTTTGGATGCGTATTACTGAAGAAGGTACAGCGATGCGCTTTACCAACTCCAATAAAAGTTAAGCTTCGATACCCTGGCTTACCAAATACTCTTCGTATGTACCTGAAAAGTCATTAATCGACCCGTCCATCTTGACCTCTAAGATACGATTAGCCAGGCCAGATACAAACTCTCGATCATGAGAAACAAAAACTAGCGTTCCCTTGAACTTTTCTAAAGCAATTTGCATGCTTTCGATCGACTCCATATCCATATGGTTAGTGGGCTCATCTAGCGCTAAAACATTATGTCGCCCTAGCATGAGTTTGCCCCATATCATTCTGCCTTTTTCTCCCCCGGAGATGACCTTTACTGATTTGGTAATTTCAGGTCCGGAAAACAGTAAACGCCCTAAGATGCTTCGGATTGCTTGATCATCATCACCAGGCTTTGCCCAAAGACTCATCCAATCAGATAAAACCATATCTTTAGGAAAGCACTCATTCGTATCTTGCGGCATGATGCCTACGTCAGCGTGCTCAGCCCAGCGTACTTTGCCGTGATCGGGATGAATCCCATTAAAACGATCGCTCAGAATAGTATTAAGTAAAGTAGTCTTCCCTGCCCCATTTTGACCAATAATTGCAATTTTCTCACCAGGCTGGATACTAAGACTCAAGTTTTTAAAGATGGTACGGTCATAATCTTTAGTAATTCCTTCACACTCTACAGCAATATTGTGCAGAACTTTTTCAAGTTCAAACCGAATAAAAGGATTTTGCCGAGAGGATGGCTTGATGTCAGCAACTTCAATTTTCTCTAATTGACGTTGCCGAGATGTTGCTTGTCTTGCCTTTGATTTATTGGCAGAAAAACGCCGAACAAAGTCTTGAAGCTCGGTAATCTTATCTTTAGCTTTGGCATTATCAGACATTTGCTGGGCACGCGCTTGTGCTGAAGCAAGCATATAGTCATCGTAATTTCCTGGATAGACCTTTAAAGTACCAAAGTCCATATCTGCCATGTGCGTACACACGGAATTTAGAAAGTGACGATCATGAGAAATAATAATCATCGTACTATTACGCTCATTAAGAATATCTTCTAGCCAATGAATTGTATGGATGTCGAGGTTATTAGTTGGCTCATCAAGTAGCAGAACGTCTGGATCAGCAAATAAGGCCTGTGCCAATAAAACCCGCAACTTCCAGCCTGGCGATACTGCACTCATTGGCCCCTGATGCTGATCAATGGGTACACCCACACCTAGTAATAACTCTCCTGCTTTCGCTTCTGCAGTATAGCCACCAAACTCTGCATATTTGGACTCTAGTTCGGCAGCATGCATATAGTCATCTTCAGTGGCATCAGCATTGGCATAGATCGCATCACGCTCGAGAGCCGAAGACCACATTTCGGCATGCCCCATCATCACAACATCTAGTACACGAAACTCTTCAAAAGCAAATTGATCTTGGCGCAATTTACCAAGACGAATATTGGGTTCGAGCATGACATGTCCGGAGGAAGGTTCTAACTCCCCTCCTAAAATTTTCATGAAAGTGGACTTGCCGCAGCCGTTCGCACCGATTAATCCGTATCGGTTTCCACCGCCAAATTTGACAGTAATATTTTCAAACAAAGGCTTTTGCCCAAACTGCATGGTGATATTGGAAGTTGCTAGCACGTGATGACTCAGAAAAAAATTGAATGGATGTCCACTAAAGACACTTATTTTAACATTGGCACATTGCAGTAAAGCAATTGTTTTTAAATACCTTTTAGAGTAAACCCATCTCTATTGGCGGTGATTTGACAGGTCCTGCCAATTGGAAGTGTCAATTTATTTACGCAATGACCAAATGGTAGATCACGCAGTATTTGTGTATGCGCACCTAAATCACGTAATTGATTTTTGATAAAACCAATGCACGACTCCAAGTCATAACCATCATCATGTCCGCTCAGTTGATATCCCGAGAAATCCCCTAACAAAATAGCTTGTTGTGTTTCAAGAACCCCAGCTTGCAATAGTTGATTCAGCATTCTCTCGATACGATAAGGATGCTCATTAATATCTTCAATGAATAAAATTCCGTTTTTAATCAATGATTTATCTGGAAAATATGAGGTACTAAGTAAACTATTTAAAATACTCAAATTACCACCCCACAAAGTCCCCTCACATTGGAAATCAGGAATATCTAAGTATTCTTGGGTCTCTGATATGGTGACATCTAATGTTTGACCGAGCATCATCTTGTAAAAATGATCCCAAGTAAACTGTGAAAAAGCATCGGCTTGGGCGCCAAAATCATAACTTAACATCGGGCCCGCATAACTCTTACGCCCTGTTTTGGCAAATAAAGCGATCTGAAGCGAAGTAATATCACTATGACCGACAATCATTAGGCCATCATCGACCGCATTGGCCAAACGCTCCCATTGAATCTTCGTCAGCAATCTGCCGAGTCCATAGCCCCCACGTATCGCAAGGGCAATACACGGCCCAATCGAAGCGGTTATTTCTGGTAAATCATTGATTTCATTAACCCTTTCAAAATCTGTTCCTGCAAATCGGGTATACACACGATCAACGCATTCCGAGTTATGCAACGAGAATCCTTGCTCACCAAGAAAAGACTTAGCACGCTCTATGGCAGAAAAATCAGTCACCTTTCCAGAAGGTGCAAAGCAATAGATAGGAAGTGAAGGTGTAGACATATAAAAATTTTACTCTTTTGTAATTCTTTTCTCTTGAAAGAAGTCCTTCAAGATTGCGGCACAATCATGCGACAAGATTCCCCCTTCAATTTGGCAGTGATGATTCAGCTTTGTATTCTCAAAAACATTCATAACACTCCCCGCTACACCAGTTTTTGGGTCTGAAGCACCAAAGTAAACATGGGAGATTCGAGAATTCAAAATAGCGCCAGCACACATCAAACAGGGCTCCAAAGTGACATAAAGAGCTAACTGGGGTAATCGGTAATTTTGTAATTGCAGGCCGGCATTTCTAAGAACAATCATTTCAGCATGAGCACTTGGGTCATTACCCTGAATCGGCTGATTATGACCCCGACAAATCTCACGATTTTCATGGACAAGCACAGCTCCGACAGGCACCTCATCTTCTACAGCAGCTTTTTTTGCCTGCTCAAGGGCAATGCTCATCCAATATTGATGATCAGGCAAGTTCATCAAAGATATCAGCCCAACAATTAGGGGTTTCATACAAGCGTAATTGCTTTAAACGAATACGTCCCTGATACTCTTGCGAGAATTTTGGTGCAAGTAGATCAAAGGCAATTTTTGCTAAGTTTTCGGCAGTCGGCACACCAGAAATGATAGTGGTTTTATGGTCCGGAATAGTCTCTAAAAAGCGAATCAGGTCTGTATCACTTTGCGCCACAAAAAAGGAGTGATCCCAAGGAGTAATAATTAATTCTTGCATGATGGATTTGATATGCCCAAAGTCCATCATCATCCCCTCATCAGATGCACCTTTAGTGTGAATCAAATCACCTTCAAGAGTGGCTTCAATTTGATACCGATGACCATGTAAATGACGACACTGCCCCAAATGGTTTGGAATACGATGACCGGCGTCAAACTCTAGGCGTCGGGTAATTTGAAAACGTTGCATAGATTTCTCAAGGTAGATTTAATAATTTATGCTGCTGGGTACTCAAACGCCAAATTGGTCGTTCTTTACACAATTTTATGGCAAGCTCAAGATGTCGCTCTTTCTCTGGACTATCCATTGCTTGCAAGAAAAAATACTTAAAATTCATTTGCTCGAAACGCTTAAGTTTCTGAATAATAATGTCTTTATGTATATTGCCATGTTTTTGAGGGACGATGTATTTAATTTCATCTGCCTGTACAACAAGCAAATCACTACCATCTTTGGGGCTTACACAGATCCAATCGATTCCAGGAAGAGGATTGATCGTGCCATTCGTTTCAATGGCAATTTGAAAATGCTCCGCTTTAAGCGCTTTGATTAGCTCGGCATCTAATTGCAATAGAGGTTCACCACCAGTAAATACAACATACCGATAGGTTTTAGAGAGATTCATGACTGTCCATTCTTGGACGATCCTTAAAGCTAATTCTTGAGCGTTGACAAACTTGCCACCCCCAGGTCCATCAGTGCCAATAAAGTCAGTATCACAAAACTGACAAATAGAATTAAGGCGATCTTCCTCTCGGCCTGACCAGAGGTTGCAGCCGGTAAAACGGCAAAATACAGCGACTCGACCTGCATGAGCGCCTTCCCCCTGTAGGGTACTAAAGATTTCTTTTACGGTATACATGCCCTCTATTTTAAACTTGAACTAGGCAAATATTTTTAATTGATAATAGATAAGAAAACATGCTTCTTAAAAACAATGGAAACACATGACTCATTTTGTATCTCATGCACATATTAAGGTTCATCTCAAAGACCATATATTGGATTTGGAAATTCACCGTCGTGAGAAGAAAAATGCATTAACCAACGAAATGTATCAGTGTTTATTAGACAATATTTTGCTAGCGCAACAGGATTCCAATATCCGTGTGATTTATATCCATGGGCAAGAGGACCTTTTTACCTCCGGTAGTGATTTGCAAGATTTATTACAGTCAAAATCTTCAGGGGCATTTACAGCTTTTGACTTTTTAAAAGTCATTGCTAATTGCAATTTACCAATCGTTGCCGCAGTGGGTGGAAAAGCTATCGGTATAGGTACTACCCTCCTCTTACATTGTGATTTTGTGATTGCCGCAGAGAATGCGCAATTTCAATTGCCTTTTGTTAATCTTGGTTTTAGTCCCGAAGGTGCTTCGAGCTATTTATTACCTCTGATAGCGGGAACAAAATTAAGTAATGAACTCCTGATGTTGGGAGAGTTTTTTGATGCTCAGACAGCTTTGCGTTCCGGAATTGTGAATGAGACTTATCCTCAAGAGCAAATCATGTCAGAGGCAATGCATCTTTGCGCTAGGCTTGTTGAAAAACCAGGGCATGCTTTACACGCGAGTAAACGACTGTCCAAAAAGCATCATTTGAAGATAGTAAATGACACAATTCAAGAAGAATTGGAGGAGTTTAAGATGCTTTTAGAACAACCTGCCGCCAAAGAGATTCTGCAAGCATTTCAAGAAAAACGACCTCCCAATCGAGACCTTTTTAATACCTAGAGTAATTGAATGAAACCCTTAAATATTCCAAATGATTTTGAGTTACATCCTATGTCAGAAACAGCAGAAAAGTTTTTGACGATGCTTGGTCCATGGTATTTCAAAAATACGCTTCATGAAAATGGGCAAAAAGAAAAAGTATTCGGCATTTTTATTGAGGATAAACATACGAATATTTGGGGCTCTGCGCATGGGGGTATGCTCATCTCGATGGCTGATTCAGCCTTAGGATATAACTTATCTCGCGCCACCGACCCACCTCAAAAATTAGTAACTGTTCATTTCAGTGCGGATTTTGTAGCAAGTCCTAAACCAGGTGACTGGGTTCATACGGAAGTGAAAATTCATAAAATTGGTGCCAAAATGAGCTTTGCCGACTGCTATTTAAAAGTTGCAGACAAATTAATTCTTCGTACGAGTGGTGTATTCACTGTTTTACAACGCCTCCAAAAAGTAGGCGCTTAACATTAAGTAAAGATTGAGATATGACAACATTTTATTATTGGGAAGATTTTTTTCAAGGACAAATTTTTCAATGTGGGCCAGTACAAATTTCAGAGCAAGAAATACTCCAATTTGCGGCTCAATATGACCCGCAGAGATTCCATGTCAATCCAGAGGCTGCCGAAAATACACTCTTTAAAGGATTAATTGCTAGTGGCTGGCAAACCGGCTCACTCATGATGCGTATGGTGTGTGATGGTTTTTTAGTAAATTCATCCTCGATCGGCTCACCCGGTCTTGAGAGTCTTAAATGGTTGAAGCCAGTACGTCCTGGAGATATATTAAGAACTACCGTTAAGGTTTTAGAAACGCGCCCATTAAATAGTAAACCCCATCTAGGGATGATGAATTCCCGCTGGAGTTGCATTAATCAAAAGGATGAACTGACAACTACCCTTGAGGCATGGATTATGTTCGAAAAACGCTCCGTATGATAAAGAAATCATAATGAAAAAATTACATGTACTGACAAACAAATCAGAATTAAAAAAAGAAAACCTACAAGACAAGGTAGTGATTGTTCTTGATATTTTAATTGCCACAACATCCATCGTCACTGCATTAGCTAATGGCTGCAAACATATTATTCCTGTACGCAATTTTGAGGAGGCAAAAACACTACAAAATGATCCGCAATATGCTGAATATAAGTTTTCTGGAGAACTCAATGCAGATACGTTGACGGGCTTCATTCAACCAACTCCAATCGCCCTTCTAGAGTCAGGTATGCATGATGCATTACTAGTGTATTGCACCACCAATGGTACAGTCGCATTAAAAGATTGTATGGGTGCAAAAAGTACCTATGTTGGATCTCTTTTAAATGCGCAAGCAATCATCCATCATATCTTGAATCATCATCAAGAAAATATGTTAGTTGTTTGTTCTGGCTCTAATGATCAGTTTAATATTGAGGATTTTTACGGGGCGGGATACTTTGTAGAATTATTCCTTAAGTCTTATCCTCCCAACACATTGCAGTTATCTGACAGTGCCAAAGCAGCACAGATGTTCCACGCAAGTGGCGAAACATTAGACATCTTAAATACCTCACGTGTCGGTCAATTATTAAATGAACGAGCATGGCAACAAGAGGTTGTATTTGCTGCTCAAAAAGATGTTTATCACGTGATTCCCTACTTAACCCCGCAAGGAACTATTGAATTAGCAAGATGAGTTACTCGACCCCTTCACAAGAAATGTCTTCACAGTTCTACATTGCCAAAAGAACAACTAGAACCCTAGGTCCTAGATCAATCCTATTACCTTGAACATGGAAATTTATATGGGACATACTCTTTTTGAAATTAAAAACAACATCGCTGTAATTACTTTGAATCATCCCCCCGTCAATGGATTAGGTTATGACCTACGCGTTGCTATTGTTGATGGTATTAAGTCAGCTGTGAACAATCCTGCAATTGGTGCCATGGTCATTACAGGCAGTGATAAAATTTTTTCTGGCGGTGCAGATATTAAAGAGTTTGGTACGATCAAAGCCATCACAGAGCCTCACTTGCAATCAGTAATTCGTGTGATTGAAAATTGCCCTAAACCTGTCATCGCCGCAATTCAAGGTGTATGTATGGGTGGTGGATTGGAGCTGGCTTTAGGGTGTCATTATCGTGTCGCAAGTCCAAGTGTATCCTTGGCACTTCCCGAAATTAAACTGGGTTTAATCCCTGGAGCTGGAGGTACGCAGCGTATGCCAAGGGTCATTGGTGTAGAAAAAGCCCTTAACTTTATTTTATTGGGTGATCCGGTTCCTGCTCTTGCATTTAAAGATACTCCTTTGTTTGATGCCATTTTTGAGTCGCACTTTTTAGAGTCTACGCTTGCGTTTGCTGAGCAATTAATCATTGATAAAAAACCATTAAAAAGAATCCGAGATATAGAAATCAACTATCCATTACACGAGAGTTTTTTACAGTTTTCAAAAAATACCGTTAAAGCGATAGCTGCACCCTACCCTGCTGCAATAAGAGTCATAGATGCTATCTCTGCAGCAATTACTCTGCCCTTTGACGAGGGCATCGCTAAAGAGCGTGAATACTTCTTGGAACTCATGAATACCTCAGTTTCAAGAGCTATGCGTTATGCATTTTTTGCTAAACGTAATACCACTAAGGTTGCTGATATTCCGAGTCAAACTCCCGTGCGCGAGATTAAGAAGGTAGGCATCATTGGTGCGGGAACGATGGGTGGCGGGATAGCCATGAATTTTGTTAATGTTGGTATACCCGTAATCATGTTGGAAACCAGTCAAGAAAAACTCACTAAAGGGTTAAAAACAATTCAAAGTAATTACGAAAACTCATTAAAAAAAGGCAAGCTGACACAAGAAAAACTAGACAAGCGTATGTCTTTAATTCAATCAACAACAGAATATAAAGATTTGCATGATGTTGATTTAGTCGTGGAAGCAGTTTTTGAAGATATTTATGTTAAAGAGCAAGTATTTAAAGAATTAGATGCCATTGTTAGACCTGGTGCGATATTAGCCACGAATACCTCCACATTAAATGTGGATCAGATTGCTAGCTTTACCAAGCGACCAGAGGATGTAATTGGTTTGCATTTTTTCAGTCCCGCTAATGTCATACAATTACTTGAAGTGGTTCGCGGAGAAGTAACAGCGAATGATGTGATTGCAAGTGCTATGAAATTAGCCCAAAAAATCAAGAAAACACCCGTTGTATGTCGCGTTTGTGATGGCTTTATAGGTAATCGGATGGTAGAGCAATACCTTCGTATGGCGGGTTTTTTATTGGAGCAAGGTGCAACACCTTGGCAAATTGATAAAGCTCTAGAAGATTTTGGAATGGTAATGGGTCCATTCAGAATGAGCGATTTAGCGGGTAATGACATTGGTTGGGCCATTCGCAAGCGACGTGCTATTGAGTATCCAGAAATGCGGTATTCAAAATTTTCTGATCTCATTTGTGAGGCTGGAAGATATGGGCAAAAGACCGGTAAAGGTTGGTATCTTTATGATCATGGCAGCCGTAAAGCCATTCCAGATCCTGAGCTTGAGCGTATGTTAGTTAAATTTAGGGCCGATGAAAAAATACAGGTACGCGAAATTTCTGATACCGAAATTGTTCAATTTTGTATTTTTGCACTGATCAATGAAGGAGCTCGTATTTTAGAAGAAGGCATTGCTCAGCGTGCATCTGATATCGATATTGTTTATTTAACTGGCTATGGCTTTCCTCTGTATCGTGGTGGTCCCTTGAAATATGCTGATGAAATTGGCCTATTTCAAGTGATTCAAGTATGTTCAAAGTTTTATGAGTCAACCAAAGATCCATTTTGGCAACCCGCCCAACTATTAGTAAATTCTTTGGCACAATCTAAAACTCTCACAGGTGCGTAATTAAGGAAGAAAAAATCATGACTGAAGCCGTAATTGTTTCAACCGCACGTACCCCTTTAGCAAAATCATGGCGTGGTAGCTTTAATATGACTCATGGCGCGACTTTGGGCGCGCATGCGGTTCAAGCAGCGATTACACGGGCTGGTATTGATCCCTCGGAAGTCGAAGATATTATGATGGGTTGCGCCAATCCCGAAGGGGCAACAGGTCTTAATATAGCAAGACAAATTGCTATTAAGGCTGGACTTCCTGTATCTGTTGGAGGTGTCACTATCAATCGATTTTGTTCTTCTGGACTGCAAGCGATAGCGATGGCAGCACAAAGCGTGATCGTAGATCAAGTACCTATCGTTGTTGGTGGAGGTGTGGAATCAATTTCTTGTGTTCAGCTTGAGATGAATCAGCATATGCTGTTTGAACCATCACTTCAAGCAACTAAGCCAGAATTGTATTGGACGATGTTGCAAACGGCCGAACAAGTAGCGAAGCGTTATCAAATTAGTAAGGAACTTCAGGATGAATATGGTGTTCGCAGCCAACTTCGAGCAACCCGCGCACAAGAACAAGGTCTTTTTAATCATGAAATAGCACCGATCAAGGTGACGATGGGAGTTGCAGATACTAATTCTAAAGCCCTATTTACGAAGGAGGTTACAGTATCTTCAGATGAGGGGATTAGACCAAATACGACGCTAGAGGGTATTCAAAAAATCACTCCAGCACTTCCTGGGGGAGTTATCACTGCGGGAAATGCCAGTCAGTTTTCTGATGGAGCGAGTGCTGCAGTTGTTATAAATGCTAAATTAGCAGAAAAAAGAGGTATCGAACCCCTAGGAATCTTTCGCGGGTTTGCTGTAGCAGGATGTGAACCCGATGAAATGGGTATTGGGCCGATATATGCTATTCCTAAATTATTAGGGCGAGCTGGTCTGAAGATGTCTGATATCGGACTATGGGAGCTTAATGAGGCTTTTGCAGTGCAGGTTTTATATTGCCGAGATCAACTTGGCATTCCTGATGAGATTCTCAATGTAAACGGCGGTGCAATTGCTGTAGGTCACCCTTACGGCG
Source organism: Polynucleobacter sp. (assembly GCA_040403635.1). GTDB lineage: Bacteria > Pseudomonadota > Gammaproteobacteria > Burkholderiales > Burkholderiaceae > Polynucleobacter. The sequence goes on from JBBAKF010000015.1 coordinate 32,002, forward strand.
TTTCTGGCGCCAGAATGGTCGGACATGCCTTGCTTGAGGGAAAACGCAGAAAAGCGAAATTTGTTGTTGTTACTATGTGTGTAGGTGGTGGTCAAGGCGCCGCTGGTTTATTCGAAGTTTGTTAGAAAGATTATCATGAAGAAAGAATATTTTGGTGTACACGTCCCTTTTATTGCTCACCTCGGTGTTGAAGCACAAGAAATTTTACCGGGTGAAGTCGAAGCAGTTTTGGTATTACAACCGCACCACCTAAACCCTATGGGTGTTTCCCACGGCGGTGTCTTAATGACGCTACTCGATTTTGCTATGGCGATGTCGGCAAAGTCTAAAGCGAAACATCAAGGTGCCGGGATGACAATTGATATGTCCATCGCTTTTATGAAAGGTGGCCAAGAAAAACTAACCGTAAGGGGAAAGGTACTTCGTAGTGGTAAGTCCATCCATTTTTGTGAAGCTACAGTCCACGATATCACTGGTGAAATGGTGGCTAAAGCCATGGGAACATTTAAACTCGTTGATCTTAAGTAATGAGTGACTTAATCAGTACCAAAGGTATGTTAGAGAATCAACCGTTTCCTAAAGATCAATTTTTTCATTGGGCAAAAGATCATTTGCCACACATTGACCCGCAACTCCCCCTTGAGATTAATCAATTTAAAGGTGGACAATCAAACCCAACCTTTTTAGTAAGCAATAACGATCATTCGTATGTCCTGAGAAGAAAACCTTCAGGGATATTACTGCCTAGCGCACATGCCATTGATCGAGAATACAAAGTGATCAATGCGCTGCATAAACATCATTTTCCAGTTGCAAAACCCCTAGGCTATTGTGCCGATAAAGAGGTCATAGGCTCTGAATTTTATGTCATGAGTTATTTGCAAGGCCGTGTATTTTGGGACCCACGCTTACCAGAACTATCTGATTCTGATCGAACGCACATATTTGACGCTATGAATTCAGTCATTGCTCAAATGCACTCACTCAATCCAATTGCTATTGGACTCGAGGATTACGGTCGTTTTGGTGGTTATGTACAAAGACAGCTAGACCGCTGGACTAAACAGTATAGAGCGTCTGAAACTGAAAAAATCTCTGCCATGGATAATCTGATTGATTGGTTACCACAGCACATTCCGGAATATGACTCAACTAATTTAGTTCACGGCGACTTTAGATTAGATAACCTCATCTTTGATCCTTTAGAGCCTAAAGTGTTAGGGGTTTTGGATTGGGAATTATCTACCCTAGGCAACCCCCTCTCCGATTTTGCGTATCATGCCATGGCGTGGCGTCTATCGCCTGATTTATTTAGGGGTTTAGGGGGCATAGATTTAAAAAGCTTACAGATCCCAGACGAAAAGACCTATTTAAATGCCTATCTAAAAAGAACTGGGCAAATCATTAATGATCCCAAAGATTGGGAGTTTTATATTATTTTTAATATGTTTAGGCTCACGGCTATATTGCAAGGGGTCATGGCACGTGCACTACAGGGTAACGCATCCAGTGATTCTGCTCTTGATGCTGGCAAAAGAGCCAAGCCACTCGCCGAATTAGCTTGGGAGCAAGTTTTAAAGATTTAAACGAAGCAGCATTTCAGCAACGCAGGCGGGTTTTTCTATACCCTCAATCTCAAGAGTAATTTCCCAAGTGATTTGTAAGCTTCCGTCCATCGGAGTTACATCTTGGATCATAAATCTACCGCATATCTGACTATTAACTGGCACTACATGAGGAAATCGTACTTTATTCAAACCATAATTGATTGCAATCTTTGCAAATGGGTAGGCAATACAAGACTCTAAAAAATAAGGGATTAATGATAGTGTCAGAAATCCATGTGCAATCGTTGAACCAAACATTGATTCTTTTTTAGCCCGCTCGATATCGGTATGAATCCATTGCTGATCATGCGTACAATCTGCAAATGATTGAATCATCGACTGGTCAATGGTGATCCAATCAGATACCGCGACCTCTTTGCCAATACATTGACTCAGATCATCTTGATGTTGAAAAAGAATACGGCCCATAGCTTAATTTTCCTCTAATAAACGGAGTTCAATATCTGTAAAACCAGCTTGCTTACGTGCATTCCAATTAAACGGCCCCTTTAATTGGGGAGCCTTATACTCAAGGCTTAGTGTGCTGAAAGATGTAATTGGATCACATTGACGTTCATTACACAGATAATTAAACCAACGATTACCGATTTCAACATGACCGATTTCGTCATGAAGAATAATATCTAAAATCGTAACCATTTGCGTATCTTTAGCTTGTAAAAATCGTGCTCTAATTTGCGGGACAGCATCCAATCCCCTTGCTTCCATAGTCCTTGGAACGAGTGCCATTCTTGCAAGTAAATCCCCTTTCGTCTTATCGACCATTTCCCATAAACTGTCATGTGCTGGGAAAGATCCATAATCAAAGCCTAATTCCTGAAGATAATTTTTGAGCAATAAAAAATGCTTTGCCTCTTCACAAGCAACTTTAAGCCAATCTAAATAATATGCCTCAGGCATCCCCTTAAAACGCCACGCAGCATCTAAGGCAAGATTAATAGCATTAAATTCAATATGTGTAAGTGCATGGATAGCAATAGCGCGGCCCTCTTCGGTATGCATTGCACGTCTTTTCACTGAAAGTGGATTAACTAAGAGCGGGTTTTGGGGCCTTCCTGGAATTAGATCGGCATCATGATCGATCTCCTCCAAAGCATAAAGATCATAGGACTGCGTCTGCATACAATCTTCAATTTGCTGGACTAAAGCGCATTTAAGCAGCGGATCTATCGCTATCAAGCTTTGATAAGCTAGGACACGCAGATTTCTTGAAAAAGGGTATTGTGGGGATGTCATATGATCTCATTTAACATCATATATTCTTAAAGTGGTAAATTATACAATCTATCAATTTTTGACCATAAGTGAGGGGATTTATGAAATTTTTTTCACCTTTAGTTGCAGCTATTTTATGTTTGCCAACGCTACTATTGGCACAGGCTTATCCCAATAAAACAGTAAAAATCGTTGTTCCTTTTGCTGCAAGTGGTCCAGCTGATAACTATGCGCGTTTTATGGCGCAGCGTTTACAAGATGAATTCAAGCAATCCTTTGTAATTGAAAACAAACCAGGAGCCGGTTCAATTATAGGAACTGATTTTGCTGCCAAATCACCGGCGGATGGCTACACCCTCTTGATGATGTCAAATACACAAACTGTGAACGAGTCACTCGTTCAGAATAAGCCTTTTCAGCTGATGAGAGATTTTGTGGCAGTTGCCCCGGTCAATTATTCAGATTTAATTCTCGTAGTTAATCCAAAATTCCCAGCAAAAACATTGCCTGAATTAATCACTTTAGTCAAAGCGTCTCCTGGTAAATATAATTACGCATCTTCTGGAAACGGTACTCCCTATCATATGGCTGGAGAGTTATTTAAATCAATGGCTGGCTTAGATATCACCCATATTCCTTACAAAGGAAGCTCTGGAGCAAGAACGGATGTGCTTGGCGGTCAAGTTGATATGATGTTTGATGCCATCACAACCATGAACGATTTTGCGAAAGAAAATAAGGTAGTGGCACTTGCTACGACTGGAAGAAATCGCTCGGTGATTACACCCAACTTACCTTCAATGACTGAAGCAGGTGTCCCTAAGTATGAAACTTCAATCTGGTTAGGTTTTATGGCTCCTAAAGGAACTCCTAACGAGGTGGTCACAACATTGAATAATGCGATTCGTAAAATCATCGCACAACAGGACGTAAAAGATACTTGGGCCAAGCAAGGCGCTATTCCTCTTGTAATGACACCAAATGAATTTACGAAGTATCTTGAGGCGGATATCACTAAATGGGCATCTATCGTTAAATCCGCAGGCATTAAACCCGATTAATGAATTCTTTGGAAGTGTATCTATGTTAGAAGTTCGAGTTTTAAGTGGTGGTGCCGCTGCTGGTGTTGTGCAAGGGATTCAAGCAGATTTTGAGAAGCAAAATCAATGCGCAATTAACGGCACTTTTAGTGCCGTTGGCGCAATGCGAGACTTAGTAGTCCGGGGAGAGCCCTGCGATCTCGTAATTTTGTCGAAAGCTTTAGTCCAAGAATTAGTCAACTCAGGTCATGTTCTCGCAGATTCAATGCAGTCCTTAGGTATTGTTCCAACAGGCATTGCTATTTCAAAACGAAGAACTTCTGCCTCGCCCTCAATCGATACTGTTGAAGAATTAAAAAAAGCTTTTAGAGCAGCTCCCGCGCTCTATTTTCCGGATATGGAAAAATCGACTGCAGGGATCCACTTTATGAAAGTCATGAAGTCACTTGGTTTAGATCAAGAACTTGCGCAGCGTTTTAAAACTTTTCCTAATGGCGCTATCGCGATGGAACAGTTGTCTTTGGATCCGAATACAGAAGTCATTGGCGGTACTCAAACGACTGAAATCAATATTAGTCCTGGTGTGCAACTGATTGGTTTATTACCCCAAGAGGTCAGCCTCAACACGGATTACACGCTTGGGATTTGTGCTAACTCGAAAAATCCTGCATTAGCGAAAAAACTTGCCCAGGTTTTAGTTGGCGAAGAATCGATTCAAATTAGAAAATCAATTGGCTACATTACGGCATAGGCCTTATAAAAAACTGTTTTAGGCTTTTTCAGCATTTTGGTTCAGTGTGAACTAAGGTTATGAACGACGATATGTTTGCTTAAGGTCACCAAAAGTGATTTATTTAACCTTAGCTAATGTCTAAGATAATGTAAATCATATGAGTTAAATCAGATCAAAATTTGAGGGCTTTATGAACACTCAACGACTAAATAATTTATTAGCGCCTTCCGTGAAACTGAAAATACTAATTGATTTCTTTTAACTTAAAAATGCGAACAGCATTTTTATAGGCTAGTTTTTCCATGATCTCAGGGGATAGATGCGGGAGTAAATTATTTCGCAAGTCTTGCACCATATCACTATAGTAGGAGAACCAACCACAGCAAGCATCTGTGCCAACCATAATTTGGTCCGGATATTCTTCAATTAAATTTTTCCAAGCTGGTCTTAACCCATTGTCATCAAAAATGCGAGCCGGACGATTAATACCAAGAATTCTCAGATGAACAGAACCAAATCCCGATAATTCACAAACAATATTTTTACGCTGACTAAACAAGTTGGCAAGATCAGTTGGCTTAGCAATTGGTAAACAATGTGACAAAACGGTAATAGTATTTGGATAATCAGCTGATAACTTCAAAATATCTATTGTGAAATTTTCATCTTGTTGTGCGTGTATTTGAATAAATCCATCGTATTTATTTGCAATGGCATACATTCTTCTGATAGCTGGATTGTCTGTCCTAATAGCTCGCCTAAAGCCATGCGGTCCATTTGAATGATTATCCGTATGGAGCTCACCAAATCCTTTAACTGCCCCCTTAGCAAATAGCTCTTCGGCGTTTTTATACAAGCGTTTAAAAGTCCAGTTATCTTCGTCTGTTAGTGCAGAAGCGCCGCGATTTAAGAACACTTCCACGAATTCCATTTGACCAATTGCTGGGATGTATCTTTCTTTTAATCGATCCGCAACATCTGGCCGAAAGTCACCCACTGCCCCGCCCCACTTAACATTATTCTTATCCATTTGCTCCAAAATGGCAGCACTTGATGGCCCTCCACGGGAGTAAGTATGCATATGAATATCGGCTATTGGAATGGTTTTAGCCAACTGAGCTGATTCTGCACTGTACTGGGCATATAAATTTGTGCTGACTAAATAAATACTCAGAAAAGCCAGTGAGAAACGTAAGTTAGTCATTCAGTCATCCTAATTTCTAGATTAAATTTTTTCTGTATTGAGAATTAATTTCTTTGCCACTTAGAGAATAGATGATCAACTTCATCCATATAACTTTCGCGAAAGCTTGTAACGACCAAGATTCTTTCCTTTTCAGAATCAACTGCGATACGTTGCCCACCATAACCTAGCCACCAATAAGAAATACGTGGTCCATTTGAATTAATCCAAGTTTGATAGCCATATGCACGGTGGATGCGTCCAACGCTGCCATAATTCGGAAGCAGTGCACTCGTAGCTTCATTCATAAATTGTTGCTGGCAAGCTGTACCTGACTTCTTCAGCTTAATGGTATACATAGCTAGTCGGGCCCAATCACGGCTTACCGCACTAAAGCCAGCATGCGCCATTGCCTTGTTATCTTTATCCAACAACCAAAATCCTGCACCCTCAGCGCCAATTTTGGACCAAATTTGCTGTTCAAATAGCTTGATGAAACCACCATTTTTATCCATGATGTTTGATAGTGCCAAAGTATCAGTTCCAGAATATCTAAACTCCCGACCACTAGAAATATCTCGTTCTTTCACCTTCTGCAAGTACTCTACTCCTGATAGCTTCTGTGAGCGTGACATTTCCCAGCCATCACAATCAATGCCCTTTGTGCAATTATCTTTCCTGGATAAATGGTCGCCTGATGAAATTGCCTTTCTTACACCAGAGCTCATCATAAGTAAATTACGAACAGTCGCATCGCCGTAAACAGTGCCTTTTAGGTCATCGCTATACATCTCAGCTTTTTGGTTATAGTCAAGCCAAGGAGATTCGCAATTAGCCAAGCCCATTGTGTAGGCTGTAAGGCTTTTACTCATTGACCATGAAAAGTTTGGGCGATCATCTCTTGCGGGTGTGTTGTAGGCTTCAAAGATGATTTGGCCACGATCGACGAGCACCATCGTAAGCAAAGGATTATTGCTGGCAATCGCTTGAGCCTGACGCACTATTTCTATCTCCCCTCCTTGCGGCTCGCGCCGTGGCAATACCATCGGGGAGGAGCTGGGCGGTAAACGATAATTTTTAAACTCTGTTGCCATATCCCCAGCAGCACGACGTGGGCTCACCTCAGCAGGTTGAGCATTTGCATAAATGCTTAAAATAAAAAATACAGACAGAAAAATATTGAGTAGCTTTTTCACTGAAAACCTTTTAAGAAAAAAATTCCCACTCAACAGTAGCAAGTGGTTTACCAAATAATATTATAGACAGGACCATGTGAGTACGAGGTTTTGATTCAATGAAGAGTGTTACCATCATTGGCGCAAGCTCAGCGGGGCATAGTTGATCAAAAGATTCACCTGAGAATCGCCGAAATCAATTTTGGTTTAAAGCATCACTAATATAAAATTTAGAAACAGTTGTTTTAGGGATTTTTTTGCCATAACTTTCAAACCACGCTCTAACATCTTCTTCGAGACCAACACCATGCATAAAGTTATAAATCGCTTTTTTTAGACCCTGCCCTAAACTATCGTGGTCAACACCAACGGGGTCAATAAAGCTGATGTCATTTTTAGCAAATGTAATTTCAGGGAGAGGAACGAGCTGTACACCATACTCTTCTGGGTTTTTACCAACAGGAGAATGAACAGTACAAATAAAGCGATGAAAAAATCCACTCTGAATACAACCATGCGCAAATAATTGTCTGACGTATTCCAATGAATTGACTGTTTCTTGGACTGTTTGAGTTGGAAATCCATACATTAAATAGGCATGTACTAATATACCCGCATCAGAAAAGCTTTTTGTTACTTTGGCAACTTGTGCAACTGAAACACCTTTCTTCATCAAGTCAAGTAATCTATTTGAGGCAACCTCAAGTCCTCCAGACATAGCAATACAACCACTTCTAGCCAATAGACTAGCTAATTCAGAAGTGAATGTTTTTTCAAAACGAATATTCCCCCACCAAGAAATGACTACCCTGCGACGAATTAATTCTTCCGCAAGGGCCTTCAAGATTTTTGGAGGCGCGGCTTCATCAACAAAATGAAAGCCAGTCTGACCAGTTTCTGCAACGATTTGTTCAATTCGATCAACTAGTAAACTAGCAGAAGCAGTTTCATATCGAGAAATGTAATCTAAGGAGACGTCACAAAAGCTACATTTTTTCCAGTAACATCCATGTGCAACGGTTAACTTATTCCAACGTCCATCACTCCATAAGCGATGCATTGGATTAAGCATATCTAATAGGGATAAATAGTTGTCGAGTGGCAATCCATCCCATGTAGCAGTGCCAACCTCCTCAAATGGTATATCAGGTTCTTGCCAATTCATGAACTCAACTTGATTAAGTTCACCTTTAATA
>JBBAKF010000016.1:0-39250 GCA_040403635.1 Polynucleobacter sp.
GCACTAGCCGCTTAATTGCGGTTGCCCCTGAACTGATTCTCTCTTGGGTCAGGTAACGCAAGTTACATCAGGGTCATATACAAGAGATAAGACTATTATGCGTCACGATAAATAGTTCGAAAAATAAGTGAATCGCTATTGAATAACGTGTCAGTCCGTGCTTCACTGGTTAAATCAAATGATATGACTAAGTATGTAGAACTTTATGTAGAGGATTTGCGGACGCGGGTTCGATTCCCGCCGGTTCCACCATTATTAACAACAAAACCCTTTAAGCTATTTTTGTTAAGGGGTTTTTTGTTGTCATTTATATTATCTAAGTTGATTGAGATACGAATCTATCAAACTTTTGATGAGCATCTGAGTAATCTTTACCTCGTAATTGATTTTTTAGACTTTTTCTTAATGTAATGTGGTTTTTGATAAGATTTATGATATTTTAAATTATTAAAACTCTTAAAACACTCTTTCTAAGGACCTTATAATGAAAAAAAGTCTGATAACTTCTCTTGCGTTAATGCTGTTTACCTGCGAAGCCTTTGCTATTGGCTCGATCGCATTTAATGAAACAAATGGTAAAAGTGGAATATCGTGGAATGCAAGTTCCATCCAAGAAGCACAAAGATTAGCGTTGCAATCCTGCGGTTATGGGAAATGCAAAATCCTGACCGATTTTCAAAAAACGTGTGCTGCTTTGGCTGTAAGCCCTGATTATGGATGGGGTTGGTCTAAAGGCGGTAGTTTATCTAATGTGCAAATAGGTGCATTAGATGAATGCCGCAGGCCAGGTAATGACAACTGTACAGTGGTTCTTTCTAAATGTGAGTGATAAATATTTGATAGATGGAAGCCTTCGGACTTCCTGAAAAATATCATATATAAGCTAGTAACTCCCCAGATACCATATCTGCAACTGAGTGGCGAAGAAAAAAATCATATGTTCAGGTTTATCCAATAAAAAAATTTTAACTACTCAAGCATATATTTATTGGTAGCCATTCTTTAAGGCGATGAGTTCCGCTAAGGAGCTTAAATTGAGCTTACGCATCACTTCAGACTTATATTGTTTAGCAGTTGAGAGCGCAATTTGTAGTTTTTCCTGTATCTGTGCATTATTAAAACCCATAGCAAGTAGCTCAAACACCTCTCGCTCTCTTGGGGCTAAACTTTTTAGACTATTCTCTAAGGCAGACTGCTCTGAAGAAAAGCGCATGTAAGCAGCGTCCTGCTCTAAGCCCCGCTCTATCGCTGATAAAATCTGATCTCTCTCAAAGGGCTTGATTAAAAATTCAATTGCCCCTTGCTTCATAGCAGAAATAGTTTGCGGGAGAGTACTCTCTCCGCTAATAAAGATAATAGGAGTTTTTCTGCCACGCTTTAATAATTCCGATTGCAACTCCACACCATTCATACCCGGCATCCGCATATCCGTGATGATGACTGCAGGCATCACCTGTATTGCAGTATTCAGAAACTCAAGGGCTGATTCAAACGCATCAACTTGATAACCTAAAAACTCCAGCATTCCCTTTAAGGTAAAACGCATAGATTCATCATCATCAATTAAAAAGATGTGTTTTGATGCGTTTTGAATAAGATGAGGGGTAATATTGGGGGTCATAAAATACATGAGGTATTTATAAATGCATGGTGGCAAGTGTAGTGAGAATTTGCATCCTTTGATGGAAAGTATTCTAGTCTAAACTAGTTTATATGACCTTCTGAAGTCATTGGAAAACTCAGGATAAATTGAGCCCCGCCTCCTGGAGCGTCTTGGTAAGTAATTTTTCCGCCAGCATTTCTCATAATATATGCGCATAGCCATAAACCAACCCCCATCCCACTGGATTTATCACTACTGAACAATTCGAAAAGTTGCGCTTTTCTTTCTGTCGATACTCCAGGACCAGTATCACTAATCTCCAAAAGAAACTGTGATTGTTTAAAGTAAGCACGCAAAGAGATCAGCTTTTGAGCTGGATTTGAAATACTCAATATTTGAATGGAGTTATTGATGAGGTTTAATAAAACCTGTAAAAACTGACCCTTATGGAAGATAAATACTGGATCACCCGTCAAATCTATCTTAATTTGAATATTCTTTGAGATAAATTCCGATTGATAGATTCGCAAAGCATTATCAATCACCTCACGAACTTGGATGGCCTCCTGCTCAACGCTATCTTTAACAAAAATAGTCCGCAGTGAACGGATGATTTCACTAGAACGTTTGGTATTCTTTTCTAACTGGTTGACAACTGAAGCAAACATTTCATGCTGTAAATGACCTGATTCAAGCATCGTTCTTAAAAATTGAATATTCAATAATGAAGCGCCTAGAGGTTGATTGAGCTCATGCGCAATTGAAGCAGATAGCGCCTCAGTAGATGAAGACTTATTCGCCTTGAGCAATGAGGCAATCATCGCATCGCGCTCACTTAAAAGCTTGGCTACCCTATTACTATCCTCAAGATTTGCAGCATTGGTTCGAGCTAACTTCTCTGCCAAAAAGCCATTAATTGAAATATAAGAAAGAACGGTAAAGGCAACAGAAAACCATCTTATTAATGTGGTGATAAAAGGCTCTGTATAAATGGTCGATGAAGAAATTGCCGTGTTTTCTAACAGTATCCAGACACGGGCCACGCCAAGTACTATCTCAGCAAAGCAAGTGACTATAAGAAAGTCAATCTGAATATTGCGCTCTCTCTTGGACAATTGAAATAATTCAATCAACATTCCGATTAAACAAAATATCAAGAACGAAATCACAAACAAAACTCTATCCTGAAACACTCCAAACTGTCTCAAATATTCAAATACGGAACCAAAAGCCAAAAATAGTAATGGCGAAAAGCTTGCTAATTTTTTTACAGGCTTATCGTTTAGTGCACGGCAAAAGATAAACAGAAAGAAATAGTTTGCAAAGAAAAAAATATTTGCGAATGCAAGGAGAATGGGGTCAATCGTTGAAGCGGATGCGAATAATAAAAATGAGCAAATACCAAAGCCTAAAGCCAGCAACCAATAGTTATTTGCCTTACTTAATGTTCGTCTGCCCAAATATGGTAAAGAAGAAACGAAAAGTCCTACTAGCACCAAGGCAAAGACTAAAAATAGGGCTTCATTTGCATATTTCAAAGGAATTATCTTTCTACTTTAATAACTTTTTCAACCAAAACCCTACTAAAAAAGCTAAAATTGACTTTGTCGAATAGCACAATAATATTGTAATTAATGATAAAAACTATAAATAGATTCATTCTCTACACGTTATTTTACTTCCCTCTATTAGGTCATGGGATTGACTTACTACCGAATGATCTCGTGGCACCATTGCCCGATAGGCGACTTGTACAGTTAGGCTACTTAAATACTGAAAATACCACTTACTACAGGAGTGGTTCGGAAGTATCTGCAAGTCCGTATGCCAACCCTGAAGTCGATGGCCAAAGATTAACCCTAAGATTAGTTGGTACGTATACGCTAGCTGATCTTCCAGCAGTATCCTACATACAACTACCTTACGGAAAAAATCAACCTTCAGGATCGATAGCAGGCCTTCCGTCTAGTACTGGAATCGGTGATTTAACTTTAGTAACTGCTATTTGGCCTTATGCCAATCGCGAAAATCGCACTTATTTTGGAATGGCTGGATTTTTGACATTACCCACCAATTATGACAATACGCAGCCATTGAATATCGGCGAGAATCGCTATAGAACTGCTTTGCAAATTGGCTTGCAAAAAGCAATCGTTGGAAATCTAGATGGCATGATCGCTTTCGACACCACTTGGTTTGGGGGTAATAGCGAGTGTGCTGCAGCCTGTGGATCAGCAAGCAATGTCCCTCTCACTCAAAAACCTCTCAGTAAAATACAACTTGGCCCGATTTATAAAATTAATCAAACCTTTACTTTAGGTGCTTCCTACTTGTATGTCACTGGTGGCGCAACTGAGATTAATAACGTCTACCAAAATAACGTAACTAATACCCAGCGCTTTTTATTAAGCGCAATTGCCTATACAGATTTAGGCAGATTTTCATTACAGTATGGTCGGGACATGGCCATTGAGAATGGGTTTTTCCAAACACGGTTATTGTCTATTCGGTATACGATACCGTTTTAAAAAGCTTAGATTACAACCTAGAGTTTTTCATGAAAGTTGTGTTTACCTCAGCAAACCAAAAAAATCTAAAATTAATTGCTATCAAAACTCATGAACTTTTTATGAAATTGATGCTGCGTTTTGTTTCATAACAAAATCATCCTCAAACTTTCCTATTAGATTCTTGTTCATGTAACAAATACAACTTAGCTTAGACAAGTTATTTAAATCAAGAATTTACCTAAGGAGATTGCAATGGTTTCAAATTTAATTGAAATGTTTATGGGGGGTAGCGCTAAGGAATTATCGAGCTTAGCAAGTAGTCTTCTTGGTGAAAGTGCTGAAAATACCTCTCAAAGTATCACTAAATTAATCCCTCTAGTACTAGGCGGTATGGCTCAAAAAGCCACCACAACAACCGGCGCCAGCGATCTTTTCAAAATGGTAACTTCACCCAATATTGATGCTGGTATCTCTGGTAATCTGAGCAATTTACTGGCCGGTGATGTGCAAAATAATCCTATTATCAAGTCCGGTATCGGTATTACTGCTAGCTTATTTGGCGCTGATAAAGCCAATGGTTTAATAAGTTCACTCGCAAGCGGCTCTGGCATTAGTTCAAGTTCTGCAAGTAGCCTTGTTGGGATGGTCATGCCCCTCATTTTTGGTGGTCTGAAGCATGTTGTGAACGATCAATCTTTAGATGCTCATAGTTTATCTAATCTCCTTCTAGGTCAAAAAGATTTTCTTAAAAAAGCGGCTATCGATCGTGGCCTATTAAATGCTATCGGTATACCAAGTACTGATGCTTTACTGAACAAATTACCAGTCAGTATCGATGCAGGTAAAGCTGCAATTTCAGGAGCTACAACTGCTAGAGCTTCTGCTGTCAGTGCAAACGCAGCTAAGAATAGCTTACTCATGAAATGGCTTCCTTGGGTAGGGGCTGCAGTTGTTGCCTTTTTATTGTGGAACGTCTTTTCTGCAAAAAAACCTGAAGCACCAAAAATTCCAGCTGCCATGAGCTTTCAATACCCTGGCAAGGTCTATTTTGCAAAAGATAGTAAAGATCTTGACGATGAAGCCAAAAAAGTCGTTACAACTGTGCATAATGCTTTGAAGAAAGACCCCAGTAAACTTTTCATTACCGGCTTTACTGATAAAACTGGTGATGAAAACTTCAATGCCGAACTCGCTAAAAATCGTGCTATCGCTGTAAAGGAAGCTTTAGTTATTGCTGGTGTCAAAGAAGAAAGCATCGAACTGAAAAAACCAGAGTTTGTCACTGGTGCACAAAACGATCAAGAAGCTCGCCGAGTCGATATTAATCGCGAGTAAATAACTGTTTTTTCAGCAAAAAAAAATGCCACAACAGTGGCATCTTTTTTACCTTGAATGAAGGCTAAAGTTACCTTGGCTCATAACCGATATCTTTTACTAACTTACCATAGCGGTTGTAATCGAATTTCAGCGTACGCTCAAAATACTCAGGGGATTCATTGACAACCTCTAATCCATATTGCTTGAGTTGCTCAACGATTTCTGGAGAGTTCATAGCCCGGTTTATTTCCTGATTAAGTCTATAAGCAATCTCCTTAGGCATTCCAGCAGGCCCAGAATACCCAAACCAACCATTAGAACTCCATCCTGGAATCGCCTCAGATGCCGTCGGTGTATTAGGCCATTCAGGAACTTTAGTTTTATTTGAAATCGCTAATAACCGAATAGAACCAGCGCGCACATGGGGTGCAGGACCACTCACACCATCAATCGACGCCATGACCTGTCCACCGATTTGATCAGTCACAATCGCTGCAGTGCCTTTATAGGGCACATGAGTAAAAGTAATACCCGCAGTTTTTGCTAAATGCTCAAACACAATGTGAGGAAATCCACCTTCACCATTCGATGCTACTGTAAGTTTTCCAGGATTGGCTTTTGCCCAATCAATCATTTGTGGCAGAGTTTTAAACGGCGCTTGATTATTTGCTGTCACTACTTGGTAGTTATATGTTGATAAAGCAATGGATGTGAAATCCTTAATCGGATTGTAAGTAATATTTTTACTCGTGTGCGGCAGGACCACCATATTGCCACCCTGTGATGCCACAATCGTGTAGCCATCCGGCTTGGATTTAGCGACATAATCCATACCAATCACACCAGATGCTCCTGCTCTGTTTTCTACAACAATGGGCTGACCCAGTTGCGCTTGCAGTTTTGGCGCAATCAAACGCGTCATAATATCTGTTGTGTTGCCCGGCGGAAAGGGAATCACAATCTTAATAGGACGATTGGGATAACTCCCGGACTGAGCGAATGTAAGTGGACAAGCAATTGCAAGTGCAAGCGCAATCCCTGACCGAGTTAAAAACTGTTTTCTTGATGTGTTCATACTGTTCTCCTTAAATAGTTAATATTATTTTTTCTTCGGAATCACTGGTACTAATAGCTTTGCTGGATGTTTTGGCCCCATGTGTAAAGTGACTTTACCACCAAAAATCGCTGGTGGACGATCTTCTTCATCATCATGTACAAATGGTCCACAACCTTTCATTGGGTTTTTCATGTTGGATAGTACAGCGGCTTCATCATCATGCTCATAATCACGTCCACGAATCGATAGCGCAATGCTATACCCCTTAGGCACCACAATACAGGTTGGCCAAATCTCAACGTCAAGCTCATAGATCTCGCCGGGAGTTAATGGCTGCTTTTCATCATGCGTGTGCCATGGACGATAAGGTAAGCTTTTCTTCTTATCTAATTTACGATGCGATGCACGCAACCAACCCTGAGCAACCGGTGTCTTGGGATCTAATGCACCCACAAATAAGACCTCTTTACCTTTCGGATCAAAGATTCTGACGATTGCAAAGATATCCGCGTCAACAGTGCTTGAAGACACAAAGAGTTTTAATGCCATCGGTCCTGTAATCTCAACATCTTGTTCTTGCGCCGGAAATGAGAAAGTAACGCCATTACCCATCATGTCATAGGTAATTTTTGCATTTTCTGATATCGGCGTTTTACAAAACGTATTTGCCCGAGGATCTAAATACAAGTCAACCCACTGTGTTCTCTTCAAAGGCCACTCGTGTTCATCACGAGGCACGAATTTTTCACCTGGACTTCTCACTAACATCGAAACAGCTGGGGTCTTATCCCAACCATTCTTTTTGCCTTTGAGGAAAAAGTCAAAGAATCGTTTTTGGATTCCAATACCATAGTCCGTATAAAACGGCGCCCAATGTGAACCACCATGCACCTCTAACCACTTTTGTTTTGATTTTGATCTGACAAATCCTTCAAAATTTCCACGTGTATGTAAGCCCTGACCGCCCCAGTTTGCAGCACTTAAGACTGGAATATCGACTAAATCTAAGTTAGCCGTACGCTCCATGTGCCAATCCGTGATCATCTCATTATCAATCACACGACGCCAAATATCTTCGACGTTATTGAGCAACTCAGCATGCGTTAATGTCTCAGGTCCACAAACAGTCTCCCCTGTGTTGGGATTTTTCTTGCCACGATCACCAACACCATGTTGAACCGTTTTAATCTGCATATCTAGCCAATTCTTACGGAAAGAACAGGCAATACCACCGTGACGATTCGATTCACGATAATTATCATTCCAACCTTCCCAAACACAGATAGCCGCTAAATGTTTTGGCTTACTCGCTGCTGCACGCCATTGATTGCTTCCGTAATATGAAATACCGTTCATGCCGACCTTGCCACTACACCAATCTTGGGCGGCCGCCCACTCAATACACAAATGGATGTCTTGGGTTTCACGCGCATTATTATGGTTCATGAATCCTGGCGAACGACCCGCCCCACGTGAGTCAACTCGAATACAGACGTATTCGTCAGGAACCCATTTTTCAGGATCGACTACTTCCCAGTTTTGGTATTTGCTTGAAGTGCCACGCATGACATCTGGGTTTTCTTTTTCCATGATTTCCCAGGCGGTTTTGTAACCTTCCTGAAAAGATAGGCCCTTACCGTAGGGGCCGTAAGATAAGATCACTGGGAATTTTCCGGCATGGACTGGACGAAAAATATCCGCCCGCAAAATCAGTCCATCATCCATCTCAATGGGCATATCCCAATCAATGTGCATACCATCTCGTACTTCAGATTTCCAAGCCTGCATTGCTGTCTCCTTAAATTAAATTTATACTTTTTTTTACATTTTAATGTGAAATTTAGAAATACAAGTAATTTTTCTAAGATTTGAGTCTATCTTTGTCATAAATCAAAAATAAAATAACTAGAATTATTTAGTATGACTTCCCTTTAAGTTGCCATGCGATCACTTATTCCCATTACTTGAACCTATCCATTATGAAAAAACTAACCCTTTGCACTATTGTTATATCCACTATTTTTTTGAGCGCTTGTGCTGACATGATGCATGCCAAAAATAACAATAATAACCCTGCTCCTCCAACACCCCAATCTAATGCGCAAAGAGCAGAGAATTTCTCAAATGCTGTGCAACGATGTGTGGGCATGGGTTTTTCTGTCGGCTCACCTTTATATGAGACCTGCGTTAAAAATCAACTTAAATAATTCACTGCAACATGCATACGCTCTCAATGATCGAGAGCGTATGTTCTACACCGCAAATAAAATCATCAATATTTGATAGATTAAAGTTTCTATCTCGGAACCATAAAGCCTGCGCTCAAAATCTTCTTTCACAGGATTAGTAAAATCTACGCTACGACCAATATTTAATATTTGCTCCCCCATTGAATAATGCTCTGGAGAAAGCGCGAGTAAACAACTCAGAGTAGCGCCCAATAAGATGAAAGGATGTTCTTTCATCATGCGGCATATTATTTGAATCATAGTTTGTATCTTCGGGAGATACTTGCGTCCTAGATGGTACAGCCCCAAAATAACAAAGTAGAGTAAGGTAATATTGAGCATGAAGAGATCCGGAAGAGTTGAGTAACCCTTAATCTAGACTCTCAAGTACCAAAAACAAATCAGTCAATACAGATGATTGCGTAAGTAAAGTTTGATTAAACGATATAGCCTCTTAGCAATCTAATCGCTCTCTGGCAACAACGCTCATGCTATCGGTAATGCCTCTGAACTTACCCCATCACTTTACAAGTTAAATCATTTTTTAAAGCATTAAGAATCTCTTTTGATTTTTCCGTTAATTGCGTATTCGTGAGATTTTGCTTGATAATTTGACAAGCCTCTCTTTTTTTACTCATCGACAAGAGATATTCTGGGTTATCTAGGTAGTCCTGCGCTACCCGTAACAAGCCCCCAGCATATTTTTTACTGACCATCACTTCACGAATTTCCATAGCACGTGCTTTATCACCGTAGGAATTGACCGCGCGTAATATAGTGTAAGTGTCATAATATAAATCATACGCGTATTCCATCGCCTCCAAATTATCAGTGGTGATCGCCACCTCATACAGTCGTAAGGCCCGCTTGGCACGTACGGAACTGTCTAAGTCAAAAATCTGTTTTGGTGGCTTTTCGGACATGATGAGTTGCCCTGCCTGAATACAATTTTGATCTTTTAATGTGCGACATAATTTTTCATGATAGAGCACTTCTTCAATTGTTCCTACTGCCGGCTTTGGCTCAGCAATAGGCTGAACTGGCTGCACTACAGTAACCTGAGGTGTTCCAGCTTCAATCTTAAAACTTTTCTCAACTTCCTCCTTAGTCACCGTATCAGGCTTTACCAAAGAACCTTTGGAAGTTGTATCGACCGGTGTTGGAAGGTTCTGTATAGGCTGGGCTTGCAACTGCGTGACGCCAATACAGCCAACAATTATCCAAATACTCAGTCGCTTGATCTGCAGTTTTATTTCATGCATTGTTTGTAGTCCTCTGATCCTGGTGTTAATCCTAATTTGGTACATTTTTGACGTCTCAGTTCAGCAGCTTGATCAACCTGTGACACTGGACTTGTTACTGGAGCAGAAACTGGCCTAGGCTGAGAAGGAGTAACGGGAGCAAGGATAGGCGCCTGTGCTTGCACCAAAACATCATCCCTATAAATCCCTTGTTTATCAATAACGCCGTTCGCAAAATACAAAATCCCAAAACCCTGTTTACGGTTATCTAACCATTCCCCAACAAACCTCTTACCATCAGCCCAAATATAGGTCCCTTTACCATGAAAACTACCATTCAAGAATTGCCCTGTATACCTAGAATTATCTGGCCATAAATAAGTACCCTGCCCATTAAACTGATCGTCTTTAAATTGCCCCGCATAGCGCGAGCCATCTGGCATGATCAATGTCCCTGTCCCAAAATACATGTCTTCTTTAAATTGTCCGATATATTTCTTGCCATCTGCAAAGGTATATGTGCCATTACCATGACGTAAGCCATTTTTAACTTCCCCTTCATAAATGTCTGCAGTCGTACGGCCGTTTTTATACGTATTACCTGAGTAAAAACATACTCCCGCAAAGCCATCAGTACAATCTGGCAATTTTGCATGTGCCGATATCGCATGAAAAGCAACCATGCCCAATACACAATAAAGAATCATCTGTGACTTATCTAAAAGATAACGCATCTTTTGCTCACCTCATAACTTAATTGCACTTGACCAATGCAGGCGTATTTGTACCATCTTGGTAATTTTTTCCGTTAAACACTTTCACAGCATCATTAGCCGGATTAACAATACGTTTGACTAAACGTAAGGAGCCATTATTCAGTCGGTAATGCTCCTCATAGGATTCGTTCATATTAGATAAGGAATTCGATAAGATCATATAGGTGCTGTCATCAATTTTTTCTACTGATGCAATTTTTCTCCGAAAGGACTTATTATCCACACGAATCACAAACTCATTACTCTTATTCACATTAACAATAAAATCTCGACTCGATACACCACACTGACTATATCCTTCAGCCCAACTCCCCTCAATATCCTTGAGAATAATCGAATCTTGACTGAGAACCTGCGGCGGTGGTGGCGCCACGGGTTTGGTTCGCTCAGGGGTCTTCTCAACAACAAGTGGAGAACTTTCATCACTGGACCATTGGCTAGCGACCACGATGATGAGTGCAAACACCAAAAACATAATCAATGGGATGTGATTTTTTTTAACAGGGCTCGCACCACCACTTAGATCTGCAATAGATGTTCGAGAAATAGGCCCTTTAGATTTAGGTTTAGAACTTATACCTGGCGCAATATCGGGTATTTTTTTAGCTTTGATTGCCGGCTCGACTTTGTCTATGACAGTTTTTTTATTACCTCTGCCCTGCCCATTACCAAGCCCTTTTTCAAACAGAGTACGCCATTCTTCAATGGTATTTGGGCGACCCTCAGGGCGAACTGACATCCCGCGATCAATCGCCTCTAATAAGTAATCTGGATATTTACCCGCCGCTTGTGTCTGCGCAGGCTCTAAAGTATCGTTCAGGATTCTGGCAGATGCTGGTATGGGTTTGATATCTGTTACAACACGATATAAAGTCGATGCTAAACCATAGATATCCGTATAAGGTCCTTGCCTGCCCCTCGCGTCATACTGTTCAATCGCGGCATAACCATCTGTAGCAAGACTCGTTACACTGCGACTATGACTCACGTTCTCTTGTCGCGCAGCACCAAAATCCAGTAAGACAGGACTGCCATCCGCGCGGATAAAAATATTCGCTGGCTTTATGTCACGATGCAAAAAATCTTCTCTATGAATGCGCTCGAGACTGTTTAATAAGGGGAAAATAATTGCCTGCAATTGTTGCAAACTTAAATTTCCGTCGCGACGAATAATCTCATCTAAGGGCTGCCCATCACAATAATCCATGACGAAATATGCTGTCCCGTTTGCTTTAAAAAAGCGTTGTACACCAACAATATGCGGATCAGCAAAACGCGCTAATAACTTCGCTTCTTTTTCAAAAGCCTCAAGCCCCCACTGAAAGTGGTCTAAATCATCCTGCGTTCCCGATGGTCTGACAGTTCTCCCGCTATCTCGCGCCGCAAACTCTCGAGGATAATACTCTTTAATTGCCACTTTTCGACCAAACATGGTCTCTATACCTAAGTAGGTAATGCCAAACCCACCTTGACCTAGGATACTTTCAATACGATAGTCTTCCGCCAAAATGGTCCCAATGGGAAGCGCACTTAAATTTGCCATACCCTAAAACTCTCCAATCGATAATTCCACATCGCCAATCAATAAATTACCACGATCCGGAAATGATGCAACCGAGCCACTTGATAATTTACGACCATTGACCACAGTACCATTAGTGGATCTTAAATCTTCAATCATTAATTCACTACCTTGCATAAAAATTTTGGCATGCATCCGTGATACTGAATTATCGTTGACATACAAAGCCGCTTGCCCATCACGACCAAGCATGATTCCCCCACTAGAAAGGCGATGATCATTTTTATCAAAATGTAATCGTACTACACGCCCGCTCGTATCAAAACCTGCTAAAACAACTTGCCTAGAAGAGCCAGAGCCACTATCTCGTCTTGTCGTATAGGCAGCTGAGGTGGCTGTGCTCTGCGAACTTGCATAATTAATGGGTGCGCTTTTTGATGCGGAAATTACTGTACCAGCTCCATAAATGACTAAAGTACTTGCAATCTTGTCATGTAATGCCTGTTTACGGTCCATAAAAGCAGCCATCAGGTAACCAATACCCAGAATCAAACTGGATATATATTTTGAAAAATATCGCCCCGTGGCACGCCCAAAACTCATGCGTTGCCCAAACTCATCCGTGACTTTAATACCTAAAACCTTTTTACCTAGGGTGGCTTGCGATTCGCTTGACTCCATAATCGCAAAATAAAACCAATGCAGAAAAAAACTAATCCATAAGACGATAGCTGAACTAGCAATCGATGCTGCAAGATCTATCGAGTCATCATCTTGCAAAGACCAAATCGTCCCCAGCAAAATCAGTACGGTCGAAATAATAAAGGTGTCGATAATATATGCCACAAAGCGTATCCAAAAACCAGCATATCTCATTAGAATTCCCCTTCCACCCGCAAACGTACTTTACCCAACTGAATGTCTTGCCCCATACGCAAACTTGCACTCTCAGGTCCTAAACGTTTGCCATTAATCCAAGTGCCATTAGTTGACTGTAAATCACGAATCTTCAATTGCCCAGACTCGAACTGCAATTTTGCATGACGTCTTGAAACTGAATGATCATCAATCTGAGTGTCACATTCTTGTTGATCTCGACCAATGATGACTCCTTGGCGTAATGCTTTTTCAGAAAAATTAAGTTTAATAGGATTTCCCGAACTATCTTGCCCGATTAAAGAACACCGGAAATTTTTCGTCGCTACAACTTGTGTCTGATCCCCCGCAAAATTTCCTGCTCTTCCAAGATGATTAGGGTAACTCTCCCGTTGACTAGTTGATTTACGTAACGAGAAATAGAATGCTCCTGCGGCCAAAAGAACTGCCGCTGCTGCTAAGCCAACAAGTTTTGCGTTATCAGATTTTTTCGGACTCGCAACATTAACTTCCACTTTGGGGTTAACACTACTAACTTTGGTTGAACACTCATCCGTCGAGACTTTAAAAGGAACACCTTGTTGTTTCATGGCATTAATCAAGGTGGCAATATGTGAGGCATAAAAAATACCATCACTTTGATTGACGGTCATTCCTGAAAAATTATCTCCCTGCACAATCCCCAAGGCCTTAGCCGTATTTACGCCGATGACACTACCACAGGGATCTAAGAGGGGACCACCACTATTACCACTGTTAACAGAGGCACTATGCTGAATAATCATTTGCTTATTCGCATTGGCCGCCCAAGACCCTTCGATGAATCGTCCGATAATCCCCTGCGTGAATGTAGACTCAACTAAGGATGTTTGCGCAATATCTTTTAAGGCCTCATCAGCTACCCCCGGGTAGCCCATTGTTGTCACAGAACTCCCCTTTGCAGGCATCGTTTGACGCACGCTAATCACTGGTAACTCCAAGCCAGGAACCTCAAGTAAAGCTAAGTCATAGTCTTTTGATTGCCATAGAATAGTGGCTTTATGCGGTTTTATACCCGTGCCATTGCTGTTTTTCTTTAAAATGATAATACCGCGTTGATTTTCAATCACGTGGTAATTAGTGGCAACAATATCCTTTGCCACCACAAACCCACTCCCTAACTCATAGCCATCGCGATCCTTGGCGACCACGCGCACGACACTTTGATCAGCTTGCGCCATGACATCTTGCGCCTGAATTTCAGCACTCAAAAACAGGACGCATAGGAGGGGTAAGAGACGATAGATCATTTATTTTTGTCCGTCTCAGCCGCACTTTGGACTGCTTGAGGAGCAGGACCCTCTTTCTCTTTAGCAGGAGGTTTTTCTTGAATACTTGTTGGAGGAAAGACCACCTTGTTTTCCTCAGGTTTTTTCGTCTCCTTAGGGGGCTCCACCACAGTGGAGGCGCCGGGGGAACCATTAGGATTTACACTCGACGGCGTGTTGTTCGGTGGATTATTCGGCGGATTGTTTACTGGCGGGCTCGGGATCTGGGGGGCCGTATTTTCAGGAACTTTCTTCACAGGAGGATTCATAATGGCTGAAGATGGTGGAGTCGATGGCTTGTTATTTTTAGCATCTTTATTTCCACCCTTTTCTTTTTTCTCTTTTGTGGGTGGTGTTTCTTCCGGTTTATCTTTTTTAACGACTTCGCTTTCCACTTCTTTCGAAGGTGGAACAGTAATTTCTAAAGGCTTAACAACTTGTACAGGATTTTCTTCATTGATCGTTTGTTTTGCAGCCTCTTGGAGTTTTTTAAGATCCATATTTTGTATCAAAAAATAAGCCGCCGCTCCAAGGCATGCCAACAGTGCCGCCACTAACCCAAACCACTTAAGTGACTGACCTTGTCCAGCACTCTGCCACTGCTTTGGGACTACAAATACTTGCACCGTCGTATTGTCTTGTCTTGGCTTACGTTTATTACGCACGGCAGCTAATAATGCAGCTGTCATAGTATCTGCCGTTCCTGTCTTGACTCCTTGGATGGTCGTTAAAATCTCATCTGCTGCTAAGGTCAAAATACCATCACTAGCGGCAATAATAATGTCGCCAGCTTGCAAATTAAATGTACTTGCAGGACTGTCGATTAGGGCAAGTTCACCCCCTGTGACCGCAGAACGTAATATATGGCGATGTGGATGATGAATTGCTTCTTCCTGCGTAATTTTTCCCTCGAGCAAAGATTTCTCAATTAAGGGCGCCATGGAATGGTCTGCATTTAATTGTGTCAATTGGTTTTTACGCATCAAAAATAGCGGTGAATCTCCAACACTAATCCAATGGATTCCCTGAGGACTCACATACAAGCCCAGCAAGGTACATCCCATCCCGTCTAATTCAGGATTAGACGTCATTAAATGGTTTATTTCATTATTTGCTTGCTGTAAAGCTGCACCTAATTTTGCAGGTACGGACTCTGATGGATTGTCCACAAAAGTTTTTACAAAGGTATCTACCGAGGCTTTACTGGCAATCTCGCCTCCCGCATGCCCCCCCATACCATCTGCCAAGACAAAGAGTAATTCAGTTTGCTGTTTTAAAAAGTTAATCGAGGAATAATCTTCTTGCAGTTCCCGATCACCAATAAACTCTTTCTGATCAAAATCTAACTGACGCCGAAATACGATTGTCTTTACAGATTTACTCATAGACTGTCTCTCTTACCAAACAAAATTGGCGCCACAAAAAGGAATAAAGATAAGTTTTGTATTGCCTATCGAAATCGTTTCCCGACCTTTAAGCTCTAAAGGTTGTAATACAGGTGCATTTTCGAGATAGGTCAGATTAATTCCGCCACCATGTTGTAAGTAAAACTTATTGCCCTTAGGATCATAGGTCACTGAGGCATGATCTTGTCGCGAAATTTCTTCATCGCCAAAGTCCAAAGAAACACGCGCTTCTTTTGCACGGCCAATACTGTTCATGCCAAAACCAAGTTTAATCGATTGCCCTTTGCCGGGGCCATCGACAACCACTAACCATCCTACGACAGGCTCACCATTAAAGCTATCTTGCGCCTTAGCGCCTAGTGCTTGATCTGCATCTGCAGACTTACTCGGACGAAAAACCTTGGTATGGTCCTCATCACGTCCTCCAGGAGAAGATTTGCCTGCTAAAGTGGGGGATTGCAAGGTAGAGTAAGCAACCGTATCCTCACTCCCAAGACTTAATTTGGGGGATTTACGATTTAAAATGCGCGTGGTTTCTTCATCTGACATACCGCTCTCCTCATCTTTTAATTAATGTAAAAATACAATCTCACCTCACCTAACTCAATCAAGTCTCCATGATTAAGTTCTGCTTGTGATACTTCTTTCTCATTCACAATAACGCCGTTTGTGGACGATAAGTCAACGATATAAAAATCACCTTCACGACGACGATGTATCTCTGCATGATGGGAAGAAATAGAATCATTAGGTAAGTGCACATCATTGTCTTGACTCCGCCCAATGCGCGCCGCTGTTTTAGTCAATGAATGCCGTGTTTTAGCTCCACTCGTCTCTTCGAGATAAGCATATTCTATCTGAGGCTCCTCATGCTTCTGGCGTGAACGAAAATAATAGATCACACCAGCAATCAGGGACAATCCTGCAAACGTCCCCAAGAGTAAATAGAGTACATTATTCTTGATAAACTCCTGAAATTTTTCAGCCCGAGTTCTTTTATCCGGAAAATCTACCTGTGTCGATAACTCAATCGGCTTCTCTGCACGTGTACCAAGAGTAATCAAAACCTCTTGTGAGGAATGATGCTTCCCGCCACTAAAAGTAATTCGTCCACCCCGTTCCACAAACCCAAATGGGTCCGTGATTAAGTTCGAAGGATATAAACCATCCGTACCGTCAACATATTGTCCTGCAGAGTCGATGGCTAATTTCTGAATATTTTGTAGGTATGGTGAATCTGCTTTACGCTCTCGATAACCTATTCCTAATATTGTGACACCCGCATCTTTAGCCGCCTTTAATACATCTTCACGGGTGTAAGCCTTATCCTCATCTTTGCCATCCGACAAGATGACGAGACCCTTACGTGTGGCGTCTGCTTTTTTGAGTAATTCAATGGCAGTTAAGATATTTTTATAAAACTCTGTAGCTTCACCATTTGCTTTAATCTCTTTAATGCCTGCAGCAATTGCCGCGCGATCATTTGTCAGAGGTGTGAGTAAACGAAACTCACTATCAAATCCTGCAATACCAATACTCTGGTGTGCTTTTTGTTGTGCGACCATGTCTGTAATTAAACTGACGTTCTTTTTTTCAACGGTTTTTTTTCGTCCAGGATCGCTCACATCCACCAAAAACATAATCGCTGTTGTTTGGCCTTCAGCAGGGTAAAGCGAGATATCACTTTGCTCCAGTTGAATCGCTTGACCACCTAGTTTTAAAGAAACATCTTTGACTTCAACGTTGAAAGGGTACCGGTAATCACAAGTCACCTTTTGTGTATCAGAGTCAAGACTACAACTCACATAACTCCTTCTTGGGTCTGTCTCTTGCGAAGACGCCGAGAACGACGCTACCAAGCAAAGCGTAAAAAATAGAACGCGCATCTTTATAAGTACCAATTTCAAAATATTCCCCCTATGACTGAGTTCATCGTATACATTCTTTAAAGTCTTGAGATCCTGGCGCAAGACCTAATCGAATACACTTTGTCACTCTAATATCACTTGCATTTTGTTGAAAATTCTGGGTAGCTAGCATGCTGTCAAAATATGATTTTCTGCTAGCATACCATCTCAATAAGCATGTTTTATCAAAACAATTGGCTTCGCGCCATTTCCAAGCCTCAATCTGATTTTTTCTAAACTCTGCGTCATTTCCCCAAATCGACTTAGCCTGTTGGTATGCTAAGTTTAATTCGTCATCTTTTTGCGAGAGTTCATAGTCCAGACAAATTAAATTTTCACTGACCGATTTAGCTTTTGTGCAGTCAAAGCTTGCCGCATAATGCCATGATGCAACCGTCATTAAAATCGTAAAAATTATGCTTTTAACTATTGTAGACATTGGGCATAGTCCAGTGATCCAGGCGCTAAACCCAATCGCAAACATTTTTTACGCTTAATATCCTGCGCACTTTCTACCCCGCGATCTACAGGATTTTGTTGCACAATCGTTCTTGGGGGGGCTGCTGGCTTAACAGGCGCCCGCTCAGTCCGAATATTTTCTTCATAAAGATTGCTCGGCGGCGGCACGGGTGGATTAAGTGCCTGCACAAAGACGTTATCACGCCAAATGCCCTCTTGGGATATCGAACCGTCAGCCTTGAAATAAATCCCTTTACCCTCTTGCTTAGAATCACGCCACTGACCAATGTATTTTGAGCCGTCCGCATAAAACAAAGTGCCTTGACCGTTATTGCGATCCCCAGACCATTGTCCTACATAGCGGTTGCCGTTAGGCCAAGTGTAAGTCCCTTGACCGCTCTTAATACTATTCACAAATTGCCCAACATAACGCTGTCCACTTGCCCAAGTATAGGTTCCCTGGCCATGATTTTTGCCATACACAAATTGTCCTGTGTAGACATCCCCATTACTCATATTAAAGGTGCCCTGACCATGAAACTGCTCATTAGCCCATTCACCAATATACCGATTACCATTCGGGAATCGGTATTCTGCAAAACAAGGAGACGTAAAGTTTCCATTGCAAGCAGGAAGATTGCTTTGTGCAAAGCCTACTTGCGCAAATACCACCATAAAAACAATCAATATACTTCGCATTTAATCCATACACTTTCTATAGGCTTCTGTTCCGGGTACTAAACCTAGCCCTAAACAACGTTTACGATTAATCTGAAAATTACTCTCTACTGGTGCAGGTGGATTTATTTTGGGTTTTGGAGGATTCCCTGGAACGTTTGGCTGCACAGCAACTGGCGGTCTAGGCGCCATATTAGGACTTGGCGTCGGTGTGTTTTGTGCCTGAATTAAATTACCATCACGCCATATTCCTTGTTTATTAATAGTTCCATCGACATTGTATAAAGTTCCGAAACCATTTTTTTTACCTACTTGGTAGTTGCCAACATACTTTGTTCCATCGCCATAACTATAAGTTCCATAGCCGTGACGTTGACTATTTTTCCATTGGCCCTCATAGCGATCGTTATCAGCGGCATAAATCATCGTGCCCTGCCCCTCCATAAAATTATTTTTCCATTCCCCGACGTATTTAGTTCCACTAACAAAAGTTTTAGTGCCTTGTCCCTCAAATTTATCGTTTTTGAAGTCTCCGACATAGCGATCGCCGTTTGACCAAAAATAACTCCCTTTGCCTTCTCGAACTCCATTAACAAATTTACCTTTGTACCGATTACCCTTATCTTCCGTATTGTCTTGGTAATAATAGGTGCCCTCACCATGTGGCACATTATTTAACATCTCACCTTCATAACGATCAAATGAGGTCTGTCCAGCTTTGATCATGCTGCCCTCAAAGTAACAAAGCCCCAAAAAGCCCACCACACATTCTGGTAAACGACGCTGATTACCCGGGAGATTAGCACTATTGGCTGGCGGCGTGACTTGACTCGGTGGACTCCCGAGGTCCTGAAGAAACTCGTCACTTCGCCATACGCCACGTAAGATCGTCCCATCGATTTTAAATAATGTTCCTTGACCATCTCGCAAGCCATCTTTCCATTGACCAACATAACGTTCACCATTTTTGTAGATCATCGTTCCCTGACCATTAAAATCGCTGTTTCTGACCTCACCATCATAGCGATTGCCAGTATCAACTCCATCTATCTTAGTGGGCCCCACAAAATGACATGGCCCAACATAGTTACCATTGCACAGCGGTAAGCGCGCAGGTGCCTGCGCCTGCGCATATCCTGTGAGCAAAACCATCACGAGTAAAAATCCTAACCTGAGCAATTAATATCCTTCAAAAATAATGCCTCTATTTTGCACTGCATTTTTAACAATCCGCATCTTTATTGCACACACTGTAAATAGTCGACAGAACCCGGTATTAAGCCTAAACGAATACATTTTTGACGCTTGATCTCTGCAGCACTCGGGGCAACTGGCCTGGGCTGCTCTCGCGATAATGGTGGCGGCAAGGGTGGACGTACACTTGGCACCTTAACCTCCTCGCGAACAGGAACTGCTGCTTGACAATTGGCACCCCGGACAGCCAGCTCCCGCCGCGCAGCAAGAACATCTTGGGCAACACCGATTTGCACTACCCGACACAAGCGCTCCGTATCTAAGTTTTTAAAATAATTACTCTCTGAAGAGACAGGCTCTGGCTTTTTTTGCGGCGGCGCTGGACGTGATGGTTTATAAAACGTATATTCACGGGAACATAAGGTATTCTTTTGCTTAGGAATCATGACACCATCTGGCCATGTAGCTGATGGCAACTGAATATTAATACATCCGCCATTATCATCAAGATCGCCATATACCAAACGCCTAGGTGTAGTGACTGTATTTTGTCCGCCAGCGTTTAGGTCGTAGGTAATACTGGCACCCGGTGGCGATGAATAGTAGACGACTTCCAGTCGCTTGGCACACCCCCCAAGTAAAAGACTCCAAAAGATACTGCTAACTAGGATCGTTTTCATTCCTTAACACACTTTGCATCATCACTTGTTTCAAGAACTAACCCTAAAGATATACACTTTTGGCGCCTGATTTCAGCTGCACTTGGCGCAGCTGGTGGAGGTGGCTTTTGAGGGGAAACTGCTTGAGGTGTTTGAAAATCTCGCATAAAGTTAACTAATATGACTTGAATGGTAAAAAAATGAACTTCTAATTTTTAGAACTAATTGCATGACTTTACTCTAAAACCTTCTCAGTATTTTTAATAAACAATTGAATGCTTGCAGTTTTAGTATTCGTCTAACAGTCAGTTGGCTGAATGTCTTAAGGCAATTAAGTAGTCAACTGGATTAACGGGTGTACCATTTTTAATGATTTCAAAATGCAAATGGGGTCCCGTTGACCGCCCAGATGTCCCAACCAATGCAATCGGCTGATGACGTTCCACTTTGTCGCCTTCTTTGACCAAGACACGACTAGCATGTGCATATCGACTGATATATCCATCACCATGATCAATTAATACAGTAAGTCCATAAGACCCATCCCAAGCCGCAAGCTTAATCGTTCCTCGACCCGCGGCATAAATCTTTTCACCCAAAGCACTCGTAAAATCGAGTCCCTCATGCTCACTCCATGTCCTGCTAATGGGATCTAGACGACGACCAAAACCACTTGTGAGATTGGGCTGACCATTCATTGGCATGGATAGTGGCTTACTCTCCATCCAATCAATACTTTTATCAATCGATTGTTTACGCTCTTTGATCTGTTGATTAATTTGCTTCAAATTGTCATAAGAGTGATCTAAAGAACCCAAAATACTGTTCTGCGGCTTAAAGCTTGGTGGCAATAAGGGGCCACCCTGTGCGTTTGGCGTTGACTTATCTTTTTGCAGCGCTGGGGGAATC
Source organism: Polynucleobacter sp. (assembly GCA_040403635.1). Lineage (GTDB taxonomy): Bacteria > Pseudomonadota > Gammaproteobacteria > Burkholderiales > Burkholderiaceae > Polynucleobacter. The sequence continues at coordinate 21,650 of JBBAKF010000016.1, forward strand.
GCTAGACCCATGAGTTTTTTATTTTGTGCTTGCATATCAGCGACGAGTTGGTGGTTGATTTCAACTTGTTTTTGAATACCCTGCAATTTGTTCTCATAAAAGTATTTGAGATTTTCAATTTCTGTTGCAGAGTGGAAATTCCCCATCTTTTTTAAAAAGTTAGGATTTAATTCGATGGCTATACGAAACCCGACTAGTTGCATAAGAGCCCCACATACGAATAATGTCAACGTACCACCAATCAAAATCATCACCAAATGCTTATATGAAACCGTGATGGTTCTTATATGACCAACTGGTCCAGATACCCAAATAATCTGCATGGAATTTAAGCCTTCGACATCGCTTTAGTAATCACTTCAGTAGCGACATTTTCATTATCGAATTGATTTAAGCTGCCATTAATACTCGCTCCAACTTCCATACCGATTGAACTATAGGAAATATTGCCATCAATCCGCGCTGTTTTTAATAATTCGACACGCGTACTTGCGAAGATATTACCTTTAAGATAACCAGATAGGATGACGGAATTTGCTCTCACATCCCCGGTGACCGAGGCTTTTTCAGAAATAGCTACGACAGCATCTTGCCCATCTTGCTGCAAAATGTTGCCATCGACTGTGCCATCTATCCGCACGCCTTTTTGAATAATTAAATTACCTTCAACCCTTAAGGTGGGACCAATAATCGATTCAAAGACTTCTTGTGACTCACCAAGTGATTTATTGGATCTGAACTTCATAAGATGGGTTTCCTAGTAAAAGAATGAACTTCCGAATTTAACAAAAAAATTCGACATAATGATGAAAATGGCTATTTAAACTAGATTTTATCTTTAATAACGCTTAAACCACCATAAAGATAGACCTAGTGCAAGCATGGCTAAGAATAATGCTGCGGCGGTGAAGATTACCGAAATCTCTGTTTCTTTAGTTTCAATCCTAAATTTACTCGATAAATGTTCGTAAATCTGCTTAAGGTCTTCACTATTACTCGCCCGAAAAAACTCCCCCTGCGTAATTTTTGCAATCGCTTGTAAGGCTTCTTCATCAACTTTGGCATAAAAAGAGTAACCGTCATACCCGGGTATAAATCCCTCTGGAGTTCCAAACGCTACCGTATAGACTTTCACGCCACGCTGCGCGACTTTTCGGGCGACTTCTAATGGTTCTAGGCCGGTGGTTCTTCTTCCATCAGATAGGAGCACAATCGCACCAGCTGTATATGAACCAGGAGGAACTGGCTGAAAATTTTGTGGCACAGGTTTTTTCTCTAGAGTTGCCGCCGCATCTTTACGACCAAAGTTCTCACCATAGATTGATGACTCTAAATTAATGCCTGCATCGGGCATCAGAGTCGCTAAAGCAAGCAATAAACCACTGCCGGTAGCTGTGCCACGTTGCAACTGAAATCGATCTACAGCCTCAATCAGATCAGTTCTTGACTCTGTCACCGATTGTACGAGTTGTGCTGTACCCGCAAATGTCACAATCCCTACCCGAATATCCTTCGGCAACTCACCAATAAAGTCCTTCACGGCTGCTTGTGCTGCTTTAATCCGATTAGGCTTCACATCTTCTGCAAGCATACTGCGCGAAACATCAATGGCCATCACCAAGGTCATATAATCCGCTGGCAGGCTCACAGTGGCGGTGGGCCTTGCAAGCCCAATCATGCCGGCGATGCTCGCTAGTAAAAGTAGTATTGGCGGAATATGTCGACGGTAACTCGAACGCCATCCAACTGCTTTTTTAACCTGTTGTAAGTTCGAAAATGGCACGGCGTAGGCACGCCTGCGCTTTAGCATCCAAAAATAGAGTAGGATGATTAAAGGCGTTAGTAACAATAACCAAAGTACCTGGGGCCAAATAAATTGCATATCTGTTGATCTCTTATATTGTCTTATAGTATCTCAAACTGACTTGTGATAATGTTTCATGATGAAAAAAACTCCCATTTATAGTCAAAGTCCCTCCAAGCAAGAGACTCCACTACCGGTACAAAAGGGCGGATTTTCTATGAACACATGGGGCGCATGGATGCAGAAAAGTCGCAGCCTTCATCCCGGAATTTATTTTCTTGCTGGTATTGCGGTTTGCGCCCTCCTCTTGATGGGTCGATATGCCGTTTTACCAAAAGTGCCCTCTCTCACCCAAGAAATGATTGATGATGCCGTTTTAAAGACACTCAATACCAAGGATCTCCCTTCTAAATCTACCAAGGCTGCACAAACCATCATGCCTTCAGTTGTTTTAATTAAGGCTTATGGCAACCCTGCTGCGGCGAAAAAGAAAAAGGATTTACCAGAAGATAAACGCGAGAAAGAAGAGGATGTTGCTTTAGGTACTGGCGTAGTAATTATGGAAGATGGCACCCTTCTGACCAACTATCACGTGATTGCTGGGTCTGTGCGTGTCGAAGTTGTGTTTTATGATGGCTCCGTCTCTAAGGCAACCATAGCTGCAGTTCATCCGCATAACGATCTCGCAATCTTAAAGCCAGAGAAACTACCCGATGATCTACTCCCCGCAACCTTAGGCTCTAGTGCTAATTTGCGCTCCGGTGATGAGGTTGTAGCCGTGGGCTTTCCGTTTGGTATTGGACCTTCTGTGACTGCCGGTGTAGTCTCAGGTTTACGACGCGAGTTTACTGGCGAAAATGGTGCTTTACTGCGTAATTTGATTCAGTTTGACGCGGCGATTAATCAAGGTAATTCTGGTGGCCCGCTAATAAATACGGCGGGCGAAGTGGTCGGGATTGTGACTGCGCTTTTGAACCCTTCCGAGTCAGAAAAAACATTTATTGGTATTGGTTTTGCAGTGACCATCGAGAGCGCAGGCTCAGCGGTTGGTATTCCTCCTTTCTAATCTTTTTATTGGAATTTTTACATGTCAGAAAATAGTCAGTGGTCAGGTCAACAAACTCCTATTTCCCATCAAGCGCATGCCGCCAAGATGCAAAGTATTCTTTATGAAGTCAAGCGCGTCGTCGTTGGTCAAGATGCTTTTTTAGAACGTGTCTTAATCGCTATTTTGGCGCAAGGTCATATTTTGATTGAGGGCGTTCCGGGACTAGCGAAGACTCTAACCGTGAACTCTTTAGCAAAAGTGATTCAAGGCAAGTTTCAAAGAATCCAGTTCACACCAGATCTTTTACCTGCAGATTTAATCGGCACACGTATTTACAACCAAAAAACAAGTGAGTTTAGTACTGTCCTAGGACCTGTTTTTGCCAATCTGCTTCTCGCCGATGAAATTAACCGTGCGCCCGCCAAGGTTCAAAGTGCGCTCCTTGAAGTCATGCAAGAACGTCAAGTAACCATTGCTGGTCAAACCCACCGAGTGCCTAAGCCTTTTTTGGTGTTAGCGACTCAAAACCCTATTGAAACTGAAGGTACTTATCCACTTCCTGAAGCGCAAGTCGATCGATTCATGATGAAAGTCATTGTGGGCTACCCTTCAGAAACCGAAGAATTTGTCATTGTCCAACGCCAAATTGGTCATGTCATTGAACTCGTCAGCATGGCCACTACCGAAGAGTTATCGGTGATTCAACAAGCCTGTAAAACAGGGTATGTTGATCCGGCTCTGATCCAATATGCCGTGAAGATTGTCGCTGCGACTCGCAGTCCAGAGCTTTTTGGCCTAGCCGCACTCAAACCACTCATCAGCTTTGGAGCAAGTCCACGTGGTACCATTAGCTTGATTGAGGGTGCGCGAGCCTTGGCCTTTTTAAGAGGTCGCTCATACGTTCTACCCCAAGATCTTCAAGATTTGGTCGTCGATGTTTTACGCCATCGGCTCGTTTTGTCTTATGAGGCAATCGCCCAAGGAAAGTCTGCTGATGATCTGATTCATGAGCTTGTCAAAGCAATTCCTGTACCAACGCAACCTTTGCAATAATAATGTTCGGCTTTCTTTCCGCCCTGCGTAAATCTACTGTCGCAGTTCCTGCACCTGATAAAGCTCTGATTCATCCAGAGCACTTTCTCCAGCAACTCGAATGGACAACACTACGCCGACTTGATGGTCAACTTCAAGGGGATTACCGCACTTGGTTTAAAGGCAGCGGCCTAGAGTTGGCTGATCTGCGTGAATACCAAGCGCATGACGATGTGCGTCATATCGATTGGAATGTTACCGCCAGAATGCAAACCTCTTATGTGCGTGAACATCAAGAAGATCGAGAAATGACGGCCTGGTTTTTAGTTGATCTCTCACGCTCCATTGATTTTGGTTCAAGCACTTATACGAAGCGAAATATCGCCAACAACTTTGTCGGCGTGATGGCGCGCATACTGAGCAAACGGGGTAATCGTATTGGTGCCATGCTCATGACAGGGTCTCAGCCTCAAGTCGATTTGATTTTGCCCGCTAGAACTGGTCGGGCCCACCTTGTGCAATTGATGCATCTCATGCTTAATACATATCCAAGTGCCAAATCGGGCACGACTGATTTAAAGATTTTATTAAAACAAGCCAAAGCTTTAATCCCAAGACGCTCGACAATTTTTATTGTTTCTGATTTTATTAGTACACCCGATTGGGAAAAATCTCTAGGCGCTTTATGTCAGTCGCATGAGGTCATTGCGGTGCGTTTGTGTGACCCACTTGAAAATGCAATGCAATCTTTTGGTTTATCAATTTTGGAAGATCTTGAGACCGGAGAGCAGTTGTTTGTAGATGTCAATGATCCACGTTTCCAAAAAGAGTACCTCCGTATTGCGCAAGAAAATGCCCAAAGTCTGCGAGATACATTTACCCAAACAGGGACGGATTGTTTAGAACTGAATACACAAGAGCCGATTGCCGATGCTTTGTTACGGTTTATGCAATTGCGTAAACGTCAACCGGCTCGCTCAGCTCTGGCAAGTAGGGCCGCTTAGAATAATCGATGCCAGCCTTTGATACTCTCTCAATCCAGTGGCCTTTTGGCTTTTACCTTTTTGCGCTGATCCCCCTGTTGATGATCATGTATTGGCGTATGAAAACTCCCTTGTCGGATCTCAGTCGGCGTTTGCAAGAAATCCCTGGCTATAAGCAACAAATGCGTCATGCCAAGCGTTGGCAATGGCTAAGTGCCAGCCTTCTTTTAATCGGCTTATGTTGTTTATTGTTTGCCATGACCAGACCTCGGGCCGTGCTCTATGTCCCGAGTCGTTTAGATACGATCATGATTGCTTTAGATACTTCGGGAAGTATGCGTGCCAGTGATATTGCACCAAGCCGAATTGATGCGAGCATTGCTGCTATCAAACAATTTATCGAAGCCCAACCCCCACAATTGCGTATCGGGATTGTCACTATTGCCAGTACTGCAGCTCTGCGTCAAGCACCCACAACTGATCGTGTAACACTTATGCAAGCCCTTGAAAATATTCCTCTGCAGCCTGGATCTGCGATTGGTAGTGGCATTGTGATTGCGCTAGCGAATCTTCTGCCTGGCTCAGGGATTGATGCTGAGAAAATCATCACGGAGTCAGATCCAGGGACAAGCGCCAGACCAGCAAGTCCCTCACCTAATTCGACTAGTCAAGTGAATATGGAGCCTGGCTCAAACCAGTCCATGGCTATTGTTTTAATTACTGATGGTCAAAGCAATATGGGGCCTGATGCCTTAAAAATGGCTGAACTTGCCGCCAATCATGGTGTAAAAATCCATACAGTGGGGATTGGGACTACTGAGGGCGTAGTCATTCAGTCTCAAGGGATGTCAATGCGAGTTCGCTTAGATGAGTCTGCCTTGAAAAAAATTGCTAATGGTACGCTTGGACAATACTACCGCGCTTCTGAGACTGCTGATTTAAAAAATATTTATGATTCTTTAGGTCTGACGATTCGGTTTGAACGCCAACAACTCACTGAAATTACTGGCCCTGTCTTAGGCCTCGGCATCTTATTTATTTTTATAGGTTGTGGTGTGTCTTTTATGCGCTTTGGCAGAATTGTTTAAATAGATTTGATACTTTTTTAAAATCTTAAATTTGCTATCAATCCTCCGCTGAGCGCAGATTCATTCTTGGAAATGTCATCGCCGATGATTCTTGAGAAGGTTTCAATACTTGTAAAAAAACTGCCGTAGGCTCATGTATACTTTTTACAGAACAATTCACAATAAGACCTCGAGTCTAATAAAAATGAGACTAGCATGACAATTGTGCAAGCACAGGCTATTCCGATTCGTCTTCCATTTGAAATCGGAGGCCCAATTCCTATGTTTGCAGGTATCCCCCGAAAAATGGATATCCTGCTCATTCGAATCGAAACTGACTCTGGCTTAATTGGCTGGGGTGAAGCATTTGGCTTATCCATTTGGCCTGCAACGCGTCAAGCCTTTGACCACCTTGTCGCTCCTCTCATTTTAGGTAAAGATGAAAAAGAGATCCCAAGCTTGATGCTGTCTCTCCAAAAACAATTACATATTTTGGGTCGCTCAGGCGCTGTCACCTATGCTCTATCAGGATTAGATATTGCCCTATGGGATCTTGCAGGAAAAGCCAGTGGTCAATCCTTGAGTGTAATGTTGGGCGGTGCAAAACATGCTTCTTTACCAGCATACGCAAGTCTCATGCGTTACGGCACGGTAGACTTAGTTAAACACAATACGCAAAGAGCTTTAGAGCAGGGATTTCAAGCCATTAAATTACATGAAGTTGGTGTTGAACATGTGCAAGCTGCACGCCAGGTGATGGGGATGCAATTACCCCTCATGATGGATGTCAACTGCCCATGGACCCTAGAACAAACTCTAGACATACTGCCAAAGTTACAGGAAAGTCAGTTACTGTGGTTGGAAGAGCCTATTTGGCCACCCGAAGATTTTGAGAGCTTATCGCGTGTGCGTTCAGCAAAAAAAATCCCCATTGCTGCAGGTGAAAATAATATCAGCACCTATCATTTTGAGTGCATGCTCAAAGCTGGTGCCGTCGACTTTGCTCAACCCAGTGTCACTAAAATTGGGGGGATCAGTGAGATGTTAAAAATTATTACGCTTTGCCATCAATTCGATACGCCAATGATGCCCCATTCGCCCTATTTTGGCCCTGGTCTTTTAGCGACGCTTCACATGACTGCTTGCCAAGAGACATTAACAATGATTGAGTACTCTTTTGCAGATTTAGGTGCAAGTCTTTTTGGTGATGTAATTTTACCCATAAGGGGCCAGATTCCCATTCCAACCGGTCACGGATTAGGGTATGATCCCGACCCCGATGTGATTGCAGAGTATAGGGTGGCATAAATGTTTCCTGCCGCTAGTTTTGCTCAACCACAACAGCAACTTGAGTCTATTCAGATCAAGCAATTGCAGACCTATATTTATGAAGCGCATGTCTCTAAGCCAGTCGTATCCTCTATGGCTACGATTTCGAAGAGAGTAGCCCTGCTCGTTCGTATTGAGGATCAAGATGGTGCTTTTGGCTGGGGTGAAATCTATGCGACGATGCCAAGCTTTGGTGCACCTCACCGCGCACATATTGTGCATCAGGTATTAGCGACCTTGTTACACAATCAAGCTTTTAAAACTCCCAGTGATTGTTGGCAATTCTTACAACATAAAACCCATAATTTACAAATCCAAACTGGAGAAGCAGGCCCATTTTCTGCAGCTATTGCCGGAATGGATTGCGCCTTGTGGGATCTTTATGCGAGAAAACAAAATCTTCCTCTTGCACAATGTTTAGGAGCTAACTTACGTCCCCTGCCTGTTTATGCGAGCGGCCTTAATCCTGCTGACGGCCCTGAGGTAGTCATTGCCTCAAGGGAGAGAGGCTTTCGTGCATATAAACAAAAAATTGGTTTTGGTACCGCTAAAGATATTTCTATATTGGAAGAAATTTTCTCTACTCTGCCTGCGCAAGAATCATTGATGGTCGATATTAATCAAGCTTGGAGTATCGATCAAGTCAGAGAAATTGCTCCCCTTCTCGCACGTTTTCCGCTCAGGTGGATTGAGGAACCTTTACAAGCGGATCGACCAGTCCAAGAATGGGCGATTTGTCGCAAACTATTTAATCAGCCCATAGCTGGCGGTGAAAATTTGCGCGCCAATGATTTTGGTGTGTATAGTGATTCCTTAGATGTCATTCAGCCTGATGTCGGTAAATGGGGTGGTATCAGTGCTTGCTATGCCATTGCAAAAGAAGCGCTTACCGCAGGTAAAGTATATTGTCCGCACTGGCTAGGAAGTGGTCTTGGACTCATGGCCTCGGCTCATCTTCTTTGTGCTGTTGGCGGTCCCGGTTTACTGGAGATGGATGTCAATGAGAATCCATTGCGTGATATCTTAGCTAATTCATTACCACAAGTGATTTCCGGAGAAATTACACTGACTTCCAAGCCAGGGATTGGTGTACTACCCGATATTCAATCAGCAGCAAACTTTCTTACCCATTATCAGGAGACGATTTTATGAATGCATGGATTATTAGACTTTTTGTCCTTATGGCTACAATCATGGCCAGTTTTGCGCAGGCGGATACCTTCCCCAATAAACCTGTTCGGATTCTAGTAGGCTTTCCTCCTGGAGGAATGGCCGATATCGTAGCTCGAGCCCTCTCTGATCGCTTAGCTGTGCAATGGAAACAAACCGTGATTGTCGATAATCGTCCTGGTGCTGCAGGAATGATTGCAGCGGATCTGCTGACTAAAGCATCTCCTGATGGTCATACATTACTCGTTATTTTGACGAACCATGTCATCCTTGGAGCTATTAAACCGAAGCTGCCATTTGATGTCATCAAAGATTTTGCTCCTGTGACTTTAGTGGGCGATTCACCGTTGTTACTCATGGCTAACCCAAAACTCCCAGCGAATAATCTCCAAGAATTAACACAACTTGCGAAAAATAAACCCGGTAGCATCAGCTACTCAACCCCTGGAGAGGGCACAGTCCACCACCTATCCACCGAGCTATTAAGCTCGAACTTAGGTATCAAAATGATCCATGTGCCTTACATTGGTGGCGCCCCAGCAATGATGGATGCGATGTCTGGTGTGGTAGATCTTAATTTGGGAAGCCCATCACAAGCCTTACAACAAATTGAAGCAGGAAAATTAAAACCACTAGCCTATACTGGATCTAAACGTTCAAGCCTCTTGCCCAATGTCCCTACGGTCGCAGAATCTGGTATCCCCGGGTTTCAAACAGCCCTTTGGTCAGGTGTATTAGCTCCAGCAAAAACACCAAAAGCAATTACTGCGCAAATTCAAAACGATATAAAACAAGCAATGAATACGCCAGAAGTAAGAGAAAAAATGAGTAAATTAGGTATCGATACGATCTACAGTACCCCTGAGGAATTCGATCAATACCTCAAATCTGAATTAAGTAAATGGACTCAAGTCGCTAAACAAGCAAATATAAAATCAGACTAAACATCTAATTAGAAAATACGCTATGAGGCGTGCGGTGCGTCACAAAGTGCCCACCCTCAATCTGCGTATGAATTAGAAGACCGAGTGCTTCTTGACTACAAAGTCCCATTTAAGCTTTGCTAGAGCTGAACATACAACTCTAGGATTAATAATCTGAATATTTTTACTAGGCAGATTGATGGATAACTTGTTCAATACTCAAGAGCATATCTTTGGCATCTAATAAACCGTTCATCCTAGAACCGCCTCCCAAGTGAGGTGTCAATATCACTTGATCCAGATCTAATAAAGGGTCATTTTCTGGCGCTGGCTCTGCATAATGCACATCGCATGCCGCTCCACCCAAATGTTGCGTTTTGATTGCTTGAACTAGAGCGTCCTGATTGATGATTGGTGCTCTAGACGTATTGATTAAAAAGGAGCCCTTAGCCATCAGTGCTATTGCTGAGGCGTTCACTAAATCTTTGGTGACATCCGAGTATGGCACATGAACACTCACAAAGGTAGACCGTGCAAACAAGTCATTAAATGAAGAGTACTCAATCCCTAAACGTGCTTCTTCTGCAGGACTTAATGCCTCCCGTTTGTGATACAGAATCCTCATACCAAAAGACTTTGCTAAAAGTGCTACTTCTTGACCGATTTCACCACAACCCAGTAAGCCTAATGTGCCGTCTCTTAAGGTTAATAATTGGGGCACTCGGGCATAATTAGCCCCAGCAGTATGACGCGTATCGTAAGGTCTAAAAGAATAGTTCTCTGCCGCCAAACGGTCTTTCGTGATCATCCCATTGATTAATGGTAATCGTTTAGCCAAAGCTAAGATACACATCATCGTGTGTTCAGCCATGGCAATATTCGTTCTTCTGCGCAGGGTAAATAATGGCATGCTATGTTCTTTACAGGCATCCTGATCCACATTATCTAGATTAGTCCCAAACTTATAGACCACCGCTAATTTTTTCGCCAAGGCTAGTTCAGTTTTTCCAAACTTCAAACTTTCGACAATCAGAACATGCGCTTCTGGTAAAAATTGGTGCATCTCTTCTTGCGAGTTAATCAACTTCACTTCTGATGGGTACAGGTGACCTAAAGCTGATCTCATCTCGCTTAACCATGCTGGAAAATCTGCTTGATCCGTTGAATTAAAGTCTGCAAAAGCAGCTAAGCGCTCTTGACTGGTTGACGGATCAAGAATCACTTGTATCAAACGAAGAATACGATCTTCTTCTACTAAAACGCAGGGCATAGAACTTCCTTTTTAAACTACGATTGATGAAATTACACTGCTACCATCTGCATTAATGTCCGAATAGTATGTTTACCATCTTGCATATAAACCAATGTTTCTTGCGCCTTTGTGAGTGGCATATGCATACTCGCACAATCCAAGAACTTCTGTTTTAAGTCAGCCTCAGAAGCTGGATTTTTAGGAGAACCTTTATGAATCGGTACCGTTTCCGTGAAAACTTGTCCATCAAGCGTCTCTAAAACCAGTGTGACAGGTTGCGCAAACGGCGCTTTACGCACTTCAGAAATATCTTCGGAGAGATGCGGTGGCACACACACCTCAATTAAATTAATCAATTGTGTGATTTCAGGACGGTTAACCATCGCATCACTGAAAGAATTGAGGGTTGGCCTACCATCTAAAAGACTTGTTGCTATACAGTACTGTAAAGAAGCTTTGGCTTGAAGCCCATTCGTTGGATGGGTATGAATGAGGGTCCTAGGAAACAAAAAGCTGACATCACAGCGGATTTTTTTAATCTGTGCTGGTGCAATATGATGACGCTCTTGAATCGCTAGTGCACAATCAACTGCAAATAAGGGTGGACGTCCGCAAGGATAGAGCTTGAATGTGGCTCCCGGTGAAACAATCATGAAAGGCTTACCCCACAGATCCAGATTCTTGTCGAGTAAATCTGAATCCCATTCTCTTGAAAAAACCTCACCAAGGTTCATCGGACCATCAAAGATATGCGGGTCACCTGTAAAGCCTTTTTCAGCAAGTTGTGCTGCTCGAATACCATTACTCGACGCCATACCACTATGCATCGACATCGTCATCGTGCCAAAATTACGTCGCACACCACCCATCATCGATGTCACAATACCCAGCGCATGCGCCATTTGCTCATCACTGAGTTGCAAGATAATGCCACTGGCAACCACTGCTGCTAAGGTTCCTTGCGTTGCCGTTGCGTGCCAACCTAATTCATAATGCGAGGGATTAATCAAAGTGCCTAAGCGACATTCCACCTCATAACCAATCACAAAGGCTTTAAGCGCTTCATCAATCGTCAGATTTTTTAATTCTGCTAAAGCTAAAACGGCTGGCAGAAGTGGCCCCGATGGATGACCACGCATTTCTGCTTGATTATCATCAAACAACTGCAAACTGATCATCGTGCCATTAACGAGCGCAACATCAGCAGGACGGGACTTTTCCCCATAAGCGATGACTGTGCTTTGCCCCTGCTCTGATGGCTCAATGGTCAGCGCGCGCAACATATCAATAGGCTCTTCTTGATAAGCCGTTAATGCCGTGGCTAAACTATCTACCAGACATTTACGCGCTGCGTTGATCTGTTCTGGTCCGATTTGCAGCGGCAATTCATGAAGACAAGTGTGAATCAGTTTTTGGGTAATGTGTTGCAATACAGTCTCCTAATGAATTGATAAGGCTCTACCACTTTAATCTGTGGTGATATTTGATTCTTTAATAATTTTTTTCCACTTAGCAATATCTTGTTGAATAAACTCTTTAAATTGTTGTGGTGTTTTTGTCGGCATTGTTTCAAAGCCCTCTTTAAAGAGTCGCTCTTGAACATCGGGAAGTTTCATGATGGCATAAATTTCTGTATTCATTTTTTGAACGATGCTCGCTGGAGTATTTGGAGGAGCAAGGACGCCTAACCAGTTACTCGCTTCAAATCCTTGCATGCCACTTGAAGCAATCGTTGGCACTTGCGGGGCCAGTGGCGATGGCTTTAAACTCGACACACCAATCGCTGTGAGCTTACCGGAACTTAAAAACGGCAATACCGATGTGAGACCCATCAACATCACCTGAACATTACCCCCAAGCAAATCATTAATCGCTGGAGCTGCGCCCTTGTAAGGAATACGCGCAATTTGTACACCCGCTAAACGATTAAACTGCTCCATCGATAAATGACTCGTACTACCATTACCAGAACTCGCATAGTTCAGTTTGCCAGGATTGGCTTTGGCATAGCTAATCAGCTCATTAACAGATTTAATATTGAGCGATGGATGAACGACCATCACACTAGACAGTGTGGATGTCAGAATCACAGGTGATAAATCTTTTAATGGGTCAAAGGAAGAGTTACTAAAAACAGGGTTTACGCTAATGACCCCAGAGGTGGTATACAAAAAGGTATAGCCATCAGCAGGTGCTCTTGAAACAAATTCCGCAGCAATACTGCCTCCAGCACCCGGACGATTATCAATAATGACCGGCTGCTTCCAAAGTACACTTAATTTTTGACCAATAATCCGTGCTTGAACGTCTGCAGGTCCGCCCGGCGGAAATGGCACTATGAACTGAATCTGTTTATTTGGATAGTTGGCTAGATTTTGCGTTTGCGCTGTTGCACTTTGACTAAAAATAAGAACCAAACATTGGATTGCCAATGCGGTATAAATGCATATCTGTTTGCACGTGCGTAAAAATAGTTGCTTGAGTTGCATCGTAATGTCTCCAAAAGTGATTTTATTTTTACGTATTATCGCAAACAAATGTAAATATGTATTAAATGAGACAGCTCATCCTCCCTTTTGGGACAATCTTTAAAGTTTCAACATGGCTAAATTTGCTCCATGTGTAATAAAATAAGAAAAGCAATTAAAACTATTTATTTATACGAGACCATATTATGCTAATTAAACATTCCCGACCTGTGTTATTCAAAATTTTATTATTGTCTTTACTTGCCCCTTTTATGGCAAGTGCTGACCCCACTTATCCTAATCGTCCTGTACGTTTAGTGATCCCTTTTGCGACCGGCGGAAGTAATGATATTGTGGGACGCTTCATGGCTGATCAACTCCAAAAACGCTTGGGTGAACCTTTTGTGGTGGATAATCGCGGTGGTGCAGGTGGTACCTTAGGTACTGATTTTGTGGCAAAGTCAAAGCCTGATGGCTACACGCTACTACTGATCTCTACTCCGCATACAGCTAATGCGTCCTTATATAAAAAACTACCCTATCATCCGATCAAAGATTTTCTGCCAATTTCTAGGATTGGTACAGCCCCACAAGTCATTAGCGTTTACCCAGGCTTACCGGTCAAGACGCTACCTGAGCTCATTACTTACGTCAAGGCCAGACCTAATCAAGTGAATTTTGTTTCCTCTGGAGTTGGTAGTTCCCAGCATCTAGTCACTGAAATGTTTGCCAGTCAAGCTGGTTTGCAATTAGTTCATATCCCTTATAAAGGAGCAGGTGCAGCACTTGCTGATGTGGCCGCTGGTCATGCTCAAATCTCTGTCGGAACCGTCGTGCAAGGCTTACCTTTGATTAAGGCTGAACGCCTGCGCCCCCTTGCAGTGAGTGGCAACAAACGTCAAGCTGTTCTGCCCGATGTACCAACAGCTTCTGAGATGGGCCTCAAAGGCTATGATGCAGATAACTGGTGGGGAATATTGGCACCAGTTGGCACACCTGCAGATGTGATCCAAAAGTTAAATACTGCCATTGCGGATATCTTGTCTAAACCTGAAACAATTAAAAAATTATCCGATGAAAGCGCTACAGTTTCTTACCAAGGTCCAGAGGAGTTTAGTAAGTTTATGGCCGCAGAATCTCAAAAATGGGCGCTACTGATTAAAACCTTAAAATTACAACCCGAGTAATTGGATAAAGATTGATCATGAGTTCACAGCATCCTTTACTGAGCGCCAAAATAACGCGAATTGAAACAATACCGCTAAAAGTCAAAATGGAGCGGGTGGCAACTGGCTCTACCCTGAAGTTGTCACACCGTTGCACGATTTTGACACGGATCCATACAGACGCTGGAGTCATCGGTGAATGTTTTAACGGTAATGATGATGCTTTGCAAGCTGCTGTGATCCAGATGATCGATCAAGAAATGGCGCCACGTTTAATCGGTCATCGTGTTGGCGCGATTGAGGATGCTTGGCAATTAACTCGTAAATCCACAGAACCCTTTTTACGTGATCGCAGAATTGCTCTGCGCGCGCAGTCTTGTATTGATAGTGCCCTGCACGATGCGATTGGGAAGTTAGTGGGGCTGCCGATCAACATGTTATGGGGCGGCGCTAAGAAAGAGATTCGGGTATTTGCAATCGGGGGCTATTACCGTGAAAAAGATGATTTAGAAGGACTCAAGCAAGAGGTCGAAGAACTCAAAGCCTTTGGGATTCATGGTCTTAAATTAAAAATGGGGGGTCTCTCTCCTAGCGAAGATGCTAAACGCGCAGAAGTCGTTCGCAAAGCGGGCGGTGATGATTTTATTTTAGGCTGTGATGCCAATCAGGCGTGGAGTCTTCCAGAGGCTCTTGAGTTTACAAAAATCACGCGAGATTTAAACCTCACCTGGTTAGAAGAGCCTTGTCAGTGGGATAACGATCGCGAAGAAATGGCGCTCGTGCGTTCCATCTCCGGCATTCCCATTACAGCAGGTCAAAGTGAACTCACGCGTTTTGGCTGTCGTGATTTAATGCAAGCCAAGGCGATTGATATTTGCAATTTTGATGGGAGCTGGGGTGGTGGCCCCACCGAATGGCGCAGAGTGGCAACGCTTGCGCATACTTACGGAGTCAAAGTGATGCAGCATCTTGAGCCGCAGTTTGGGCTGATGATGTCTGCAGGTGTTCCCAATGGTTTTTATGGTGAGGTGATGCTACCTTGGCGTGATCCTTTTTTCTATCGCTTAATTGCCAATCAAGCTAAAGAGCCCTTTAAAAATGGCATTTACACATTACCTACAGAACCCGGTTGGGGAATGCAGATTGATCAGGATTATTTACAATCCGTCAGAATTAATTGAACCTGATTACTCTTCAGCAATCAGGTAAGCATTTTTAAAAAATCAAAATAGAGTCACAGAGGGGGTAGGATTACCCCATCTGAATGCTTTACTCAGGAATGATTGGTAACAAGATATACGATTGCATATTACCTCCGGAGTGGAAGGTGTGCGTAGCTCCTTCGTTATAGTCCGCATGAAAATGGGTGAAGTTACCACTTCCAGCACTGTCCTGCGCATGAATATCAACGCGTAGTTGATACCCTTTTTTGAGAACAATACATGTGGAAATGATTTCAATTTGGCACTCCACTGGATCATCAGGATTTAACCATTGACGTTCATTATGGGCATGATAAGGGCGGTACGGTAGAGTTTTTTCAAGGTCTAGTTTTCGGTGCGATGCACGTAACCAACCTTTGGTCAACACGACTGGTTGTCCCTGTTGCCCTAGTTCGAAGACTTCATTACCAGCAGGATCAATATGACGTAGAGTCACCATAATATCCATATCCTCGGCTGTACTTGCAACCCAAAGGTTTGCCATCAAGGGGCCTGTAATCTCCGTATCCTGTGTCATAGGGTCAGTAATAAACGATATCCCAGAGCGACCAATTCCAGGTGCCGAGGATCCTGATCCAATACCCGCTTTATTCGGGTTACTGCCGCTATAACTGATTTGGCGCGACTCGCTAATCTGCTGAGGAACTAATCGACCTTCGGTATGCTTCTCATCTACGGAGCGTTCACGCTCAATACTGAAATACATTTTGGTCCATTGTGTTCTTGCAAGTGGCCATTCGTTTTCATACCGAAATGCATAAGGCTTTTTACTCCCCCCCGTACGGATTTCTAACTTAATGGGAGGCTCTTCCATAATCCCATTTTGAATCCCTTTTAACCAATAATCAAAGAAACGTAATTGATCGACCTTCCCTTCGTTCGAGTGGAAAGGCCGAAAGTGATCTCCTGTATGAATCCGTAACTTCTTATGCTTGGACTGCGCGCATAAATAGGCTTCGGTATTCCCGCGCAAATGTAATCCCCACCCACCCCAATTACCTACGGTATAAACTGGTACTTTAATCTGATCCCAGCGGGCACTACACATCCGCCACCATTCGGAATCTAAATCATGACTTAAGTATTGCCATAACATATCCGGTGTAAATGCATCTGGATTGTACCTACGCGTTCGACCCAATAATTGCCGTGCCATATGCTGATTGATCCAATTTCCTAAAAAGCCCATCGAAAATATACCGCCATGATAAGCCTGATCTCGGTATTGATCAGCACGCCCTTCCCAAGGAATAATGGCTTTTAATGACGGTGGATTTAGGTTCGCAAGACGCCATTGACAAGCCGCGTGGTAAGAAATTCCTAAGGTTCCAATACTCCCCGAACACCAATCAAGTTTGGCTAACCATTCAATACAATCATAAAAATCTAAGCTCTCTTGATATGAGCTCGGCTCACACCGTCCAGGAGATTTTCCTGTACCCCTCGAATCGATACGCACGCAAACATAACCGCGAGGAACCCACCATTCAGGATTTGCAGCTTCCCAGTTCATGTAAGGATTTGCTTCCTCTTCTAAATCCTCTGGAGGTATCCATAATTTATCTTTGTTGTAGACAGTTATATTTGCAATTGCCGGAAATTTTTCTTCTGCCGTATCTGGTCGGAAAATATCGGCATATAAAAAACCACCATCGCGTAAGGGAATTTGCACATCTTTTTCGACGATCATGCCATGATCGCGCACTTGCGACTGAATCGTTTCTGAAACTGTCATACGGTCTCCTTAAATTTTTATTGAGGTCATCTTTTTTTATAAGTATCAGTTCATCGCAATACACCTAAGGAATACCCTAAGCAAAATATTGCGCTATATGAGTGACACTATGTCTATAAATATGTTAACCTAAAAAAAATTATTACATTAACTACAAGGCTGGTATAAAGCACACCTTGAGTTTGGAGATAACATGATTTATTTCATGAGACAAGCGAAACGCTGGATATGTTTATTCATTTCTTTTGGCACTCTTTTGATTGCCAATACCGTGCATGCACAAAACAAAGCTAACGCATGGCCGGATCGTCCTATCCGTATCATCGTGCCCTTTTCAGCAGGAGGTCCTATCGATGTTGTGGCACGAAGAGTTGGACAACATTTGAGTGATGGGTTAAAAA